>NZ_JBHJYK010000041.1:0-45558 GCF_042269865.1 Streptomyces sp. NPDC055966
TCGGCCAGTCTGACGCACATGACCACACGACCACACGGCGAAGGCCCGTGCGCCCCGCGATGGATTCACGGGGCGCACGGGCCTTTTTGCGTTCCGGCCCAGTTTGGAGACTCACACTGGTTGCTTCTCCTGCTCGGCCAGCTCCCGGAGCAGCACGCTGTACGCCTCCGGCTGCTTCTCACGCAGGATCGTCAGCCACACCCGCGCGCCCTGCACGAAGGCCGCCGGCTCCATCTTCAAGTGCAGGTGTGCGACGACAGAGAAGGCGTCGTCGTACGGCAGCCGACGGGGCTGCTCCGCCTGGCCCTGCTGGGAGCTCTCGGTGTCCTGAGCCAGTGGGGTATTAACGGCGTTAACCGTCGACGCGGACGCGGAGCCTGAAGCCGACGCATCATCGGCGGTATTAACACCGTTAACGGTGGAAGCCGCACCCCGCTCCTCACTCGCCAGCCTGCGCCGCTGCCGTGGGGCCGTGGCGGCTGCTATGGCCTTCTGCGCCTCGCCCGCCGTGGAGCGCAGCGGTCGGACAGCCCGCGTACATCACCACTGCGGTGGCCGACATCCTCGGGACGGCGCCGCGAACGTTTCGTCAGTGGGCCGCCGACCACGCCAACGCGTTCACGGAGGGTTCGTAACCTCGTCGGCAGCGACCTGCGCCCCCGGCCGCAGCCCTCAGGCCGCCGTCGCCCCGTCCCTCGCCCCCGGGATGCGCCGGGCGCTGGGCGCGTGAGGCTCAGACGGCCCGAGGCATCCGGCCCGGGGCATCGTGCGTATCGACAGGGCGCACAGCCTGCGGTCCAAGTGCGCGACTCCGAGTGGCGCCTGCTGACCCGACTGAACAGCGCAGGGTTGGAACACCGCCTCTTCACCAGTCGGCGCCGTCGGTGAGCCCCAGGGCCTGCGCGCTCTTGCCGAGTCCATCCAGATCACCCACCGCGACAACCACAAGTCCGCCCTGGCCCGTCCGGCCGCGTGACGGCCCGTTTCCGCCGCTGGGGCCACGCACCGGTCTCCTCCACCCCGGCCGCCAGAGGGCCGTCGCAGAGTTCACCGTGATGCTCACCGCCAGGAAGAAGCCGACCCCATGGACCGGTACGGGCGACGTCGCCGCCGAGCACGGGTTCATCGTCGCCTGGGGTCTGCGCGTCGTGGGGATCGAGGACCCCATCGAGGGCCACCTGTATGCGGTCGGCTTCGTCTTCCTCGGGGACCAGTGATGGGTCGGCGTCATGGAGGCCGCTGCTGCCAAGTACTGCCGAAGGCGTCTGTAACTGGACTTGCAGCATGGCCTGTTCATGCCGGGTCGCTGGTCTGGTTCGCTGTGCACGGCGGCACCGGAATCCTCTCCTCACTGTGCAGTTGGACACTTCCCACAGTGTGTTGCCGACCCTAGTTTCGTGATGGGACGCACGGGTGCGTGCGTGCAGCGAAGGGATCAGTCATGCCCGGTCGGGCTGGGGGAGTCGCGCCCAGGAACGCTCGGGTTCGGCGGCGCCAGAGTGCAGTGAGGTGGGGCATGAGCGTGGAGGGGCGTGTCGCCTGCTGGGTGAGGCCATGGGCGCGACCGCGCTGATCCTGTTCGGGGGACCGGTTGCCGTCGGAGCGGTTGCGGGGTATCTCAGCGGTGGCCGGCTGAGCAGGCTGCCGGGCGTGCGGCTGCGACGGCTGTGGCTGCTGTGGCTCGCGGCCGCCGTGCAGGTCGCGCAACTGGCCACCACCAGCCTTCCCGGCGCTTCCGGGCGCCATCTCAGGGCACCGCTGCTCGCGTTGGCCTTCGCCCTTGCGCTCCTCTGGCTGGGCGTCAACGCACGAGGCAGGAACCGGCCGTTGAAAGCGGGGGTGGGACTGGCGCTCACGGGTGCCGTTCTCAATGCTGTGCCGATCGCCGTCAACGGCCGGATGCCCTACAGCCCCTCCGCCGCGGCCGTCGCCGGGCTGCGCGCCGGATCCCAGACTGCCAAGAACGTGCCGGCCGGTCACGGCACCCGTCTGCTCGCCCTGGGCGACACCATCCCCGTTCCGCCTCTGCACGCCGTCATCAGCATCGGCGACGTGCTCCTGGCGATCGCCGCGGCTCTGCTCGTCGCAACCGCCATGCACCACCCGGCCCACACCGCTCAAGAAAGGACCCAGCCATGTCCCACGCCCTTCCCTGGCAGCGCCTGACGCTGATCGCGTTCACCCTGGCCTCGGTCGCCGTCCTCCTCTACACCCTCGGCGCCCCCGATATGACCGGCGGCTGACGGATCCGCCGGCGGACACACTCCGCCCCACCGACCTCAAGGAGTCTTCAATGCTGCGGCTTATCCCTTGGCAGCGTGTGGCGCTGATCGCGTTCACCCTGGCCTCGGTCGCCGTCTTCCTCTACACCCTCGGCGCCCCCGACTGGTCCGGCGGCTGACCAGTCGGCTTGCTGCACGCCCAGGCCCGCCCTCAGCCGAACATCGTCCCCCGACGCTGCCGCCTTCGAGCGTGTCCAACCAGATCGAGCCCCACCCCGGCCGACGGCATTCCCAACGCCGACCAGGACCCGACATCCGCGACCTGGGCGGACTGACACACAACACCGCGCACGGCACATGGCCCGTTCGCCCCGCGGCCGGCACGGGGCGAACGGGCCATTCTGTGTTTCCGCAGACTATGGCGGCGAGTCGTACGCGCCAGCCTGACGAGCGAGGCTTTGCTGTTGAGTGCCCCTGGCGGCGGACGCGCGGTCAGGGGCACTCCATCCAATCTTCCGGTCGCGCTGGCGCCCCGGACGTTGTCCGCGGACAACAAACGCTCCCTGATGCAACCAGAGGACCCTGACGGCCGGGAGGCACATGTCCTGTCTCAACGAAGTCAGTCGTCCATCCTTGCGCTGACCTGCATGGACTGGATTGGGTGAGACGCAAGGACTTGATCCGTTGAGACAGTTCTCGAGAGTCGGGGCCGAACGGGCTGAGTGCCGTCCCGTCTCGGGTCAGGCTGCCGTTGTACTGCTCGGGGCCCTCACTTTCTCGCGCTGGAGACGCCGAAGCCGTCCATGTAGTCGCGGACTCGCGTGATCAGTCCGTTGCGGACGTGGACTATCAGGAGGCCGGGGACGGTGAACGTGGTGAGCCTGGTCGGCAGCGTTCCCAGCACGACATGCTCGGCGACGATCACTTCGGGATCGGTGGTCTCGTAGGCCGCGACCCTCCTGACCTCCTCCACCTGGATGGGGCTGGCACTCCAGGCTGCCCTGTAGCCGGCGCGCACGGCCTCCCGCCCTTCGAAGCTCGAGGGGAAGCCGGGTGAGGAGAACGGGAACTCGTGCACCGCGTCGATGGTGTAGAGATCGGCGAGATCGTCCGGGGACTTGTCGAGCATGGCCTGGTAGTAGCAGGTCAGCACCTCGTGAGGGGTGCGAGCAGCGGCTGTATCCAGATCCGACACGGAGGTGATTCCATTCGCTCAACACTTGTTGACCCACTCAACGTAGAGTCGGTCGGACGTTCGGTCAACGGCTGTAGAGTGAATCGGTGTCCACTTCTCGCCAGTCCCGCGCCGACCGACGGCGAGCAACCGAGGTGCGCATCCTCGACAGCGCCCGGGAGTTGTTCGCCGAGAAGGGATTCGAGCGCACCACCATTCGTGCCGTGGCGGCCGCGGCGAGCGTCGATCCGGCTCTGGTCATGCAGTACTTCGGCTCGAAGCGGGAGCTGTTCAGCCAAGCCGTGCGGGTGGTCCCCGCCGCGCTGACGGCCACCGATACCGACGCACTCGTCGATCAGTTGCTGGCCTCGCTCGGCCTCAAGCTCGGCGGTCTTCCCGAAGGCACGCTGGCGATGATGCGGTCCATGCTTACCGACCAGGCTGCAGCCGATCACGTCCGTGCCACTCTCGGCCGGCAGATCGACAGCGTCGGTGCCGCCCTGCCCGCTGCCGAGGATCCCGAACTGCGCGCCGCACTGGTTGTCACCGCCTTGCTGGGCGTGACCATCGGCCACCAGCTCCTCGGCCTGGCCGCGTTTCGTGAGGTTCCTGCGGATCACATCGCCGCGTTGCTCCGCCCCGCCATCAAGGCCCTCACAGGACCGCCGGGGTGAACCCGATGCCCCCGTCGCTCGGAGCGCGAGCAGACTGTATTCAGGCTCAGCAGCGGTAGTGAGGGTGGAGCGGGCTCCCGACCAGTACCACCCCGTGAAATGACGTTCACCGCGCGACCACCGGAACGTACGCACCGGATCAACATCCTCGAACCGGCTCGTCACCCAGTCCGCAGCGGACGTCGACGGCGCCCGTGTACCGCGTCGACGCACGACAACTCGACGCGCGGCCCTGTCTGATCCATCCCAGCCGGTACGGCCATCCAGCACCCCCAGCGCCCTCGGTCGCGCGCTAAGGGCTGTCCTGCAAACGATCTTCTACGGGTTGGGGGGCGCAGTGGGCCGACCGGTGGTATCTGCTGCTATCCCGTGAGGACGAGGTTGTGCAAGCGGGCGACGCCGCGCATGGCGTGGTGGACTCCGTCGCCTTTCAGGCGGCAGTCGCGGAGGATCTTCCAGCCCTTCATGCGGGCAAAGGCATGCTCGACCCGGGCGCGGACCTTGCGGTGGGAGGCGTTGTGTTCCTCTTTCCACGCCGGCAGTCCGGTCTGACCGCGCTCACGGCGATGTGGAATCACCAGTCCGGTGCCCCGATAGCCGCCGTCCGCGATCATCGTGGTCCTGCCGACGGCGTCCTTGGCTCCGGACAGTTGCCACGCCTTGCAGTCGTTGCGGTTGCCGGGCAGCGGTCGACCGACCACGACGACGAGTCGGCTGTCGGCGTCGATCACGACTTGGTGGTTGGTGGAGTACCGATAGTTCTTGGACTGCTCGGCTACCTCGTGGTCGCGGGTGGGCACGAGGGTGCCGTCCACTATCAGCACGGCGTCCTTGAAGAACCGGCGCCGCGGCTGCAGGGACATCAGCGGGCCGAGGTGGTCGATGATCCGGTCTGCCGCCGACTTCGAGATGCCGAACAGCGGGGCGAGCTGGCGGAGAGTCAGGTTCGTCCGCCAGTAGGCGGCGACCAGCAGCACCCGATCCTCCAACGGCAGACTCCACGGTCGGCCTCTACGCACCGGGTCCGCGCCCTCGCGCCGCAGCGCCGTGATCAGCTTGCTGAACTGACGCGAGCTCAGCCCGGTGAACGGGGCTGTCCAGACGGCTCTGACGCCGTGATCACACCAGCCACAGCAAGATCGTCTCACTGCGATGTCGCGGGATCTCCGGCTGCCCGTCGCTGGCCAGGCCACATATCCTCATACGCGGCGTCCATGAACTGCACCTGTGTCCCGCGAAGTGCGGACGCGTCGGCTATCTCACCCCGGGCCCTCTCAGCAAGGCGGAAGGCATAACGGTAGGTAGCGCCCCGCAGGGGTTCACTTCTGGCGGCCAGGTCGATTTCCGCCTGCGCGAGCCAAAGGTCATCAACGAGCTGGCCAAGCTCAGCATCGCCCGGAGCGCCGCCGCCATCCGAGCGCGCGAGCGCCGTCTTCTCCACCTGTGAGGCAATGCTCAGGAACTTCAGCACCACGTCCTTGAGCTCCGCGCGGTGCGCGGCTGACAGCTGTACCTCGAGCTGCCGGGTGCTGGCTCGCGACACGAGATACTGGCCCAACAGCGACCCGCCCGCGCCGAGGGCGACGCCCGCGAGAGACATCAACGCTGGCCCCAGCGTTCCCCAAGATCCCATAGCTGGAGTCTCTCAACACTCGTTCGCGCCTGTGCGAACCTACACCGTGATCATCCAACCCGTAGCCGACAACCTTTAGCGTCGGCTGCGCAGGAGCGATCCGAGCGCCAAGCCGGCGCCCAGGCCGATCAGGGCGCCGACTGACGTCCGCCATGCGGGCGCTGCTCCGGCGACGGGCACGTCAGGTGGACGAGGTGCGACGGCCGACGGCGTTGGTGGTCCAGCAGCGATAGCGCGAGCGTGCTCCTCCTCCACGATGGCCAGGAACCGACGACCGATACGGCTTCCGGACGAGCTGGCGGTCCATGAGATCTTGGCCCTGCTCCAGTAGTGCCGCCCAGCGTCTCCGGTGAACATCCCGGCCAGCATGTCCCGCAGGAGAGGCTCGCGAATGGTCCCGATTTCGAAGCCCATCCACGCATAGTTCATCATCAGATCGGCATAGACGTGCCGCTTGCGCTCATAGGGATCGGCAATGTCCGTGGCGCCCCAAACAGGCTGGTAGAGCGCCATGTCATCAAGTTCCAGGCGGACCAGCTCAAGGTAGTAGCTGCGGATCCCCTGGACCTGCTCCGCCCTGGCCTGGCGGTTCTGAACAACCAGCGAAGCAGCGACGCCGGCCAACGCGAGCGCCGAGACGATCGCCGACGTGAAGCCGTACGCCGCGCCGACCTGACTCAACCTGTTCCAGTCCACCCCCTTGGAGCCGGAGATGTCCTCTAGCACGAAAGGCGACAACAGCAGCGCCGCCAGCACGGCCGCCGCAGCGGCGACCAGCCCCAGAGCTCTGCCCACCCGGCGAGCCACTGATACTGCAGCTACAGACCGATGACGAGCTATCAGGTAAATCACCCCCAGGCGAGCCTGCCCCAGTGACTAGGCCGAGCCAGGGGGCAGCCTACGTGCAGCCGTCATGCTCGGCATCGCCCGCAAGCTCAAGATCACCGTCGCCCGCCGGAGGGCCGCCGCCACGCAGACTGAAGATCGATTACGGGACATTGCTTAGGTTCGCTGAGACAGAAGCCCAAACGACTCGGTTCGCTGAGAAAGCGGCTCGATTGAATGAGACAGGACATCGGTCTGGCCCTGCTGGGAGCTCTCGGTGTCCTGAGCCAGTGGGGTATTAACGGCGTTAACGGTCGAGGGCCCGGCGGGGCCTGGCACCGACGCTCCGCCAGAGGTATTAACGGCGGGCGCGCTGAGGTAGTTGTGTATGAGTTCCCGCAGGCGGTGCCCGTCAAAGCTGCGGCCGTGGCCCGGGTGGGCGATGGATATGTCCAGGTCGGCCAGGAGTCCCGGGCTGCGCCGGTAGGCCTGCGGGTCGGATTCGGGGAGGTCGTCGATGAGGTGGCCGTTGCAGATGACGTCGCCGGTGAACAGTGCTCCCGTGTGTTCTTCGAGGAGGGCGATACAGCCGGGGGTGTCCGGGAAGGTGCAGGACGGTCAGTGAGCGCCCGCCCAGGTCGATCACGTCCCCGTCTCTGGAGGGGGCGGTGCACCCTGGCGCGAGAGTCCATGGAGATCGTCTCGCCTCGAAGGCGGCTGAGCAGGACGGCCAGGGCAGATGCGCCTGGACGCGGGCGACCACGCGCGGGTCGCGGGTGCGCTTGAAGTACCGGTAGCGCAGTTCCGGCGGTGCCGCGTCGCGGCCGTAACTGCTCTGCGATCACGGCCGTCATGCTCAGTATTACGGTGGTCGTGCTACTGGTCGGGGTGGACGGCCTGGACGCCGGTCCCGTCGTACAGCTCCGGCGTGAGGGTGAGCAGGAAGCGGCCCGCGGGGAAGTCCGCGGAGGGGCGTGCGGCGTGGATGGCGTGGACGGCCGCCCAGGAGTGTCCGGCGCGCAGCAGCTCGGTGGATGTGAGCGCGGCCTCCGTGTCGTAGGCCTCGATCGTGATGAACCGCAGCCCGTTGATGTAGGCGAGGAGACCGGGCCGTTCGGTGTCGCCGGCGGTGAGGGAGAGCACGGGGGCGTGCAGGGTGCCGAGCCCGCCGGAGGCCTGGACGTAGAACGCGGCCACGGCCTCGTTGTACGGGTCCTTGGGGTCGTGCAGGGCGGTGGCGGTGGTGTGGTCCAGGACGACCGCGATCTGCCCCACTACGCGGCCGCCGGGTCCTGGCCGGCGCCGAGACGCTGAAGGAGGCCGCGGGCCTTGGCCTCGGCCTGCTCGCTGGGCACGGTGCCCAGGACGGAGGCGAGCTCGGCGCGGGCCTGCTCGGCGCGCTCGGCGTACTCGGCCTGGGTCGGCCGGCCCTCGGCGAGTTCCTCGACGAGCTGCCGGATCGTGGTGCCCTCCTCGCTCGCCAGCGCGGCCAGCCGGTCGCGGGTGGCCGCGCTCACCTTGATGCTCGTTTCGTCTGCCATGCCACCACTCTACTGCGAGTAGAGGCGTGGCGCCGAGGGGTCGTGCCGCGGCTGCGGCCACGGGGTCGCAAGGGCCGCGGACCGGCACGTCCCGCCCGCCCGCCCGCCCGAGACTGTCGAGGATCTTGTCCCGGAGCCGGACCTGCTGCTGCGTGGTGCGCTGATCATCCATACCGAGCAGGGTCGACCGGGTCCCCTGTGGACACAGGACTCCTGGCAACGAGGATCATGGGGCACCGATCACAGGAGGAGCGCGGGTGCGGCTGACCATCGACACCGAGACGGGCACCTGACGAGCAGGCCATAGCCGCCGTCTTGTCACGGCGGGGGTATGAGTGAAGCCAGCGCGGTGGGCTGCCCCGCGCTGGCGGCGGCCGAGCCGAGCAGTAGGTCGGCCAGGTCATGGGGTCGCGCCTGCTCACCGGTCGGAGCCGCCACGGTGATTCGGTCCAGTCGGAAGCCTCGACCGGCCTGCCGCGTGCGGCACCAGGCAATGAGGTACCACTTGCCATCGGCGGTGAGCAGTCCAGCCGGTTCAACGGCGCGGTCGCTCTTCTGCCCGGCCGCGTCGACGTAGGACAGCCGCAGCACCGTGCTGTCGGTGAGAGCCTGCTCCACCGCGGTCCGGACCGATTCCACGGTCCGCGTCGGCAGCGCGACGATCCGGGCGGCGAGGTGCTGGGCCGCCGTCGAGGCGGGGCCGGTCATCGAGGCCACAATCTTCTGGGACGCCGTACGGACCGCGCCGGCGAAGGGGGCGGCGGCGTCGGCGGCGGCGAGCGCGGCGACCAGCGCCGCGGCCTCTTCAGCGGTGAAGCGGATCGGCGGGAGGGTCATCGCCGGGTCGATCGACCAGCCGCCGCCCCGCCCGGTTGTGGTGCGCACCGGGACACCCGCCTCCATAAGTGCCTGGAGATCGCGCTGCACCGTGCGCGTGCTCACCTCGAACCGCGCGGCGAGCGCGGCGACCGTCAACGGTCGCGGCGCCGCCGCGCGCAACTCTTCCACCAGTGCGTAGAGCCGAGGAGTGCGGTTCATGGGGCCGACGCTACCGTCACGCGCCGGCCAGGAAGTCCCGCTCCCGTTGCTGTTCGCGTGCGGTGATGGTCAACGGGAACAGGGTGAAGCCGTGCATCGCGCCCGCGACGACGCCAAGTTGCACGGGCGTCCCGGCTGCCTGCCACCGCTGGGTCAGGAAGAGAGAGTCGTCCAGTAGCGGATCTTGAGCGCCGACGACGATCCGGGCGGACGGCAGGCCGGTCAGATCGGCGTACAGCGGCGAGACCTCCGGGGCGCGGCGCTCCTCCGGACCCATTCCGGGCGTGAAGAGCTCGTAACTTCCCCGCACCGAATCGGAGTTGCTCAGCAACCGCCGGGAGCCGAACAGCCGCTGGCTCGGTGTCATCGACAGGTCGTACGGTCCGAAGGCCAGGTTGGCCGCGCGGAACGTGCCGGTGATGCCGTGCCGGTCGCGAAGCCGCAGCAGGGTCAGGACGCTCAGGTGGGCACCGGCCGACTCGCCACCGATCAGCAGCCGCCGCGTCCCGAACTCGGACTCGGCGTGGTCCACCAGCCACCGGGCAGCCGCTTCGCAGTCGTCGGGTCCGGCGGGGAACGGGTGCTCCGGTGCCAGGCGGTAGTCCACGCTCATCACGGCCAGCCGGGCTTCCACGGCAAGCCGCCACAGCTTCTCGTCCTGCCCGTCCGCAGAGCCGAACGCCCAGCCGCCGCCGTGTATGTGCAGGTACACGCCGTCGACGAGATCCGGCACGAACGCCCGGACCTTCACCCCGCCCGCGACGACGCGGTCCTGGCCCTGCGGCAGTCGCACTGGTGGCGTGTCGCCACCGAGCCGGTTGCGCCGCAGAAGTGCCAGCACGTCTGCATTCGGCGCTTGCCCACGAGGTGGACGGCTCGCGGCAGTAGCCTCGAACTGGGCGTTGAATGCCAGGGTCTCGGCGAGGCAGTCCTCATCTGTGATCGTCATGCGTCGACAGTCGCAGCTGCCTGCGACAACACCCTGTCACCCTTCCCCCGTGAACTGCATCACATCCCTACTCCCCCTACCCGCCCGACGTCCTGACCGCCAAACGCCATGAGTGCGCCCGCCTCCGCAGCGAAAGATCTGCTGGCGCGGCCGACCACTCGCCGCTCGCTAACGCAACGAGGACGTCCAAGATCAGTTTGTGACGACCGACCTGAACACCCTCTTGACCGCGCTCTACGTGAAGATCGACGACGAGATCGGAGGAACCCGGGGCATTGGCCGACCGCCCCGGATCAGCAACTCCGAACTCGTCTGCCTGGCGGTGGCTCAGTCCATCCTGGGCTTCCGCTCCGAGGCCCGCTGGCTGAGGTTCGCTCACGCGCATCTCGGTTCGATGTTCCCCTACCTGCCTCAACGCCCAGGCTACAACAAGCGGTTACGGGCGGCTCTGCCGCTGGTCAAAGGGTGATACGGCTGCTGGCCTCGGACACGGCCTTCTGGTTCGACAACGTGTGGATCGCCGATTCCACCCCGGTGGAGTGCGGCCGGTCCAGACCGACGGCCAGACAGTCCAACCTGGCCGGCTGGGCCGGATACGGCTACTGCGCCTCCCACTCCCGGTTCTTCTGGGGCTTACGCCTGTACCTGGTCTGCACCCCGGCCGGGATGCCCGTCGCCTGGGCGCTGGCCACCCCGAAGATCGACGAACGCGAGGTGCTGGCGGCCATGTTCGACCGCGAACCCCACCTGCCCGCCGACCGCAGCGGCCTGTTGCTGATCTGCGACAAGGGCTTTGCCTCCAAGGAGTTCGAGGCCGATCTCGCCAGACAGGGCATCGAGCTGCTGCGTCCATCCTTCAAACGCGAGCGGCGGCGCCGGGGAGAGCCACAGCTCAAGGCCGTGCGACAGCTCATCGAATCGGTCAACGACACCCTCAAAGGCCAGCTCGACCTGGAGCAACACGGCGGCCGCACCTTCGAGGGCGTCGCGATCCGGGTCGCCCAGCGCATCCTGGCGATGGCCGCAGCGATCTGGCACAACCACAAGACCAGCGCACCGATCACACGCTCACTCATCGCTTTCGACCACTGATCACATCGGAACTACTCGTCTAGCGGCGCACTGCCGACTGCAGCACGATTCTCATGTACTCCACGTCAATGAACTCCGCGCCTAGGCCGTGCTCCGAGGACCTGCTCGGTATTCATGGAGGCCGCGAGCACGTCTCCACCGCATCCACAGTGCGCTCGTGCGGGGAGGGCCCGCCGCCTCGCCCGTCAGTGACGGGTCTCCCACCACAGGATGAGCAGGGGTCACAGCGCCGCTTCCGAGCTTGTACGCCGCGCCCTGCAGGAACTCGCCTGCGACGTCTCGTCCCTGTCGGCGGATCCATCTCCGCAGGTGGCGGGGGCGGTGCCTTCAGCGACCGGTTGCGTGGCCGCCCCGAGGCTCGCCGACCGGGCCCCAACGACGGCGTCGGCCACAGCTGCCTCCGGCCGGAAGCCGGCGCCCAGGGAGCCGCTGGTTGGGGCACGCTCCCCAACAGCATCCGGGCGGGCATAGGTTTGACTCCAGGCGATCTTCATTCGGGGGTGGGCGTGACCGGCGGCCGTGATCTGAGGGCCCTGTTCAGTACGAACGACCGCACGGTGAGCGCGGAAGAGGCGTTCACCAACCGGCAGGCGCAGTGGGACCTGGTGGCCGACGCGCTCGCCGAGCACCTGCGGCGGATCTCCTCCCCCGGCTTCGACGTCGAAGACCTCGCGGCGTCCCGGAACAACGTGATCGTCCTGCACGGCGTCTGCGGGATCACAAGACCACCTTGTCCCGCAAGCTTGAGGCGACTCTCGCCGACGCCGGGCAGCGCCCGGCCCAGTGGGGTGAGCCCGGCTGGCCGGACGGGCGGATCCTGCCCGTACGGATCGACCTCGCCCGCTCCGCCGGCACCGACTTCGAGCAGCTGGTGCTCACGATCCGGCTCGCCCTCGCCGCCCGGGTCGGGCGCCCGCTGCCCGCCTTCGACCTGGCCCTGCGCCGGCACTGGGAGGTAAACCATCCCGGCGAGCCGATCGAGGAGTACCTGCGCCGCGGCGGGCTGGCCGCCCGGTTCGGGCAGGCCCTGCCTGAACGGATGCAGTCCGCGCTCGGTGAGGCGGCCTCGATGCTCACGCTGCCCGGCATGGTCGGATCGGTCGTCGGCCAGGTCACCGGCGCGCTGGTGCGGGCCTTGCGCGAGCGCCGCCAGACGGTACGTGCGCTCGCCGGATGCGCGCGGCTGGCCGACCTGTTGGAGGCCGAGCCCGACCTCGACGCCCTCAGCTTCTATCCGCACCTGCTCGCGTGGGAGATCGCCCGCCTCCCCGAACGCAAACGCGTCACCCCCGTCATCCTGCTCGACACCTTCGAGGACGTCGGCGACCGGACCCGCCGCGACCTGGAGCGGCTGATCCAGCGCGTGGTGTGGCTGATGCCCACCGCCTTGTGGGTGATCACCGGGCGCGGCCGGCTCCAGTGGGCCGACGAAGGCCTCCAGGGCCAGCTCGACTTCACCGGCCCGGAGGCCTGGCCCGGCCTGGCCGGCGCCGACACCCCCTACACCCGCACCCCGCTGCCCACCACCAGCGGCGGCCGGCAGGTCCTGGTCGGCGACTTCGCCCCCGAGGACTGCGACGACTGCCTCGCCCGCCGGCTCTCCCGGAACGGGCAGCCTCTCATCACCGACGACCTGCGCGCCGTGATCACCGCCCGCAGCCACGGCCTGCCGCTCTACCTCGACCTCTCCGTGATGCGCCTCCTGGAGATCCGCCGCACCGGACGCACCCCCACGCCCGGCGACTTCGACCACGACTTCCCGGCCCTGATCTCCCGGACCCTGGCCGACCTGACCCCGGACGAGCGCCACGTCCTGCGCTCGGTCAGCCTCCTGGACGCCTTCGACCTTCCCCTGGCCACCCGGGCCGCAGGCCTCGCCCACGAGGCGCCGGCCATGCGGCTGATCGAGCGCCCCTTCGTCCGCGAGAACCCCTTCGGGCTCTGGCCGTACCACCTGCACCAACTGATCCGCTCCACCATCCAAGGCGCCGACGACCACACCGACGACCGCTGGAGCCCCGCAGACTGGCAGCGCGCCGCCGAACGCGCCTTCACCGCCCTCGGCCAGCAGTGGCACGCCGGATCCGACCACGACCGGCTCCTCCTGGTCGGCTGCCTGCGCCAAGCCCTGCGCCTGGCTCGCGACCACCGCCTGGACCTGGGCTGGCTCACCGACGCGGCCTGGGCCTACATCAGCGACTCCGTCTGGGAGCCGATCGCCCCGCCCGACACCGGCGACCGCCGGGACACGGCCGCAGATGCCCTGGTCGAACTCCTCAGCACCCTCACCCGCCGCCAGCACGAACACCGCGCCCGCACCGTCGACCGGCTGACCGCCGTACTCGACGCCCGTCTCCTGCCCGCCGAACTCGAAGAGATGGCCCTGTACTACCGGGCCAAGGCCTACCGCGACACTGGACACAGCCAGCAATCACGCCGCGGCTACCAGCAGGTCGCCGACGGCAACGGCCGTCTGGCCCCCGCCGCCCGGCGCGGCCTCGCCCAGGCCGCCCGGCTCGCCGGCGACTTCCCCACCGCACACGCCGCCGCCCAGACCCTCGGACGGGAAGGACGCCACCAGCGCGTCCTGGGCGACCTGTGGTGGCTACAAGGCGAACCGGAACGTGCGGCCACCGCCTACCTCGCCGGGCGGACCGAAGCCGAGCAGCACGGCGTCGCCGGGGAAGCCGCACACAACCAGGCCCTGCGCGCCCTCGCCGTCGCCTTCTACGACCCCCACCAGGCCGACGACGAAATCGACCTCGCCCACCAGCTCCTCGCCAACCTCGACCTGCGCGCCACCACGATCAACGCGGCCATCGCCGCCCTCATCCGCATCCGCGATGCCGGCAACCTCGCGCTCGACGACCGCATCCACACCCTGCGCACCGAGCTCGACAACGCCGGCCTCACCTCCATGACACCCACCCTCGAACTGGCCGCGGCGTTTCACCAGGCCGTCCTCGACGAGACCGACGCACACGCCGCCACCCTTACCCGGCTGCGCGAACAGACCCAGAACGGCGACTACGCCTACTACGTCGACATCGCCTCCTTCATGGCCGGCCTGCCCCTCCCCGCCGACCACACTGCGCCGCAGTGGCTGGATGGCGAACAGGCCACCCGTGACCGATGGCGCACGCTCGTCACCGCCCGCCTGCACCACCTCCACAACAATCAGTAGCGGCGGAGAGACACGGAAGCCGCGTCTCCCCGCCGTCTGACCTGCACACCCTTGGTGCGGGACGGCGGCCGGCTGTGCTCCCTGACCTCGGACGCGCCTGCGGAGGAACGAGGCATCACGAGTTGGGACCTCTACGTCGAGCCCAACGCCGCGCAGCTTGTCCAGCTGGCGGAGCGGGCCGCCGCGGGAACCTTGAAACTCGCACCGGAACTCCTGCCGCTGAGCGAGGGACCGGCCGCGTTCGCCCGGGTGGTCACCGGACGGGCCGGCGGAAAGAAGATCGTGCTCACCCCATCATGACCCGACCGGGCACCGCCCGATCCCGGCTGGAGGCCGAGCTCCAGGGCCCGTTGACCTGCGGAAAGAGGATGTGGCACAGGTACTTAAGTGGCCCGAGCGGGGGAATCTGGCTGGCCGCTGACGCGCGGGGGGGAGAGCGAAGCCCATCGGTCCCCTCGGTGCAGTCACGAACAGGTCGTGTCGGCTACATGCTGTCACGTACGGACTGACCCCAGGATGCTCCGTCTGTGTGGGTGCCTGCGAAGTCGGGGTCTTCGTAGATGTGGAGCCTCTTGATCTTTTCGCCCTGGAACTCGAACACGTTGCAGAAGAGTCCGAAGGATGAGGTTCCGTCGGGGAACTCCACACCGGATGTCGTCTCTCCCTTGACGGACCCTTCGACGACGACGTAGTCGCCGGACGTGAGGACGTTGAAGTGCGCGATGTCGTGCTCGATGTCAGCGATGCCCCGGGCGAAGCCTTGGGCAAAGGCCCCGATCTGCGCCAGGCCCTTGGCGGTTCCGAACTTCGGGAAGAACATCTGCGCGTCGTCCGCGAAGAGTTCGAGGAGTGCCGGAT
This sequence comes from Streptomyces sp. NPDC055966, assembly GCF_042269865.1. NCBI lineage: Bacteria > Bacillati > Actinomycetota > Actinomycetes > Kitasatosporales > Streptomycetaceae > Streptomyces > Streptomyces sp. NPDC055966. The sequence goes on from NZ_JBHJYK010000041.1 coordinate 15,191, forward strand.
CGGCGGCATCGACCAGACGGAAGTACTGGATGGCTGTTGCTTCGCGCTGCGCGTGGAGGTCGTTTTCGTTCATTGTTCGTTCCGCTTTCCGTGTTGCCGATGCTCATGGTTTCCATGGAGCACCGTTTCGACCTGATTCGTTTGAGGAGTCGCGTCGGCCCGTCGAGGAGTGCGAGGCATGGCACCACCTGGTCTGACGACTGGGGACGCCTGTACGCGACCAGGGAGAGAGAACCGCCGACAGCTGCGGCCGTGTTTCGGCTGACCCTCTGCGCACATGCCCGGCTGCCCGGGGCCCCTGAGTGCCCTCCGCTCAGCCGGCGTTGAACGCCTCGGCGACGGTCAGCGTGTCCTCGTACAGGTGCAGGCGAGCGATCCGGCCGTCCTCGACCGCCAGGTGCATGGCGACCGGTGTGGTGAACTCCTTGCCGCTGGCCGCGGCGGTGTGTGTGAAGACCGCCAGCAGCACCACGTCACCACCGTCGACGATGAAGCGCTCCAGCACGACCTTGCTCTGGCCGGGCGCAAAGTGCGACCACATCGTGGTGAAGTACGGCGCGACCTCCTCCCGGCGGGTGCGGCGCCCGGTCCAGGGCAGCGCGGTGCTGTCGGGGACATACCAGTCGATCTCCTCGGAGAACAGTTCCTGGATGCCGTCGCGGTCCTGTCGGCCGAGGCGCTCCAGGAACGTCTCGGCCACGGTCCGCGAGGCCTGAGTGTCTGTTGTCATCGTCCTTGTCCTTGTCTTCTATCTCTTCATAGACGTAACTATTTTGGTTACATCGATGGGCGTGGAATGCGACTCCCCTCGGTCAGGGGAAGTCGACGGTCCGGGGTCAGGCGGCTTTCAAGATGTCCCGCAGTACGTCCTCCAGCGTGGTCTTGGCCAGCTCCCTGCACAGGGCGGCCTCCACGTCTTCGTACACGGCGGTCATTGCCGGCCCGATGCCGTGGCCCACGACGCACTCGGGGTCCGGTGTCGCGCGATGCAGGGCGAAGACCGGTCCCGGTTCGATCGCCTGATAGACGTCGAGCAGAGTGATCGCCGCCAGGTCCCGCGCGAGCATCCAGCCCGCCCCCGCGCCTCGCCGTGAATCGGCCAGGCCGGCCTTGCGCAGCTCGCCCAGCAGGCGGCGGATCACCACGGGGTTGGTGTTGACGCTCGTCGCGATCTGCTCGGAGGTGGCGACCTCGTGACCGCGACGCTGATACAGCCCGATCCACGTCAGGGCATGCGCCGCAATGGTCAGCCTGCTGTTGGCACTCACCTCGGACTCGACCTCCCTCGACCCTTCGACCTCATCGTAACCATAGTTGTTACAACGGCATGCGGCAAGTCTCTGCAGGGCGGAGTCGAGAACGGGCGGCCCCGCGTACTGCGAGCCGGCCGGGAACGGGTCGCGCAACTGCGGGCGGTCGCTGTACAGGTCGCACAGCTCCACGACCCGTGCCGCCGGGCCGGGCGGATGGTCACCACCGCGGCGGCCGGCCCTGGCGCGACCCCCTTGGAGATCTCGTTGAGGGCGTGCAGGGCGCACGCGAGCGCGACAGCGGCGGCTGGGTCGCCTGCCTGCGAGGTGTCGACGTTGTCGGTGCTGGTCCAACGGCCGTACTGCTCAGCGGGCACAACAGGGTCCTTGGGCGAAGTGTCTCTCCGGCCGAGAGCCCGATGACAACCGCCAGGGGAATACCGCGGCTTCCGAATAACGGCGCTTCGCCAGTGCCTCTACCCGGGCGACGACCCCTCGGTACTCATCCCCCGCATCCCCCGCGCCGTCCTCGCGCACGGCGCCTTCTTACGGCACCCGCGCCCGGATCACCCCTGCGGATGCTAGTGGGACGGCACCTGGCGCATGGCTTGGGCACCACGCGGCGAGCCCGGCGCCATCCCGATCACCGCCATGGGGCACCCGGCCGCCCCGGTGACCGCCGTCGGCATCCCCAACCCTGACGAAGGTGCGCCCGCGACCTGTGCCCTGACACACCTGTAGTTGGGTCGTCGTCTGTGGCGCACGCCGCCGCGCCGACGGGCGACGTGCTTCTTCTAGTAGAAGAGCGCCGACCGGCAGAAGGCCGAGCTCCAGGGTGGCGGTTGCGCCGAGGTGGAGATAGGGGAGACGAAGCCCGGCGTACTTCCCGAACCGCGGGGCTGACACAGCAGCGGCCGCCTCGACGGGGGATGCGAGACGGCCGCTGGAGCCAGTGTGGCACAGAGGCCTCGACTACGGCGTAGGCCGCCGGCCTCCTCGATCAGAGCCAAGGGGGCCGCGACCCCGGTCGGTTCGGCGCCGAGTTTCGACAGCACCGGGCCGGCTGGGGGCGCCCCCTTGGCCAAGAACTCGGCGACAGTGAGAGCCCACAGCCAGGCAGGGGCGCCGCACTGGGCTACATGTGGACCTGCCACCACCGGTCTGCCTCAGCGCGAGCCACTTCGGCGTCGTACTGGCCGGCGTCAAAGTGGAACTCCGGCAAACCGCAGCAACCGTCGGTGCACTCCGGTTCCCCCAGTTCCAGACGGCGCGCCTCGCTGGTCGCCCGCAGGAGGCTGGGCCGGCCAGCAGGCAGCACGTCTGCCGCGAACGGCCCACGGCCGTCCTCGCAGACCGCCCCTTCGATCACGTCCGGCCGATCTCTGTGATCCAGAAACCCGCCCAGGCACCACCCGTTCACCTTCGGGGTGGTGCCTGCCGCATGCTGTTTTCCGGGCTCAGGCCTTGTTGACCATGGCTGCTTTTCCGGGTCCTTCGACCCGGAACGAGACCGTGTCCCCCTGATGGATCTCGTCGGGGTCGATCATGAGGTCGTCTACCGTGAAGTACAGCACGGGACCACCTCGGTCGTTCTTGATGCTTCCCTCGCCCGGTTCCGCGTCCCACTCATGGATCTTTCCTTGGTCCATGGCTGTGTCTCCTTGGCTTGATGGGGGGGGCGAGCTCCGGTCACATGCCGGGCCCGCTCCCAGCGAACGCGAACCCGGGTGCGACGGCGACCGCTGCGCGCCGAACGGGCGACGGCGGCGACCAGCCTCCGGCGGGGCGTTCAGTGCTCCCATACCTCCGGGCCGCCGCCGCGCCACTCGATCAGCGGCGAGTTCACCAGGTCCACCACGTCCAACCCCTCCAGGCCTGCACGCTCAAGAAACACGCTCAGGTCGTGCAGGCTGTATGCGGTGCCCAGAGTCTCGCTGTCGACCTGGACACGACGTCCGCCACCCTCCCCGGGCGGGAACACGATCACTCGACGCTCAGCCATAACCACAGCCTCACCCGACGGCAGGTGAGCCGCACTCGGAAGACGGATGTCAGTGGCGGCCAGTCGCCCCACGGGTCACGTCGCGGAACAGCCGCATGGCGCTGAGTCCGGGCGAGATCGACAAGTTGTGGTGAGCGGGGCCGCCTACGGCTGGTCGTCCGGGGCTGCTGCCCGAGCCGCTCGTCGAGCTTCTGCTTCGCCGTGTCGACGTGGCTCTCGTACTTGCTGCCGGTCCGCTCGTCCAAGGCGTCGCCCGCTTTCTCGACGCCCTGCTGAGCCTGGTCCTCGTGGCCATGCAGCAGACTCTTGAGCTTGTCGAGCATGGACATGACCGTCCTCCTTGGGGATGCCTGGCAGCTCCAGGAACGCCGGACGGATCACACATTCCGAGCGCCGGCGACTCCCGGTCGGTGCCGGGCCGGTGTTTCTGTATCGCCGAGTGCTACCAGCCGGTGTAGCGTCGTAAGTAGCAGTCGTGGTTCCGAAGTCCCGTTCGCCCGTGATCGCAATCGCGGGCGTTTTTGCTGTTCAACGCCTCTCCGGACCAGGGCGATCACCTCCGGATCCCGCATGGCGCGGGACCCGATACAAGCCCCTCGAAGGAGACAGCACATGGCCAAGGGCACTGTGAAGTGGTTCAACGCGGAAAAGGGCTTCGGCTTCATCGAGCAGGAAGGCGGCGGCCCAGACGTCTTCGCCCACTACTCGAACATCGCCGCCCAGGGCTTCCGCGAGCTCCGGGAAGGCCAGCACGTCGAGTTCGACGTTACGCAGGGCCAGAAGGGCCCGCAGGCGGAGAACATCCGCCCCCTGTAACACCGCACACAAGGAAGCCCCAGCCGGTGGGCACATCCCGGCTGGGGCTCCTTCGTTCCCGCCCGCCATCTACCTGGTGCAACCTTCCACCTTCGTCCCGCGCAGCGTGCCCGGCCTCGGCGGCAGCCTGCTGCCCGACGGCCAGGGCGACCAGCAGGCGGTCTTCGTCAAGAACTGGGGGACGCAGAAGCAGCGCGCCCACGTTCTGCCGCTGAGCCCAGCAGGTCGACGACACCGCCTTCGCGACCTCCACCGAGGGCACCCTCTACGTGGTGGACAGCGCCAAGGGCGAGGCGTTCGTCTCCGCCAAGGGCGGTCTCGGCACCCTCAGCCTGAAGACCGGCACGGTCACCGCCTTCGGCAACGCCGTCTCCAGCCCGAAGGGCCGGCTCTTCGTCGCCGCCGACCGCGACGAGCGAAAGTGGACCGTCCCCCGCCCCGGAAACGCCAAGGGCCCCAGATCTCTGCGAGGCCCCTGGCCTGTGTGCACCCGGCAGGATGCGAACTTGCGACATCCGCTTCAGGAGTGGGATCGAATCCTTGCCGGGTGGTGCTCGACGATGCCGCAGGGTGTTGTTTCGCCTGATCAGGACCCTGCGGCGTCGTACCTCATCCCGCTCGTGACGCCCCGTGCCGCACCATCCGCTCACGCGTCGCGCACGCACGAAGCCGCGTCCTGGGAAGCCAAAAGCCAGATGGCGGCCAGGCCATGCAGGGCGCGGTGGCGAGCGGAGCGCCCAGGGTGAACTCGCCGACCGGCCCGCTCGACCGTACCTTCCGACTGCGGAGGCACGAGGCTGCTCCTCCTGTACGTGGGGGCACGCCAGGGCAGCCGACAGTACGCAGGCTCGCGGACCGGACTCGGAATGCCGACAGCGTGGGGGCGCCCTGGTCATCACCATTCGCGGGTGCCTTCACCCTGGAACACCCGGGGTCTCACTCGGTCGTGGATCGTGGCCGACATCCTATGAATCTGCTGGTCAGCGACGCGTAGGGCATCACGGTGAGGTAGTCGGGATGCTGTGCTTGGCACAGGTGCTGCAGGTGCCGGTCCAGTCGGCCGGCGCGGAGCGTCCGGCGGCTCAGGTCACAGCAAAGCCACACCAAACGATGGGAACCCGGCCGGTCGGGAGGAACGTCCTTCTCTTGGGAGCGATCCCCACACGAGCGATCAGCTGAGGGGGAGGTGGGGAACGTGTCGTTGCGAGGCACCTGGTATCGGTGGGCGCTCGGGCTGTGGGCGCTGGTGTGGCTACTCGTGTACATGCCGGGCGGCGGCTACTCGTGGCACTACTTCGCCCACGGCAGTGCGCTGCTGTTCGACGGTTCCGGCGCGAGCCCGGCGGGCGGCCTGCACCTCTACGCGAACTATCCGGGCCTCCAGATAGGTCCGGTCGCCTTCGTCGGCGCCCAGGTGCTGCGCTCGATCGGGTCGGACAACGGGATGGTGGCGGCCCAGTTCGCGATGACAGCCGCCGGCCTGCTGGTGCTGCACACCCTGGAGCGCTGCGCGGTGCTCACACGGCCGGACCTGCTGCGACGACCGACGGCCCTGCGGCGGACCGTGCTCCTGGGCGGGGGCGTGTTCCTCGTCGTGTGGGAGTCGCTGTCCGTGCACTACGGCCACCTCGACGACGTGCTGGCGCTGCTCTTCGCCGTGCTCGCGGTCCGGGCCCTGATCGCGGACAGCCCGGCGCTGGCGGGTCTCTGCCTGGGCCTGGCCGCCGACTCCAAGCCCTGGGCACTGGCCTTCCTGCCGCTGGTCCTGGCCGCGCCCCGGGTTCGGCGGCGCCACGTCGCCGTCTACACGGCAGCCACCGTCCTGCTCGCCTGGCTGCCCTTCGTGATCGCCGACCCGGGCACGCTCACCGCCGCGCAGTACACCATCGTCAACGAACCCTCCTCCGCCCTGCGCGCGCTCGGCGTCGCCACGGCCGGGACGCCCTCGTGGGACCGCATGGCGCAGCTCGGCCTGGGCTGCGGCCTGGGCGTGCTCGCGGTCGTGCGACGCCGCTGGCAGGCGGTGCTGCTGCTGGGGGTCGGCGCCCGGATCGTGCTGGACCCGGGCGTCTACGACTACTACACCGCCGGCCTGCTCCTCGGGGCTCTGTGCTGGGAGCTCCTGAGCCTGCAGCGCCCCGTCCCGGTGTGGTCTCTGGCCGCCTTCACGGGCCTGCATCTGGCGCCGGGTGTCATCGGCGACGCACCCGTGCTCGGGACCCTGCGGCTGTGGACCGTGGTACTGCTCACGGCCGGCGTCCTGCTCCTTCCGCAGCGCTGGTGCGCGGAGGGGGAACTGCCAGGGTCCGCTGCCGACGCGATCGCCGATCCGGCAATGGTCTCCGGTGACGTCCATCGGCTCCCGAAGCGGTTCGACATGGTGTCGGCCGAGCGTTCCGACTAGTGGGTCTTGCCTGGGCCAAGGCCCAATCGCTCCCCCTGGCTGTTTCCAGCTGCGGATGCCGACGCGTTCGTGCCATTGGGCGGCGAGGACGTCGGGGTGGCGGGCCTTGGTGTTGCGCTGGCGCAGGCAGGCGTGCAGGACCGGGTCCGAGCGGTCAGCGGCGCCTGCTTCTGGCGCATCCGCCGCCACAGCGACTAGCCAGCCTGGGGGAACAGCAGGGCGGCGTCGTTCAAGGGATCTGTCCGGTTTGATCACATGATGCCGAGGGTGGCCAGCGGTCGGGTGGCGTCTCGGCCGTGCTTGCGCAGGCCCGCGGCATCACGTGATCAAACCGGACAGGCCTTCTGGCCTCGCCGCCCCGGGCGGATGCGACTGCAGGGAGAGTGCACATGATCGACGCGGGAACGGCCGCGCGGCCGGGGCGGTGGAGTCGACTCAGGAAGTCGCTGCGGGAACGAGGTGGTCGAGTCCCTGGGCGCTGCCCGTCGCGGACTCGATCGAGCGCGGCAGCATGATGCTTTCGTAGGCGCGGACGGCGTCGTCGACGCTGGATTCGGTGACGAGGGCGTGGGCGAGGTCGGAGCCGTCGAGCATGGCGAGATTGGCGCCCAGCCCGACCGGGGGCATCAGGTGCGCGGCATCGCCGAGCAGCGTGATGCCGGGAACGTGCTCCCAGGTGTGCGGGGCGGGCAGGACGAACAGGGACCGGTTGATGAACCCGCTGTCGCTGTTGCGCAGGAGGTAGCGCAGGCTCTCGTCCCAGCCGCCGAACATCGTCAGCAGGTGCGTCCGTACGGCCCGATGGTCGCCGAGATCGATACCGGCGGCCACGTGCCAGTCCTCCGGCGTGCGGAGCGCGATGTAGGCGCGGATGTGGCCGTTGCTGTTGCGCTGGGCGACCAGGGACCTGCCGGCGCCCTTCGCCAGCATCGATCCGTTGCCGACCAGTCGCGCGAGGTCGGGGTGGCGGGTGTCGCAGTGGTCGAATCCGGTCTCGACGAAGGTGACGCCGGTGTAGCGGGGTGCGGCGTGCGACAGGGCTGGGCGGACGCGTGACCAGGCGCCGTCGGCGCCGACCACCAGGTCGAACTCCTCAGCGGTGCCGTCAGCGAAGAGCAGCCGGCAGGTGCCGTCCGCCAGCGGGGTGACCCCGGTGACGGCGCGGGCCCATCGCACCGTGCCCTCGGTGAGCGAGTCCAGGAGCAGGCCGCGCAGTTGGCCTCGGTCGATCTCCGGTCGGCCGCCGTCGGCGGACGGCCCCTGCTGCGTCAGGAGGGCGGCGGTGGCGAAGTCGAGCACGCGCCACTCATCTCCTTCCGGGCGGGCGAGGGCGTGGAATCGGTCGAGGAGGCCAGCCGCACTCAAGGCGGCCTGGCCGGTGTCGGGATGCATGTCGAGGGTGCCGCCCTGCGGGCGGGCGTCGGCGGAGGCCTCGCGTTCGAAGACGGTGACAGAGCGGCCGTGTTGCTGCAGGACTCGGGCGCAGGTGAGGCCGCCGAGGCCGGCGCCGACAATCGCGATGCGGGGACCACGAGCAGGGTTCATAGGAGTGCCCCTCGAGAGGTGGGTGAGCCGCCGGGAGGTCCGGCCTCACCAAGAAAGCACACTCACCAAATAAGTGCAACGACTCAACTTTTGTAGTTACTTCACCCTGAGGTATGGTGTGCGAGTGACCGAACCGACCGGGCGCCGCGAGCGCAAGAAGGCCCAGACCCGCCAGTCCCTGGCCGACGCCGCGCTCGAGCTCTTCCTCAACCGCGGCTACGACCAGGTCGGCGTCAAGGATGTCGCCGACGCCGCCGACGTCTCGGTGACCACCTTGTTCAAGCACTTCCCCGGCAAGGAAGCCCTGGTCTTCGACCAGGACGACGACCTGGAGGCGGCGCTTGTTGCCGCCGTGCGCGACCGCACCCCTGGCACATCGATCCCGCAAGCTCTGCGCGAGCACATCCTGCTGAAGCAGACCCAGTTCGCCGTACATGCCACGGACCCGCGGTTCGCCGATTTCACGCGCATGGTGCAGGAGACCCCTGCGCTGCGCGAATACGCCCACCGCATGTGGACGCGCCACGAAGCGGCCCTGGCGCGGGCCATCGCCGAGGCTGTCGGCGCCCCCGAGGACGACGTCAGCTGCGCCGCCCTGGCTCATTTCGCCCTTGAGGCCCGCGTCTTCATCCTGCGGCACGCCGAGCCGCACCGCGCCGCCGACGAAGCCTTCGCATTGCTCGAACACGGCTGGGGGGCCTCCCACCCGGGCAGCTGACCCGGTCTGCGCGGAGCCCGGGTGCGCGTGGATGCGTTGCGCGCCCTTACAGGTTCAACCCGAGTAACTACACTGCCACGCAAGCCACCTGAACTGACATCCAGCCGAGGCTTGGACCCCGTCGGGGTTTCCACGTTCCGCACCAGTAGGACGCGGCTGGGGTGGGCGCCCCCTCTACCCCGGGACCAGCGGTGTCCTCCCTCCGGGCTCAGTTACCCGAGGGTCGCTTGGTGCCTTCCAGCACCGGGTCCTATGACCGCCGCCGTCAGCGCGGTCTTAAAGTCACGGGGCATCATCGAGGGTTCACTTGCGTTCGTCCGTCCAGCCTTCCCGTCACCTGTTGCACCCCGATGGCCGGGACGCTCTTGGGCTTGAACGCTCCCCTTCACACCTCGCCGTTACCAGCGACGCATGGGAGCGCGGGGACGGGCCTTGGACACTGGCCCGAAGTTCAGCCGATCGATACCTCCTTCACGTGGCTGGACTTACTTACCTGGAGCGACTTCGTGTCGCACACTGAGCGCTTCAGTTGGCGATGCAGGTGCTTCTCAAGGTCGAGTCCGGCAGCTGATGTGGTTCGTCTTCGCCCAGTGAGCCGTCCTGAATCCCGGTCGTCAGGGGGAAAGCGGCGGGTCGAGGCTGTGCAGATCAGAACTTGATCAACTACGCGCGTACCGGGATCGTTGATCACGCCGAGACGACAGGTCCGGACAACCCAGCCTTTCCACCAGGGGGACACCCATGCGCAAAGCACGCATAGCCCAGCTCGCCGGCATTGCAGCCGCGGTCCCGATGCTCGTGCTCGCCACCACCGGGAGCGCCTACGCCGACGGCTACGGCATCAAGTGGGCCAGCAACGAGACTCAGGACTGTCTCGCCTGGACTAACGACAACGGCAATTGGACCCTGGGCACGGTGAAGCCGGCATTTCCGGGATCTGGGAGCAGCTACTGCGTCGACGACAACCACCAGATCGAGTGGGACGACACCCAGGGGAACCTCGAGAACCAGGACGGTTCCTACTGGAGGGAGTCTCCGGGCGGCCACGACGACATGTGTCTGACGGCCTATGGGACGGGCGGCGGCCTGGGCCAGGCGTATCTGGAGCCGTGCTCCAGCCCTGCCAACTACTACGAGCAGTGGAAGGAGCAGTGGACCGGGTCGGGCTTCAATCTCGTCAACCGTGAGACCGGCTACTGCCTGGACAGCAACAGCAGCTTTGAGGTCTACACCCTCCCGTGCAACGGCGGTCAGTACCAGCTCTGGCACTGAGCTGACCGCTGTCGGACCACGCGGCTGGTCAAGTTCGAGGTGAGGATGGCCCCGCCCGGTTCGCCGGCGCGGGGCCATCTGCTGCCACCAGGGCAATCTCCCAGGCGCTCTGGCAGGCTGCCTGAAGGTAAGTCTTCAGAGCCTTCGCGATCTTCGAACGTGCTGGTCGGAGGTTCTGGCGCGCGACGGCCGAAGATTTCAGTGTGCACAGTGAGCCGCGCGGCCGGTAGCCTCACCTCGTGCACGTCCGGTCCATGCAGGAGCCTGAGTCCGCGTCAGCACGACGCGACCGACGGGCCGAGGACATACTCGCCATGCAGCGGGCGGCGCGCGCCGGCGGCAGCGGCTCGCTGTTGCGCTGGCTGGCCGGACGCACCGGCGCCGGGGTACTACTGGTCGACCCGGACGGTGCCGTCCCGGCCTCCGCCGGCGGTTGCCAGGCGCCGGACCTCGCCCTCGCCCGGCGGGCCGCCGACGAGCTGCACGACCGCGGTCTGGACTCCCTCATGCTCGACGCCGGCTGCCGCACGGTCGTGATCGTCTCCATGGACGGCACCTCCGGGGGCCGCGCGCACCAGGGCGACGCCGCGCCGGTGCTCGCAGCGGTCATGCCGCGGCCGGTACCTGACGGCCTGCCCGTGCTGCTCGCCGACGTGTCCTCGGTACTGGACCTGTGCTGGCGGCTGGAGCGCACCGAGGCACGATGGCGTCGCCTGGAGCGCGCCGAGGCGCGCAACCGCGAGGCGGTGCTGCATCTGCTGATGAGCGGTCACGTCGCCACCGCGCGGCAGATAGCCGGCCTGCTGGAGCCCGCGCTGCCGGACGTGATGCGGTTCCATGTCGTGGAGTCTCCGACGCACCTGCGCGAGGACGTGGCGCGCCGGTGCACCGCGCTGGCACCTGGTGCCTGGGTTGTCCCCTGCCCGGTCTACCCCGACCACGTGCTGGTCCTCGCCCCGGCCGAGTCCGGCGAGGCGGCCTCGGCCCTCGCCTCGACGCTGACCGGAGCGTTGGACCACTGCCTGGTGGGCGTCAGCGACAGCGTTCCGCTGCACGAGACTGCCACCGGCTACGAGCAGGCCTTCCGCGCCCTGGTCACCGCGCGCGGCCACGCCGACCGCTGGGCGACCTTCGTGCACCGCACGGATCCGGTCCTGGTCATCGGCCCGGAACTGCGGCACTGGGCCCGGCAACTGCTGGCCCCGCTCCACTGCCACGTGGCGCGGCGCCCGCAGGACCCGGACAGCGCGGAACTGTCCCTCACGGCCGCCTTCTGGCTCACCTTCTCCGCGCGGGCGGCCGCGCTGCTCAAGATCCACCGCAACACCGTCTCCGCCCGCCTGCGCCAGGTCGAGATCCTGCTCACCCTCGACCTGGACCGCCTCCCCGACCAGGCCGTCCTGACCCTGGCCCTGCGCGCCGAGGCACAGCGTGCGGAAACACTGGACGCAGCTCCGCCGCCCGGCCCACCCGCCCAGCTCGACGACCTGCTGACGAGCCCCGCCGTACTGGCCTGGGCACGCGGCCTGCTGCGCCCCGTCGACGAGTCGGGCCTCGGACCCACGCTGGACACCTGGCTGCGCCACGACGCCCGCCTCGCCCCCACCGCCGCCGAACTCTCCCTCTCCACCACCGCCGTCCGCAAACGTCTCACCCGAATCGAGGACCTCCTCGAACGCCCGCTGCTGCGTCCCCCCAGCGACCGCTACGACCTCTGGCTCGCCCGACGCGCCCTGTTCCTCACGGGCCGGGACGCAACGGTCGGGGACGCGAAGGGGTCCCCCTGCCGCGAGGCGGAGGGTACGGATGTTTCCGGTGCGCGTACTACGGCAGCGTCGCACCCTCGCGGCTGATGCTCGGAACCCCGCGGTCGTAAGCGCTCATGCCGAGAACGCGCAGCGCAGGGCCTCACCCCCGGTGTACGCGTGGACAAAGGCCGCACGGATGTCGTCGGGTACTCCACGCCCAAGCGTCCCTGAGCCGAGGAACCAGTCGATATACGGGGCCTCGTTGCCGGCCAGGACGGTCTCGGCGAGGCCGGGGACGGCGTGGAAGCCGAACCACCACGGGGCACCGAACGTTCCAGGTCACAGCACGACCTCCGCCGCAGATCTGTCTGGGCTACTTGACCAGCCGGAAGGCGGGGTGCCCAACCCAGGCCCGCAGAAACTCCGCCGTTCCCAGCGCCATCCAGTGGTCGTCCGCGATCCCCAGCACCCCCGGAAGGCCGGCGACGACCGACGCCTGTCCGTCCAGCAGTGCGGCTTCGGCCACGCCTCCGATGACGTTCATGACAGCGGCGGTCAGCAGGGCCGTGGTCACGTGGTCGATCTCGCGATTGCAGCAGGCGCTGACATTGACGGCATGGGTCGGTCTGAAGCCGAGGATGGCCTCCACCTCGGGCTCGTCCGCATGCTCAGCCTCGAAGGTGCTCTCGTCGCCGCCACCCGGGCCCATCACGTAGACCAGGAAGGGCCGCCGCCAGTCCTCGCGCTGCGGATTGAATCCCACCAGGGCTGTGAGCTCCTCGCCACCATCAACACGCGGAGCTCCCGCAGCGCAGCCCGGGAGAGGGGCTCCGCCTGCAGGCGGAGGCGTGGCCGAACTCGTGAAAGACGAGCGAGGGATTCGCCGACTCAGGTCACTGTCCGGTCCCATCCGGTTCTTCGGATGACGCTCCTTCGGACTGCGGCCGGATCAGTGTCCCGATGCCGGCGCAGAGCAGGTCCAGGCTGCGGGTGAACTTCTCGTCCGGCCCGTGCGCGGCCGCGGCAGCCACCGTCCGGGGGAAGCTTTGATGGAGGGCGGCGACGTCCTCGGCGGTGACCGGCACCGCGGGTGGATCGCTCTGTTCCTGGAGCACGTAGCCGGTGACGTGGCTGAGCACGGTGTCGGCGGCGGTGCCGCAGTCCTCTGGGGGCACTCCGGCCTCAGCGAGAGTGGCGAGTAGCCGTTCCATCAGCGAGAGCGCGCCGGGGCTGAGGGTCTTCGGGCTGCCGGCGAGCATGATCGCCCCGCCGGGGTGCTGCCGGATGCTCTGCCGCAGGGCGACGGCCTGCGCCGTGACCCGCGCCGACCAGCCTGCCTGCGCGGGCAGTCCGGCCAGGGCGGCGGTGCCGGCCTCGTATGCCTGCCGGACCACCCGGTCGGCCATCAGCTGGAGCAGCGCGGCCTTGCTGGGCACGTGGTAGTAGAGGCTGCCGGCGTGCACGTCGAGCCGGTCCGCGACCTGGCGCACGGAGAAGCCCTGGTAGCCGGTCTGGGCGAACACCGCCATCCCCGCGTCGATGATCCGGTCTGCCGTCAGCTTCACGGCCGCAGTCTAGCGAGCCGTGCCAGCTTTCAAACAGTGTTTGAAAATTGCCCGGGTCGCACTAATGTCGTGATCAGCGAAATCGCACACGGCTCGGAGGGGGGTGGTGACGATGGACATCGTGCTGTTCAACGTGACCACGGCGGCACTGATGGTGCTGATGTTCAACGGCGGCCTGGCTCTGGTCGGCCAGAGCACACTGCAACGGCGGCGGATCCCTTGGGCGGCCGTCGGCCTGACCGGGCTCGCGCTCGCCGGGGTGGCCCTCCAGCTCTGCTGGTCGGGGGCGATGGGCGCGCTGGACGCGGACCCGTCGAAGTCAGGGTGGTGGCGCGTGGTCACCTCGGTCTTCATGCAGAACGGTGGCTTCGGCGGGGCCGCCTGGAACATCGCCACCCTGGCTGCCGTCGCGGCCTTCGCCGACTGGTTCTGGGGCGCGCCGCTGACGCTCGGCCTGTTCACCGCGGGCATCCTGCTGCCGGAGCAGATCGACAAGCTGTGGGGCCAGACCTCCCACAGCACCGACCCCCGCAACTTCGCCGGCAGCTCCGGCGCCACGTACTTCCTGGGCGCGACGCTGGCCGCGGCCCTGCTGCTGCGCGGCGGCGCCGACGAGAACTCCGCCAAGGCCGCTGGACAGGGTGCCGAGCAGGTCTGCGACGACGAGGGCGCGAGCCGCGGCAAGGCCGTCCGTAAGAACCGGCTGCTCGCGTTCGGCGTGCCGGTACTCGGGCTGGCGATGTGGTTCGCGCAGGAGAACGGGCACGGGCTGGTCTCCTGCTACGGCTTCGCCCTCGGCGCACTCGCCTGGGCCGCGTTCCGTACCGTCCTGCACCCGGACCGCGACCTCCGGCAGCCGCCGCGCACGACGGTCGCCTCACTAACCGGACTCGTCGGCCGGCGGACCCGCGGCGCCGACTAGCCGGCATGCCCCGCCCTCGCCCCACCCCGCCCGCGCCATTCCACCGTGACCACGAGGGAGACAGCATGTCGGAAAACCTGCGCCGGGAAGTGTCGAAGCTCGTCGACCAGGAGGTAGCCAAGATCCTGGAACAGACCGACCGCGACGTGACCCGTACGATCAACCATGCGCTGGGCGTGAGCGAGGGCTCCCCGGCGTTCGACACCGCCCGCTGGCAGGCCCGGCTCGGCGAGCTCCTCGCCGTCCACCACATCCCCGGCGCCGCGCTGGCCGTGCTCGCCGACGGCGAGATCCACGAACTGGCCGCCGGCGTCCTGCACACCGGCACCGGCGTCAAAGTGACTCCGGACTCCGTGTTCCAGATCGGCTCCGTCAGCAAGGGCTACACCGCCGCCATGGTGGTCCTGCTCGCCGACGCCGGGAAGCTGGACCTCGACGCGCCGGTCGCGGACGTCCTGCCGGACTTCGCGGTCGCCGACGCCGCGGCAACTCGGACGATCACGCCGCGCCAGCTGCTCAACCACACCAGCGGCATCGAGGGCGACTACGTCAACGACACCGGCCGGGGCGACGACTGCCTGGCCCGCTACATCAAGGGCGCGCAGACCGTCGGCCTGACCAACCCGCCCGGCGTGACCATGTCGTACTCCAGCACCGCCTACAACGTCCTCGGCCGGATCGTCGAGGTGGTCACCGGCCGGACCTGGGACGAGGCGCTCAAGGAGCTGCTCCTCGCCCCGCTCGGGCTGGAGCACACCATGACCCTGCCCGAGGAGGTGCTGCGCTTCCGCGCCGCCATGGGGCACATGGGCGAGCCGGGCGAGACCCCCGTCCCCACCCCCCAATGGAACATGCTGCCGCGCTCGGCCGGCCCGTACGGCGGGATCAGCGCGACCGCCGCCGACGTGGCCCGGTTCGCCCGGGTCTTCGTGGACGGCGGCACCGCGCCGGACGGCACACGGGTGCTGCCGGCCGCCGTGGTCGACGCGATGCTGACCCGCGAGGTCGAGATGCCCGACCAGTGGTTCCTCGGCGCCCACTGGGGCCTGGGCTGGGGCTTGTTCGAGTGGGACGGCGCGCGCGGCTTCGGCCACGACGGCAGCACCTTCGGCCAGCTCGCCTACCTGCGCGCCATCCCGGAGAAGGGCCTCGCCATCGCGCTGCTGACCAATGGCGGCGGCGCCGCGCCCAAGGTCTTCGAGACGCTCTGCCGCGAGCTCTGCGCCGAACTCGCCGGGGTCACCATGCCCGCGTTCGCGCCGGCCACCGAACCCCTGGCCGTGGAGACGGAGCCGTTCCTCGGCAGCTACAAGCGCGAGGGCTTCCTCATGACCATCTCCGACGGCAACGGCGGCCCGGGGACACTGCGGCTGAGGTACGAGGGCGCGGACGGCCTGGCGGGAACCTTCGACCCGCTGGTCTGGCATCTGACCCCGGTCTCCCACACGCCGGCGAAGACGGTGTTCGCCGGCCGCCGCAACGAGAAGGACGCCTGGATACCCGTTGTGTTCTACGCCCTCGCCGACGGCAGCCGGTACGTCCACTTCGGCGTCCGGGCGACGGCCAAGTCCGCCTAGGCATCTCCGGGCGTGTTTCCGGGGGTACTGCCAGGGTTTCCCTGCCGTCCCCCGAACACCGGTCGGCCCAGCACTCCAGTCGCGCTTTGTCATTTGTCCAGGGCAGCGCGCCTGCTTCGAGTTCAGCGGGCTGACATCGCGTCAGATCGACGGTGGTTCGTGACTCACCCGGTCGGGATGCGTTGGGCCTGCCAGGGAGCCGGATATCGAAGCAGGGCTGTAGCTGGCTCCGTGCCCGCACCGTTCGCCTTGCCCGGGTACCGGGCCGTGAACCAGTTGCTCAGGGTTGGCCACGCGGGTGGGGAAAACCCCCTGCTGAGTGGGGTGGTGGTCGCAATGCGCCGAGCGTGCCGGGAACGGCAGAGTCCAGCCATGAACATTTCCCGGTTCGACGGAAGATCAGCAAGGCGCGCCGCGCTCGCCCTGATGTGTGCCGTGACCGTACTGGCGGGCGCTGGGTGCGACGACAGTCAGCGCTCTTCCTCGTCTGCTCACCAGCATCCCGCAGCGCGCGGTTCGGTGGTCTCCGTGACCCCCGTGGCGGACCTGGACGCGAAGGAAGTCGCGGGCCGCCTGGCCAAGGCGGGTATCGATGCCACACAGGTCCGCTACGGCGTGCGCGCTCACCGGATCGTGTATCGCACCGTCGATTTCAAGGGCACACCGACCACGGCCAGCGAGCTGGTCACGATGCCGAAGAACGACGAACGCAGCCTTCGGGTCGTCTCCTGGCTGCACGGCACTGAGGTGTACCGAGGAGAGGTGGCCTCGGTGAACGACCAATCACCCGACCGGGCCACGGCGCTGCTGTTCGCCTCGACCGGGCGCGCGGTATCTGCCCCGGACTACCTCGGCCTGGGAAAAGGCCCCGGAATCCATCCGTACGGGAACCCGAAAGCAACCGTTACCGCTTCGGTGGACGCGTTGCGGGCGACACGTACGTTCGCCCGCAGGGAGGGCCGCAGTCTCGACCAGCGCGTACTCGTCAGCGGGTTCTCCCAGGGCGGCCCCGCCACCATGCTGGTCGGGCGGGCCCTGCAGCAGGGCGTCGATCCGTATTTCCGTCCAGGTGCCCTCGCCCCAGTCTCCGGCCCGTTCGACCTGAGCGGTTTCGAGGCCGCCGCGGCAGACGACAAGGTCGAACGGTCCTCGCTCTACCTCGCCTATTTCGCAACCACGTGGAACCGGATGTATGGCCTGTACAGCGCCCCGGACCAGGCGTTCCGAGCCCCTTACGACAAGACGGTACAGACGCTGTTCGACGGCGACCACAAGGCGTCGGAGCTGGCGGCCGCCCTGCCCAGGACCTCGAAGCAACTGTTCACCGAAGAGTTCCTTCAGAAGGTGCGTCACCCCACGGGGGATCTGCGACGCAAACTGGAGGTGATGGACACCACGTGTGACTGGCGGCCCGACGTCCCGGTGCACCTCTTTCACTCCAGGGGCGACAAGGACGTCTCCTTTGCGAACTCCCTGCGCTGCCAGCGCCAGCTGACTGCTCATGGGGCCGACCAACAGCTCAGCGATGTCGGCGAGTTCGACCACAGCACAACCGTCCTGAAAGCTCTGCCACAGATAGTGCGCGAGTTCGCCACGACCCGCTGAGCAGACCCACCACCGGATGGCGGCCCATGCGCACATGCCAAGCGTGCGGCATCGGCAGAGCCGACGCCGCTCTCAGCTTGACTCTGTCGGGGATCCTGGAGTTTCCCGGTGCAGCGACATGACCGACGGGCATGATCGGGGCTGTTCCGCAGGCCGATGTAGCTGTTGAGGTGTGCGTTGTCCCTCCGTTCCCGTTCCGGTGAGCAAGTCCCGTCTCTGACCGCGCAGATCGCGCGGGCGAGCAACCCGGACGGTCCGTCTTCCACGTTCACCTGCATGTCTTCCCCCGCTTCGCAGGTGACCCATTTCGCATTGATGCTGACTGGCGCGTGCAGGAGAGAGACCAGCTCGACAAGACGGCTGATGCTGTGCGTGGCGGCCTCGCTGCCCTCGACACCAGGCACCGCTGACGACGATCGTCTCCGGGCCGGACACGTTCTTCGGCCTTGAGGCCAAGGCAGTTCGTCGAGTGGCCCTACGCACGCTTCCCGGGGCCACTTCAAGACGTCCCAATGACTAACCGATACGTCTGCGGCCTTCCACCCCTCGGCGGAGGCGAGCGCCGAAGTCACCAGCCTGCTCGCGCCCGGTGACAGCAGGCGCTGAGCAGCGGCTTGAAGTTCCCTGGCTCACTGCTACGAGCGCGACCGGGGCTCGGGGCGCACGACGCGGAAGGGCTGTCCGTGCAGATCGGTGACCACGACCCCGGACTTTCCATTGCAGATCCAGTGCACGCCGATGCGCCACCGGAAGTCGCCTGGCTCTTCGGTGATCACATGGATAAAGAAGTGATCGGGATCGAGGGGTGTGACCGTGTAGGGGAAGTCCGGTACGCCATCGGCAGGTCTCGGCGAGGGCGCCGGCTCGGTGGCGTTCGCACGGAGTCCCACGTTGAGGCTCACGCGGAACTCTCGCAGTTGCCGGGGGGACATCGGGGCGGCAAGTGGAGGCCCAGCGAGGTGACTGACGTGCGGAGGAGCGTCGCACGACTCCATGCGCACGTCTAGTTTGTTGATGATCGCTGTACGGTCACCGGCGGCCTCGACGATCAGGTGGACGACTGCACCGTACAGCTCCACCACGTTGGCGGAGTCGCGCCATCGCTCCGTGGTCGGTGGCAGAGGGCCTATGTACCCTTTGATGCGAAAAGGCTGGGAAGCGTGAACGGTGATGGGATCTTCCGGTGTCCGGGCCAGCACCGCCTCGCCGCCACGCGTGATGACCTTGTCGACGTTGCGGGTGACGAGTCCCGTGACGGCCGCGCTCGCACCCGCGAGGACCGCCGTCAGCACCCACTTCTCCACCCCCGCGACAACTACAGCTACGACAGCGGCAGCAAGAGCTAGCGCAACTGCACAGATCCGTATAACTAGTTGACGAGACAGCACTGCATCCCCCCTAATGCCCAGGATGCCCGATCGCCTTCAGACGAATCACTCGCCCGGGTCAAGCCCTCAGGTCACTCCTCCTCAGGCGCGCCGGGTTGGCGCAGGGGGCCGCATCCTGCCAGGCAGGTCGGGAAGCTGGAATGAGTACCGGCCAAGCATGTCGATGGGGTGCCGCACGAGCGGCGAGAGGCGTACCGCGTCCTCGTCGCGGACGTCGAAGCCGTCCGCCCGCAGCTGGTTCACCGCGGCGTATGTACCGCGTGGTGAACAGCACGAGGCGCCTCGCCACACCCGACGAGTTCGCCGCCCTCGTCGCCGACTGCATCACCTGACACCGCCTCGGCCCGCGAAAGCCGGCCCGCAGCCGCCCTGAATGTTCCTGGCCTCCTGCAGGCGGAGTATTCCCTGTTCAGAGCCAGGGGGGAGTGGGCGAACCGTCCGGGTCCAGCCCGTACGGCCACCGCCTTGTCTCGATGCCGAGGAGAGATTCGCCAGTGTCGGCGGCCTGCCAGTAGAGAGTTTCAGCGCCCTCCTGGTCCCCGGCGACGTAGTCGGCGTCGGCGGCCTGCCGGGCCAGGGTTTCGGCACCCTCCCGGTCCCCGACTCTCTCCCGCAGCCCCGCCAGGCGGAGCAGGGCATCCGGGTGACCGGCGTCGGCGGCCTTGCACCAGAGGTGATAGGCCCACTGCAGGCGCTGCCGATCGACGGCGGCAGTGGCGAGGTTGTGGAGGTCATCGGGGTCCGTGAGATGAGTGTGGGCAGCGTGCCAGACGGAAGCGGGCGGGCAGAGCCTTCGGCGGGTGGTACGACCGTGCTCTTCAAGGTAGTCCGCGAGGCGGAAGACCGGCCCTGACACCGGAAGGGGCGTCGTGGCCGCTGCCGGAAGGCCGAGAGGGCGTCGCGGGTGGCGGGGAGTGGTACGGCGCAGGGGGGCTTGGTGCGCGGGGCAGGCGAGTGCGGCGAGGGCAGCTTCGGCCCAGTCTTCGGTGAGCTGATCGTGGTCGGTGAGGTAGTCGGCGGCGGCATCGATGAGGAAGGCCTGTGGAAGGTGGAGTCCGGCGCCGAGGCGACGGGCGTCCATCGCGACCTTCAGCAGGGCTTTGACGGGCGGGGTGCCTTGTTCGTAGCGGCGCACGAGTTCGGGTGCGCCCGCGAGGTCTTGGGGGACCCGGCCGTGGGTGCGGGCACAGGTGAGGGCGTCTGCCAAGAACGGGTCGCCGCCTAGGGCAAGGGCGGAGGCGGCATGGAGCGCTTCCTCGTCGAAAGCGTCGGGGAGAGTGAGGGTGCGTCCGGTCAGGAGCTCGCGGGCACGGCTATGCGGGTCAGGCTCCCCAGGGCCGGGCAGGATCGTGTAGGAGTCGGCGTACTCGGGCCACAAGGTGCCCAGGACGAGGACCGGCCCGCGGTCCGCGTCGGTGAGCAGCGTGTGTAGTGCGGCCCCGATGCGCTCCTTCCTGAAGGTGGCCGAGGTGGTGCTGGGCCTCGTTGAGCCACACCACCGTACGGGGCGCCACGCGGTTGAGGTCGGCGAGCGCGGCCTCGGCCCGGGTCGGATCGTACGGGTGCCACAGCCGCCACCCCTCGGCGGCGAGTGGTTGGACGGCCTCCCAGCACGCCCGCGTCTTGCCGGTCGAAGAGGATCCGACCAGGACCAGCATCCGACTGCGACCCCCCGCAGCCTCGCCCACCGCCTCCGCCAGGACCTGGTCGTGGGAGCGGCGCACATAGCCGGGCATCGCCCGCTGCGCCCGGGCACCCGAGCAAGCTGCGACGGTGACAGTTCCGGCGGGATGGACCTCCAGGTCGTGAGGATCCCACTGGCCGATCGGCTTGCCGAGCTCCTCATCCCGCACAAGACCGGTCTCACCCGCGGCAATCCGCCGCAGCTCCAGGAGATGCTCGGCCGGCAAGCCCAGTTTGCCGGCCAGTGCCACAACCGTCGCGGCGGAGGGAACAGCCCCGCCAAGCTGGAAAGCCGCCTGTACGGTCGTGCGCCCCAGCCCCGTTCGGGCGACGAGCTGGGTCTTGGACAGCCGCTTGTGGGCCAGAGCGTCTTCCAGCCGCTTGCGCAGCTCGGTGAGCGCCACCTCACGCTCATCGGATTCCCCGCCCACATCTACCCCCAGCCCATGTGTGTGTTCAACGGTGTTCATCATCGTCCGGCCGGACCACGGCGAACACCGTTTCCACGACCTTCGGTCACGTCAACATCCCACCTCTACAAGGAGATTGCCGTGAACCGCATCACCATCGTCCTGCTCACCGCAGCCCTGGTCGTCGTCCTCGCGCTCCTGGCCGCCGCAGCCGCAGGCACCCTCGAGTACAGCCGGATCCAGCGCGCGTACCGGGCCTACATCGACCACGGCAAGGACTGTCCCGTCTGCGCCGTCGACACCAGCGTGTGCACCACGGCAAGCGACCTGTGGACGGCCTACCGCGAGGCCCACGAGGAGTAGCCCCTCGTGCCCGGCGTACGCCGATCGCGTCGGGCACCGAGGTGTCCAGCGCCGCCCGTCCCCCAGCACCCCAGGCTCAAGGGGGCGGGCGGGTCGCCAAGACCCCCGTCCGCCTACGACACACCTCGATTGCAGCGTGGCGAGTTGCGGGTATCCGCGCCGCGTCGGATGGATCTGCACGGGCAGCCTCCCGCTGCAAACCGCTCAGCCGGGGGAAATGAGATCCAGACATCCGGCCGTCCGGAGCAGACCGGTGTCCGTGGGGAATCCGCAGTGTGTCGGGACCTGTTTCAGACATGTGGGCGTCAACGCCGTATGCGGGTGGTCTTGGCCGTTATGTCGCGACGCGAATGATCTGGGGGACATCAGGCGGACGCCTTCTGGGCTCGCGGGGAAAGTTCTTGGCGCGCGTCGGGGGAGGCAGACGCCGTGGCGATTGCTGTGAGCCGTTCCCCAGGGGCGGCTTGCGCGACAACCCACAGGAGTGAATGTGTCGAAGTGCCGTAGGGCCCTGGTGGCGGCTGCCGTCGTATTGGCTGCGGGACTGGCAGGCAGTGCGCCGGCTCAGGCGAGCAGTGCCCGCGCAGATGGCCCTTCTTACAGACTCGTCGATGAGGGGACCGGCGACTGGGCGAAGAACTTCCCTCCCTCAGGGCAACGGCCGCCGTTCGCGACGAGCGTCGTGCTCGACAAATACTTCGCGTCCATCTACGAGAGGTGGAACGTCCAGCGATTCGAGGACGGGTATTCCATCCAGGACGCCGGCACTGGATTCTGGGCCACGCACCGGGAGGGACAGGTGCTCGGTACCTCAGAATTCGACCCCGGCAACTCGGTCTGGTCGATCCAGCCGGCAGGCCCCGGGGTCTTCACCATCGGCAAGCGGGGTCAGGACTTGCTGTGGACCGAGGTCGACCATCACGTCGAGCTGAAGCCCGCCGACGGCTCGCCTGCTCAGCTCTGGAAGTTTGAACGGCTCGACTACTGACGCCTGTCGCACGGGGCGGGTCTGCGGGCCCGCCCCGATCACGTCGTGAACACGGAACGCGGCAGTGCGAGCAAAGCAGCCGACGGCCGGGGATCACGGGGGCAGCGCCGTCGTACTGCTGCGGGCTGTCCGGGAGCGCTGGCGCGTGAGGCGCCCTGAGCGCCGCTCTCGCCGCCGATCACCGGTCCGGCATCACTCCCCCACCGGCCCGGATGGGCATCATCTCGGACTGGACCGGGCCCTTGCAGGGGCTTTCACGCGCCCGATCCCCAAGTCGGCGGGTGCCCAAATGCGTTACCTCGTCCGCCAGCTCAAAGGCCCTGTCCGCAAGTCGAAATTACTCGGCGTCTCCCAGCGCACCGTCGAGCGCTACTGAAATACGAGATCCGCCGGCCCGTGCCGACCTCGCCCAGCGCCTAGCCGACGGCGTGCGGGCCCGCTGGCAGCCTCGCGCGCGCGAGCAAGCCCGCCGCCAGGCCGCCACGAGCAGCGGCCTCGTCATCGAGACCCAGGCCCGTTTCGGCTTCACCGCGGCACCCAGCACGTCCGACGACGCCCGTTTGCGCGTCGTGAACACTGAACGCAGCAGCGCGAGCGAAGCATTCGACCACCGGTGACGGGGGCAGACCGGCCCCGGACTGCACCTGTGCGTCGACCACAAGGAGTGCCGCGCCCATCGCCCCGGTCGCCTTCTGCCAGTGCTCACCGGAAGTGACGACGAGCAGTGCCCCGCTCAAGCCGGGCGAGAACTCGGTACGCCTCAGCGGTCGCCGCGACCGTAGGTGTATCGCGGATGCGCAGCGCCACAGTCGTGGCAGCCGTATTCGCGCCTCCATGCGACGGACCGTTTGAGGTATCCCGAGCCTCGGACCGCACTGAGGTGGGTAGTGGGTGAGCCTGGTGTCCGCGAGGTCGGTGGGGCTTTGCTCCTTTCGTACTTCGCGATGCTCAGGCACTGAGCTGCCGGCTGACAGCTTGGTGAGCCAGCGTCCATAGCGCTCGGGTTTTCGGCGAATCCTCGACCAGGTCCTCCACGCGTTGCCACGCGCATCGCAGTCTCGTGAACGCCTCGCTCCGGCTTGCGTCCAAGGCTCCGCAGGCGCGCAGGGTCTCCGCTGCCTTGGCGACCCGTCGTCTGCCCGCCCGGCCGTCCCGCAGCCCTTTCCACAAGTGCGTCATGCGGGCCTTCTCAAGCAGGTCGACGGCGTGGGCCAGCGGCATGGTGACCTTCCCGTTGAACAGGTCCTCTCCCGCCCGCTTGGTCGCCGTTCCTCCGCGTACCACGCCGTCGAGGTCCAGGACGTCGTCGATGACCTGGTAGGAAACTCCCACCGTCTCCCCGAACGCCCCGAGAGCGGCCTGCACGTCCTCACCGGCGCCGGCGAGCAGTGCTCCCGTCTCCATGCACGCGCGCACCGGCGCGCCCGACTTCAACCGGTGCGTCAGCCGGACCAAATGCTGTACCTCACAGCCACAGCCTGCCGCCACCGCGGCGTCCATCTCCGCGCGGTGCCCTTCCAGGTCCAGGCCCTGGCCGGCGTGGGCCGAGCGCAGCACGCCCAGGCAGGTCTCCGTGACGGCGGCACGCAATACGACATCATCGGGAACCGTGTGCCGAAGGGCCTGGTCGAAGGTGAAGTACGCCGCGGTTCCGGCATTCACGGCAGTGGCAATCCCGAAGACGGCATGCGCGGGTGCCCGGCCACGCCGCAGGATGGCCCGGTCCTGCACGTCGTCCACGATGAGTGAACCGGTGTGCATCAGTTCCATCGCCGCCGCGAGGGGGGTGTACCGGGAGACGTCGCCACCGAGGAGGTCGATCACAGCCAGGAGCAACCGCGGGCGCAGCCGTGCACCGCCAGCGTCCACGAGATACCGCACGGGGCGGATGAGCGCACTGTGCAGCCGCCGGTCCGCCTGTTCGGCGACCTCTGCCGGAACGTCCCCCAGCTCTGCCAGCGCGCACAACTGCCGCGTCACGGCCGCGTCCGGACGCACCGCGTACAGGTCGTCCAACGCCTCCTCCAGACGTGCTGCCCACGGACGCTCCGTCCGACCCGGCAACGAATCGGCCCCGGGCTCCCCGCTTCGCGGAGGAACCAACCCAGGCGCGGACACCGCACCGACGAAGTTGCTCACCCTCGACCTTTCCAGATGCTTGGCGCGTGTGAGACGTCTGGGCGATCACCGGGAACTCGCCGAGCTCAGCCGCAGTCGACCTCTCACCACAACGAGCACCCTTCCGAGTAGGAACGTCGCAGCTCCGTGCGGATGATCACTGTTCACAAGATTCGGTGATACTCCGTGCCGCACCGCCACGTTCTGCAAGGTCAGCCGTTACGGCCCGTGTGACTTCTTCATGTGGGGTGGCCCGTGCCGGGCGGTGATCTCGTGCTGCGCGTGCGCGACGTGCACAAGAGCTATGGACGGCGCTCCGTCCTGCGCGGTGCGAGCCTGGATCTCTCCGCCGGCCGACTGGTAGGGATCGTCGGCGAGAACGGCGCGGGCAAGAGCACGCTCCTGCGGATCCTTGTCGGCGATCTGCCGATGGACAGCGGGATGGTGGCACGCGGGGGAAAGATGGGCTACTGCCCGCAGAAGACCGTCCTGCACGAGGCGTTCACCGTCGACCAGCACCTGCGCTACTTCCAGGTCGCCTACGGCCTGGACCGTCTCGACCGGGCACTGGAACTGCTGGAGACACTCAACTTCGCCGAGTACCGCCATCAGCGCGTCCACACGCTCAGCGGCGGCACCCGCCAGAAACTGAATCTCACCCTCGCGCTCATGCACAACCCCCGGCTGCTGCTCCTGGACGAGCCTTATCAAGGCTTCGACTGGGAGACATACCTGCGGTTCTGGGACGTCGCCCGAACTCTGCGGGAGAGCGGCTGCTCGGTCCTGGTGGTCTCCCACCTCGCCTACGACACCGAGCGCCTCGATGCCGTATACCAGCTCACAGGCGGGTCCCTGCACGACGCTGGGCAGCTCGCCGGCACTACCCGCGGGGGCGCGGCATGAGCCGAGTATGGCTGTGCTTTGTCACCGCGGTCCGCTTCGCCGTCCTCGCGCAGTTGCGCAACCGCCTCGCGCTGGCCCTGGTCGTCTTCTTCATCCCCCTGTGGCTCTCCCTCGCCTACACCGTGAGCGCCAAGACGCCCGTTCCCTTCTTCCTGCGTGCGGCCGACCGGACCATCACCGTCGACGGCAACATCCTCATCCAGCTCACAGGGGCCCTGCACTCCCTGGCGCTGATCATCGGATTCATGATGTTCCTCGCCACCTCCCAGTCCGCGGAGTTCGACAGCCGACTGGTGATGGCCGGCTACCCACGCCTGTGCCTGGTGACGGCCAAGTACGCCACCCTCCTGCTGACCGCGGCACCGGTCGCGCTCTACGCCACCTTCTGGGTCCGGGTGTTCTGGAAACCCGAACGGCTGGACCTGCTGGCCGCCGCGCTGTTCGTCGGCGGCCTCATCTACGGAGGAGCCGGCATCATGCTCGCCGCCGTCCTGCGCAGCGAACTCGCCGGGACCCTCCTGGTCATCATGGTCAGCTTCCTCGACGTGGGCTTGCAGAACCCGATCGCCAATCCAGCGGCCGACAGCCCCGTGATCCGACTCCTGCCCACCTACGGTGCGATGCAGTCCGCCACCAGCGCCGCACGCCTGGGCACACTGCCCTGCTCCTACCTCGCCCTCGGAGCGTGCTGGGCCCTTGCCATGACGGCAATCGGCACGACGACGTTCGTCCTGCGAAACCGCCACCGCTCCACCGGCAACATCCGCCCCGAGATTCCCAGGCCACGAGGACACAACGACATGACCGGACCACTCCCCGACACACGACGTACACGGTGAACGACAACAGCACGAACCCCCAGCCCACGACCGGCGAACCGACACCGGCCACCACAACCCGGGGCCCGGCCTTGCTGCGGCCTCACCAGCCAACCAGCCGCCGAGCCGGCGCCGCACAGGCCACCACGCGTTCCGTACCGGCGCCCAGGACCGAAGCACCGACCTCACCCACCACGCCGACCTCCCGCCCCGCACCACCCGCCTCACACACGGGTTTCGTGCTGCGGTTCCTGAACCGGATCGCCACCAGCCGCTGGGCCAACGGGCCGATGAGAGCCATGGTCCCCGTCGACGCGCTCCTGCAGCGCCGCACCATGGGACGTCTCAGTATCGGACGGACAGTAGGCCTCCACTCACTCCTGCTCACCACCACCGGTGCCCGCACCGGACAGCCCCGGCAAGTCCCGCTGTTCCACGTGCCATACGGGCGCGGCTTCGCCGTCATCGACTCGAACCTCGGCGCAGACAACCACCCGGCATGGAGCGTCAACCTCCTCAGGCACCCGCACGCCACCGTCGTCACCCTGGGGAAACAGCTCCCTGTCATCGCCCGTGAGACCCAGGGACACGAGCGCGAGGAAATCTGGCAGACGATCCTGTCCGTGTCACCCGGCTACGCGGCCTACGACGCACGCTGCAACCGCAACCTACGGATCTTCCACCTACAACCCGTACCCGATGGGAGACACACCTCGTCCACGCGCTCGCCGCGGCCGAGACAGCCGACACCCGGCTGAGGGCCCTGGTGTACGTCTGTGACCAGGGGTGGTCACAAGGGACGGGCACACTCGGGCGGCGACACGGATCGCGAGCACTACTGCCGGACCGCGGCAGGCGCCGACGGTGTGCGCCGGCGCCTGCCTGCCCTCGGGGGTCAGTCGATGCTGTACTCGCCGGTGAACGCGGCCTCCTTCACACCGCCGAACGGGGCGCCGATGGTGCACTTGCCCGCACCACCGAACAGACTCGTCGAGAACGTGCCGCTGAAGCCGTGCCCCTTGAACAAGCCCTCGGTCACGTAGCCGGACACGGTCGCGTCGTTGAGGACGGTGCGGTCGATGGTCAGGTTGACGACGCTGCGCAGCCTGTAGCCGTCCGTGGTGCTCCACTCGATCGTTCCGGTGCCGCTGCCCGTGCCGCCGCCGGACAGACACGAGAGAGTCACGCCGTCGAAGTCGGCCGTGATCCGCGCGCTAGCGATACTGGCCTCGGTGTTGTCGTTGCACTGGCCGTCCTGGCCCTGGTAGGAGACGTGCTGCTGACGCGGCCACAGCTGCACGCCAGGACTGAAGTGGGTCTCGCCGGACGCCGAGCACGAGACGCTCACGTTCGGCGCGGCACTCGCGCCCGCCGGAGCGGCGAGGGCCGCGCCGGCGGACAGCGCTCAAAGACGTCGGTGCACATGCCAACGGCACCCACTCCCCCGGCCCGGCCCATCCGCCAACTCGGCGCTCCCGCACGCCTCTTGCTCCGCGGACACCACCGCCGGTAGTCGTAGGAACAACCGCACCGGACACCGCCGGTTAAAGATCGTGAGGCTTCTCGGCGGCAGCAGCCGCAGAGCGTCACGGAATCCAAGTAAGCTACCGAAGCTCGATCGCCGGTTACCGAAAAGTCATATTCGGTGCGGTACGGCTCCGTCCTGCCAGCGGTAGAGGTCGCGCAGCAGGGAAATCTCAGCGCCGTGATGGATCAGCTCCCTGTTGACGTGCAGGACGATGCCCTCCATGGGAAACCGCTCGGGACCCACCGTGGGCGGATTCTCCAGGTCAGCGTCCGAGAGCGCGCGGACCCCCGCGTTCCAGCTCCCGTACATCTCATCGAGCTGTTCCAGCGCCTCGTCAGCGGTCCCCGCATAGGCGAATGTCCGGGAGTCGACGTCCTGGCCGCCGAAGTGCCATCCGACCCGATAACCCAGGCACGAGACGACGATGTGCGCCAGCCGCCAGGCAATCGTGGTCACCGGCGCCGGCACCGGGTCAGGGGACGCGGAGTCCATCGTCCACTCCCCCGAACCTGCCGACATCGGTGCGGCCGACGTACCACGAGGGCGGATGCTCCAGCAGCCGCGCACCGGCTCCCAGAAGTACTCCTCATCGGTAAGACCGTCCAGCCGCGGCCGCAGGTTCTTGCGCCAGTGCCAGTCCAACTGCTCCGCGAGCCGCTCGCTTCTCGTCATTTCCGCACACTACATACAACGGAGACCTGGACTCATGCGCGAAGAACCGTCCGAGTCCGCGTACTTCGGCGAACCCTTCCTCTGGACGGCCCTTTTCCGACGCGACACCTACCGGTGGTTCGTCAAATCCGGTGGCGGTGCGGGTTGACGGCATCCAGGAGCCCGATCACGAACTCGCCAGCGGTAGCCGGCCGTGGGTCCTGCCCAGCCGCTACACGCTCCAGGAGCTCGCGCGCGCGTGCCCGGTACACAACTTCCGTGCTCACACAGCGCGCGGCGGCACCGCTGTGTCGATCGGCTGTGCACCAGCCTGAGACCGGGCGGCAGTAGGTCACGGTGTCAGGACGATACGCCCGAAGACCTCGCCGGCATCCATCCGCCGGTGGGCGTCTGCTGCGGCTTCGAGCGGGAGGACGGCGTGGACGACGGCGCTGAGGTCGCCCCGCGCCGCGGTCTCGAACTGGTCGGCTCGTACCCGGGCCAGGTCAGCTCGCGGCACCGTGTCCAGGCTGAAGGTCGCGACCGACACCGACTGCCGGAACCGGCTCAGCAGCGCCGGCCCAAAGTCCGCCGGAGGAGGCCCGGCGACGAGGCCGACCAGCACCAGTCGACCGTTGGGTGCGAGCCGCGCGAGGAACGAGGACAGCGCTGGCCCGGCGACGATGTCGACGATCACATCGAAGTCGGCCGGCTCGGGAGCGCGCGTACTGTTCCCGTCACGGTCGAGCACGTGTGTCGCGCCGTGCTCCATCAGCCGCTCGCCCCGCTCGGCTGACGACGTAGTCACCGCGACTGCCCGTGCGCCGGCTCGGGCTGCGATCTCGACGGCTGCGATGCCGATGCTGCCGGCCGCGCCACGTACCAGCACGGTCTCGTCCTTGGCGAAGTGCGCCTGCTGCAGGGCGAAGTGCGCCACCGGGGCCGCGCTGCCGAGTGTCACCGCGTCGACGGGCGTCAGGTCGGCGGGAAGTGCCGTGACGTTCTCGATCCTCGCGACCGCCTGCTCGGCGTAGCCGCCAGAGACGCCGGTGAACGCCCAGACGCGTCGGTTGAGCCACGACGCCTCGACGCCCGCTCCCACGGCCGTGATCGTCCCAGCCACCTCGCTTCCCGGCACCAGACCGTCGCGAGACATGGCCGGGCCGAGTGCGCCCAGCGTGCCGCGCCGGATCACCGCGTCGACTCCGCCGACCCCGATCGCCGCGGTCCGGATGACGACCTCGCCTGCGCTTGGGCTGGGGACCGGGACATCGACGACCTCCATGCCGTCCGGGCTGCCGAAGGTACGGATTGAGACTGCTCGCATGCATCGCTCCTGGCTGGTTCGAGCCGGATGGCTCCCGTACGATCGAACGTAACGGACGCGTGCGTCCACTTGCTGTTGTGAGAGAGATCGCCTGAAAGATGACTCACCTGCTGCGTGTCGACGCGAGGGAGAATCGCGACCGTGTCCTCGCCGCGGCCCGGGAGCTCTTCGCGGAGTCCGGGCTGGAGGTGACGATGCGACAGATCTCCAGGCGTGCGGACGTCGGGCCCGCGACCCTGTACCGCCGGTTCCCGACGAAGCAGGACCTGGTGCTCGAGGCGTTCGAGGAAGAGCTCGCCGAGTGCAGCTCAATCGTCTACGACGGCACCGCCGACCCGGATCCGTGGCGCGGGTTCTGCGACGTCGTCGAGCGCATCCTGCTCCTCAACGCGCGCAACCAGGGCTTCACGGACGCGTTCATGTCGGCGCACCCCGACGTCGTCGACCTCGCGGCACACCGCGAGGAGCTGGGCCGCGTCGTCTCGACCGTCATCCGCCGCGCGCAGGCTGCAGGTCGACTACGTCCGGACTTCGTGTTCGATGACTTCGTCGTCATCCTCCTCGCCGGCCGCGGACTCACCGCCGCACCCGCCTCCACGCGCGACGCAGCAGTACGCCGTTTCGCGGCTTTCGTGATCGACGGCCTCCGCGTCGCCGACACCGAGGCAGGCACTTAGGGCTCGTAAAGAATCAACACGGTGGTTTTGTCTCTGTCGTGAGGGCGATGCCGTGTGCGGTTGCGTAGACGTGGAGGCCGGTGAGGGTGG
>NZ_JBHJYK010000042.1:0-40131 GCF_042269865.1 Streptomyces sp. NPDC055966
GCGAACCCGAGAAGCAGCCCGAGGACCGGGACCGCAGCGGCGGCCAACTACCCGCTCTCGGCCCCGGGCACCCGCGCTCCGCAACCCGAGCCCGTGCCGGGTCGAGCCGAGCCTGACGGGCCGCCATGGCCATCACGGCAATCGGACTGCGCCGCCCTTCTTCGAGGCGGCTCACCCCTGCGTCTGCACTTTGGAGATGAGCGCGATAGCTCCTGTCCCCGAAGGCAAGCACGCTTGCTGGCGGGCCCGCCACGTGTGCACAGCGTGCTGCTCATTCTCGTGAACAAAGCCACAGGTCAGCGATGAGTGACACTCAAATCCTTGGGTGGCTCGTCCCCGGCGGCTTGTTGTCCTATCTCGTCCAGCACACCACTCAGCTGTCGGCGCAACGTGCCGAACAACATCCGCAGCAGATCGCCTTGTCAGCGACCCTGCGCGCCGAACGGCTGGCGTGCTGGAGCGGTTCATCGAGGCGGCGGAGGTGAAACGCTCCGCGTTCAGCCGGCCTCCCGAGTCCAACGACACCCACGCCTGGTACCTGAAGACCCAGGACATCATGGGTCGCGGAGCCGCTCATCCGCATGCAGTTTCCCCCGCCCGTGCATGACGCCGCGCGCGCGTACTTCCTCGACCTCAACCGGACCGTGTGGGAAGGCTTGCCCGATGGTGAGAGCGTGCGGGACTACCTGGAGGACAACCGACTGACGTTTCTCGACGCGGCCCGAGCGGCCATGGGATAACCCCATGGCCGGCCCTCGAAGAGCCTCCACCGGACAGCCTTCAGTTGACCTGGGTCTTCCCTGTGCCGGAGCAGTCCGCAGCCGTCAGGTGTGGGAGAAGCCGGACTCGGCCGTGTGGGCCGGCGGGGTGGTGGTGAGCCGGTCGACCGCGTTGCCGATGGCGGCCAGGAGGGATTCTGCGAGATCGCGCCCGAAGCCCTCGCGGACCACGATGCGCAGGACGGCGATGTCCTCGGCGTTCGGCGGCATGGTGTAGGCGGGCACCTGCCAGCCGTGGCGGCGCAGTTCGTCGGAGACGTGGAAGACCGTGAACCTGCTCGGGTCGTTGAGCTTGAACGAGACGACGGGGATGTCGGTGCCGTCGCTGATCACGTCGAAGACACCGAAATTCGCGATGCCGTCGGCGAGATAGTGCGCCGTGTTCCGCAGCCCGGCCATGATCTTGGTGTAGCCCTCCCGGCCCAGGCGTACGAAGTTGTAGTACTGCCCGATGACCTGGTTCCCGGGGCGGGAGAAGTTGAGGGTGAATGTGGGCATGTCGCCGCCCAGGTAGTTCACGTGGAAGATCAGGTCCTCGGGCAGGTCCTCGGCCGAGCGCCACACGACGAAGCCTATGCCGGGATAGGTGAGGCCGTATTTGTGGCCGGATACGTTGATCGACTTCACCTGCGGGAGCCGGAAGTCCCACTCCAGGCCGGGGTGGAGGAACGGGGCGACGAAACCGCCCGAGGCGGCGTCGACGTGGATCGCGATGTCGGTGCCGTGCTCGGCGTTGTAGGCCACAACCTTGTCGTGGATGGCCTTGATGGGCTCGAACTCGCCGGTGTGGGTGGTGCCCAGGATGGGCACGACGCCGATGGTGTTCTCGTCCACATAGGTCAGGGTCTCGTCGGGGTCGACGGTGAACCGGTCGTGGGCCACGGGCACATAGCGGGGCTCGACGTCCCAGTAGCGGCAGAACTTCTCCCACACCACCTGGACGTTGGAGCCCATCACCAGATTGGGGCGGTCCGAGGAGAGTCCGGCGGCCTGGCGGCGCTGACGCCACTTCCACTTCATGGCGAGACCGCCGAGCATGACCGCCTCGGAGGAGCCGAGGGTGGAGACGCCGACCGCGTCGCCCTCCACAGGCGCGTGGAAGAGACTCGCGACGATGTTGACACAGCGGCGTTCGATCTCCGCGGTCTGCGGATACTCGTCCTTGTCGATCATGTTCTTGTCGAATGTCTCGGCCATCAGCCTCTCGGCTTCTGGGTCCATCCACGTCGTCACGAACGTCGCCATATTCAGCCGTGAACTGCCATCCAGCAGCAACTCGTCGTGGATCATCCGGTAGACCGCCTGGGGCGCCGTCTCCTGGTCGGGCATCCTGTTCTTCGGAACTCGCGTGCAATCCAGGCGGCCGGTGTAGGCCGGGTCGATCAGCGATTCGCTGCTGTCGTGTCGGTGTACCACGGTCACTCCCACGTTGACTGGCTCACTACAGCGGCCCAGCATGCCAGCAGTGCCGCAGGGCTCTGAGCCCGGGTACGGCGAGCCCTGCCGGGACCGTGACGTGCCTGCCACCCAGGGGGAGATTTGCGGAGGACCGCAAGCCCCTGGTGGGGCGGGGTCTCTCCCGACAGGTCAGCGACGCACATCAATCACGCACTGATCATGGTCTTGGAGTTCTTCAAGGTAGGGAGCGTGGAGAAAGACGCTGGTCAACCTGGCTGGTAGCTCTTCTGCGGGTCGATATCACCTTCCTCCACGACGACCTTCGCCTCTCGTGGTACTGGGTCTTCCAAGAGGTCAGGATCGGACGCCGCACCGTTCCGATTGCTTTCGGCGAGACGCCCACCCGTTTGTTCCTGGCGGCGGGTTTCGTCGTCCTGCCGGTGGTGGTCTGCCTCATACTCCTCGCCCCGCATGGGTCAACTATCGCTGGCTGGGCCTTCGGGATGGCCATGGCAGCCCTCGAATGGCTCACCGCGTACCGCGTTGTGGCCCTTCGCGACGGTGAAGCAGACCACCTCACCTACGTGCAACGGACGTGGCGAAGGCCGGGTGCACCGCGACCTGGCACAGATCGACTCCGCCGACCGAACCGGAGTACTGGCGGGCAGCCGCCAACCGCGTCGGTCGAGGACTTCGCACCCCCGTCTCGTCGGGGATCAGGATCCCGTCGCTGTCGTCGAGCAGGCACACCTTGACCTGCAAGGAGGTCAGCCGGGCGGTGTCCTGTCCCGATCCACTAGGGCACCTTCAACCTGGCTCCGCATGCGTGGGCGGAGCCAGGGAAGTGGACGAAGTACGAGGCGGAGGGGGTGGGCCAGGTGGTGGCGTTTCCTCGTCCCGGTGAGCCGTTCGAGCCTGCGGGGAAGCTGCCGGCGGAGCCGTGGCGGCGCGCGCTGTCTCAGCCCATTGCGCAGCCGTGGCGTCGGCCCCAGTCGGTCGAGGTTCCTGCCGAGGTCCCCAGCCGCGATCTCGACCTGGCGGGTGATCGGTGACGTCGGGTGAGGACGAGCTGGGCAGGGTCATGGCCCTGCTCGTCCGTTTCTCGGGCGAGGAGCGCGATCGTGCAGTGCGTGCTTTGGACGGCCCGTCCCGGCCCCGCGTTCGACATAATTCGTCTCGCCTGGAGGCTCGAACTGCCCACTGACCTGCAGACTCTCGGCTTGCGCCCCGAATCGCTCGTTTCTCTAGGCATAGAGAAACGAGCAGGTCGGCGGCCTGGCCGATCAGGCCGACGGGCCAACAATGGACCAAAGAACGGTGGATGCAAACCCCTCTGAAACGGGGCAAGTTGGCGACCCCAGGGCGAGGTCCGTGATCGACGCTCTATCGTCGATCACGCAGCAGCTTCGAGACAGCCTTCGGCCAAGTCCTCGGAGACCGCACCGGAGAGCCTCGCCACCTGCGGAAACGCGAGCACCTAGAGAAACGACCTGTGGCAGCCGAGAAGCTGAAGCCACAGGCCAGCGGGCATGCCGTTGCTCCAGAGGCTCCGAATTACGTCGAACCCGGGTCTCTGGTTTGAATCCCGAAATCGGACCCGAGAAAGGTCAGTCAGACACCCCTTGAAATGGCCTTTCATCCTTTACTTGATCGATTTCTGGTCCAAGTCACTTGCTGATTTGGGCCCTGTGGCGGCCCGCATGGGCCAATCTGGAGGTCCGTGCGGGCCTCTGTGTGTCCGCCGCCCTCTCTGGCCTTCTGCTGCCCGGTACGTGGCGGTGGGGCACAAGGAGGCCGAGGCCGTTGCGGCGTGCGCCGCTGTCCCGTAGCTCACTCACGACCTGCTCCCGCAGCTTCGGGCAGTACGCTTTCACGCCCATCAACAGGCGAGCAGCGCCGTCACGGGTCGGCGGGGCCTTGGTCGAAGAGATCAGTAGTTGGTGTTGGCGATGAGGTCGCCATCCTGGCCGTAGTCGTGCCCTGACGGGGCCGCGGTGTGCGCGGCCCCGTGCTGTGCATGGCAGCGTCAGGGTCTGGTCATCGTGCGGTGGTGTTGGTGCCGGTGGCCCAGAGGGCGCCGCCCTTGCCCGGCCCGCCGGTGCTGGTGTAGACGACGACGTTGCCGTCGTTCTGCACTATCGCGTAGGCGCCGGAGTGGTGGTTGGTGGCGGTCGACCACAGCGCCCCGCCGTGGCTCGTGTAGACGACGAGGTTGCCGTCCGTCTGCATCATGGCGTACGCGCCCGCGTGGCCGTAGGTGCGGCTGGACCAGAGGGCGGCGCCGTCACGGCGGCGGTAGAGCACGAGGTTGCCGTCCGTCTGCATGACCAGGCGGGTGTAGGTGCCCTGCGTCCACCAGCCGGGCTTGAGGG
Organism: Streptomyces sp. NPDC055966; assembly: GCF_042269865.1. NCBI lineage: Bacteria > Bacillati > Actinomycetota > Actinomycetes > Kitasatosporales > Streptomycetaceae > Streptomyces > Streptomyces sp. NPDC055966. The sequence goes on from NZ_JBHJYK010000042.1 coordinate 4,550, forward strand.
TAGTGCCGCCGCGAACGGTCTGCGAGTGCGCGTTGGTGCCGCTGGCCCAGAGCGGTGTGGTGCTTGCCTGCTCGTAGACGACGATGTTGCCGTCGTCCTGCACGGTGGCGTACGCGCCCGGCGCGCCGTCCGCAGGGCCGGACCACAGGGCACCGCCTCTGCCGGGTCCGCCGCTGCTCTTGTAGACGACGAGTTCTCCGTCGGTCTGCATCACCGCGTACGCACCGGTGTTGCCGCTTGTTCCGGTCGACCAGACCACCTGGCCGGTGCCCTTGCCGGTGTTCAGGCGGGCCACGAGGTTGCCGTCGGTCTGCATGGTCAGCGTCATGGTCGAGCTGCTCAGGCTGTGCCCCGAGGGGAGTTGCTGGCCGGGGTAGATGAAGGCGCCTGCGGCATGTGCGGGGGTGGAGGCGGGGATGTGCGGGTCGACGAGGTGGACGTTCTTGCCGCTGTCCAGGTAGGCGATGGTGCCCTGGTACTTGTCGACGGCCCAGGTCACCCGGCGGTCGTCGGCGACCGGCCCGGTGGGAAGGTCGGCCAGGTCGGTGGTGGTGGCGGTGCCGGTGTGGACGTCGGTGAGGGTCAGCTTGCCCGCCGCTGCGTCGTGCTCGACGACGAAACCGTCGCCGAGCTGGGCGGGACCGGCGGGTACCGGGATGTCCTTGCCGGTGGTCAGGTCGTGCACGCCGGCCGGGCCGGACGGCCCGCAGGACCAGTACACCCAGTGCTGGGCGGCAGCCTGCAGCTCGTTGGGCACGCAGGGGGCGTCGGTCGTCACGGTCTGGGCAGTGCGCCGGGTGGTGAGGTCGATCTGGGTCAGTGTGCCTGCCGTGTTGCCAGGGACCCACACGGTGGAGCCGGACAGCGCGGCAGCGGAGATGGGGCGGCTGAAGAGCACGTGGCTGGTGCCACCCGCGTCCGCGTCGCCGATGTACTGCTTCTTCGTGGACCCTCCGTCGTAGACCACGTAGCGGCCTTCGGCGTCGACGAGGGTGCCGCCGGTGGAGCCCGGCGTGACCAGGATCGGGTTCAGGTCGGGAATCTTCACGGCGATGGCGTCGCCTTGGGTGCTGTCGCCCGGGCGTAGCTGGGAGATGCTCCCGTCGCCGTTGGCGATGGGCGGGTTGCAGGTGGCCGCGGTGTCGCAGTCGGTCGGGGCGAGGGAATCGCTGAAGTCCTGCTCGGGGCCGTAGGAGGGCGGGGAACCCGGCTGGATGCTTCGGTCGTGGACGTAATCCCCACCGCCTGTCCCGCGCTCGACCGTGTACAGCTTCCCGCCGCCGAGGGCCAGCCCGTCAAGGGGGGTGGGTATGGCGGGGTCGGAGTCGACGGCGGTGCCGGTCGGGGTCCCGTCCGGTCCGGCGGTGAACAGGTGGGCCGCCCAGTCGGTGGCGGCGGGGCCGCCGACGGCGACGACGCCGTCAGGCTCCTGCCTGAGCGTGTTGAAGTAGACGTGGTCCAGGACCGGGGTCACGGTGGCGGAGCCGGACAGCGGCAGCGCGTAGAGCGGGTAGCCGAGTGTGTCGTCCGGGGTGAACGGACCGCCGTGCGACACCAAGTCGGCGATCAGCAGGGAGTCGCCAGCGATGCCCAGGGAGCGCACGTGGCTGGTGTACCCGCTGCCCAGCGGCGCCGCTGGGACCTGGATGGTGGTCTCCGTTCCGTCGGGGGCGGAGCGGGACACGACGTGGACCTGCCCCGCCGATGTCGTCCCGTCGGATCCGTATGCCGAGTACCAGGCGATGTACTTGGCAGACAGCACGACGTGGGCCAAGGGGGCCAGTGGCCCCATGATGGGCGTGACCGTGCCGGCCGCCAGATCCACCAGCGCGAGCCGGTTCTCGGTGGTGCCGTTGGTGCTCTCGGTGTAGCGCAGTACCACCGAGTCGGCGTCCCCGGCCAGTACCGGCGTCTGCGGCGTGGCGCCCGCGGGCCAGCCGGTGACCGGGGTGTCGGTCTGCTGCCCGTCCGTCGTGCCGAGCACGTGGAAGCCCGTCACGGTTCCATCGGCGGCCTTGGTGACCGTCAGCACGCGCGAACCGAAGGTTCCCAGGTAACTCTGGTCCGCACCAGGGGTGATGGTGGTGGTCGTGTCCGAGTCCATGTCGTGCAGCTGGTACCCGTCGGCAGACGGGGTCGCCACCACGTCGGAACCCGCGCCCCAGTACCCGGGCACCGTGTTCCCCGTGACCTGCGGTACTGGGATGTCCGGTCCGCCCGCGTACTTCGTCCACACGAAGGTGGACTGGGTGTCGGACCGGTGCAAGAAGCCACCGGTGCCCGCGAAGACGACGTTGTCTTTGGGCGGGTTGTTCAGCAGCGCGGCCGGTATGACCGTCTCGCTGGGCGAGTCGGCCGAGGCTATCGCCGCCGTCAGGGGCAGGGCCCCCGTGGCGAGGGCGCATGCCGCGGCGACCGCGATGCATCCGCTCCTCAGGGTGTGCTGGGACACCCATCCTCCTTGGGAGTGAGCCGGACCGGGCCCCGTGCAGGGTGCCCGGCCCGGTCGTGATTGGCGTGGTGTGTCGTTACTGGTCGGTGTAGCGGCGGACGGGTGCGGCGAAGCCGCCGTTGCTGTCGGCGGTGAGGGTGAACACGGCCGGAGTGTCGACGGCGTAGTCCTTGTCGTCGCCATTGAAGTCACCGTCCGTCCCCATCATGGTGTTGGGACCGAAGGTGGTGACGGTCAGTCGTGTCAGGGCACGTCCTTGTAGGTACCGGTGGACCACAGCGCGCCGCCGCTGCTCGGGCCGCCACCACTCTTGTATACGACGAAGTTGCCGTCGTTCTGGAGGGTGGCATAGGCGCCGGAGTGGCCAGAGGTTCCGGTGGACCAGAGTGCGCCGCCACTGCTCGGGCCGCCGCCGCTCTTGTAGACCACGAGGTTGCCGTCGCTCTGCATGGAGGCGTAGGCGCCGGAGTGGCCCGAGGTGCGGCTGGACCAGACGGCCGTGCCGTCGCTGTTGCGGTAGATGACCAGGTTGCCGTCGAGCTGCATGACCAGCCGGGTGTACTGGGCCTGGGCCCACCAGCCGGCCCAGAGTTTCTGGCCGGAAGCGATGGTCTGCCCGCGCTTGTAGGTGTGGGTCGACCACAGGGCACCACCGGTGCTCGGGGCGCCGCCGCTGGCATAGACGACGAAGTTGCCGTCGTTCTGGAGGGTGGCGTAGGCGCCGGTGTGGCCCGACGTGCCGGTGGACCAGAGGGCGCCGCCGGTGCTTGGGCCGCCGCCGCTTTTGTAGACGACCAGGTTGCCGTCGCTCTGCATGAAGGCGTAGGCGCCGGTGTGGCCGCCTGTGCCGCTGGCCCATACGGCCGGGCCGTTCCCGCTGCCGCCGGTCTTGAGGTAGGCGACGAGGTTGCCGTCGTTCTGCATGGTCAGCGTCATGTCGGCGCTGGACAGGCTGTGGCCGGGGATGAGGAACTGGCCCGGCTGCATCGTGACGCCGCTGGCCGTCGGCGCGACCGGCGTGACGGTCCTGACGTCGGCGGTGGCGACGTACGCGAGGCGGCCGTTGTACTGGATCGGGTAATAGGTGGTCGTTCCGGTGACCAGGGTGCGGTCATCGACGGCACTGCCGTCGATGTTCACCGAGTTGTAGAAGTCGCCCTTCACGGCGGGCTGGGCGAGGTACAGCTGTCCGGCCGCGATGGTGTACTTCGACAGGGCAGTGACCGGTTGTGCGGTGACGCCGGCGGGGTAGGCGCCGGCCTCGGGGTAGGCGCGGCCGTAGACGGGGATCGAGGCGGCGCCGTCCTTGGCGGTGATCAGGGTCTGGGTGCTGTCGGCGGACGGGATGGTCCATTGGCCGCCGGGGTTGTCGAACCAGGCTTCCTGCCCGCTGTACCAGATGGCCGTCCAGTCGCCCTGCTGGGCGGCGACGGCGAACCGCTGCCCGGCGACTGCCTTGTCGCCCCAGTCGTAGGCGGTCGTGGTGCCGGTGCCGGAGGAGTGCAGGTAGGGGTCGGTGATCAGCGGGTCGCCGGCGGAGGGGCCGGTGCGCAGGTAGACGAAGTTGGCCGGCTGTGCGGAGGCGTTGTCGACCGGGGGCTCGTTGGCGGTGGTGAACGGCGGGGTGATGGTGACCAGTTCACCGGCTTGCAGCGGGTCGCCGACCGGGTTGGAGCCCATGGGCGCGCCCAGGAGCTGCATGTAGTGGGTCCAGTCCCAGAAGGGGCCGGGGTCCCAGTGCATGCCCGCGACGTAGGCGTCCAGCGGGCCGGCGACGTTGTCGTGCCCGTAGATGTGTTCACGGTCGAGCGGGATGTTGTACGTGGCGGCCAGGTACTTCACCAGCGCCGCCGAGGACTCGTACTCCGACTCGGTGTACCAGGACGCGCCGGAAACCGCGTAGCCCTCGTGCTCGATCCCGATGGAATGCATGTTGACGAACTTGTTGCCCGAGTGCCAGGCGATGTCCTCATTGGGCACCATCTGCGTGACCAGCCCGTCAGAGGAACGGATCACGTAGTTGGCGCTCGCGTAGGCGGTCGGATCCTGGAACTGTTTGACCGTCGTCGCGTAGTCGGACTCCGTGTCGTGGATGACGATATTCCGGATCGTGTTGCCGTCCGCCGGACGGTTCGCGACGTCGTAATTGCCGTAGTTGCTCTTGTCGTTCGGATCGTTCTGCGTGTACGCGGCCGGGACGAAGTTGCAGACGAGGCCGGACGGACACTCGGGCGTCGGCGTCGTGGTCCCGTCCGCCGGAACGGCGTACCCGGCCGGGGCGTATCCCGTGGTGGTTCCGCCTGCGGTCCAGTAGTCGGCCGGCCGGTAGCCCGCACTCGTGATGTGCGGCCGCAGCGCCGGCTGAGCGGACATGATGACCTGTTGCCCGTCGGTCGTGGTGCGGCTCAGCCCGGTACGGATGTGGGTGTAGACCCGCCGCGCGAACTGCACGGCCCCCGCGGAGCCCGGGGACTGGCTGAACCGCTCCACCGCCGGGTACCACTGCGCCGGGTCCGCCGGAAGAGCGCCGGTGGCCGCCTTCTCGTAGCGTGCGAGCAACGCGGCCCCACCGCGTACGCTCTTGCCCATGTCCCCGCGCAGCGTGCTGTCCGGCTGGCCGATCAGCTTCGCGGCCTGGTCAAGGGTGTGCAGCGCCGGAGCGGACGCCGCAACCGCGCCCACGTCTGCAAGCACCCGTGCGTCCGGGCGGAACTTGCCCCGGTGGTCGTCACCGCGCATGTCGAGTTCGGCCGTCCGGTCCTTACCCGAAGGCCGCTTCAGCGCCTGCGGGCTGACCTGGGTCAGACCCATCACGTTGTAGTTGCCCGTGGTGCTCGGCATGCCGTTGTGGCTGTCCCACCGGCTCTCCTGATACGCCACCGCCATCAGCACACTCTGCGGCACGTGGAACTCCTGGGCCGCCGCAGCGAATTCGTGCTGCAACGCGTACGGCTGCGGCCCAGCGGGCTGCTTGGCCTGCGCCAGTGCCGTGACTCCAGCCCCCGCCGCGACCGCCAGCACGCCCGCGATCCCCAGCGACAGCCGGACGCGCGATCTGCGGTGTTTGATCCTTCTTGGACTCAATGCTCGCCGTCTTTCTGCTGATGACATTCGCGTTCACCCGCTGGGGGACGGGCATTCGGGCATAGTAGGCGCCGGGTCGGACGACCACGGTGAGAAATGGGTGTGCGCTACCACCGGATCGGGGTTGCCATGGTGATGTGCGCTCGGGTCGGTACCCATGGGGCACCTGCCGACACAACCGTTGGCACTGTCAGGTCCCTGTAGTTCTGAATCTCAGGTCCGGTGCGATGACCGCGGGGACTATCACGAATTCATGACTCATCCATGCGATCACGTGCCACGAAGTCGGGACTCAACCGGCCCCAAGATCGCTCAACGGAGGCGACGTTGGCCTGGTATGTACTGCCACCCGACGTGCGGAATCTCCCCGTGAAAGGTGCCGAATGGATAGGCTGCCCAGGAAAGGCTGTGGGCGTTCTTGCGGGCTGCGGACGAGCCTTAGGGCTTCGTGGAAGGTGCTGGCCTGCTCATCCTTTGTTGTTTCTGCGCTTGGGCTGTCACCAGGCTCTTCGCTGTGTCCGCGGTGGGGTTGCCCAGTTGCTGGACGTTGCTCAGCGGGATGGGCTTTCCGGTGTAGAGGAAGTGCTGGTGTGGATTGTGCTGGGCAGCGGTTCTGACGGTGTCGTGGAGGTCTGCTCCGATGGCCAGGATGAGTCCGCACTTGCGTTGAACGAGGCTATTGGCGTACGGCAGCAGGTCGTTGGTGGTGCCGTTGGGCGCCACGATGCGCTGGGCATTGACAGGGGTGGTGCGTGCGGCAGCCTGCATGCCGGTCCACACCGGTTGAGCGGTCTGAACGTTGCGCTGGTCGGTGAACAGGCAGGCGCGGAAGTTACGTGAGATGTTGTTGGCGGTGATGCGGTGACTGGGCGTTGGCATCGCCAGCCAGATCACAGCGCCGATGGCTGCGGATGTGAAGGCGAGGAGCGGAATCCAAAGGCGGCGTCGCCAGCGGAGCCTGCGCGGTACGTGCATGGGGGTCTCCGGAGAGGTTCCGGCCGGCGGGAGCGGCGGGGTACACGGGTCGGGGGCGGGATTCATCGGGTCCGTTTTCTAGCTGGCGTCGGTTTTTTACCAGCAGCCGCCCGGGCCGGGGCGTGGCGTTGCGAGTTGTGCCCGGCTGCCGGCCTCCTCTTGCGGCCCGGCTGTGCCGGACGGTTGTCCTTGCCCGGTTCCGCGGGGCGGTTGTTCTGGCGTGGTGAACGGCGCTGGCTCCTGCGCAGAATCAGCATGGCGGAGGTGGCGGCTGCCAGGACGAGCGCGGTCACGGCTGCGAAGACGGTGATGGTGCCGAGGCCGATGCCCGTGCCACCGGGCCGAGGGCGGGGGCCGAGTAGGGGGTTGGCGCTTCCGGATGCGACCGCGTGCGTGCCCAGTGCGGCGAGTGGATCGAGGGATCCGTAGCCGTACTGGTTGTCGGGACCATCGTGGCCTTTGGGGTGCTGCGCGGTACTGATGAGCCGTTGGATGGTCCGTCCTGCGCTCAGGTGCGGGAAGGCGGAGCGGACCAGTGCCGCGGCTGCGGAGACATAAGCAGCGGCGTAGCTGGTGCCTTCGGCGTTGACGTATTGGCCGCGGTTGTTGGCCGAGTAGATGTTGGTGGCAGGGGCGGCGATGGTGGTGCGGGGGCCGGATTCGCTCATAGGCCAGAACTGGCCGGCGGCGTCGATGCCCGAGACGTCGATGACCCCGGGGAAGGCAGCGGGATACATCGCAGGGTTGCCGCTTTGGCCGCTGTTTCCGGCAGCGGCGACCACAACGGCGTCTTTGCCCAGCGCGTAGTCGATGGCCTGGCGCAGCACCGGGTCGGGGGTGGGGGTGGCGAGAGAGATGTTGATGACCTGCGCGTGGTGGTCGGCGGCGTACTTGACGCCTTCGGCGAGCGCAGCGGGCTCCACGGCGCCCTGGGTGGCGATGCGGACGGGAAGGATCTTGGCTTTCGGGGCGAGGCCGATCATGCCGGAGCCGCTATTGGCGGCTCCGGTCCCGGCGATGATGCCGGCGATGGCGGTGCCGTGCGAGTCGGCGGAGATGTCGGTTTGGCCGTTGTCCGTCCGATCGCCGAGGAACCCCGTGCCGGGCAGGACCTGTCCGGTCAGGTCGGGGTGGGCGGCGTCGACTCCGCTGTCTATGACGGCGACGGTCACGCCCTGACCTTGGGAGAGGTGCCAGATCTGGGGGGCTTGGTAGTGCTGGGCGTCCAGCGGCCATTCGGCCTGCCGGATGACGACGGCGGCTGCGGGCGATGCGGTCAGCGAAGCGAAGGCAACGGTGAGCGTGCCGAGAAGTGCTGCCACTGTGCCTGTTCGGCGGTAGCGGTCCGGCTGTATGCAGCGTGGCATGGCGGCTCCTTGTCCGTACCCGTACGGGCATTGCTCGTGGCTCGGCGGCAGGGCCGCTTTCCGCGGGCCGCGGGGCACGTAGCGGTGGGGGACGTACGGAGCCGTCACGGTTTTACCACAGGAATGTCGGCAGATCACGGGCTGTCAGCAGGTCCGTGCGGCGCCACTGGCTGCGCCCTTCGTAGAACCAGGCGCGGTATCAAATCCCCCCAAACAGCTTAGAGATGTGGCAACATCGCAAAAAATCCATGTCATCGAATAGCGTTGACTTTCGGATTCTTCTCCGTCGAGTGATCGTTCGGATTCGCTTAGTGAACAGCTATGGAACAGCAAAGGAGTTGCTGTTCAAAAGGGATGAAGAGCATGTGAATATCCCCAATTCCGCTCGTGCGGCCTGCAGTTGTTCCGTTGCTGGATCTTCACGGTGCGGGTACAACTTGCGCGGCTGCGCCTCCGTCAGGTGAGGCGTCTTTTCGCGTGGGGGTCCTTCGTGGGGCGCTGGGCTGTGACGATCTGGTCGGCCGTGATCGGTGGCGTGATGCATGGGGGAAGCCGCCGGGACCGGCGCCGCAGCCTGCAGTGGATCGCTGCGGTTGTCAGCGGAGTTTTGCTGGTAGTGCTGAGCACGCAGTCGGCCCAGGCGGTCCTGCCGTCCTTGGCGTCCGGATCTGGTTCGCTGCTGCCGCATCAGCGCACCGGGTCAGCGGCTGGGTTGCCGCATCAGGTCCGGGCTTCTGTGACGCGGGGCAAGGACGGTAAACAAGCTTCCAGTCGGCCGGCGGTAACGCCGCATGGCGCGCTTCCGGCCTCGAAGACGCACACGTCCGGCACGACTGAGCGCGCTTCCTTTCAGCCCAAGGCGCAGTGGACCGCGAAGCCGGTGACGCCGCCGAAGTCGGTGCGCGACGCGATACTGAAGGCCCGTCAGCGATCGACATCAAAGACGGCGCCTGCTGCGGACGGGAAGCAGGCAACCGGTGACGCTCACCTACCCGGGCCAGGTGCGACCGGTGTGGAGGTGCCTGGTGACCGGACGGCGAACACCTCGGTGTTCCGCAATGCCGACGGCACGCTGACCGCCCGGGTCTACAGCCGTGCTGTGCACTACCGGGCCGCCGACGGCACGTGGGCGGACATCGATACCACCTTGAAGCAGGGCCCCGACGGCCGCTGGGCCGAGCGTGCCGATGCACCGTCAGCGAGCTTCGCCACCAGTGGCGATGATCCGCAGCTGGTCTCCTACGGCCCCAACGCCAGCGAGCGTGTGACCTACGGGCTGCAGGGCGCCGCATCGGCGGCGGCCCAGGCTTCGGGCAACACAGTCACCTACCCGAACATCGCCACTTCCTCGGATCTGACGTATGCCGCCACCTCATCCGGGGTGAAGGAAACCCTTCTCCTGCACGACGCCTCGGCCCCGACCACCTGGGTCTTCCCCCTACACCTGACCGGCTTGACACCGCGGGTGGCGGCCAACGGCAATGTGGAGTTCACCGATGCCCACGGCGCGGTGAAGGAAACGATTCCGCACGGGTACATGGAGGACGCCAACCGCGGCAAGGTCTCCGGCGAGGGCGCCATCTCCACCGGCGTCACCTACAGCCTGACCACGGCCTCGGACGGCACCCCGGCGCTGCGCGTCTCGCTGGACGCGGCATGGCTGCACGACTCCTCCCGGGCCTTCCCGGTCAAGGTCGACCCGACCAGCCTCAACGCGTCCTCCAGCACCTACGTCGAGACCCCGTACGACATCAACTTCTCCACCGACTCGGTGCTGAAGGTCGGCTCCTACGACGGCGGCACCCACTCGGCCAACAGCTACCTGCTGTTCTGGTCAGCGGGTTCGACCTTCCAGAACGACTACATCGAAAAAGCCTCGCTGTACCTCGATGACGTCTGGTCCGGCGGCTGCACCGCCGAGCCGGTCAACGTACACGCGATCACCAGTTCCTGGGGCGTCAGCCAGATCGCCGACTACCCGGGCCTGTCCTACGGGTCCACGATCGGCACCAGCAGTTTCGAAGCCGGCGCCAGCTGCGGCGGCTCGTCCTGGCACGGCATCGACATCGGCGACAACCCGTCGGCAGCGGGCGTGAAGCTGATCGAGGGCTGGGCCCACGGCGGGAACAACCTGGGCCTGGCGCTAGACGCGGACACCTCGCAAGTCGCTGCGTGGAAGCAGTTCGCCTCCGTCAACTCCTCCTACCCGCCCTACCTGTCGGTCACCTACAGCACCTACGGCGCCGACTACTCTCTTCCCTCGCAGACCTACACGCCGCCGACGGCCAACACCAACGGCTCGATGCAGGTGAAGGTCACCAACCGGGGCACGACGGCCTGGACTACGTCCAACATGACGCTGTCCACGGACATGTACACCACCTCCTGGAGCCAGATCCAGGGAGCGAACTCACCCAGGATCGCGGTGCCGTCCACCGTGAACCCGAACTCCTCGGTGACGATGACCGGTTCGATCGGTTCGATAGCCCCGGGCCAGTACTACGTGTGCTGGGACATGTACCTGAACGGGAACACATCGTTCTACTTCACCTACGGCGTGCCCACCACGTGTGCGGAGATCACCTCCGTCGATACGCCTCCACAGATCGACTCCACTCAACCGCCCTCGAACGCGGTGCTCGGCTCCTTGACTCCGGAGTTGTTCGCCGGCGGGCACGATCCGGACAACTATCCGGGCAAGGGCCTCACCTACGACTTCAAGGTCTATTCCAACCCCACACCGGGGTCGCCGTCGCTGGTGGTCGACTCCGGCTCGATCAGCGCCACGCACTGGGTGGTGCCGTCCGGGAAACTGGCGTGGAATCAGCCCTACTACTGGGTGGTCTCCAACAACGACACCCTGTCCTCGAGCGCGTGGTCGTACCCGTCGTACTTCTCCACCACGGTTCCGCAGCCTCTGGTCACCTCTCACCTGGGGGCCGCGGCCCTGAGCGCCAGCGGGCGGGCCTTCGATCCGCAGGTCGGTGATTACACCACCGGCGCTACCGATGCGAGCGTGTCGGTGGTGGGCCCGAAGCTGGCGATCACCCGCTCCTACAACTCCCTTGACTCCCGCACGACGACGTTGTTCGGCGCGGGGTGGTCCACGCCGTATGACGTGTTCGCGGTGCCGGACGGTGACGGTTCCGGCGCGGTGGTGGTCACCGAGGCGGACGGGCACGCGGTCCGCTTCGGGCTCAACGCCGACGGCACCACCTACGCTCCGCCGCAGGGCACCTACGCCACCTTCGCCAGCATCAGCGGCGGCGGGTACACGCTCACCGACAAGACGGGCACGCTCTATACACTCGGCCGCCAGGTCGGCAGCGCCTGGAAGTTGACCAAGGTCACCGACCGGGACGGCCGTAGCGAGACGCTGACCTACAACGCCGATGGCACCCTGGCCACGGTCACCAACACCGCCAGCAACCGCTCCTTGCACTTCGCCTGGGGTGGCGGCCACGTCAACCAGGTCGCTACCGATGCGGTCACCAGCGGCGGCGCGGCCGAGACCTGGACCTACAGCTACAGCGGTGACCAGCTGACCGGGGTCTGTCCGCCGACCTCGTCGACTGCCTGCACCGCATACGCCTACACCTCCGGCTCCGCTTCCGGCTCCCACTACCGCTCCAGTGTCCTTGATGCCAACCCCTCCTCTTACTGGCGGCTGGGGGAGCCCTCGGGCACTACCACGGCGGCCAGCGAGATCGGGGTCAACGAGGGCAACGACAACGGCACGTACACCGGCGGTGTCACCCCCGGATCGGCCGGATTCCTGCCCGGTTCACCGACCACCAGCGCGTCGTTCAACGGCACCAGCGGGTATGTGGCCCTGCCCAACAGCCTGCTGACATCGGCCTCGTATGCGGCGGTGGGGATGTGGTTCAAGACCACCGGCTCCGGGGTGCTCTTCTCCTACCAGGCCGATGCCCTCAGCAAGACCAGCACCCCCGGCTCCTATACCCCGGCCCTGTACGTGGGTACCTCCGGCAAGCTCTACGGCGAACTGTGGAACAACAGCGTCGCCCCGATGGCCACCTCGGCCTCGGTGGCTGACGGAAAGTGGCACTACGCCGCGCTCTCGGCGGCCGGTACCACCCAGTCGCTCTACCTGGACGGCGCGCTGGTGGGCACCTTGTCCGGCCAGGTCCAGGTCTCCGGCCAGCCGGTGGACGCCATCGGCGCCGGTTTCCTCGGCGGCTCCTGGCCCGACCAGCCGCACTACAGCACCAGCAACAACACCGGCTACCCGACCTACTTCTCCGGTCAGATTGCCGAAGCCGCGTTCTACACCCACGCCCTCGGCTTGCCCGCGATCCAGCAGCAGTACGCGGCCGGCACCCACGCGGCCAGCGAACTGACCGGCATCACCCTGCCGTCGGGCAAGACCCGCCTGCAGGCTGCCTACGATGCGGTCCATGACCGGGCCAGCCAGATCACCGACGCAGTCGGCGGCACCTGGAAGCTGGGCATGCCGGCCACCACCGGCTCCGGCGCCTACTACCGCGATGCCGTGGTCAACTCTGCCCCACCCAACTACTGGCGGCTGTCGGACTCATCGGGAACCCAGGCCGCCAATGAGGTCCCCGGCACCACCGCCTCCAACTGGTGGTCCAGCGGTGCCGCCACCTACAACAACGTCACCTTGGGTAAACCCGGGCTGTTCACCGGCGGCACGGAGACCTCAGCGGGCTTCAACGGCACAAGCTCCTACCTGAGTCTGCCGTCCACGACCGTCTACAGCGGCAAGGTCACTGCGAACTTCTCCATCGGGCTGTGGTTCAAGACCAGCACCGGCGGGGAGACGCTGTTCAGCTACCAAAGCGGCGCCATCGGCTCCACGCTGAGCGCCAACTACACCCCCGCTCTGTACATCGGATCCGACGGGTACCTCTACGGTCAGTGGTGGGACGGCCACCTCTCGCCGATGCAGTCCTCCGCCACGGTCAACGACGGCCAGTGGCACCAGGTCGTACTCACCGCCAACACCAGCGGAAAGCAGACCCTCAGCCTCGACGGACAACAGGCAGACACCCGCACCGGCAGCCAGCTCGACTTCACCGGCGAGCCCTACGTCTCCATCGGCGCAGGCTACATCTCCGGCTCCTGGCCCGCCCTGCCGTCCAACAACGCCCAGGGATACTTCAACGGCTCCATCGCCGAAGTGGCGACCTTCAACCGCGCCCTGGACGCCACCACCATCGCCAACCAGTACGCGGCCCGTGGCGCCGCCACCGGCGCCACCCCGGTCACCACCGCGTCGGTCACCGACCCCGGCAGCAAGACCCTGACCTACCGCTACGACCCCGGCAACAGCGGCCGCCTGGTTTCCACCACCAACGCGCTCGGCTACACCACCTCGTACGGCTACGACACCGGCGGTTTCGTCTCCAACCTCACCGATCCGGACGGCAACTTCACCGCCACCACCCACAACACCCGCGGCGACGTCCTGTCGAGCACCAACAGCGACATGCACGGTGACTCGACCACCAGCTACGCCACCTATCCGGCGACCGGCACCTACGCCGCAACCGATCCGCGCAACGACGAAGCCACCTCCACCGCGGACGGCCGATCCTCGGGCCCCACCGACACCACCTACGCCACCACCCACACCTACTCCACAGCCGGCGACCCGCTGACGACCACCGATCCCGACGGCCACGTCACCACCAGCACCTACACAGCCGGCACCGAGTCCGCCATCGGCGGCGGCACCGAACCCGCCGGCCTGCGGGCCACCTCCAAGGACCCCAGGGGCGAGACGACCACCTACGCCTACGACAGCGCCGGCGACCTGGCTCAGGTCACCTCACCATCGGGGCTGAAGACCAGCTACACCTACGACAACCTCGGCCACCGCCTGACCCAGACCGAGGTCTCCGACACCTACCCGGCAGGCGTCACCAGCAGCTACACCTACGACGGCCAAGACCGCCTCATCACCCGGACCGGACCGGCCACCACCGACGCCGTCGCCGGCACCACCCACACCCCGCAGATCACGTACGCCTACGACGCGGACGGCAACACCACCTCCCAGGCGGTCGCGGACACCACCGGTGGAGATGCCACCCGCACCAGCAGCTGGACGTACAACTCCTATGACCAGCTCGCCTCCGCCACCGACCCGGCCAACCGGGCCACCTCCTACGGCTACGACGCCTACGGCAACCGCACCACGCAGAACAGCCCGGACGGCACCGCCTACGCCTACGCCTACTCTCCGACCGGGGAACTCCTCACCAGCACCCTGACCAACTTCACCGGCGACCCGGTCAACCCGACCTCGCCGACATCACTGGTGGTCGACTCACGCGCCTACGACCCGTCCGGGCTGCTCGCCTCCGACACCGACTCCATGGGGCGGACCACCGGCTACTACTACAACTGGAACCACCAGCTCATCGAGAGCTACCTGAGCAACTTCCACAAGCCTGACGGTTCCACCACCACCAAGATCCTGCACGCCTACGCCCACGACGGCGCAGGCAACCTGACCGAACAGCAGGACACCAACGCCGGAGTCGAAACCGACTACACCGTCGACCCCGCCGGCCTCACCACGGCCTCGACCTTCGACCCCTACGGCCTGCACCGCACCGCCTCCTACAGCTACGACGCGGACGGCAACCTCACCTCCCAATCACAGACCGGCGGCGGGGTCACCGAGCAGACCGACTACGCCTACGACGCCATCGGCGACCAGACCTCGAAGACCGTGCACAACGGCTCGACCAACCTGATCACCACCTCCACGTACGACGAGCGCGGCTACCTGACGTCCACCACGGACCCGCGCGGCAACGTCACCGGAGCCAACGCAGCCGCCTACAGCACCAGTTACCTCCACGACCCGGCCGGCCAGCTCACCCAGATCACCGCCCCTGTGGTCAATGCCGAGGCGAACGGCGGCGCGTCGCAACAGGTCCACCCGATCACGCTGTACGGCTACAACACCTTCGGCGACAAGACCTCGGCCGACAACCCCGACGGCAACATCACCACCTACACCTTCGACAAGGACTCCGAACAGATAGCGGCCTCCGCGCCCGCCTACACCCCGCCCGGGTCCACCACCTCGATCACGCCGACCACCACGGCCGCCTACGACGCGAACGGCCGGATCACCGGCAGCACCGACGGGCTCGGCAACACCACCAACTTCACCTACGACCAGCTCGGTGATCTCGCCCAGACCGTCCAGCCCGCCGTCGGCGGCACGTCGCCCACCACGCACAACACCTACGACACCGACGGCGACCGACTCTCGGTCACTGACCCAACCGGCGCCGCCAGTGATGCCACATACGACGACCTCGGCCGGATCCTGACCGTCAGCGACGTCGTCCGCCAGCCGTCCACCACCACGAACACCACCAGCTTCGGCTACGACGAAGCCAACAACACCACCTCGGTCACGATGCCCGGGGGCCAGCAGAGCAACGCCACCTACGACGCTGCCGGGGACCGGCTCACCACCACCGACCCCCTCAGCCACACCACCACTTACAGCTACAACCTCGACGGCCAGGTCACCAAGACGGCCTTGCCCGACAACACCGCCACCACCTACAGCTACGACCTGGCGCGTCGACTGACCGCAACGACGAGTCTGGACAACTCCGGCAAAACCCTGGCGACCAGCGCCTACGCCTACGACCCGGCCGGCAACGCCACCTCGGTCACCAACGCGGACAGCAACACCACCACCTACGCCTACGACGCGTCGAACAACCTGGTGCAGCAGACCGAACCGGTCTCAGCCTCCGCCACCATCACCACCGGCTTCGGCCACGACGCCGCAGGGCTGCCCACCCGCTACACCGACGGCAACAACAACGCCACCATCACCACCTACAACCCCCTCGGTGCGCCCGAATCGACCATCGAACCATCCACGTCGGACTTCCCCAACGCCTCGGACCGCACCACCACCATCGCCTACGACGCCGACGGCCATCCGGTCACCCTCACGAGACCTGGCAACGTCACCCAGACCAGTACCTACGACGCCGACGGCCGCCTCACCGGCCAGACCGGCAGCGGAGCCGAAGCCACAACTACCGCCCGCTCGTTCGGCTACGACACCGACGGCCGCCTCACCTCCGCCAGCGCCCCGAACGGCACCAACACCTACACCTACGACGACCGCGGCAAGCTCCTGTCCGCCGCCGGCCCCTCCGGCAGCGCCAGCTACACCTACAACGCCAACGGCCAGACGTCCTCCCGCACCGACAAGGGCGGCACCGCCGCCTACACCTACGACGCCGCAGGCCGCCTTGCCACTGCCTCCGACCCACTCACTGGCGCTGTCCTGACCTACACCCGCAACACCGTCGGACAGGTCACCAACATCGCCTACGGCAGTAGCGGCACTGCCAGCCAGGCACTCAGCTACGACGCCCAGCACCGGTTGACCGGCCAGACCCTCACCGCCCCCGGCGGAGCCAGCGAAGCGTCGACCGCCTACGGCTACGACCCGGTCGGCCACATCACCTCCCAGACCACCACCGGCACAGCCGGAGCCGCGTCCAGCACTTATGGCTATGACCAAGCAGGACGCCTGACCTCGGCTACCAACGGCTCCACGACCACCAGCTACGGCTACGACGCGGCCAGCAACCGCACCAGCACCAGCACCGGGACCACCACCACCAACGCCACCTACAACGCCCGCGACCGGCTCACCGCCACCACCGGCGCAGCCACGACCAGCTACGTCTACACAGCCCGCGGCACCCTGGCCTCCGTCACCAACGGCAGCACTGAAAACCTCACCCACGACGCCTTCGACCAACTGGCCAACGACGGCACCACCGCCTACACCCACGACAGCCTCGGCCGTCTGGCCACCGCCGGAGCCGGCACCTTCACCTACAACGGCACAGACAACGCCATCGTCGCTGACGGAACCGAAACCTACGGCCGCACCCCCGACGGTCAGCTCATCAGCGTCAGCGGCGGATCGGGTGCAACGCTGGCCTACACCAACCAACACGGCGACCTGACCGCTACCTTCACCGCCACCGGCACCACCCTGGCCGGATCCACCGCTTACGACGCGTTCGGCAAGACCACCGCCAGCGCAGGAACCCAACACCATCTCGGCTACCAAGGCGGCTGGACCGACCCCGGCACGCATCGTGTGGCCACCGCCAGCCGCTGGTACGACCCTGGCACCGGCAACTTCACCAGCCACGACGCGAGCGCCCAGGCACCCATCCCCTCGCCCGCCGGCAACCCCTACGCCTACGGCAACGCCGACCCTCTGGCCAACACCGATCCCAGCGGCAACAACGCCTGCTCCACAGGCGGCGGGGGCGGCGACGGGAGCGGCTACTCGTACACCTCGGACTACAGCCCCGACTACTCGTCCCCGTACGACTACAACGAGTTCTACTGGCAGAACATCGCAAACGGTTGGAACCCCGCCACATCCGACCCGAACAATCCGGGCCAGATGGACGACAGCAGCAGCTCCTCCGGCTACCAGTACGACCCCGCCAACGGCTATATCTCCGAGTTCAACAACACCTACGGTCACAGCGACGGATACTCCGGTAACTCTTGGGTCTCCGAAGGCGGCTCTGGCATTCTGGGTGGACTAGGGACTTATTACGGCGGTGGCGCCCTCGGCGACTGGCTGGGCGGCCTTGCCGCGGGTGCCCTCTTCGCTGGCTACGGCAGCTGCGACACGGTCGGCCAGGCCCCGCCCCCGCCTCCGCCCCCGACGGCCCAGATGGGCCTGCGAGAGAACCCCGGCCCCGCCCCGACTGGGCAAGCCACCGGGCCGGGCACCCACGCCGAGGTCGGCACCAAGACCGCCGCGACTGGCCCGTCGGACACCGCGCCCGTTCACCTGCACGGCAAACTGCCTGCACACGGCGCCTACCGTCCCACCACCAACGCCGGCAAGGCCAACATGGTGGCCGTCAACCCCTCCGGTGGACTGGGCAGCACCCTTCCCATTGACCCCAACGCAGGCAGCGGCAACACCCTCATCAACCCTGTTGACCTCGGCGCCGGGGCAGGGCTCACATCTATCCTCCCGGCTGATCCGGATGCCGGAGTCGGCAGCACACTGATCAATCCGATTGACCCCGGCGCGTCTAAAGGATGGAGTTCACTTTTCCCGGTTGATCCGACCGCCGGTCTTCCGAGTGTGGCTCTGGCTCTGCCGCCGGGAGCTGAGACGCGATACATCTACGGCGGGTCGGAAGAGGGTGCCGCGCAGCTCTCCACGCGAGCGACAGACCTTCAAAATCAGGCTGGCTGGAGTGGAACGACCTCGGTGGTGAGGGTCAGGAGTAAAGCTGACCCTGGTCGAGAGATGACTCTGGTCTCCAGCAACAAGCAATACATGCCCACGGGCTGGAAGACGCTCAATTCACTTTTGCCGGGGGAGACATACGTACAGCTCCCCGGGCACGCGGAACAGTCGATTCTGCAAGCCCTCTCGGCCGGGGCTGGCTGGGAAATAGTCGAAGGCGGAACATCGACAGGTGTATGCTGGGGCCGCTGTTTTCCCAGCCTCACCAGTATGGGTGTGACTGTGGACGGGCCAGTGAACAAGAGTCAGAAGCAAAACTCGCCGTGGAGGACATTTTGGACCACGTACCCGTAGACGTGTCCCACGCGTCACTGGCCGAGGCTCTGCGTACAGCACAGCAAGACTCGCTCATCCGCTTCGCCTCGATGTGTCTCTTCAAGATCGTGCCGCTCATCGAGGCCCGTTCCGGTCACCGGCTCGACGAGCGGGTCACCGAGCGACTGCGTGCGCTGGAAGTGGAACAGGAGTCCCTGGCCGGGGTGCTGGAGCCGCTGCGCGACAATGTTGAGCGACCGCTGGTGGAAAGCTTCCACGAGGAATTGAGCGAAGTCTTCTCCATGGCCGAGGAAATGGTCCTGAGGGCTTTCGTGAACGACTTCCAAGTCAGAGAGTGGGCACGGTGGTGCTCGTCCCTGATTCTGGATATTCATCAAGAAGTCGACGCCCTGCTGTATCCCAGAGAGGACCAGGCACCCATTTTCTATCCGGCGCCTGAGCAACCCGAACTGACACCCATGGAGGCACTGGAGTTGCGGGACCAAGTGACCGCGCTGGAACTCCTTCGACAAGGGGCCGGTGACGACCAACTTCGTGCCCTCAACGAATCGGGATATTCTCGGGTTACAGCTGTGCTTTCCCGTGTGCATGCGACCTCTGAAAATCTCTGAGGCGGCGGGCTGACGCCAAGGGGAGCGCAGGCTCCCCGTATGTGAGCCTCTTTCACCCTGCATCTCAGGCGTGAAATGGGCTGGTCAAGTAGGGGGACATGGTGAAGTCCCTCGTCGTTGGTGTGGTGATCTCACTCAACACGCCATCGGCCGGGTGCCGCGCAGGAGGTGAGCCTGCGCGGCATCGAGGAGGAGAAGTGAACCAGAACATCCGCAAGCTCATGACCTTGATGCCTCCGCACGATGGTGCGGGTGACGTCATCAACTGGCGCCAGACGCGCGAAGTGTGGGGCTGCGATTTTCCTTCCGATTTCCGGGTCTTCATGTCCGTCTACGGATCAGGCGCGATCGAGGACGGCCTCGCCATCTCCCGCCAGAACGAGGGCGCCCCGGGTGACGGGCCCCATGACGTCTGGTTCGTCCCGTCCCCGGACTGGCTGGAGGACGTTTCGGCGCCGTATCCGGCCTGGCTGGCAGCGGGAAGTCTGATCTGCTGGGGGGAGGATTCGAACCAGAACGTCCTGTGCTGGTCCACCCGCGGCAGTGATCCGGATAAGTGGCCGGTCGCCGTCTGGGACTCCGGCGGTCTCGACGGCCAGGCATTCATCGAGTTCGACTGCGGCATGGCGGAGTTGCTGCTTCGGATCTTCAGTGAAGAACAGCCGTATCCCTTCAACGAGGGATTCCTGGGCGGTGTCACCCGTCCCAGATTCATGCATCGCAGGGAAGAGGCCCGTCTGCGCGGGCTCGGCATCAATCCTTGGCCGGACGCTTGAACCTCGCCGGCGAGCAGGCGCAGCCTCGTGCCCAGGAAGCGGGCGCGCGGCCGGCGTCTGGCATTTCACGGTGTGCCGCTCGAAAAGTCGTCGCCGCAGGTGAGCGGGGTGCGGTGGGTCCACTGGGACCATGTCCGCGTGATCGTGTCCTTGCTATACAAGATGGCCCGGAAGTTGCTGTGCGTACCGTCCGTCGGTACTGCTCCGCAGTGAGGCGGCGAAGGACGCGGAACTGCTGGTGTTGCGGCACGAGAATGCGGTGCTGCGCCGGCGGCACCGTCAACTTGAGCGCGGGTTCTCTGTGGGACGATCTTGATGTTGATTGTTTTGGGGAGACCCTGCTCGTGGACACTTCGCCGTCGTACCGGGGGTTCCGCTACCCGGCGGAGATCATCGCGCACACGGTCTGGCTGTACTTCCGCTTTCCCCTCTCCTTCCGCGAGGTCGAGGAGCTGCTGTTCGAGCGGGGCATCACGGTCTCGTACGAGACGGTGCGCCAGTGGTGCCAGAAGTTCGGGCAGACCTACGCCGACGGACTGCGCCGGCGCCGCCCCCGACCGGGCGACAGGTGGCATCTGGACGAGGTCTTCATCAAGATCAACGGGAAGCTGCACTACCTCTGGCGGGCCGTGGATCAGGACGGCAACGTCCTCGACATCCTCGTCACCGCCAAGCGGGACAGCAGGGCCGCGAAGCGGTTCTTCCGCCGTCTCCTCAAGGACGTCCAGTACGTGCCGCGGGTGATCGTGACCGACAAGCTCCGCTCTTACGGGGCCGCCCACCGCGAGGTGATGCCTTCGGTCGAGCACCGGAGTTCGAAATACTTGAACAACAGGGCGGAAAACAGCCACCAGACAACGAGGCAGCGCGAGCGCGCCATGCGGCGCTTCACCTCGCCCGGACATCAGGGCTCGATCAAGTTCCGTGAGTGTCCTGGTTGTTGGTGATGCCCAGGATGGCGAGTGATCGTTCGGGTTCGTGGCGGATGGCTCGGGTGGTCTTGGCGATGTTGTGGGCTCCGAGGATCTTCAGGGTGCCGATGGCGAGGTTGCGGATGGTGGCCATGGCGCGGGGTGCGGTGCCGGCGTGAATGGTCGAGGCGTCCTCGGCAAACGTGACATCTCTGATGTAGTGGGAGGAATTTTCGATTCCCCAGTGCCCGCGAATGGCGGCGGCGAGGTCGGCGGGGCGGGTTTGATGGGCGGCGAGGCTGGTGACCGCGTAGACGTTCTCGCGGGTTTCGGGCCGGCCTGTGGGCTTGCGGCGGCGGTGGACCCGGATGGCGAGGTGGGCGTGGGGGAAAGCGATGCCGCCGAGGTTGTCGGCGATAGCGCAGGTCTTGATCGAGCGGGACTCGCGGCGGCCGTGGGCGGTGGCGGAGGCGGTGTGCTGAACCTTGATCGAGGTCCAGGGCAGGGCGGCGAGCTGGGCGTAGGCGGTGGGCTGGTTGGTCTTGATGACGGCGATGTAGTGGGCCTTCTTCGTCTCGACCAGCCAGGTGATGTTGGCCTTCACTGAGTGGAGGGCATCGAAGGTGACGACGGTGTCGGCAAGGTCGAGTGGCGCCAGCAGGGGCTTGAAGTGGCGCACTTCGTTGGTCTTCGCGCCGACTTCGACCTGGGCGATCGTGGCGACGCGGTCGTGGGTGACCGCCGAGAGCAGGTGACGGCGAGGCGCGGCCAGGCGGGCTGAGCCCTTGAGGGCCTTGCCGTCCACGGCGATGACCTGCCGCGATCGGGCCTCGGGCACGTCTGCGGACGCGGTGATGCGGTGCCGGTCGGCCAGGAGAGCGCCCACGGCCTGGTCCAGGGCGTCGCCGTCAAGTGCCTGAAGGACGCGTCCGAGAGTGACAGGCTTGGGGCTGCGCCGCCAGCCGAGCAGGTGACGGCGTACCCCAAGGGATGCCAGCAGCGAGTTCGTGGCCCGCTCGCCGAACTCGGCGAGCTCGTCGATGCTCTTCGCGCCGCAGACGGCCGCGCAGGCACACACCAGCAAGATCGCCGTCAGCGAGTACCACCGGCCTCGGCGTGAGCGCGGATCCGGAACCGATTCAAGGTAGGGACGCAGGTCAGCGATCCGGTCCGCATCCAGCGGCCCCAGTTTCTCCAGCACGGCAGGGACAGGGGAAGATGCAACAGCAGGCACGTGACATCCTCGTGATCATCTGGCTTCGACACCACAATGATCACGAACCCCCGTGCCTGCTCTGCTATCCGCCCCAACCGGCTGATCGCCAACTCTCCACGCAACCACGGAACTTGACGGAGCCCTGCCCGGACATGCCCAGAGATTCCTGTCTGCCTTCAGCGGCATCTCGCCCCACTTCCGGCCCCGCCGCCACCTGCTCACCGCCCACGACTACCGACGCGAAATGACCGAACGCCACGCCACCTGGAACCAGGTCACCGGCCGCACCCGAGCGGCTGCCTGACGGCAGCGCTACCCAGGGCACGCACACCCCCAGCGCACCCCAACATGCCTATCAGCCCCACAAGTTGACAACACCGGCCAAGGTCGTGCGGTACGGCTTCACGTTCCAGGGAGTTGGGGCGCAGCTCCGGGCCCGACCATCTGGCGACATGCGCGCCGGGCAGGGATGGGAACCTCACCGGCGGTTGTCAGCTGCGGCTTGTCAGTGTGAGGTCGTCCCGGTAGCCCGCCAGTATCTGGGCGAACGAAACGCGCCACCGCTGCCGCGATCGACTGCTTGTCCCTCCACCGAACCTCCCAGACCGCCAACGCGGACTTGGTATCAGGAGCCGCTCTCAGCAGTTCCTGTGCTGCGTCGCGTGCCCCAGCTGCAGCGGCCTTGTGAGTGGCCTTCTCCTTGCGGCTGGCTGTCGCCTGGCCAGCCAGGAAGATGCCGAGCGACACGATGCCACCGATCACGGTGGCCCATATTGGTGCGGTCATGGCCGATCACTCTGCCACTCGGCAGGCCGGGACCGTGCGGACATGCCGCCTCCCTCGTCGTCACGGTCCGGCAACAAGTGCCCGCGCTCCGTATACGCCTGCCACTCTGGCCGCACGTACTATCAGCACCACCGAGGGGGCCTCGTGCGCCGCACCATCCTGCCTATCGCCGTCATCCTGCTCGCCGGGCTTGCTGCCTGTGGGCCGTCCGACAAGCCCAAGGCCGTGGACAACGGGAAGGCCGGTTCGAGCGCCACGGCGAGCACGCCGCTGACTGCTCAGTCTGCAGTCCAGAAGATCGACGCCAGCATCAGCTCGGCGAAGCTGTCCGGAACGGTCACCGCGGACAACGACCCGAACCACCTGCTCGGCAGGCCGAACCAGTACACGTCGAAGGTCACGTTCACCGACAGCCGGATCAAGGCGGCCGACGTCGAAGGCACCAAGCCCGGCGACGTTGACCGCGGCGGCGCCGTCGAAGTCTTCGCAGACCCGGCAGACGCTGCCACCCGCGCCAAGTACATCCAGGCCGTCACCAAGTCGATGCCGGCGCTTGCCGAGTACGACTACGTCCACGGCACGGTGCTCGTCAGGGTCTCGCACTACCTGACCCCGGCGCAGGCCTCGGCCTACAAGAAGGCGGCCGACGGGCTTAGCTGACAGCTCCTCGGCGAGGCGGGTTGCGCTCCCGCCGTTCCGCCCTGGTTGCTCGGGACTCGCCGGGCTCTTGGATAGGGCCCGGCCTTTTCACATTCCGGCAACAACGGTGCGCGCTCCATATACGCCTGCCACTCTGTCCGCAGCAACTTCCGCACTGCCAAGGGGGCCCGTGCGTCGTTTCATCCTTCCCATTGCCGCCATGCTGCTGACGACCGCCGCGTGCAGCAGCGGCAAGGCCAC
Source organism: Streptomyces sp. NPDC055966 (assembly GCF_042269865.1). NCBI lineage: Bacteria > Bacillati > Actinomycetota > Actinomycetes > Kitasatosporales > Streptomycetaceae > Streptomyces > Streptomyces sp. NPDC055966. The sequence continues at coordinate 28,240 of NZ_JBHJYK010000042.1, forward strand.
GCCGACCGGGAAACCGGCCGCATCTCCTTCGGCCTCGTCCTCGGCGAGCGCGCCGAAGACGGCCGAGGACCCGATGGTGACCTGGTGCCACGAGCACCCGCTGTCAGATCTGTGCACGAGCGCCGGAAGCCCGAAGCCGGTGTTCTCGATGCCGCCGAGCGAGGCCATCAGCAGCGCTGCCAGCTACCTGGCCGAAGAGTGCTCGAAACATCCGGAGAGCTGCTTCCCGAGTCCAAGCCGGTGATCACCACAGCGCACGGGCGTCGACGATCCACGCTGCCGGCGTCCGCCGTTGAGAGCACTCATTGATTGCCGGTTCCTCCGTAAGGCCCGGACTTCCTCACGTTTCGGCAACAATGGCACCTTCATCCCGCACAGCTGTCACAGTACCTCCACCAACTCGTGCCACTTCTGAGGGGAATCGTGCGCCGTACCGTCTCGGCTATCGCTCTGCTCTCTTGCCTGCCTCTCACCGCCTGTGCGTCTTCCCACAAGCCTTCTGCTGCGCCTAGCGTCCGCTCGGCCTCCTCGACACCTTCAGCCACGAGCAGCGCAGCGCCAGCGGCAGATGACGGCGGTGGTGTCTGCACGATCTACCTGTACGGGCACGCTGCCCGTGCCGAGGTGCGCAACGGCGGGCAGTCCGATCCGGCGGCCGAGTGCGGCAGCCTCGCGTCTTCTCTGTCCGCAGGCGGAGACTTCTGGACCACGCAGGCGGTCGCCGTGCAGGCTCTCGTGCCCGAGGTGTGCGCTGTGCAGAGGCGTGACGTCGTGGTCGTGGTCCGCGACACCAACGGCCAGATATTCGGGCAGAGCGTGTGTAGCGCCCTACTGCAAGGTGGCTGGACTGAAGATGCGCAGGCCGAGCGGACCGCGCAGCATCAGGACCAAGCGACGGTACGTGCGAGCGCCAAAGCCAGTGCACAGGCGGCGGATCAGAGCACGGCGCAGGACGCGCTCGCAACGCTCCAGGGCTCCAACGGCACGTTCGCCAACGCCAAGTCCGTACGCAGCGACGTCGGGACGGCCGACACGGACCTTGCAAGGGAGCGGCAGGACGCCAAGGGCGGAAACGGCGATGGCTGCTACAACGTGGAGAACGTGGTCGGCTACGACGCCGAGAATGTCGTCGGGTACGACGTCACCACCACGGCCAGCTACGACGTAGACCAGGAGAAGCAGGGGATCACGGGGCTGCGGTCCGAGATCACGGATCTGAAGAACGCGCAGGAAGCCCTCACCGCTGACGGTCTGCCCACGCTGCCCGGTGCCGGCACGGCCATCGCCACGGCCGAGGCGGACATCACCACTGCGGTCGCCACCACGAACAAGGCCATCGACCATCTCAACGCCGACATGACGACCGCGTACAGCATCGCCAATACCCTCGGCACCGGTGACTGCGCCAACACCGGCCCCGGCGAGGCGCCAGCGGGGCTGTCGCACATCTCGTGAGCGAGGCTGGCCCGTACCTGCGTTTGCTGAGTCCGGCCGCGCCCGTGCGGTCTAACCTGCTGCTGTCCCGTCACGGATGCTCGGGACTGCCGGGGCTCCAGATGAGCCCCGGCTCCAACTTGACCGGCGGGGGCATCGTGAGTCAGTGCACGGCGACTACGACGAGAGGCACGCGTTGCCGTAAGCATCCGATGCCCTGGTACGGCGTCGGCCCGGATCCCGGGGTCTGCGGGCTGCATGCCACTCCGGAGCAGAAGGCCGCCTCAACGGCGCTGTTGGACGTCCCCGTCGACATTGCGGCCGCGGATCCGGCCGGCGTGTTTCCCGAGGTGTCCATCACGCCGCATCGGCTCATCTGTGAGGAGACGTTCGGCTGGGCGGCCAAGATCCGTGGCACGAACGAGAAGTACACGTACGCGCGCACATTCCTCAGCCGCGGTCGCACTGAGCCCTACGGCTGGCCGCTGCCTGGGAACGGCCTGTACGAGTGCCGCGAGATCGGCCCGTATGGCAGGTTCTCGTGCTTCTTCGTCGTGAAGGGCGTCTTCCGGCGGAAAGTGAAGCTGGTGACCCCGGAGCAGGCGGCACGGATGGCCCGCCGGATGGGGCGCCAGCCCTCCGAGTGACGGACGGCCGTCGTACTGGGTGCTCCGTTCCGCCACGGGTGCTCGGGATTGCCGGGCCTCCGATAGGCCCCAGATCTTCACGTTTTGACCAACAACGCCACCCGCTCCCCGAGCAGCTGCCACTGTGTCCCCGCACAACATCCGCACCGCCAAGGGGGGCCCGTGCGCCGTATCGTCCTGCTCGTTCCCGTCATCCTGCTCGCCGCCGCGTGCACCAGCGGTAGGCCCGTGCCGACCGTCGACGGCAGTGTCCCGCACGGGAATCCGGCCGCGTCCCCGTCGGCCAGCCCGAGCCCGAGCATCACGTTCCTGCCCGATGACGTAATGCAGTCCCTTAGCACCCTCTCGTCCGACGTGAAGAAGATCGTCCACGACGGCGACAACAGCACCACCGAAGCCGCAGATTGCGGGAAAATCGGCGCCGACGCGAGCGCCGCGGGCGTGCAGACGATCCCGAATCCGGCGTGGCAGCAGCAGTGGAGCAAGACCATGAGCGAGCTGCAGAAGGCTGCCAACGAATGTTCCACCGGACAGAGCACCGGCGACATCCCGACCCTGCAGCAGGGCCTGACCGACGTGACCGCGGCCAACGAGGACCTTCAGACTTTCCTCAAGATGACCGGCTGAACCGCCACCGAGGCGCCACGCTCGAAGAAGGTTCAGGTGACGATCGGCCCCTGCTTACGCGAGCCAGGGGTCTCTCGTGCAGTGGGAATGGGGGAGTCGTGAACCCGACTGAACGTACCGCCGTTGAGTTGGCGATCCGCTACGAGCGATCACAAGGCCGCACGGTCTCCTACGTCGGCGAAGGCTGGCCTGAGGGACTCATCGGGGAAGTCCGAGAGTGGGTGGAAGGGCGCCACCCTGGCGCCCGCAGCTTCACGTGCGACCTGGTGTCGCGTGAACCGGATGGCAGCATCGCCCGGTTGATCGAGGTGAAGGGCAAGCGCGGGCGCGGCTCGTCAGTTCCGATCACCGACCGGCAGCGTAAGGCGATGCTCGACCTCGGGCCGGACTGGTGGCTGTACGTCGCGCTGGACTGCGAAACGACCCCGGTCCTGGTCGTGGTCCGGGAGCCGAGCAGGCTGCCCTGGAAGTTGATCACTCCAGCCCGGGAGCTTCCGGAAGGGCGATTCCGCGGAGTGGGCGACGAAGGAGAATGGGGCACGATGCCAGCGGACGTCCTCGCCGCGGGGGAACAGGTCGACGTCCCCTCGTGACTCTGCGGGGGCACGTCGACGAGCGGCCCCTCCTGCTGAGGCGGGGATTGCCCGGGACTGCCGGGGCCTCCGATAGGCCCCGGCTTCTTCACGTTCCGACAACAATGGCGCCTTCGTCCCGTACAGCTGTCACTGTGGCCGCAGGCAACTTTGCCCGGGGCAGCGCGGTGGGCGCCCAGCGCCTTGAAGGGGGACTGCCATGTCGGGAAACTCGGAACTCAGCAGAGGATGCGGGAACTGCCTCGTCCTTTTCTTTGCCGGAGTCACCGCGTTCTCGATTCCCGGCGGGATGTTCATGTATGGCGGGGTAGCGGGGAAGATCGCGAACTCAATCCTGCTGGCGGTCACCGTCGCGGTCGTCGTGCTCGGGATCGCGCTCAAGGCGAAGAAGCGCTGACCTTCATCCTGCCCGCTGCAGGCGGCGCCGACCGCCAACGGCTGTGTCCCGCACGGGAAGCCGGCCGCCTCGGCTCCGTCCTCGACGGACGCGCCGAATGGGCCGGCAGCCCTCCGAGTGATTCAGCGCCAGGCGCCGCGCTGACCGGTACGGTCATGCTGTCCCGCCGTTCTGGGTGCTCGGGACCGCCGGGGCCTCCGATGGGCCCCGGCACCTTCACGACCAGGCTGCGGCCGATCTGCGTGCGCCAGGCACCACCCGACTCGCCTCGGGGTGGTGCCTGCCACATGGTGCTTTCGAGACTCAGGCCTTGTTGACCCTGGCCGCGCGTCCGGGCCCTTCGATCTGGAACGAGACGGTGTCCCCCGGACGGATCTCGTCGGGGTCGATCATGAGGTCGTCTACCGTGAAGTACAGCACGGGACCACCTCGGTCGTTCTTGATGCTTCCCTCGCCCGGGTCCGCGTCCCACTCATGGATCTTGCCTTGGTCCATGGCTGTGTCTCCTTGGCTTGATGGGGGACGAGCTCCGGTCACATGCCGGGCTCGCTCCCAGCGAACCCGCACCCACCTACGACAGCGACCGCTGCGCGCCGAACGGGCGACGCTGGTCCCCAGCTCGCCGGTGGACGTTCAGCGCTCCCATACCTCCGGGCCGCCCCCGTGCCACTCGATCAGCAGCGAGTTCGCCACGTCGACCTCGTCCAATCCCTCCAGGCCGGCACGCTCCAGGAACACGCTCAGGTCGTGCAGACCGTATGTGGTGCCCAGCGTCTCGCTGCCGACCTGGACACGCCGGCTGCCAGCCGAACCGGGCGGGAACACGATCACGCGACGCTCAGCCCTAGCCTCAGCCTCACCCAGTGGCAGGGGAGGCGCACTCGGGAGACGGCTGTCAGTGGTTGCCGGTCGACCCACGGGGGCGGTTGGCGTCGTGAGTCTTCGTGGCCGAGCTCCACCATCCGGTGTAGCGTCGTGATTAGCAGTCGTGGTTCCGAAGTCCCGTTCGCCCGTGATCGCAGTCACGGGCGTTTTTGCTGTTCAACGCCTCTCCGGACCAGGGCGATCACCTCCGGATCCCGCACGGTGCGGGACCCGATACGAGTCCCCTCGAAGGAGACAGGCACATGGCTACCGGCACTGTGAAGTGGTTCAACGCCGAGAAGGGCTTCGGCTTCATCTCCCAGGACGGCGGCGGCCCCGACGTCTTCGTCCACTACTCCGCCATCAACGCCGGCGGTTTCCGGTCCCTCGAAGAGAACCAGCTGGTGAACTTCGACGTGACCCAGGGCCCGAAGGGCCCGCAGGCGGAGAACGTCACTCCCGCCTAGCAACGCCACGGCGAGCCCCGGCCAGTGCATCAACCGGCCAGGGCTCGCCCGTCTCGCCCCGCCCCCAGACCTGTACGGTCCGGACGGCGGGGCGTCGTGCTGTGCGAGGCCGGATAGGTTGGTGCTGCCCCTGCGCTTGCCGAATACCTCATCCGTAGAGGTCAGGCGGCATGTCGGTACGCGTGGAGGATGCCGCCCAGACGTTCACGTTTTCGTATGTCGAGGTGGGCGATGTCCTCGGGGTGGGTGATCGGTTGGGGGAGTGGGTGTAGCGGCCGCGCGTTGGCGAGGGCCTGGTGCGGTCGGTGCTCGTTGTGGAAGTGCTCGAACTCGCGCAATGTGTGGTGCAGGTGGCGCTGGTTCCAGATGGGCGTGCGGTCCAGCAGCTCGCGTCGGCGGGTCTGTACCCACCTTTCCATGATGGAGTTCATGCGGGGGATGCGGACCCCGGTGAGCACGGCCTCGATGCCCGTGTCCTGCAGGACGGCGTCGGACAGCGCGGGGAGTTTCCCGTCCCGATCCCTGATCAGATGGCGGGCGCGGTTGCCGGCGTCCTCGAGGTCCATGACCAGATTCTTCGCGGCCTGGGTCACCCAGGACGCGGTCGGATGCTCGGTGGCGCCCAGGATCCGGATCCGCCGGTTCGTGTGCTCGATCACTGCGAGTACGTGCAGGCGGGCTCCGGACAGGGTGATGGTCTCGAAGAAGTCGCACGCGAGGAGTGCATCGGCCTGGGAGCGCAGGAAGTTCGCCCACAACAACGGGAGCTTCGACGCGCCGATGTGGTGCGGCGTGCCCGCGCTGTTCGACCGGCAGGCGTTCACGAAGCAGTAGTACGGCCCCGACGGTGAACTCGGCGAGCTCGGCACGTCCGGATGCGATGCAGCCGTCGGCGCCCGGGAGCACCAGGCGGTGGGCGCCCTGGCCGTGGCCACCCCGCTCGGCCTGCTCGCCCTGACCCTCCACCTGCACCGCCGCACGGCCCCGGCCAGCGAGCGGGCAACCAGGATCAGACAGCTACGGGGGCTTCGTCTCACTCAACCTGAACCACCGCAGACACCTCGGGCCCATCTCTGCTGAGACCGGACACAACAGACGCGGACTCACGCAGGCGACGGACGTGGCGTGAGGGACGGCCGGCACGCCCCGGCGGCGGGTCCTACACACGATCAGCGGCGGCCGGGCAGACAAGCTGCGTTGCCGCCGCGGCGGCGTACGGAGCTGGCCTGTATGTCCGCTGTGGCACCAACCCGGAATAAGCCCCACCTCTGGCCTGAATCGGTCAACCATGAGGGAGTTGAGGAACATGCGCCGCTATTGGCCATAGTGTCAACCCGTCTGCTGAGGGACACCGGGTAAGTGGCCCAGGAAGAGAACTCGCAGCAGTAGGGGGAAAACCAGTCATGAAGCGTGCCATGTTCACGCGTGCATTCGTCGCAGTGCTTGCGGCGTCCGCGCTCACCGGTGCCGGTATCGGCACCGCCGAAGCAGTCCCGTCCGCCAACCGCATCGGCCCTGCAGGGCTGCGAGTTCACGCGGGGCACACGCCGAAGCACTCGCCGCCCAAGGGCGCGAAGGTCGTCAAGATGCGGGTGACCGGAGTGAACGCGAAGCTCGCAAAAGCCCACGGCTTCAAGGTCGTCACCGCACCCGACGGCAGCCAGCACGCGGTACCGACGCCCAAGGCGATCAACCCCGACGGAAGTCCGTACCGCGCGAAGGTCCACCCCGACGACGTCGTCGAAGGGGACTGCGGCGACTCGTACATCTGGATACATCCCGTCGGCGGCTACAACATGGAGATCCAGACGGGGTTCGATCTCGACGAGGACGCGGTCGCCTACCACTGGCAGGCCAGCAGGTCCGACGACTACGGTTCGGACACCTACTCATGGGGCGGCGGGCTGGCATTCGACTCGTCCTGGGAGGGCGAGTGGGACGCGAACGCCGGCGGACCCGGCTGGGAGACCGCGGGAGTCTCCCCCTCCAGCGACGCGCTCTTGTGGGACGGCGACATCTGTTCAAGCGGCGGTCCCACCGACAGTGCAGAGATCGTCTGAGACAAAGGAAGACTCATGGGATCGATGTCGAGCGCGCCGTGGGAAGTAGCCCTGGGGTACTCCTACCATTTGGCCGCTGCGCTGGCAGTCCGCGACGCGCTCGGCATCTGCGATCCGCTGGGCATACAGGCAGTCATAGCGCCGCCGAGCCTGGCCATCGACTCGACTGTGGACGGTTCCAAGGAAGTTGACGCCGAGTGGCGACAGTGGTGGGACAGCGCTCTGGCGGCCTCGGAGCAGGACGAGTCGGCGGTTCCTTTGTCGCCGGTCGGCCTGCTCGGCCGCGTTGTCGAGGGCAACCGCGATGTCGTCCGCCTGTGGAGCGCCGAGCGCAAACGCGAAGTCGCGAACGTGAGCCGCCCTGGGCGTGGTGCTCCGCGCATGAGGGATGCCGTGCGCGAGTACGAGAGGACCACCGGTACCCGCCTCGGCGGATTCCGGCTCAAGGTGACCGCGTTGCCCGTCACCGGCACCCTGTTCCTCCCAATCAGCAGATACCGCATCCTCGTCAGCACTGAACTGCTTCGGCACCGCGAGGAATACGTCAGGCGCGTCATCACACACGTGGCGTCGGAAGGCATCTGAACATCCTCCCCAGCGGGGATCGCGGGCGGGGAGTCGCCGCGAGAGGCCCCGGATCGATGGGACTGCGTCCAGCAGCGGCAGGAGCTGGGTCCCGGGTTCGACGTAATTCGTGGGTTCTGGAGGTCCTGCGGGGTTGAAGTCGCAGGTCAGCGGGCTGGGATGGGCAGAGAAGCCCGGAAGTCCCTAGAGATGCGATCTTCTGGATTCACCTGCGCTGGCCTGGCCATAACTCGTATGGTCTGGAGCCGTGTACGTAAAGACGACGAAGCGGGAGAACAAGTCCGGCACCGTCCGGTACCTGCACCTGGCCCACAACGAGTGGGACGCGGCCAAGGGGCGGGCGGTGCCGAAGGTGCTGTTCACCTTCGGCCGCGAGGACCAGCTCGACCGCGACGCTGTCAGGCGCCTGGTCGCGTCTCTATCGAAGCTGCTGGAGGCGGGTGACGCACTGGCCGCGACCGCCGCGTCGGACCTGGAGTTCGTCTCCTCCCGCGCCTTCGGCGGCACCTACGTACTCGACCATCTGTGGCGCCAGTTGAAGATCGATCAGATCGTGGGCCGGGTCGGGCAGCCCAAGCGCGGCCGGCGCCGGGACATGGATGCTACCGAGCGGGTGCTGTTCGCCCTGGTCGCCAACCGGGCACTGGCTCCGTCGTCCAAGCTCGCTGCTGCCGACTGGATCACCCATGACGCGCACATCGACCGCCTTGCCGAGATCGGCGAGCAGTCCTGCTACCGGGCGATGGACTGGCTCCACGAGGTCAAGGACGACCTGGAGAAGCAGGTGTTCGACGAGGTCGCCAACCTGCTGAACCTCGAGGTGGACCTGCTGTTCTTCGACACCACCAGCACCTACTTCGAACTGGAGGAGCCCGACGAGCCCGTCGCCCGCGACGACGTGGGCTGCCCACTGGGCGACGGCCAGGGCGACGAGGACGCCAAGGAGACGGGGTTCCGCGCCTACGGGAAGTCGAAGGACTCCCGCGACGACCTGCCCCAGATCGTGATCGGCATGGCGGTCACCCGGGACGGCATCCCGGTCCGCTGCTGGTGCTGGCCGGGTAATGCCTCCGACCAGAAGCTGATCCGGCAAGTCGAGGACGACATGCGCGACTGGGCCCTCTCCAAGATCGTGTGGGTGACCGACCGCGGCTTCTCCTCCGAGGCCAACCGCCGCTACCTGCGCCAGGGCGACCACGCCTACATCATCGGCGAGAAGCTCCGCTCCGGATCACCCGAGGTCAAGGCCGCCCTGTCGCGGCAGGGCCGCTACACCGAAATCGCCGAGAATATGCGCGTCAAGGAGGTGAGGATCAGCGACACCGACCGGTTCATCATCTGCCACAATCCCGAATCAGCCGAACGTGACCGACACATGCGCGAGCAACTCGTCGTCCGGCTCTCCGAGTTGATCGCCGACACCGACAAACTCAGCGACTTCAAACAGGGCGAACTGCGCGGGAAGATCACCGACAAGCCCGGCCTGAACCGCTACCTGCGCACCACCCCCGCCGGCAAGCTCCGCATCGACCAGGCCAAGGTCAAGACGGAGGAGAACCTCGACGGCAAGTACCTCCTGCGCTGCAGTGATCCGCAACTGCCCGCCGAGGACATCGCCCTGGGCTACAAGCAGCTCCTGGAAGTCGAGCGCGGCTGGCGCGACATGAAGCAGATCATCGACCTGCGGCCCGTCTACCACCGGCTCGAAGAACGCATCCGCGCGCACGTCGTCCTCTGCTGGCTCGCGCTCCTCCTCATCCGCATCATCGAGACCCAGACCGGGACGACCTGGCCCCAGGCCCGCCGCGAGCTCCAGCGCCTCCACACCGGGACCTTCACTGGCCCCACCGGCACGTTCCAGCAGGTCACCGGTCTCACCAAGCCCCAGCGAGATCTACTCGCCAAGCTCGGCATCCCGCACCCGAAGCAGGTCATCGACCTTCAGCCCGCACCCCGCTGACCAGCCGAAACGCCACCGCCTAGAGAAACGCCCTCCAGGCGGCCACACCCATGTCCACGCAGGTCAGCCCCCCAATTCGGCGCTCCAGGCCGCTGAATTACGTCGAACCCGGGACTACGGCACCGTCCTGGTGGACGTCGAAACCCGCCGTCCGATCGATCTGCTCCCGGACCGGGAGGCATCCAGCCTGGCTGCCTGGCTCGCCCAGCGGCCCGGCGTCGAGGTCATCTGCCGGGACCGCGCGCCGTTCTTCGCCGAAGGCGCCTCGGCCGGAGCGCCGTAGGCGGTCCAGGTCGCAGACAGGTGGCATCTCTGGCACAACCTGAGCGAGGCCGCCGAGCGGAGCGTCGCCCAGCACCGCCGCTGCCTGCACGTCCTGTCGCCCGCAGAGCCCCAGCCCGAACACGAGACCGTCCCGGCTGTAGACCCGGCCGCGTCACCTTGGCCGCGAGGACACCGGTTCGCCGACCGGACCCGGTCCCGGCACGCCGCCGTCCACGCCCTGCTGAAGGCAGGACACAGCCGACGCTCGGTCCAGCGCCAGCTCGGGATGACCTACCGCACGGTCAAGCAGCTCGCCGACGTCGCAACGCCGGAGGAATTGTTCACCGGCCAGTGGCAGGGCCGGCCCTCGGTCCTCGATGACTACAAGCCCCACCTGGACGACCGCTGGAACGAGGGCTGCACCAACGCATGGAAGTTATGGGAGGAGATCGTTCCGCTCGGCTACAAGGGAAGCTACCAGCGCGTTCGCGCCTACCTGCACGACAAGCGCACCGCGCAACGGCCGGTGACCGCCCGACCGCCCTCGCCCCGGACCGTCGCCGGATGGATCCTCCGGCACCCGGACACCCTCACCGAACCCGAGCAACTCCAGCTCAAGGCCGTCCGGGCTCACTGCCCCGAAATCGACGCGCTCACCAGGCACGTCCGGTCCTTCGCGACCATGCTCACCGGCCGACAGGGCGAGCGGCTGCCGGACTGGCTCGACGCCGTCCGCCAGGACGATCTGCCCAGCCTCCATACCCTCGCCGCAGGCATCGACCGCGACCGTGATGCCGTCATCGCCGGCCTCACCCTGCCCTGGAACTCGGGTCCCGTCGAAGGCCATGTCAACCGGATCAAGATGCTCAAGCGCCAGATGTTCGGCCGTGCAGGTTTCGCCCTGCTCCGCAAACGTGTCCTGCTGTCCTGACGGTGCTGGGAGGTTCGGCTACAGGCCAACCGCTCGACGGTTGGGCAAAGCGCATGCCGCGGTGCCTCCTGGCATGCGGTGACGATTGTTTGCGACGAGTCGATACACACCGTTGGCAGCCCACCGCATGGGAGGCAACATGAGCAACGCACCCGCCAGCGCCCACCCTCCGCCTGCGCTCAACAGTGCCTTCGCAACAGCCTGGGCGCCTCCATACACAACGCCTCTGGGAGTCACCCACAAGACTTCGTGCTCGGCTCGTGTTGAGGTGACGCCAAGGGCTTCCAAGTCCGCGAACTGCCAAGGAACGGTCTCGCAACGAGGCTGTAGGCGTCGCTCAGCAAACCTCACCGAGGTAGAGCAAAAGCCGCAATCTCCATCAAAAAGGAGCACAGGCTGATTCCGCATGATCGCATCATGCCGCGCCTACAGCAGGGTGATCGCTCCGCCGACGAATACCGGCCACGTAGCGTCATCGAGCCCGGAAGCTGGCTCTGTCGCTGATTTGGGGGTGGGTGACGATCAGGAGCAGGCGGGCATCAGCTGTGCGTGGGGGATGTGGTTCGCCTCGCTGACCTCCTTCTTCAGGGGGCCGGAGTCGAGGTAGAAGAGGTTGTTCTTGGGGACGCTGAGGTCCGTCTTGCCGTGCGGTCCACGGTGGGGTCGGCCGCCTGTCCGGGATGTGGATGGAGATCCTCGCGAGTGCACTGCTACTACCAGCGGTGTCTGGCGGACCGTCCCGTTGCTGGTCGGCAGGTGCGACTGGACCTGCGAGCACGTCGTCTCGTGTGCGGCAACGACAGTTGCGGACGTCGAACCTTCGCCGAGCAGATCCCGGACCTGACGCGTCGACACGCACGCCGCACGAATGCCCTCACCGCCCAGCTCACCGACATCGCCCTGTTCCTGGGCGGACGTGCCGGCGCCAGTCTGTGCGGACGCCTGGCCATCACCACCGGCAAGGACATCCTGCTCCGCCTCCTTCGCGCACTGCCCCTCCCGCAGCCGGAGTCTGTCCCATGCCTGGGTGTCGACGAGTTCGCCGTGCGCCGCGGCCGTACTT
>NZ_JBHJYK010000043.1:0-39396 GCF_042269865.1 Streptomyces sp. NPDC055966
CAGCAGGCATGGATCAACGACCCGGCCAAGCGCAGGGAACCCGCACCACAAACCTCATAGCGTCACGACCGTCTCACTGGACTTGAAATCTTCCGTACTGGTCGTCGGACAGACCGCGGGTGGAGCCTCCGCATCCCCGCAGATCGGGCATGACGAGGCGGTGTGTTCCGGCAAGCTTGCTCAGAGGTTCTCGAAGATAGGTGTGGTCCGAATCGGGACCGCCGTGGATCAGAGCACGGTGCGGTGCGAAGGTCCTGTCGTCCGGGCGACGAACAGTTCGACGCACGGTTGCTGTGACACGGCGATGAGTTCCTCGGTGAACATGCCGCCAGTCTTCCAGCGCCCTCGCCGAGCATGACGCTTCGTCGGCTCAGCCGGTCGCCTTCGGCTTCCTTGCCCAACTGGGCGAGGGCTTCTTCCGGGTCAGCCTCTTGGTCATGAGAGTGATGCTGACCAGTTCAGGTGTCCTCGCTCCGGTGCGCAGGTTGAGCGGGGCGTCCTCGATCGCCGCCCACCGCTCAGCCGGATCAACAACCGATGCGAGAATGCGGTGCACGGTGAACTGGGTAGATCCTGAAGGGCCGTCCGTTACTCCAGCACCGCATGGAATGCGCGCTCGCCGATGCCGCGCATCACTGGGTTGTCCGCCGAGTGCGACAGGAAGACCAGGGACAGGGCGAGCGCCCATCCGCGGGCCCGCTCCCAGGTCGCGTGGTCCGCGCGGCCGTACGCCTGTCGAAGGGCAGCACGCTGCTGCGCGGTGAACAGCATCCAGGCCACGGACAGGTCGGTGGCGGGATCGCCGGAGGTGATGTCGCCGAAGTCGATCACAGCGCTGATTCGGCCGTGGTCGACCAGGATGTTGGCCGGGTGCAGGTCTCCGTGCAGCCACACCGGCGGCCCGTTCCAAGCGGGTGCCGCGGCGGCCGTTTCCCAGATCTGCAGTGCGGTGGCGCGGTCGTCCGGGTCGACCTGTGCCAGCCCGGTCAGGACGCCCTTGGCGCGTCCGGCCAGGGGAATTCCTCGAACTGGGCTGACGGGCGCCTCCGGAGGGGCTGGTGCGTGCAGCGCGTCCAGGAAACCGCCGAGCGTCGTTGCGGCCGACCACGGGTCGTCGGGCTCTGATCGCGCCGCGATCCGGCCCGGGAAGAAGGGAACGACGCTCCAGGACCACGGGTACTGATCCGTCGGCTGCCCGACACGCACCGGCGCCGGCACAGGCAACGGCAGGCGGTCGGCCAACTCCGGCAACCACCGCTGTTCGTGCGCGACGAGCTCGGCGGCCAGAGCGCGCCGAGGCAACCGGACGAGGAACTCCTCACCGAGCCGACACACAAGGTTGTCCCAGCCGTTGGCCAGTACCTCGATCGGCAAGTCCGCCAGGTCGGGGTGCTGTTCGCCGAGCAGACGGCGCACCAAGTCGACAGAGACTGACACCTCCGCGGCAGGCATTCGGTGAACCGTCACAGCGAGAACCTTACGGCGCCGGCCCGGCGCGCTTGGCAACCAAAGCAGGAAAGGCCACGACGACCATCACCCCTGCTCTATCGTGAAAATCGGCATCGCCTTCTGCGACAACGGCCAACGGCCGGGCCCCCTCCGCTGCTTCCGAGGCAACCGCTTCTGCGGACCCTCTTCATGGCCGCGACATCTGTCGGCGCCCTCGCACAGCTCACCGGCCCTCTTCGCGTGCCCCGTGCCGGTCATCAGCGCTGCACAACCCCTACAGTCCCCCTTCGAGAGGTGGTCTCGCCCCGGCCCACGTCGGGCGAGAGTGAACTGTCCCGGCGCGTCCTCGTCCAGCCAGCCGCGCTCCACTAGACGCTTCAGCTTGCCCCGGGTCCCCTCGATCTTCCCGGTCGTTGTCGGCAGACCGATCCGTGGCACGATCTGCTTGGCCTGCACCGGTCCCGGCTCGTCAGCGACGATCTCCACGATGTCCCGGTAGACATCCGGCAGCACCGCCACGACCTGGCCCTCCCGCCACGGCGGCACCATCATCACCCCGACGCCGTGAGGCACCGACCCCTCGCTGGCTTCCGGAACAACCCCCGGCGCAACGTGCGGTTCGGCCTCCGCGGCTGACAGGTCCGCCAGCACCTGCGTGACGGTCTCCCGCGTGATCTCCAGTCGCGACAGATCCTCCCGCGCCTTGTCCAGCCGGATGGCCAACTCGACAGCCTCAGCCTGGAGTTCCTCCACACGGCGGCGAGCCGCAGCCTCCCGCGCCCGGAGCTCTTCCGTCAACGACGCCATGGCGCCCCACCTCCACTCCACAACGGCAGGAGGACCACGGCCCCACCACACAACAACTGGCTTCTTCCCAGCTCAGCCCGCAGGTTCAGGCCCGCTGCGCAGGACCGAGCCTCCTGATGACGTCGCGCATCTCCGCCTCGTCAGCCTCGTAAACCGTCTCACCCATGCGCGGATCCCGGGCGTGAAGCGTATGGATCAGCGGTCCGTAGGGTGTCCCCAGACTGACCAGAGAAGCCGAAGGGCCGTGGACTGCCCGCTCGGTACCCGGCTGGGCGGTCAGGTCGATGCGGCTGACAACCCCCGGGGTGACCCAGACCGTCGCCTGCTCCAGACGCGCCAGAATCTGCAGGTGGAAGTGCCCGCACAAAATGAGCTGGACATCTGTCCCGCGGATCGTCTCGGCCAACTCCGCGGAGTTCTCAAGTCCCAGCGCCTGCTGGACCTCGACATCCAGGGCGACCGGCGGATGATGGAAAGCCAGCACGGTGCCCGACGGGGCAGGCTCGGCCAGCAGTCCGCGTAGCCACTCGAGCTGACCGCTGTCCAGGCGGCCGTAGCCCTTGCCCGGAACGAGCGTGTCCGACGTGATCAACCGCCAACCGCCTACGGTGCTTACCGCAGCCCGCTCACCTGCCGCCCCCTCGTACGCAGCCTCGGGCTGCCTGTGGCCACTGCCGAGCACCTCACGGAACGCGCGGCGGTCGTCGTGGTTCCCCGTTGTGTAAAAGGCCGCCGCCCCGCGGCGTCCGGCGTAGGCGGACACGAGCTCGCCGGCCCGCGTGTACGCCTCGCGGGAACCGTCATCGGCAACGTCACCGGTGATGACCACCGCGTCGAGGTCGTCCAGGTACTGGAGTTCGTCCAGCAGAAGACGCAGTGCCGCCGTGCCGTCGGCCCCGTCGGCATCTGGGATGCCTGCCGCGTCGAGATGAGTGTCAGAGAGATGCAAGATCCGCATCGTCCGAACCTAGCCTCCGCCACCGCGTCGGGCCAGGCCCTCCTTCAGCCTCAAAGCGTGATCCCCACCATCACCTCAGAGGATCCGCACCCATCGAGAACTCCTGTCTGCCGGGCACCCTCCCAGCTCGCCAAGGCATCCCGGGTACGGCAGCAGGAACGCCGTCTGTGCACTGCTCCGGGAGAATGGCGGGTTGCCGCGGACGTCTTGGCCCTCTCCAGTTCACCCACGAGGTTGGCGGCGTCGGCGATCAGGTGAGGCCGTAGGCCGCCCGGGTGAGCGAGGGTTCCGGCTTTCGGTGCCCGGGGATTTGGGCCCTCTAGCGTGCGGGCCATGGAATCCACCCCGATGCCCGAGCCGCTGCGGCGGGCGATTCGGCGATTCACGAGCCGGTCTCCGAGGCGGTCCTGAACTGTCAGGAGGTGCTGCGGTACACCGAGCCCGACCAGGCGCGCAACTGGAAGCGGATGACGCTGTACCGGACCACGGACGCGGCCGACACCCTGAACATGGCCGCTCTGCTGATCGCCGCGTACTGCCAGCGCATCGAGACGCCCATGGACACGCTCGCGTCCTACCTCCAAGTCCGCCAGCAGCAAGACCGGGCTGCCGGGCCACGGAAATCCGACCACGACGAACTGGCCGGACTGTTGGGCGATCCGCCTCCCGCCGACGACGCCGACGGACTGCGGTATGCGTGGGGCAAGCGCCATGCCGAGAACGCACTGATTCGCGAGGACGACCCGCAAAAGCTCCTCACCGAGGCGTGCCTGCATGGGCTGCGCGCGCGGCTGTGCGGCGACGTCGACTCCCTCGACGGCTACCTGCCCCCGCACATCGCACAGATCGCTTGCAAGGTCGCGGACGCGCTGGAGGAACCGCTGCCGGCAGCGGCGTAACGCCGCCCCTCGCGCCGTCGTTGAACAGCGCGCTCCATATGGGCCGGGCCCCCGGGGGATTGTGTGGTTGGTCTCCCGGGACCCGCAGCGTGACGACAGCAGGTCAGGACGCGTCGGCGGCCCACTGCGTGACCGGCCGAGCAGCAGGCGAGGATCCGTGCGCCAGCCCTCTTGCCGCATCCGCGCGGTCCGCTGAACAGGTCACGTGATCGACCCGGTTGCTCTGCGGCGCCTGCTGCGGCGTCGTGCCATGCGCCTGCCCAGTGGCCTCAGCGAACGACTCCGGCCGACAGCCGCGGCACGGCGCGAGAGACGACACACGTACACGCACCCGTGGCCGCTCACCGCCACGGCTTCGGCCAATCAGCCGCAGCTTCAGGCCAAAGAAATCTGAACGTTCCCGCACAGCCTTCCCACGGAAAACAAACACCTCTCACCATGTACTTGAATGCTAAACAAGCACGGCTGTCACTCACACCCCTGCCACAGCCCACAACTCCTACGCCCCCCACGCAAGGGACACTCAATGCCCCTCCTTTTCCTTCGCCACGGCGAGTCCCAGGCGAACGAACAGAACCGGTTCGCCGGGCGCCTGAACACCCCGCTCACCGCCCTCGGCAGCCGCCAGGCCGACCAGGCAGCCGAGCGGGTCGCCGCGCTCGCCGCGAGCGGCGTACGCATCGACGAAGTGCACATGTCCACGCTCCAACGCGCCCGCCAGACAGCGTGGACCATCATCGATCGGCTCCCACAACCTCCGGACCGGATCACCGTCGATGAAGCACTGACCGAGCGCGACTTCGGCGTCTACAGCGGCCGCAACAAAAGCCTGGTGAAGAAGACGATCGGCTTCGCCGGCTACACCGAGGCCTTCCATTCCCCGACCGGCCGCCCGCCAGGCGGCGAGAGCTGGCGGGAGATGTACGACCGGGTCGCCGCGTACTACGAGGACGTCCTGTTGCCCGCCTCCCGCGCGGGACGCACTGTTCTGGTCGTCGCCCACAAGTACGTCGTCGAGATGTTCGCCCTGGTCGTCGCGGACGCGAGCCCGGACACGTACCGCGACTTCAAGATCCCCAACGCGCGCCCGCTCTCCGAGCAGGACCTGCGCCGCGCGGTTGCCGCCCCCGCTGCGGCAGGACTCGTCAACGACCTGGGCGAGATCGTGGAGATCCGCCTCCCCCTGCTGGTGGCCACAGCCGCCGCGATGGGCGTGGCGGTCCAGCTCGCGCTCGGCATCCAGGTTCCGGCCACAGTCTTCACCACCGTTCTTACCGCCCTCCTGGCCGTCGGCTCCTTCTTCGCCATGCTGCGCGTGGACCCACCCACTTTGCGCCGCCCCCTGAGCAGCCTCCGCGCGGCCTGGCCCCTGCTGCTCCCCCGTCTTGCACTGGGCCTGGTCCTCATCTGGGCCGGGCACTCGCTCCCGTTGGAATTGGCAGGTCTGTTTCTGCTCCTCCCACCCGCACTGATAGCCCCGACCCTCTCACTGCTCTGGGGAGGCGACTACTTCTTCGCCGTACGCCACACAGTGGCCGCCTCGCTCGCCCTCCCCGCGCTCCTGCTCACCGGCCTTGCCCTCCCCCTCTCCCTTCCAGGCACCGCCCCGGCCCTCACCCTGGGCAGGCTCGAACCGGCCCTCCTCGCCTACGCGGCCGTCCTGCTCGCCGCCCTTGTACTGCCCGGGGTGGGAGCGCAGGCCCTGCGCCGGCGCGACCCGATCCGGGCGGGCGCCCTCAGCACCAACTGGAACTGGCTCGGCGGCCTGGCCCTGGTCCCCGTGGCCGGCCTCGCCACCTTCGCCCTCACCCCGCCGACCGGTCTGACCGCCCACACGACCATCCGACTCCTGCTGGTGATGTCCGCCGCAGCGGCGGCCCTGACCGCCCTGCGCCTCCTGACGACGCTGTTCCTGCACCTGCGCCCCCACGGCACCGGCCTCGGCCGGGACCTCTTCATCACACAGAACACCCCGAACGTCTTCCTGTGGTTGGCGATGACCGCCGTCCTGGCCCCCACCACGGGCCACCGCCCCTCGGTGATCGGCCTCGGCGTCGCACTCGTCTTCTTCTTCGCGGTCTACACCGACGAACGGATCTTCCTTCACGCCCACCGCCACGACCTGACCCGGAGCGTCCCCGAAGCCCCCGAAACGCGGAAGACCCGCACCATTCCTGGCCTGTTGACACCAGGCAAGTAATCGGAGACCTCGACATGGAGCACTGAGATCTTTCATCCTGAAGTCGCAGGTCGCAATACTGGTGTGAGTGGGTCTGTACGGTTATCGGTGTAACTCCCGATCATGGAAGTAGCACCTGATGAGCGACGTGACTGCCTCGGTTGAGGCGGTTGAAGAGGTCCGACCGGTCGAGCTGGCGGCGGGCCTGTTGGGCGGCCAGTTGATCGGGCAGTTGGTCGACCGGGCCTGTGCGAGCGGGCTCCAGCTGACCGGCGAGGGCGGGCTGTTGCAGCAGCTGACCAAGCGTGTGCTGGAGTCCGCCCCGGAGGGCGAGATCACCGACCACCTCGGCTACGAGAAGCACGACCCGGCAACGGGCGACCTGACGAACCGTGGACAAGCAGCGCGAGCTACCTTGCGGCTGGGGTCAGAGGTAGGACTAGGGGCCATGCGTGCTGCCTGGCGACGTAGATCGGGTAGGGATTGCGCTCGGGGTTAGAGCAGCCGGGTGGGCATCCCAACGCCAACCACAATCCCCTCCAGACAATCTGTAAAATCCCAGGTCAGCGCATGCGCCACTGCGCAGATCCACTGGCCAACGACACCGCCGTTCGTTTCGATCATGCGCTGGGAGGTGGTGCCTTGCGCGAGGTCGGGGCACGGACCGTTACGAGTGCAGTTCCAGGGTGATGCACGGGCTCCCGATCCTACGAGTGACCGAAAACGACCCACCAACAACGTAAGGATCAGCCTCAGGATCAAAACCAGGAGACCTACGTTGCATGGCGTCAGCGCTGACCCTTGGTGATCAAGCTGAGGCTTGGTCGGTTCACTCGATCGAGTCAACCGGATCCCGACCCGGCTCGTATCACCCAGCGGGCATGGGAGCGTCCTGTCGGCCCGAGGCATTGAGTGGGGGGTTTTGGTGCTGGTACGACGGTGGTTGGACGTGGCCGGGGTCTTTGATCCGGCGTTGAGGGCGGCTTACAGCGTCGCATGCCGCAGGGCTCTGAGCGATCGTGCCGGCGTTACCTGGCTGGGGATTTTGTCAGTACCGTCACGCGCGCGTCCCTTGACTGCAGCCGCGGCAATGGTGATCTTGGAGGCTGACGCCCGGGCGGACGAAGGGCCCCACGAGCAGCGTCTTCAGCGTTTCGAAGAGTGGGTCGGTGCCTGGTATGCCGCGCTGGACTCCGGTTCCAGTGCCGATCCCATTCTGCACGCGGCGGCGCACGCGCACCGCGTCGCTCCTGTAAAGCCGACGCGGGCGCTGATGGATCAGGCCTTCGCGGCCGCGCGCAGCGATCTTGATTTTCGTGAGTTCCCCACCTATGCCGACTGGCAGGTTTATGCCTCCGGCAGTGCCGGCGCGGCGATGCTGTGGACGCTGTCCATGCGGGGGGAGTACGGCGAGAGCGGCGAACGCATCATCCGGGAATACGGGTACATGGCTCAGCTGGTGGATTGCCTGGCCGATGTGTCCGAGGATGCGAGGGAGGGTCGGCTGTATCTGCCGCTTGAGGATCTCGACCGGTTCGGTGTCCGCAGGGAGGATCTGGAGGCCGGACGCTGGACGTCGGCCACGGCCGACCTGGTCGCCTTCGAAGTAGCGCGCATCACCGGCCGCATGCCGGCCGTGCTGGAGATGGCACGCGCTCATCCATGGCTGTATCCGTTCTGCTCGGCCCTGGACGAGTACATCCGCCCCTTGTGCGCGGCCGTGTTGGAAGCGGGGCCTTCCCTGCTGCGTCGAGTGGCCGTTCCGCCGACGGGACCGATGGTCCGGGGAGGGATGAGTTTGTGGCGCTCCGCCCACGTGACCTCCCGGTGAATGAGATGACGTTGAGCAAAGTTCTGGGAGGGAACTCATGACCACGACGAAGGGGCCCTACACCGCGGATGGGGTGCAGTCCGCAGAGGATGAGAGGGCGGTCAATGAGCTGGTGGAAGGTGAACTTCGGCGGTGGGCGGGCGCCGAGGAGGATCTGATGGGGGTGGCCTGCCGCGACGCGCTGTTTCCGTCGGGCAAGCTACTGCGGCCGCGGTTGTGTCTGTGGTCGGCGGCCGCCGTGGGCGGCAGCATGGAGCAGGCCCTGGCCTTCGCCTCGGGCCTGGAGTGCATGCACGTGGCGACGCTGATGCACGACGACGTCGTCGACCGTGCCCCCGAGCGTCGCGGGCGGGCCTCCTCGGCCGAGCACTTCGGGATCAGCGTGGCTCTCATGGCCGGCGACGGGCTGGCCTCCACCGCCTATGAGGCCATGCTCGCGTCCACGGAGGCAGGCGTGCCGGCCACCCGTGCCGTGCAGGCGACTCGCGTGGTGGCAGCCGCGGTCAAGCGCACAGTGGCCGCTATCGGCGAGGAGACCCTGGTACGAGAGGACCTCGGCTGCACGCTGGAGAAGGTTCTAGAGATCATCCGCGGCAAAACTGCCGCGTTGTTCGGCGCAGCGTGTCAGGCCGGAGCGATTCTGGCCGACGCACCCGCTGCCCACGAGGCGGCGCTTGGCGCCTACGGTGAGGAACTGGGCATGGCGTTCCAGATCCGTGATGACCTTCTTCCCTACGTCGGCGCCGCCGAGTCGGGGGGCTTGACTGATGTGGCCAACCGGCAGCCGACCGTGCCGGTCCTCCTGGCCCGGGACGCCACCAGCGCGGAGGACTTGGACAGGCTTCAGGAGCTGTTCTGTGACGACTCCGACGCCGTCACCGCCCACCGCCTGCTGGCTCAGATCCTCGCCCGCGGCGAGGCTGTCGATCAGGCCGCCGAGATGGCTCGCGGGTACGCGGTCAAGGCCCGCGAAGCGCTGGCCGCACTTCCCCCATCGCAGGCCCGGGATCTGCTGGAAGCGCTGACCGTCACGGTCGTCGACCGTGTCAGGTGAGTGATGAAGGTCCGGGGTCTGCGGCACGCCTACGGCCGGCGGCAGGTGCTGCGCGGTATCGACCTGGACCTCGGACCGGGAGTGCTGGTCGGCATCGTCGGAGAGAACGGAGCCGGCAAGTCCACCCTGCTCAAGATTCTCTCTGGCGAGCTGTGCCCGGATGCCGGAACAGTGTTCCACCAGGGACGCTTCGGTTACTGCCCGCAGGACGTCGCCCTCAACGACGCCCTGACCGTCCGCCAGCACCTGAAGTTCTTCCAGGCCGCGTATGGCCTGACAGACCTTCAGCGCGCCGAGGAGATCATGGATGAGCTGCGCTTTGCCGAGTACGCCGACGTGCGCGCTGGAGTGCTCAGTGGCGGCACCCGGCAGAAGCTCAACCTGACGCTCGCGCTCATGCACGACCCGCAGGTCCTGCTGCTGGACGAGCCCTACCAGGGCTTCGACTGGGACACCTACCAGCGGTTCTGGCGCCTCGCTGACGGCCTGCGCGCCGAGGGGCGCTCGGTGCTCGTCGTATCCCACCTGGCGTACGACCTGGAACGATTGGACGAACTGTGGCGCTTGGACGGCGGCATCCTCGTGCTTGATCCGGCGGTGGCGGCATGAGGAGACATCTCACCCTGTACACCACCGCGACTCGGTACGACCTGGTCGAGCACGCCCGCAACCGCTTCGCGATGCTGCTGGTCGTCCTATTCGTGCCCGCGTGGATCACGCTCGTGTACCTCAACATCCCTGACAGATCTGTGCCGTTCCGGCTGGACGCCACCGGGGAGCGTCTGGCCCCGGCCGGCAACCTGCTCACGCAGATCACGGGGGCAGTCAACGCCGTCACGCTGATCACCGGTTTCATGATGTTTGCCGCCACCTTCAGCGGAGGCCGTTTCGACCGGCGCCTGGCCATGGCGGGCTACCCCCGCATTCACCTGGTCGCCGCCAAGACCACCTCCCTGACCCTCGCCTCCGCAGCGGTCGCCGCCTACGCCACCGCCGTCATCTGCGCCGCCTGGTCACCTGTGCAGCCACTCCAGCTCGGCGCGGCCCTGTTCAGCGCCGCCCTAACCTACGGAGCCCTCGGCGTCATCTACGGCTCGGTGCTGCGTCGGGAAGTGGAGGGCATGTTCGCGCTGATCATGACCAGCGTCATCGACGTGGCCATGCAAAACCCGCTGGCGAGCTCCGGGGCCAACAGCCCCTTCATCCGGCTGCTGCCCTCCTACGGCACTGTCCAAGCCGCCACCGCCGCCTGCTTCTCCACCCAGCGCACACCCGCCTACCTACTAGCTCAGCTGCTGTGGTTCGCAGCAGCCGCTTTGATCAGCCTCCTCACCTTCCACCACCGCACCCGCTCGCGCACCGCCGTCACACCGGACGACAAGGTGCCCGTGCCGGCCGTCCCCACCCCACCGGTCTGGCCCTCGTTGCCGGGGGGTATCGTGAATGTGCGTCAAGGCGGGCGATTGGTGACTTTCAAAATGTCGACCGCGCAGGTCATTCCAGCCGTTGGCTGCTCTCGGGAGCCCGACCCTGGGTGGGTGGAGCGCCGGCATGCCAAGGGCGTCCAGGTGAGCCATTGCCAGCGGCACCGGCAAGGTCGCCGGCTACGGACGCGGCCAGGCCGCCGGGATTGCCAGCGACAACGGGATCTCGTCCAGCCGCTGCGATCGGCAGCCCGCCGACCTGACCCGGCAGACTGAACCGTACGTCCCCGGCCTCGTCCGCCTCGTAGGGGGCGTCTCCGACCGCGCGCTGCCTCGGGTAGGGGGCCTGCATCGCCCGCCCGCGCACACCCTCGCCGCGCAGAGCGGCGAGGGTGAAGGACGCAACGTTCACCCCGGTCCGCCGGTGACCGTCGGCATGGACGACCGATTTTGGGTCTGCCGCAACGGTAGGCCGACCGCGGTGAGCACGCGGAACAACGCGCTGCCACCCGACGTCCCCATTCAGGCTCAGCTCTACCTGTTCACCGCCCACTACGCGCCAGAGAAGTGAGAACCGTGCTCACGCACCGACGTGTACCTGAGCCGCCCAGAGCATCGGCGACTTCGGATACTGAGCGCGCAGCTTCCGGACCGCCCTGTGAAGCGCGTACGGCGAGCGGGCGGTCTCGGGTGCAGTGGTGCCGCCGTTGGTGAGCCGGTGGTAGAAGTCGATGGCGAGATCCGCCTCTACCTGGTCGTCCACAGCCCACAGGGTCCCGATGACCTGACGGAATCCCGCCAGCTGGAATGCCCCGGTGATGTGCACGGCTTCGTCGGCCAGTCTGGACGGGGTGACCGTCGTGTCACACGCCGAGAGGAAGGCCAGCTCGGCTGAGAGTTGCAGTCGGCTAATGTCTGCGACCGTCAGGGGGTCGGTCACGTAATCGGTGAGGATGAGCCGGCTCTCACTGGGGCGTGTGATGTCGGCGTAACCGTGGCAGGCGAAGTGGGCGATCCGATGGTTCGGCAACGCGCTGAGGACGGCGCCCCTCGTGGGAGAAGCGAGCACACGCGCGTCCGGAAGCACTGTGGACAGCGACTGCACCTCCCGTGTGACGCCGCGGAGTGGGGCCCCTGCTACGTCGGGAACCGGGACGATCACCGTCGAGGAATCAGAGTGCGCCACCGGCATCGCGCTGTTCCGTTCAAGCGAGCGCAGCGTAGTGGTGTACGACGAGACGACTCGGTCGAGCACCGAGCTTCCACAGGTGACGGCCCCGGCCCGCGAGTAGTCGCCCGCGGCATGGAACGGAAGCGGCGCCATGCCCCCTACCGGGCACCACCAGACGCGTGGCTCACGGTCGTCGTCCTGAGGCGTGGCTACATGGCCGAGCCGGGTGAGTACGGGGTCGGTGACGGTGTGCCACAACCAGGTCAGGACCGAGAGGATTTCCTGTTGGGCGGCGATACGGTGAAGGGGATCCTGCTGGTTGTCGGCAGCCAGCAGCCGTGCGTCGATCAGCCGATTGACCTGCTCGTACGCACGTTCTTGAGTGAGGCCCTCCAAGGGCACCACAAGGACCGGTTGTCCTGGATCGCCCGTGGCGACTAGTGCGTCGCACCGCACGCTGCTCGTCGTGATGAAGACCACCACGCCGTCTTCGGGAACGTTCTGCGACAGTTGCTCGATCCCCGGCCTGAGATACGTCTGGAAGCCAGGCAGCGCCCGTGCCTGCGCCACAAGATGTTGCCATTCTTCGTAGGCATGTTGCCGTTCGACCGCGACCTGCTGGGCAATGCCGTGATCCCGGCGCCGGCCAGGAGAGACGTCGTCCATGACCTGGGCGGCCTGAGCGCTCTCCAGGTTGTCCAGGAGGGATCGGACCTGGTCCAGTCGTCGGGCCAGATCGGGAGCGTGTTCGCGCAGCCTGACGTGGTCCGGCCCCCGCACGCCGACGGTGTCGGCGGCGAGGATCCCGCGGGTGCGCTCCAGAAGCTCGATAGCCCTGCCCGGATGACCGGCGTGCAGGGCTGCCGCAACGGCGTCACCGGAGATGCTGCTGTTCAGCTGAGCCAATCGGAACTGGCGGTCATCGCGTTGCAGAGTGCCCGGAGCCAGCATCTCCAGCAGGTCCACCGCCCGTTCGATCCATTGCAGCGCCTCGGCCGGACGGCCGGCGTCAATGGTCAGCAGGGAGAGTTCCCGATACGCCAGGATTCGGTTCAGTGTCGAGGCTGCGGCCTGCTCCGCGACCTCGCGGTAGCAGGCACAGGCCTCCTCAAGGAGATCGACGGATTGACTCTCCTCGGCCCGGAACTTGAGCGCTCGGGCAAGGTCGTACAGATACGACGTCCGCAGGGGGTGATCGCCGGGTGTGCTTCGCACCGCTGCGTTGAGGGCGTCAGACGCCTCCACCAGAAGCGTCCGGTCCCGAGTCTCTTCGAAGAGCTGGACAAGCCGCTGGCCCAGCATTCCGAGTCGGCGTGCCTGATCGGGGTGGTCGGACGGTGTGGCCCGTGACGCCGCGCGGGCCACGCTTACGGCTTCCCGCAGCGTGTTGAGATCCCCTTCCTCCCCGTACAGCTCGCCGAGGACGCCACTCAGGTTGTACAGGTAGAGGCCGTGGCTCGCCTGTCCGTCCGTGGCCACCACGACGTCGCGTGTCAGATCGACGGCTTCCGCGAGCGCACCGTGGCGACGAGTCCGCGTGTGGAGCGATCGCAGGCTGAGAGCGAGGTTGTTCTTCGACGTGTGGTGATCGACGTGGCCGGGCGGGGTTGCGGCAACCGCCAGCCTGCCGACCTCCACCGCCTCCTCCAAGGAGGCCATGTCACCGCTGCGTCGATAGCGCGCGCGTAACGTGTTGCTCAGGGTATCGAGGAACACCCCATGGTCGGTCTGGTCCGGTGACCCCTGAGCCACCGCTCTTCTGGCTGTGTCCACCGCCTCTTCGAGCGCGTCCAGCGATCCGGTACGTTCGGCAAGGGCGTTCAACGAGACACTCAGATTGGCGAAAAAGGTCGGCTCCCGGTGTCTCCGGACACCATCGGCCACCGCTTGACGGCCGCACTCCACGGCCTCCTGGATCTCGCTGAGCTCACCGGTGCGTTCGAAGGACATGCGCAACGCGATTCCCAGATCGTCGAGGGCGGTAGCACGAATCGACTCGTTGTGGGCCATGGTCACCGCCTCGCGGCCGCAGGCCACCGCCTCCCGCAGAGCGCTGTCGTCACCGGTCCGCTTGCCGAGTTCCTGCAACGCGACCCCCAACGACAGGAGTGCCTCCGTTCTCTGCGGTGCCTCCGACGGCGCTGCCGCCACCGCCACACGCGCATAATGAGCGGACCTGCGCAACGCGTCGACATCCCCGGTTCGCTCGGACTCACACCGCAGCGCGATCGCCAGGTTGTTCAGGAAACCACCGTGCGCGGCGCCCGGATGCTCCGGGAGCTGCCGTGCCGCCCGCTCACCGATTTCCACGGCCTTCTCAAGGTGGGCGGCGCGCCCCGTCCGTTCGTAGAGTTTGCGGAGCACATTGACGTGGTCCCCAACGAACGCGATGCGAGCCGGGTGGTCGCGAGGGACCTCAGCGGTCGCGGTTCCTGCGGCGGAGACCGCCTGTTCGAGATCGCGGACGTCCCCGGTCTCCTCGTACAACATCTGCAGTGCCACGGTGTAGTTCCCCCACAGCAGTCCCCGCGCGGGATCACCTGGCACCAGGAATCCGATCGCCTTGCGCAGGAGTTCCATCCCGGACATGAGGTCCTGTTGGCGCCCGGACTCCTCGTATGCCATCAGCAAGCCCATCGCAGTGGAATAGACTTCCTGAAGACTCTTCTGACGGTCCATCACTGTGACCTGCACCCCCGAGGTTCGCTGACGCAGGAACTGATGCGCCGGCCACGGTCGATGCTACGAGCCCTCCGACCGGGCGGTGTAGCTTTTAGCGGGACATCCGTTGCATGAGCGCCCCGAGTGACGCACCGGGGCTGCCGGGGAGGGGAACAGCATGGGGCACCCCGTATGCGCGTAGCGGTCCTGTGCGCGCATCTGAGCGACAGGCCGCAGCTGAGGCGGATCATTGAGGACGGCGGCGGAGCCGAGCTAGCCCCCTCGAAGCGATAGGTGCCGCGAACGACCCTCGGCCGGAGCGGATCGCCGACCTTGTTCATGAGATGGAACGGGTACTGCGCAGCGTGGGGCTCGGACCTTCCTCACCCCTGCCGCGGAGTCCACCTTGCCGCCGGACATGACCGCGAGGCCCACCACCGTCGGATGGACGTGCCCTTTGGCTCGCTGTCCTCGCGTCGTGCTGCCGGAGGAGACCACCGGGCCTCCCGCCTGCGTAGCCGGGCGACAGCCGGATGAGGCCGTACAGGATTCACCCACGGTGACGACTCTCGCCGCGGCATTGAGCTCGAAAGCCGCTGATCGTTGGGGGCAGGTCCTGCTGCTGCCGGGCCTCTTCTTTACGGCCACCCTGGCCATCGGGCTGCTGTCGGGGCAGCGCAGAGCGCTGAGTCTTCCGTCCCTCGCGGCATAACTGAACGATCTCGCCACGCGCTCGACGGCCCACTCCGTTCTTGTTGGCGTGTTGATCGCAGTCGGAGTGTCGCTGGCATCTGCGGCCGCCGGGCTGCTCGCTGACGCTCTTGGATCGGCTGTCCAGATGTGCTGGACGTCGCCAGCCCATCAGCCGCCCGCGAGCTGGCTGTTGCGGAGACGCAGGAAGCGGTGGCAGAAGGCAGCGGACCGTTTGAAGGCAGCGATCCGGGCCAGTGCCCTGCCGCCCGGATCGACCTCTGGGGAATCACGTCGAGAGGGCAGGACCGTCCTCCTCCGAAGGCGCCTTCATCGCATCGGACCGGCATGGCCGACCGGCCCGACCAGGATCGCGGAGCGCTTCGGCGCGACGGCCCGGCGAACGGAGGAACTCTATGGCCCCATTGACCTGCAACTGGTCTGGCCACGCCTTCACGCCGTCGTTCCTGAGCAGCTCCAGGCCACTATCGCGCCGGCCCGAGCCGACTATATTGCGAGTGCTTGCCTCGCCGTGTGGGGCGTGGGGTATGCTGCCGCCGCCTCGCTATGGTGGCCTGCGGCCATCGTCGCCTCAGCCGCGTTCCTCGCCTGTCGTGTCCGAGCGAAGCCGACCGTGGACCGTCTCGCTGACGGTGTGGATACCGCGGTCGATCTGCATCTGGCGGACCTTTCCGAGAAGCTTGGGACGGAACGCCCGAACGATGTCAGGCTGCTGGGCACTCATATCCTGGAACGGCTGAGGCCGACGCCCTGACCTCCAGATCACTGGGTGGTAGCGGGCAGTGACCTGTCGGGTGCCTAATGGGCGGACGCCTGTTCATGCATTGACAGCCGTCGAGACGCGGCCGACACCCAGGCCACAGAACGGCGTTCATGCCGACGCAACCGGCCGTGCTGGCCCGCTCGCTCAGTTTCGATCGACGAACGAGGCGATTCGTGCCTTTGCAGCTCACGGCGTGTTGCGGCGGTTGCGAACCCAACTCCGCTGCAGCGGAGGGGCCTACACCCGAGGCACGATCCCCAGGACGACCTTTCCTTTCGTGGTGTTCAGTTCCTGCAAGAAAGCCTTGGAGATGTCCCCGCCGGGAAGCTCTCCCTCCGCGTCCATCCTGACCAAGATCGCCATCATCAGGTCGTTGTCCGGGACCGAAGCAAGAATCCGGGACACGGTGAGCCCGGCACCTGCGGTGTCGTGCCCCAAGTTGTTCTGTACGTAGTCGGCAATCGCCTGAACCTCATCGGGCCGGGGTGCCTCACCGTTGTGGATCACTATGATCTTGTACACCTTCATCGCATACAACTTTCTGTGGCCATAAGGGCGAGCAGGTCCACAGTATCGTGATGACCTTGCTACTGCCGGTTCCCAATTGCCCTCAATTTCAGGGCTGTTGGTGACGGCTCCTGGAGGCAACCGTGAGTGGCATGGGGACAGTGCCGCGGCAGATCGGACACTTCGCGCCACTGGGACGGCTCGGAGTCGGCGGCATGCGGCGGGGCACCTGGGCTGGCCAGTCCGATGGGTGCTTCGCCGCAGGCAGACAGGTGCACGGGTCTGCTGCAGGTTTGGGTGATGTCACCCGATCGTGCAGCAGACCCGCAGACGCCCTTGTTACGGTCGCTGGATGGAGAGGTGGGACGGGGACGGCGTACGCGCACGGATCCGGGAGATGGCAGCACGGGATCCGGGACTGGTGCGCTTCGGGGCGGACACGCACCGGTACGAGTTGGCGCCTCGGCTGCCGGAGGCGGAGATCCGGGCGTTCGAGGAATCCCACGGCATCGATCTGCCATTGGAGTACCGGTCTTTCGTCGCTGAAGTGGGCAACGGCCCCGCCGGCCCCAGCCATGGGTTGATGCCGTTGACCGTCGCCCGCCCGGAAGCCGACGAGGAGTGGGCCGTAGACGCCGAGTGGCGGGAAGACCGACTGCCGGGCCGACTCGCTGAGCCGTTCCCTCTCACCGCACCTCTGCCCGGCCGGATTCGCACACCGGCCGATGCACCGACCCAGGGCACACTCATGTTGGCCGAACAGGGCTGCGGCATCTTCACGCGGCTGGTCGTAAACGGCCCCCGAGCTGGCCAGGTCTGGCAGATCGATCCGGACTGGGGTGGGTTCGTACCGGTGAGCCCCGGTTTTCGCACCTGGTACACCGACTGGCTGGCGAGCCCCTGAACACGCGTTACGTCGAGCAGGCCAACCCGCCGACCTTCGACGCTGACCACATCACGAGTGAGTGGCCCGGGCCACTCAACGCCCTCCGCATGCCCTCCCGGAACCGATCCACAAGTCCTGAGCATTGCTCACCGCCCCGGTGGCAGCACCTCCCCCGGCCGCGCCGCTTCACCGAGCGAAACCTGTGAGCCCCTGCCCTGCAGATGACAATGTTCTGATGGGCCTTGGCGTCCCAGTCACCGCACGAAGCGTGGCTGGACAGGCGAGGAACAACTACCCAAGCTGAGGCGGCTTCTCGACCGCTGCTTACCTCAAGAAAGGGAATCGCGGGGTGGCCGGTGAGCGCCTGGTCGATGAGCCGAAATCGGCTGGAACAGCAGAGCGCGGTCGGCGCATCCGCCAGAACAAGCGAGATGAAAACCCAGCGCCATACGGGAGTTGGTGCCGTAGCGCTGTTGGAGTCGGGCGACGACGGTACGTATCGTGCGCGCGCTCACTCCCATCCGGGTCGCGGCCTGCTCATCGGTGGCGCCCGCCAGCAGCAGCCCGATGATCCGCACCTCCCGGACGGAGAGCCCGGCCGACCCCTCGGTCGCCTGCCGCAGCGAACAGGCCCACAGGGCCTCGAACAGCATGCGATGTGCCGCCGCGAGCACCCCCTTGCAGAGCAGCGCCGTGCGGTCGGTGTCCGACCGGTCCAACAGCACCACCGAGAATTGCCCGTCGAAGACGAACACCGGGTGCGCGGAAGGGCAGTTGAGGCCGACGTGGACACGTACCTCCGGCCCGTGCCTGGTGAGTTCGTTGATCCACCGGACCGCGGCCTGGCAACGCGCCGCCCTTCCCTCGACCAGGACCCGTGTGTGCTTGTGCGTCGCCAGAAGGTGGCGCCAGGTCGCCTGCGGATGGCAGAGGGCGGATGGGAGCACGCTGTACACATGCTCGGCCGCGGCGAGCAGTTGGCCGAAACGGTGCTCAACCGCCTCTGAACCGAGGAGGATTTCCAGATAATCGGTGAATCGGTCAAAGAGATGCTCGGCGGTAACTTCGGAAGACTCTTCGGACAGCGCCACAGGACCATGTCCTTGCCAAATAGCAGAGAGTGGACGGCAAGTGTCAGCGCTGCGTTATCTTCAGTCGGGCGTACACGACCCTTACCTCCTGCCATCGGCGGCCCAGCTGCGGCCGCTCCGCCACGTACCTGCCCTACTTCTACCTAAAATTCGCGTGGCCTATTCGGCGGGCAGTTGAGATCGGTCCGAAACTACGTCAACCAAGCCGTCAGCAGGGTCTTCCGATACCACCGGAGGAACGGTGAACAGCGCGCGAAAGTACTCCGCCGGCACCTGTTCATCAACGGGACGGCCCTGTGCCTCCACCCAGGCGTGCGCCGCGGGCGGCGGCAGCGCCCGCACCCCGACGCACCAGCTCGGCCAGGTGCCGCGCGCCCGGCAGACCAGTACCGTCGCCAGGGAGCGCGGCAGGCACCCCTTGGGGCCGCTGCATCGCAGGCTGACCGCGAGCACGGCGTTGCGCGCATCGCTGGCCTGTGCGTACGTGGCGGGGCGGGCGCCGTGCCGTACCGCGCCGAGCAACGACCGAATGCGCCGCGGCGGCAGCAGCACCAGCGCCCGTGCGAGCACCACCGCGATACGCGCGACGGCACGCAGCCGCCACGGCACCGGACCGGGGCGGTACAGCGCTCCGGGCGAACTCACGAGGTCACCAACTCAGCGCCGCGCAAACCGTCCACCAACGCGGCCACATCGCGGCGGGCCTGTTCGGCGTCGACGTCGTACTTCTCGGTCAGCGCGGCTGCCGCCTGCTCCGGGTCGTATCCGTCGAGCAGCATCCGGACCACCGCCGCACCGGTGGGGTTGAGCTGCCAGTACGCTCCGGTGCGCTCGTCGAGCAGCACGGTGCCGTATTCGGTATCCACGGTGGACACTTGGGACCGGAACCGCAGGGCCATCTCTCTTCGCCTCCTGCTCACGACTGATCACACGCGCTCACGACCGCTCGTGACTGCTTGCGATTGCTCACGACTGCTTACGGTGCGCCGGAGGACGGCACGGCGGACGGCCGGTTCTCCAAGGTGCGAAGCCAGATCTCGCAGGCGATCGTGGAGTAAAGGATCGCCTCGCGCAGCTCGGGTGTGTCCGGCCGCAGTGCCAGGCCGCGCAGGTGCGCGGTGTCGATCAGCCCCATCCGGGCCAGCCGTGAATCGCTCCACAGGGCCAGCAACTCGCCTCGGTGGCTACGCAGTCCCTGGGCGGCATCCAGCGCCGCCTGCGCCTTGCTGGATCGGGCCAGACACTCGTCGGGAACGACTCCGCGCATCGCCGCCACCAGCAGCGGCTTGTACTGCCAGGGCGACACGCGGTCTTCCGGGAGGACCGCGAGGCACTCCTCGATCACCTGGTCGTCGAAGTACGGGTGGGACATCGGCAGGCCCTCTCTGGCGCAGGCCCAGTCCCACTGGCGGATGATCCGCGTGGTGCTCCTGATCTGCTGAAGGTCCTTGTGTTCCCCTGGGGTTGGGCCCAGCGGTACGGCGGAGTCGGCGGCCTCGCCGAGCACATCCGCGGCGAGTCGGAGCGCCTCGGGCGACGCCCATGAGAAGAGCCTCGGCGGCATGCCCCAGCCCAAGGTGCCGGTGACCCTGGCCGGTTGGGGGCGCCCCAACCCCTCTGCGGCGTCGCGCAGCCAGCGCTGATACGGCCGGGAGTCGGCAAGCGCCCGCGCCATGCCGGGCAGTGGCCAGTCCCACAGGGCGCGGAACCCCCGCAACTGCCGCAGTGCGAACAGCGGCCGTCGGCGTAGCACCGCGTGGAAGTGTGCCTCCGCCGGCCAGGCGACATGGTCACCGCCGATGCCTGTCAGATGCCGTCGGCTGCCGCGGGCGATCAGCGCGGGCAGGCGGGTGACCAGCCGTGCCCGGTCCATCACACCGATGGTGGGCTCATCGAGCACATCGTCGATCCGTGACAGGTCTTCGTAGACCAGTGGTTTGGCTTCGGGCGGCCACACCACGTGTTCCACCTCGGGCAGATGGGCGATGGCTCGCCGCGCCCACATCAGGTCGTCGTCGGCGGGGTCGCGGCCGGGACGGGTTCCGGCCACTACATGGGCCTTGCCGCGGGCGGCGAGGAAGGTCACGGAGGTGGAGTCGAGACCGCCGGACAGGTCGCAGCTGATCACACCTCCCGCGCGGGTACGTACCTGCACGGCCTCGGAGAGTGCGTCGCGAATCCGCTCGGACTGGGCGGCCAGCGGGCGTACCGGTTCCGGCGGCGTCCACCAGCGTGTCCGTCGGGGGGCGCTTCCGGTCGGGGCGATCACCAGGGCTTCCCCGGGAGGTACCGTATCGACACCGCGCCAGAGGCTGTTGTGGAGCAGCGGATGTGGAACCGGCCACAACAACCGTGCGGCCACCTGTCGTTCGTCGACCGGCGCGCCCATCAGCGCGGCGAGGGTATCGGCCCGGTCGGCCACGATCTCCATTCCGTCGACGCGCCCGTGGAATACCAGGCGCAGGCCAGACGCGGGCCCCTGCACCCGCGTTGTGCCGTCCACCAGCGCCAGCAGATGGAAGCAGCCGGGCAACCGGCGGGCAATGGCACCTAGTTCGGCCGGGTCCCGCAACCGCGCGGCCTCGGCCGCCAGTTGGCCTTCGCCCACCGCATGGTCGCCGATCACCACCAGCCGGGTATCGCGGACGGCTGCCGCCACCAGTTCGCCCTCGGCCCACCGGCCGACCAGCCACGGCCGCCCCGAAGGGTGGCACAACCGCGGGCCCCTCGCGCCGCCCACAAGAGGGGCCACGGCGAGCGCCACTTCCCGGTCCGGTAGGACCGCGAAGCACGACTCGCCATGGCCCGGCATGACGCTCCGCTCAGACATCACTGTCCCGGCGACTTGGTAGGCGTCAGCCGTTCTTGCTGAGGACGAGCTCGTCGTTGCCGTGAAATTCCAGCAGACCGGTGATGACCCGGAAGGCGCCCATCGCAACCAGCATCGGAGCCTCGTAAACCTGCTTCATCGTGTTCTCCCTCCACGAGGAATGAGCCCGTGAGCAGCGCATCCCGCGTGCTCAACACCAAAGTTACGAGGGCGCTCACCGCCGCGGAAGGCTGTGGCCCCTTCCGGAACCGGCAACTGCCGGAAGCGGCGAATCGCTGGAGCTGGGGGAATCCACTGGGTACATGCCCCGTGGGCCACGCTCAAAAGAGTCCTCCGCAACGGCGAGCAACCACCATGGCGCGGACTGGCGCTGTCGCAGCTGCTTGGGCGCGGCGAGCGCAGGAAGATCACGACATGGACACCGTCGACCATCTCCAGACCTCGAGTGGACGCTTTATTCGCCTGCATCTTGGTCACCGACTTCTTTCTGGTCGTGGCGCCCTGCATGCCAGCGGCTTCCTTCGCTCCCGTGGGCTCGCCAGTAGCGGATTCGGCAGAAGCCTTCTTGCGCGGAGCAGTTGCCACCGCGTTGTCCGGGCCGGCTGCGGGCTGCACCGGCGCCGGGCCACGACCGCGGCAGTCCTCAAGATGTCCGTAGACCAGTACGTACGGGCGCTCTTGCGAACAGCTCTAACCCGGCCAGGCCCTGCGCGACGTGCCGCACTCACGCGTCAGTAGCGCGCTCGGCGTTTCGGCCACCACCGCACCGAACCCGACCCCGTGCACAGCAAGGGTCGGTGCACCCCGCACTCACCCACGCGCGCTCTATCCCGGGGTTCTACGTCCGACCGAAACACATGTGTTCGAACTTCCCGCTGGCTCGTTGAGCCCCACGAACGAGCCAGCTCATGCGCGAAAGGTCCGTTGACTACGGCCAAAACACACGAGGAACCGACCCTGATGCACCGGACGCGAGCACGACGGACGCGTTCTCAGAGCGTCACGTCCATTCCGAACCCCAAATGGAGGACTTCATGACCCCCGTGCCCCTCACCGTGAATCAGCCCGCTGGATTCGAACAGCATCAGCCTGGAGTCCTGCACCCCGCCAACCCGGTGCAGCACGCTGACGCCGCCGCTCTGCGCTCATCACAAGCGAATACGAGGCGGGGCGTATGAGTGCCAGCAGCGCTGCCGGTGGCAGCCTGCAGGGCGAGGCACCGACTCCGCGCCATGCACACCTGTCGCAGCCGCCCACTGCGGGGCTTGAGGACGGCGGCGTCACCACGAGTCTGACGGAGTCGTACTGGTCTGTTTACGACCGTGTCGTATCCGCGGTCATGAGGGGACGGATCCCCGCATGCCCGGCGCGGACTGGCTCCCCATGCCGCACCGTTGTCCAGGTGCCCGCCTGCGGGCGCTCGCATGGGGCACTGAACTGGCCTGCATTTGGGGGTGCGTGGTGAAGAGGTTCTTCGGACGCGTACGGATGGCCGAGCCGGAGGTCTCCGACGCCGAGCGGGAGTTGTTCGGCGGTCCTTTGCGCTACGACATGGGCTGGTCCAAGCACGAGCACGCATCATTGGACTTGACCATGATCTCCGCTCTGCGCTCCATGCCGAGACTGGTCGGGGCGACGTTGCGGATGGCGTGGCACGCGGACCGGCGCGCTTTGGTCGCTGTCGCGATCAGCGAGATCGGGCAGGGTGTCGCCGCGGCGATCGGGTTGCTCGCGGTCAACGCCGTCATGCACGCGCTACTCGGTTCGGGCACTCCCGAGCAGCGGTTGCAGGCAGTGCTGCCGGGCTTAGCAGGAGCCGCCTGTGCTGCCATGGCCAACTCGGGTCTGGCCGGGTGGTCCACTTCGCGGGCGGGCCGGCTGGAGCCGATGGTCGAGCGGATCGCCACGACTCAGTACCTGGCCGCTGCCGCGTCAGTGGAGCTGGAGGCCATTGAGGACCCGGAGTTCCGGCGGCTGATCGACGTGGCCCAGTACGGCGCCAGTTCCGCCCGACGCATGATCTCTGCGTGCGTGGCCGCGCTGAACGGCAGCATCTCCTTGATCTCCACGGCCGGCGTGCTCACCATCCTCCACCCGGTCCTCTTGCCGATGATGATCCTGATCGCGGCGCCGCGCGGCTGGGGCGCGATGCGGGTGGCGCAGGAACGGTACGTGTCGGTCATGAGCTGGATTGAGCACGTACGGGCCAGCCGTCTCATCGGCAACCTGTTGACCGAGCGCAGCGCCGCGCAGGAGGTGCGGATCCACGCTGTGGGTCCGTTCTTGCTCAGCCGCTACGAGCGGATGGCCGAGAGTGCCGAGACGGAGCAGGAGCGGCTGGCGTCCAGCAAGGCTGTCACCGAGTGGGTGGCCTCGGCGTTGTCCGGCCTCGCCATGGCCGCGACGTACGGGGCCATGTTTTTGCTGATCATGAGCGGGCACATGAGTCTGGCCGTGGCCGGGACCGCCGTCGTCGCCGTTCGGTCCGGCTCGGCGAGCCTGGGCGCGCTGGTGATGAACGTGAACCAGTTG
Source organism: Streptomyces sp. NPDC055966 (assembly GCF_042269865.1). NCBI lineage: Bacteria > Bacillati > Actinomycetota > Actinomycetes > Kitasatosporales > Streptomycetaceae > Streptomyces > Streptomyces sp. NPDC055966. The sequence goes on from NZ_JBHJYK010000043.1 coordinate 23,754, forward strand.
CACGAGGAGTCCCTCTACGTCCGTGACCACGCCCGGTTCCTGGACGAGGCGGCGCAACGCACCATTCCCAGCGGGGGCGCTCCCGTTCCGGTGCGGGTGAAGCAGGTCGTACTGGACCGGGTCCGCTACCGCTACCCGGACCGCGATGCTCCCGCCTTGGACGAGGTGTCACTCACGCTGCCCATGGGCTCGGTCACCGCTGTGGTCGGGGAGAACGGATCCGGTAAGAGCACACTGATGAAGGTGTTGTCGGGCCTGTTGCTGCCGCAGGGCGGGACCGTCCTGTGGGGCGAGGCGGAGGTCGCCTGCCTGGACCGCTCCGAGGTCTTCGAGCGCGTGGCACTGCTCACCCAGGACTTTCAACGCTGGCCCGTGACAGCGGCATTGAACATCCGGATCGGCCGACCCGCCCAGGAAGCCGACGCCGAGAGTCTCCAGCCGTCCGTCGACTATGCGGGGGCGGCGCCGGTCATCGCGAAACTTCCCGACGGCCTGCGAAGCCTGCTGGCCCGAATGTTCCGCGGTGCCAGCGAACTGTCCGGCGGGGAGTGGCAGAAGATCGGGCTCGCTCGAACCCACTGGCGCAGCTCCACCTCGGCAGCCGACGGCGTGCTCATCGTGGACGAGCCCACCTCCGCCCTCGACCCGGAAGCCGAAATCGAAGCCTTCGAACGCATCCGCCGACTCGCCGCCCCGAACCGTGCCGTCGTCCTGGTCACCCACCGCATGTCCGGCGTCCGGCACGCCGACCGCATCTACGTCCTGCATCAGGGCCGCCTCGCCGAACACGGCACCCACGACGAACTCATCGGCGCACGTGGCCGGTACGCCGCCATGTTCGACGCACAGGCCGCCCAGTACGCCCCTGCCGCCAGCATCCCGAAACCTGCCGCACCCACCGTCGCGGATCCCGCATGACCCGATTGACCGGAAGGCCCGCCGTGACGACACCCCCCACCACCGGCCTCGACGAAGCAGGCTCGCTGCGCCACCAGTTGACTGACCAGCTCGCCGACGACGGCCACATCCGCACCTTTGCGGTCGACAAGGCCCTGCGCACCGTGCCCCGGCACGCTTTCGCCCCCGAAGTGCCTCTTGAGACGGCGTACGCCAACGACAAGATCCCCACCCTGTACACGACAGAGGGGAAAGTCCGCAGTTCCATCTCTGCACCGTGGCTGCAGGCCGACATGCTCGAGTCCGCCCGACTCCAGCCCGGCCACCTCGTCCTGGAGATCGGCTCGCCAGCTGCCCCGGCGAGAGTGCAGGACCACCCCGCCGTGGGAAGGCGGAAGCGAACTGCTCGTCGCAGAACAGCGGGCCCAGCTCGTCAGGTACCGCATGGCCGGACAGCCCTTGCGGAACGCGGCACATGCCACCCGCGCGGTCGCCTCGATGATCGATTCCAAGGGGTCAGTCGCCTGAGTCCGGTGCCTTCATTGACTGTCTGGCCCGCATTCCCTTCGGCAAGGGCACGGCGAACGCGGCACGTGGTCGGTCAGTGCGGTCGGAGTCCGTCGAAGACCACATTGAAGATCCGTTGCTGGGACGCTGGGTCTGCTCCGAGGTGCTCCATCGTCGTGCTGGTGCCGGCCAGCAGGGCGATCAGTTCTGGCAGGCTGAGGTCCGGGCGGACGACTCCGGCCCGCTGTGCCGCGTCCAGAAGTGCGGCAAGCTGGGCCTGGATCACCTCGCTGGACTCCCGTAGGGCTGCATGCGCGTCCATTCCCGCTGCGGCGAGTGCCTGGGCGAACTCGTTCTTGCCCGCGGACTGTTCGGCAACCAGGCGGAAGCAGGCGAAGAAGGCGTCGGCGGGCTCCATTTCGGCGGCCAGACGCGCGGTCTGGGCTGCGATCGCCTCCAGCCTGCGCACCATCACGGCTTCCAGCAGCGCTTCCTTGGTCGGGAAGTGCCGGAAGAGCGTGCCGACTCCGACCCCCGCGGTCCGGGCGATCTCCTCGGTCGGCACACCCACGCCACGGGTGGTGAACACCTCCGTGGCGACGTCCAGCAGCCTGGCCCGGTTACGGGCCGCGTCCGCCCGCAGCGGGCGCTCCTTGGCACCACTCATCCCCTACAGCCTTCCTCGCCTCCGCAGAGCCCTGCTGGACAAGCGGAGTGTCCAGTCCGTATCGTCAAAGCGGACTCGCTAGTCCGATTCTAGCGACGGATTCCGGCGGAGGCTGGCCATGCCCGAAACGCTGACACCACGCGAGGTCTTCACCAAGCTGCTCGACAACATCGCCGCAGGCCGATACTCCGAACTGGCCGGGCTCTACGCCGATGACGCCGTGGTGGAGACCGTCTTCGAACCGGTCGGCCCGCGCCGCACCGAGGGGCGGGCCGCACTCAAGGAGCGGTTCGCTCAGGTCGCCGCGGCCAGTCCGGTGGAGCTGACCCCGGCGAACGTGGTGATCCGGGAGACCGACGACCCAGAGCTGATCGTCGCCGAATGGGACTACCAGGTGCACCACCGGCCGACTGGGAAGACCTTCGAGTCCGCCAACATCCAGGTACTGAGGGTCCGCGACGGCGTGATCGTCCACAGCAGGGACTTCCACGACCACTTGGCTCTCATTGCGGCCAGCGGCACCCTGCCGCAGCTGGTGGCAGCACTGGACGGCAAGTAACGCGAGTGCGGCGCCGCAGGTCGCGAGTTCTCCGATGCTCGACCCCGGCGCGTTCGCCGACAGCGGGACTCGGTCGCCGCCGCCGTGACGCGCCGACGACCAGCCTCTCAGTCAGTGATCGTAGGCGGTCAGTGAGCGCATGACGGGCTGGCCGGTGTGGTGGTTGTGCCAATTGGCGGCGGTCATCACGAGGATCCGCTGGAGCACACGGACCATCACCCCACCAGGAGTGCGGGCGCGGTGGCGCTCTAGGTCGAGCTGCCCTTTGAACGTCTCGTTAATCAACTCGATAACCGGCCGCAGCGGTTTGAACAGTTGCGCCCCGGCCCGCTCGGCCTCGCCCTTGCGGGCCGGACGCAGCAGTTCGACGCCCAGCGCGGCCAGTTGCGTCTCGAACTCACGGCCGAAGTAGTTCTTGTCACCGATCAGTGTCTGCCCGGGCCGTTCGTCCGCGAGCGTCGGCTCGATGGCGAGGATGTCGAGGATGTCGAGCAGGGTCTCGGCGCTAGTCGGCCTTCGCCCTGGTCAGCGCGAAGGCGATCGGCAGCCCGCCGAGGGTGCATGCCAGGTGCAGTCGCAGTCCCCAGAAGTAGCGCGAATGGCTGGCGCCGTAGCCGTACTGGGCCCAGCCCCCGAGGTCGGACCGCTTGACGGTTTCCCGGGAGCGGCCGCACTCGACCGGTGTGGAGTCCACCACCCACACGTCGTCGGTCCACCGCGCGGTGTCCATGGCCAGTACCCGGCTGGCGTGCCGGATGAGTCCGGCAGCTTTGCGCAGGCGCATGTTGTAGCCGGGCTGCTTCGGCAAGTACGGGAACAGATGCCGCAGGTGAGCGTGCGCATGACGCAGCCACCTGGCCTCGGAGGTGAAGCCCAGCATCGCCAGCGTTTCCAGCCCGGCATCGCTGAGCCGCGGCGAATCCTTCAACAGGTCGTCGGTCTTCACATAGAGTGCGGTCGCGAGGGAGTCCAAGTCCGGCGTCACATCCGGACCTTGGCCTCCCTCGCCTCACGTCCGCAGCCACCCCTTGGAATCATTCATCTCGGGAACAGGCGGGACAGGAACCGGACACAGCGACATCGCCAAGTCCTCCTAGCTTCCCCGCGAGTTGGAGCTGGTGCTCACCAGACTGGCCCACCGTCCAAGATCAGAACGCGATTCAGCGAATCGGCCAACGGAGTCTTTCAGAGAGGCGTGGAAGGACTCGCAGGCGGCGTTGTTCGCGCTCGTGCCGACCGCGCCCATGGACTGGATGGCACTCGACTCGGCGCAGAGGTCGGCGAATTGACGTGAAGCGTACTGCCGCTCCGTGATCGCTGTCGAAGATCGCGCCAACGGTCCACACCCACTGAAGGGGTCAACAGCTCTCGGTCGAACCCGAGCCGAAGACGCGGCGCTGGATCTCTCGCCGGTAGTCCTCGAGCGTCTTGTCCAGATGAACGTTGGTCGCCTCCGCCGCGGCGTCCGGGTCGCCGTCGCGGATCGCGCCGTAGATGGCGGCGTGCTCCACGATCGCGTCCTTGGCGTGGTCGCCGAGCGCTCCGTGCATGCCGATGGTGTTGGACTGACGCTGCAGCCGCCGGGCCTCGCGGACGGCGGCGACGAGGAAGGGGTTGTGCGAGGCCTCGGCGACACCGAGGTGGAACGCGTCGTCGCCCTGGTCGAAGAGCGCGTCGCGGCCCGTCTCGTGCCCCTCCCGGCACAGATCCATGGCGTCCTTGATCGCCCGCAGCTCCGCCGGGATGGCGCGGGTCGCGGCGAGCCGGCTTGCGGCCGTCTCCTGCACGCGGCGGAACTCGAAGAGCATGAAGATCTGGTCGAGGTCCGTCGGCATGAAGAATCCGCCCCAGCGCGACGAGCCGAGCATGCCCTCATCGTCCGCGACGTAGAGTCCCCGCCCCTTCTGGGCGCGGACCCGGCCGATCGCCGAGAGGATCTTCACCGCCTCACGCACGACCGTCCTGCTGGTGCCGAGCGACGAGGCCAGCTCGTTCTCCGTCGGCATCCGGTCGCCCGGTTGCAGCTGCCTCGCCGCGATCAGCTTGAGGATCTGCTCCGAGACGACTTCGTAACCGGGCCGGTATGCGGCGCCGTTCGCTGCCGGGGCACCCGGTCGCGCATCCGATGCCCTCTCTGATGGCGCGCCGTCCACCGGGTGCTTCTCCTTCGTCAGGGCCACGTTCAGCATGACCGACTGCCTCTGCCGCACAAGAGCATACCTTCTACGGTCTTGGGATCCCTGGATAAGTACGACTCATTTTCACCACTGAGCGGTCACGATGCTCCGACCTGGGGCGACGTCAGGAGTCGAGGAGACGCAGCCGTAACGTCACGGAAATAGGCCCGCACATCCTCTTGACGCACCCGGCGGCTACCGGCTCTGATGTCACATCACGGTGACCCGCTGGCCTGGCGTCCGGTGCGAGTCGCTCCCCACAGCAGGAAGCAGCGGCGCAATTTGAGTCATACACATTTCGGTTGTCACAGCCCGCCTGTCCAGTCGGATACGTCCGCACCCCGACGCAGTGGAGTCCTCCATGACACGCACATCCCGAGGAGCCGACGCCGGCAGAGCAAGGAGCGACCGGGTACGCGTCGCTCTCGCCACCGCCGTGGTCACTTTTGCCCTTGGCGCCGCGACCGCCTGTGGCGGGGGTACGGGCGGAGCCACGGCGGGTGGGCCGTCCAGCTTCTCGCCCGCCGCCCAGACCGGCGGCACTTTGACCGTGTGGGTGGACTCGACCCGCTTGGCCGCAGCGCAGCTGTACCAGAAGGAAAACCCTCAGGTGAAAATGGACATCGTCACCTACGACGGGGACTCCAACGGCTCGAACTACCTGCAGACCAAGGTGAGCCTGTTCAACCGCACCGGCAGCGGCTGGCCAGACGTCGTCTTCAGCTCCCAGAACAACGAGAGCACCTGGGCGGTCCAGTCCGGCTTCACCGCCCCGCTGAACAAGGGCCTGATACCTCAGTCCACCCTGGACAACTGGGCGAGGGGCGCCAACGCGCCGTGCACCGTCGGCGGAACGCTCTACTGTCTGCGCAACGACCTGTCACAGACGGCTCTGTGGTACAACGCTTCGCTGATGAAGAAGTGGGGCTACCAGGTGCCGACCACCTGGGAGCAGTACCAGGCCCTGGGCCAGAAGGTCGCCACCGAGCACCCGGGGTACCTGGTCGGCTCGGCCGGTGACACCTTCACGCCGGAGATCTACATGTGGGCGGGCAAGTGCGGCGCCAACCAGGTCACCGGGCCGAAGGCTGCCACGGTGAACACCAGCAGCGCCGAGTGCACCAAGATGGCCTCGCTGCTGGACACCCTCGTCAAGGCCCACACCATGTCCACCAGCAGCGTGTTCAGCGCGGACTTCGACAAGAACGACGCGGACAAGATCCTCATGCTGCCCGGCCCCTCCTGGTTCGGCGGCGCGCTGTTCCAGGGCACCTTCAAGACCCCCAAGGGCCAGATCGCGGCCGCGCCGATGCCGCAGTGGGCCGGCGACACCAGTCCGTCGGTCGGCAATGTCGGCGGCGGTACCTGGCTGCTGTCCGCACACAGCAAGAACCTCAAGGACGCGACCGCGTTCCTGAAATGGGTGACGACCTCCGACGACTACCAGGGCAAACTCGCCCCGGGATACCCGGCCTACGCGCCAGCGGCCAAGACCTGGCTGAAGGCCCAGAGCACGTCCGGGTACTACGCCAACGACGTCTCCCCAACCCTGCAGAGCGCCGCAGACCAGATCTGGCCGGGCTGGGGCTACCCGCAGTACAGCCAGGAGGCGATCTGGGCGGCGACCATCACCCCCGGCATGACGGCGGGCAAGAGCATCGTCTCGCTGCTGCCGGCCTGGCAGACAGCGATATCCAACTACGCGCAGGCCGACGGATACAAGGTCAGCCGGTGAACATGACGGAAGACAACCGGGTCGGGTCGGAGCACGCCAGGCGGCGCACGCTCTGGCCCGTCCGGGCCGGGCACGGCTTCGTCGCCCTGTACGTCGTATTGCTGATCGCGTTCGGCGTCGTCCCGACCGTCTACGCGATCTACTTCGCCTTCACCACCGCCGGAGACACCTTCGCCGGGTTCTCGAACTTCACCGGCGCGGCGGGCGACTTCCGGTTCCTGCCGGCCGTCGAACACGTGGCGCTCTACCTCGTCTTCTGGCTCGCCTCCCTGGTGATCTTGGTCGTCGGGCTCGCGCTGCTGCTGCACCGGCTCGCGTCCCGAGGCGTCAGCAAGGCTCTGCGGTTCGTGTACTACCTTCCCGGAGCCCTGGCCGGCGCGGCGAGCGTCATGGTGTGGCTGTTCATCCTGGACCCGACGGTCAGCCCCGTCGCCTTCCTGCTGCGCGCTCTGGGCCTGACCACCTTCGACGAGGTCGTGGCCCCCGGCGGGCTGCCGCTCCTGTTCACCCTCATCGCGTTCTGGACCGGCGCGGGCGGCTGGATCCTGGTGATGTACGGCGCTCTCAACAACATCGCGCCGGACATCCTCGAAGCTGCGCGCATCGACGGCGCCGGCCCGTGGCAGACCGCCCGGCGCATTCAGATCCCGATGCTGCGCAAGTGGATCGTCTACATGGTCATCCTCGCCTTCGCGGGTGGCACGCAGCTGTTCGTCGAGCCGCAACTGCTCTCGCAGGCGAGTGTCGGAGTGGCGGGGCGGGACTACTCGCTCAACCAGCTCTCCTACGACTTCGCCTTCCAGAACAACAACGTCAACACCGCTGCCGCCGTCTCGGTCGAACTGCTCCTGCTCGGACTCGGGGTCGCCGCGGTGTTCGTCGCCAGATCGGGGTTCTTCGATGCGGACTGACTTCCACAACCCCGCGCGACGCGCCCTGAAGAACCCGCTCACCACCCTGGTACTGCTTCTCTTCGCGGTCTTCTTCGTCCTGCCGGTGCTGTGGCTGGTGCTGGCCGCGACGAAGACCGACGAGCAGCTCGTGCACTCCAACCCGCTGTCGTTCGGCTCCTTCCACGCCCTGCGGGCCAACTGGAACGCGCTGACGGGCTATCAGGGCGACACGTTCTTCCTGTGGCTGCGCAATTCCGCGCTGTACACGTTCCTCGCGCTCGCCATCACCCTGGTGGTCGCCATCCCGGCGGGCTACGCCCTCGCCCTGACCGAGTTCCGCGGCCGGCACACGCTGCTGGTGGCGACGCTCGTGGTCATGCTGATGCCGAGCGCGACGCTGGTGGTACCGCTGTTCCTGGAGATGAACGCCGTGCACCTGATCGGCTCGATGTGGTCGGTCATCCTGCCCTACTCGTTCTACCCGTTCGGGGTCTACCTGGCGTACATCTACTTCAGTACGGCCATTCCCCGGTCACTGCTGGAGGCCGCACGGCTCGACGGCTGCTCGGAGTTCGGCACCTTTCGCCGGGTCGCGCTGCCTCTGGCCACACCCGTCGTCGCGCTCGTGGGCTTTTTCAGCTTCGTCGCCAACTGGACCAACTACTTCCTGCCGTACGTGCTCCTGCCGCAGAGCGACCAGTTCCCCGTCCAGGTGGGGCTCGGCACTCTCCTGAACGACGTGCCGCAGTTCAACCCGACGGTGGGATCGCTCGCCGTCCAGCGGCCGGAGCTCGCCCTCGCCACCCTGCTGGCCATCACCCCCGTGCTCGTGGTCTTTCTCTTCTCCCAGCGCTTCCTGGTCGCGGGCATGCTCGCCGGCGCCACCAAAGACTGAGCGACCAACTCACCACGACATGTCCCGACCGCGTCACCAGGCCCGCCCGCATCGCCGCCGGGTGCGGGTGCCGCACTGCCCGAAACGGAGAACCGTCCCATGGACCCCGTCATCATGGCCTCGGTGCCACTCCTCGAACCGCCGGGCTGGGCGACGGCGCAGCGCCAGCTGTTCGACCTGCTCGACCAGGTCTGGCGGCGCTTCGCCCGCGATTTCACCGGGCCGGACGGACGCCTGAACTACGACGGGCAGCTGACCACGCGCGACGGCGTGGACGACTTCTACGAGACCTTCTTCAACTGGCCGCAGCTCTATCTGCTCGGCGGCGCGGACGACCTGCTGGCCGAGTCGGAGCGGCACTGGGAAGGCGTGACCCGCCAGCTCACCGAGCTGGGCATGCTCAAGGACGAGTACGAGCGCGGCTACGACTGGTTCCACCAGAGCGAGAGCCTGCTGCTGTTCTATTTCCTGTGCATGGCCGCCCCAAAGCGCTGGACCGAGCGGGCACTGCGGTTCGCCGAGCTCTACGTCGACCCGGCACACGGCAACTACGACCCCGCGCACCGCATCATCACCCGTCCGCACAACGGCAGCGATCCCGAGCGCGAAGGCCTGTCCGACGGCGACGCCTATCCCTGGCTGCCGCAGGAAGCGCAGATGTACGGCTTCCCGCTCAACTGGATTCTCGCCGACGGAGAGAGCCCGCCTCTGGAGAGCGACCCTCGCCTCGGTGAGCAGATGCGCCGCCGCATGGGCCGGGGCGACACCGCGGTCAACCTCGCCGCCAGCGGACTCGTGCTCAACGCGCTGATCCTGTCGGGCGACACCCGCTACCGGGACTGGATCGCCGAGTACGTCGGCGCATGGCGCGAGCGCGCGGCGGCCGCCGGCGGAGTACTGCCGGACAACGTCGCCCCGGACGGCACCGTCGGTGGCCTGCACGAAGGACGCCCCTACGGCGGCCATTACGGATGGTCCTGGCCACACGGCTGGCATAGCGTCGGACACGCGGCCACGGTCGCCGCACTGGCCGCAGCCGAGGCCACCGGCGACGACTCCTACCTCGACCTGGTGCGCCCCGCGCTCGACGAGATGATCGCCCGCGGCAAGGTGATGCCCTTTACCGAGGCCGACTCCAGCCTCCAGTCCAAGTGGGTCGCGCAGTTGCGCGAGGACGTGCACACGCCCACCCTGCATGTCCCCTTCCGACGTGGCGACGAGGGCTGGTTCGACTACAACCCAATGACCCTGCCGGTGCCCGTCGCGCTGTGGCACCACACCGCCGCAGACGCCGACCGCGCACGGATCGAACGGCTGCGCGAGGCCAGCGGCATAGACTGGCGCACGGTGCGACCTTTCCGCAGCAAGGAGGAGGCGCACCACGAGGAGTCCTGGTTCGCCTATCTCTCGGGCGACGACCCGGACTATCCCGAGCGGATCCTCGCGGCCGCCCAGGCGCAGGTGCGGCACCGGATGCAGCGAATGGAGCGCTATCGCGGCCTGGAGGTCGCCGAGGCCGACATCCACCTGTGGCAGCTGTCCAACCCGGTGGTCACCGAGGCGCTGGTGCAGCTGACCTGGGGTGGTCCGCAGGTCCTCTACAACGGCGGACTGCAGCAGGCGCGGGTGCGCTACTACGACGCCGACTCCCGCCGGCCGGGCCTGCCGCCCTCGGTCGCGGCCCTGGTCTCCAGCATCGACCCGCAGGCGACTGTCGTGGAACTGGTGAATCTCGACCCGACCGCGGACCACACGCTGATCGTCCAGGCGGGTGCCTTCGCGGAGCACACCATCCGCAACGTCCGCCACACTCGCAGCCGCGACGACTCCTGGATCGGCGACCTCTACGACTACGGACACTCGGAGCCGGTCGAGGAGACCTCCGAGGCCCACGACGTGAACGGGCCCTGGCTGCGCGTGCACCTCCCCCGTTCGACCCGGGTGCGCCTTTCCCTCGAACTAGAGCTGCGCACCCGTCCCGCGTCCTACCGCACCCCGTTCGACGAGCCGTCCGACGGGCCGTGCGAGGGCGGATCACGGTGAGCGGTCGCGCCACACCCTCGGTCCACGACCGCCACGTCCACCTCTGGGACCCGCGCTGCCTTGCCTACCCGTGGCTGGTCGAGGCCCCCGATCTCAACTGTCCTTTCACCGCAGACCAATTCGCGGCGATCCGTCCCGCGCCAATCGAGGTGATCTTCATGGAGGCCGACCGGGAAAATGGGCAGGCCACGGACGAGATCGAGTGGGTCCGCAGCCAGGCCGAACACCACACCTGGATCCGCAGCGCCGTCGCCCACGTCCCGCTCGAACGCCCCGCCGAAGCCCTCGCGACGATCCGACGGTACGCGGCGGACCCGTTCGTCGTCGGGGTGCGCCGCAACATCGAGGACGAGGCACCCGGCTTCACCGAGGACTCGCACATCCGCGAGGGCATCCAGCTGATCGCGAGGCCGGCCTCCCCTTCGACGCATGCGTTAGCCAACACCGGCTGCCCGAGCTTGCGCAGCTGGCCGTCACCTGCCCGCACACCACGATCGTCCTCGACCACCTCGGCAAGCCGAAGCCGGCCGCCAGGAGCCAGTGGTCGCAGGCATGGCGACGGCTTGCGCAACAACCGAACGTCGTCTGCAAGCTCTCCGGCCTGGCCACCCCACTGGCACCGGACATCCCGTCCGCGTTCGCGCTCTCGCTCCTGCGCGAAGCGCTCGACGTGTGCGACCCCGACCGCTGCCTGTTCGGGAGCGACTGGCCGGTGATGCTGCTCGCCACCGACTACCGCGCCTGGCTCGACCTGGTCCGCGAGGCGCTCGGCCTCTCCTCGTGGACCGCCAACGACGCGGTGCTGCGCGGCAACCCTGAGCGTATCTACCGGCTCGTTCCCTCCCGGTTCCAGGCGGCCGACCTGGCCCGAAAGGAAGCACGATGAGGCGCATCGCTCAGACCACGCGGCTGCTCCCGGAACGCCGGGAGGAGTACCTCGCCCTGCACCGCGCCGTCTGGCCGGCCGTCGAGGCCGCCCTGCGTGCCGCGCAGATCCGCAACTACAGCATCTTCCTGCACGGCGACACCCTGTTCGCCTACTTCGAGTACCACGGCGACGACTTCGAGGCCGACCTCGCCTCCGTCAAGGCCGACCCCGAAACGCAGCGTTGGTGGACCTTCACCGACCCCTGCCAGGAGCCCTGGCCGGACGCCCCCCAGGACAGCCGCTGGTCCGAGGCGCCCGAGATCTGGCACCTGCACGAAACGACACAGCCCTGAGCCTGTGAAATCCAGGCGCATCCGCGTCGCCCAGTCCCCGCCGCGCCGCGACCGGCCGGCGGTGCTCCACAGCGCCCTCGGGAGGGCGCACAAGGAAATGCCAGCGAAAGGGAACCGGACAATGTCGTCACACCCCTACCAAGGACGGGTCGGCCGACGCCTCACCGCGACGATCGCGGCAGCGACAGGCCTCCTGGTCTCCGCCGCCTTCGTCACACCGACCGCGGCCCACGCCTCCGTCTCCGCCACCGTCTTCGTCTCCCCCACCGGCTCCGGGACGGCGTGCAGTTCGACCACGCCCTGCTCCCTGACCCAGGCGAAGACGTCCGTCGAAGCCATCGACGGCCACATGAGCGGCGACATCGTCGTACAGCTCGCCGGCGGAACCTACCGCCTGACCTCACCTCTGAACCTCACCAGCGCGGACTCGGGCACGAACGGACACACGGTCAGATGGCAGGCCGCCCCGGGCCAGTCCCCGGTGATCTCCGGCGGCCAGCAGGTGACCGGCTGGACCCCGCACGACTCGACCAACAACATCTACGCCGCGTCCGTCCCCGTCGGAGTCGACTCGCGCCAGCTCTTCGTCGACGGCTCACTGGCACCGCGCGCCGCGATGAACATCGCCCGCAGCGATGTCGCCTTCACCAGCGCCGGCCTGACGATCCAGAACTCGAACCTGAACTGGATCGCCAACCTGCCAAAGCAGAACCGGATCGAGCTCGAGGCCCAGAACTCCTTCACCGACCGCTTCGCGCCGGTGAAGAGCATCAGCGGCACGAGCATCACCATGCAGGAACCGGCCTGGCAGAACAACGGCTGGGGCTACGACACCATGGAGAACCCCTTCGCCGGAGGGACTCTCCAGCTGGAGAACTCGTACGCATTCCTGAACACGGCCGGGCAGTGGTACCTCGACCCGCAGGCCGGCCAGCTCTACTACAAGGCGCCGTCCGGCTGGAACCCCTCCGTCCACGACGTCGAACTGCCCCTGACAACCTCGCTCCTGGACATCAGCGGCAGCTACAGCACCCCCGTGCAAAACCTCGCGTTCCAGGGCATCAGCTTCGAGGACACCACCTGGCTGGCCCCCAGCAGCGACATCGGCTACGCCGACCAACAGACCGGCACGTTCCTCAACCAGACCTACTCCAACGAGCCTTCTGACTTCCTGACCTCGTGTGCCACCGGCTGCCAGGCCTTCGAATCCACCCGTAACAGCTGGGGCGAGGCCCCCGCGGCGGTTCAGGTCTCCGCCGCGAACGGGATCAGCTTCAGCGGCGACACCTTCACCGACCTCGGCGAGGTCGGCCTGGGCATCGGCCAGGACAACGACGCCGTCGACTCCGGCACCGGACTCGGCGCCTCGAACATCACCGTCAACGGCAACACCTTCACCAACGACTCCGGAGGGGGCGTGGTCGTCGGCGGAGTCCAGCCGAACGCGCACCACCCGTCCAACTCCGCAATGACCGACCAGAACATCACCATCAGCAACAACCTCGTGACTGGCGTTGCACAGGACTACAAAGACATGCCCGGCATCCTGTCCACGTACGTTTCGCACGCCGTCATCACACACAACGAGGTCTCGAACCTCGGCTACGACGGCATCGACGTCGGCTGGGGCTGGGGCATCAACGACCGCGGAGGCAGCCAGGATTACGTCAACCGAGGCACCTACAACTACCAGCCCATATACACCACGCCGACCACACTGAACAAAACCATCGTGACCTACAACAAGGTGCACGACACAAAGAAGGTCTTCCACGACGGCGGCAGCATCTACAACCTGTCCGCGAACCCCGGTGGCTTCATCGCCGACAACTACGTCTACAACAACCACAACACCGTAGGACTCTACCTCGACGAAGGCTCCCGCTACATCACGCTGCAGAACAACGTCCTGCAGGACACCGGGGTCTGGGCGAACACGAACGCCAGCGCCAACAACAACACCGATGACAACACCTTCGCCGACAACTGGTACAACGCCGGCGCCACCGTCGTCGCCACCGGCTCCCCGCACAACAACGTCCTGACCGGCAACGTCCAGGTCAGCGGTTACAACTGGCCCGCAGGAGCGCAGGAAGTCATCGCGCAAGCCGGCGTCACCACCAACAGCGGCATCGGCACCGCCGCGATCCACGCGGTCGGCGCGAACAAATGCATCGACGACAACAACTGGAGCACCACGCCGGGAACCCAGCAGCAGATCTGGGACTGCAACGGCCAGTCGAACCAGACCTGGACACACAACTCGGCCAACCAGATCACCCTGTTCAACGGCAGCAGCCAGATGTGCCTGGACGACGCCGGGTGGGGCACCACCAACGGCACGGCGGCCAGCATCTGGACCTGCACCGGCCAGGTCAACCAGCAGTGGAGGCTCAACCCGGACGGGACCATGACCAATCTGTACTCCGGCCTGTGCCTCGACGTGAGCAACAACGGCACCAGCAACGGCACCAAGCTCCAGCTCTGGAGCTGCAACAGTCAGGCGAACCAGGAGTGGAACCTGGGCTGAGTAGGGTCGGGGACTGGAGCGGTGGCTTCCGCTCCGTTTCCGGCCCCCGCCGCTTCAAGTGAAGTATGCCGCCGACGAGGTGCCCGCGGTTCGGGTTAACCAACGAAATGCGGTTCGCCGGGTGACGAATCCGCGGCGCGAGCGTCAGCGGACCGGACGACGGGTTCGCTGACGCTCGCGCCGCCGTGCATGCGTCACCTGGCGGGGAGGGCGGTGACCGTCAGCCGGTCTTGGACGGGAGAGACCCGCCGACATGGGACATGAGGTGCCGCCGGTGCAAATGGCGCGAGGGGATGCGTTCGATCACCAGGAAGGCGGCGTCGTCGGTGAGCTGCTCACCGGTGTGCTCGAGCAGGTCGCGGTGAAGGTGGTGCAGGAGAGCCTCAGGGCTTGAGGCGGGGAAGGCGGCGACCCGCTCGGCGAGCGGGTAGAAGGCTCCGGTCGGTGAGCGGGCTTCGATCACGCCGGTCGGTGTACAGCAGCAGCATGTCGCCTGTTTCGAAGCTCAACGGGTCGGCGCGGTCGTTTCGTACGCAGAGGGCGCACAGGCCCAAGGGAGGCGCGGGTCGCCGGGAATTCAGGACGGTCACCTGCTCTCCATGGATCAGCAGGGGTGGCGGATGGCCGCAGTTGAGCATCTCAGCCTGCGGGCCCTGACGGCGAGCTTCTTGATCTGCGGCTTCGGATCGGCGTGCGATACATCCGTACCGCACGCTCACGCAACTCCAGCGAGTACTTTCTGGGGGCGGCCATGGTCGATGTTCCTCTCATGAGTCCCATCTGACCCTCTGTCAACACACTCCGCATCTCGGGGGAACCTCAGATGCCCGCAACACGGAGATGACCCGAATGCCGCCGTTTCCGGCTGGGTAGTTGCGGTGACGTCTCACTCAGGGTCGATGTCGGGCGCGGTGAAGCGGGCGGACAGGTCATCCGGCCGCTGTGATGGTGTCCGATGGTCCGGCAGGGGGATGCCGGCCTCGCTGCGCCACAGTACGTCGCTGAGGGCGTCGCGGACGCGACAGGCGTCGTGGCCGGCTCAGTGGTGTGTGGTGTGGTCGTGCTGGGCGCGGGCAGCGGCGCGGACGATGTTGCGGGACATGCCTCCGAAGACGACCGCGTGGAGGGGCTTGATACTCCACCAGTACAGATGGCCCAGCAGGCCGCGGGGGTGGAACAGCGCCCGCTGCCGGTATCGGACCGGGCCGCTGCCGTTGCCGTCCACTCGCATCTCCAGCCAGGCCAGGCCGGGTAGCCGCATCTCGGCGCGCAGTCGCAGCAGCCCGCCGCGTTCGATCTCCTCGACTCGCCAGAAGTCGAGCGAGTCACCGGCCCGCAGCCGTCGGGCGTCCCGCCGGCCCCGGCGCAGGCCGACGCCGCCGACGAGGCGGTCGACCCAGCCGCGCGCGGCCCAGGCCAGCGGGAGGGAGTACCAGCCGTTCTCGCCGCCGATGCCTTCGATGACCTGCCACAGTGCCTCCGGCGCCACGTCCGCCTCGCGTTCTCGGACGTCGGCGTA
>NZ_JBHJYK010000044.1:0-38854 GCF_042269865.1 Streptomyces sp. NPDC055966
CACGCCCCCGTCCACTCCCCCGACCAGCACAAACACCCCACACTCCCGGTGCAGACAGCTGACGCACTCCACCGCAACTCACACGTCGCCCATCAACCACGACAGCTACGCCGACCCGTACGGCGTCGACGTAGTCGCGCTCCTGGCCGACGCCATCGCGGGGGTGAGCGCGTGACCACCACGGCCTGGGCCGCCATCACCCTCATGACCAGGCGCCGGGCTCGGAAAGGCGTCACCCTCAGCTGGCCGAGAAATCCAGCACCGGCTGACGGCTGACCCCTTATCGGGGGGCCGACCGACGTTGTGTGATCACTACCGACCCTCACGAGCGACGTCGTTCATGAATCGCTCGATGAGGTCATCGAGCTGGTCGGCGACCGCTGCGTCTGCGGCACGGCCACGAGCGAGATCAAACACACTGGCATTGATGGCCTCCACTATCTGCGGGGTCAGACGGCGAAACTCATCTGCGGCGGAGAAGACGCCCGGGGTGCCAAGCAGCTTCACTACGAGGACCGCCTTGTTGAGTCGGCCGATACAGGTTCCAGCCTGACGCCGCTCCGTGGCTAGGTCCTCGTGCAATGCCGGGTCGTCGCCGTGGTTCAGACTCTGCGAGGGAGCGTGTCTGATGTGAGCGACACTCGCGCGAAGTTCAGTCGCCGAGGCAACAAGCTCGGCATAGGCGGCTTCGCGATCCTCTCGATTCTTGCGTATCTCCTCGTTGGCCCACGTCTTTCGATCCCGCCAAGTCGTGAGCCATCCGCCGAGGCCAACGCCCAAGAGGGCGCCGCCTGCAGTGATGAGCGAAGTCCATGTGTTGTCTGCCACCGCGTCATCGTTGAGGCTGACCGCGCTGCTCGGCAAGTGCTGACGTACTCGTTGACGCGACCCACGGAAGGGATGCGATTAGCCGGAGTTCAGAAACACGCACCCACCTGGAAGGAATCCTGTGCAACAGCCCCACGCCCCCGAGCGGCCCGCAGTTGTCGTCCTGTGCGGCTCCACCACCTACTGGGACGAACTTGCCGAAGCGGCCCTGTACGAGACTGCGGCCGGCCGCATCGTCCTCGCCCCTGGCTGCAACATGAAGGTCCCCCACCCCCTTTGGGCCGATCCGCAGCAGGCCCACCGGCTCAAGCAGGTGCTGGGCACCCTGCACCTGCGGAAGATCGACATGGCGGACGAGATCCTGGTCGTCAACCCCGACGGCTACATCGGCGACAGCACCCGCAACGAGATCGACTACGCCCGCAGCCTTGGCAAGCCCATCCGCTACACCCATCCCGTGAGTGGCCGGGATGACCGTGGCTGACCACGCACCTGCGACTCGGCCAGTCTGACGCACATGACCACACGACCACACGGCGAAGGCCCGTGCGCCCCGCGATGGATTCACGGGGCGCACGGGCCTTTTTGCGTTCCAGCCCAGTTTGGAGACTCAGACTGGTTGGCTTTGTTCACGAGAATGGGTTCTGGCACAGGTTGTGTGGAACCGCCCCGTCGTACCGTGAGGCCGTAGCCGAGTACGGCCGCTGACCTGCTGCTTCGCTGAGCCCAATGTCCTTGCCCGTCGCCGCCGGCCCGGTCCACCACACAACTTGTGCCAGAACCCGAGAATGGGCAGCACGCTGTGCACACGTGGCGGGCCCGCCAGCAAGTGTGCTTGTCTTCGGCGACGGGAGCTATCGCGCTCATCTCCAAAGTGCAGACGCAGGGGTGAGCCGCCTCGAAGAAGGGCGGCGCAGCCCGATTGCCGTGATGGCCATGGCGGCCCGTCAGGTTCGGCTCGACCCAGCACGGGCTCGGGTTGCGGAGCGCGGGTGCCCGGGGCCGAGAGCGGGTAGGGCCTGTTGCGAAAGTGCTGGTCACAGCCACTTGTTGAGGATTGCGACCAGTGCGGTTGCCTCTTGGCGCACGGCGAGTTCGTCGCATCTCGTGGCGGCTGCGCGGTGGCCGCTGGTCGGAACCGGCCTTGACCTCAACCGCACTTAAGGTCCTAGCCTCGCGATCATGACGACCATAAGCACCCCGAGGAACAACACCACCGCGCTCGACCAGCGGCCGATCGCCCTGGTTGCCTGGGGCGCCACCGAGGCGATCCTGCGGCACTCGCAGGCTGCCCTGGCGCGCATCGACATGACCCAGCCCCAGTGGTGGGCGCTCAACAACATCGTCCGGGCCGAGCACGGCCTCACCAAAGAAGAGATCCGTGCCCTGGACGTGCCCTACGGCATGGACACCCAGGTGATGGTCCACGCCGCCGACGCTCTCGTGCACCGGGGCTGGCTCGGCGTCGGCGCGGACGGCCGGCTGACCCTCACGGAACAGGGCCACGAGGGCCTGGCGACGGCGAAGGAACACATGGACCGGGTGCGCTCGGAACTCCTCGGCGACATCGCGGAGGAGGACTACGCGACGGCGGTCTCCGTACTCCAGCACGTCACCGACAACCTCACCTGACGGTGCCGTCGTAGAGGTCGACGTACCCGAGCAGGGGCAAGTTAAGGCCCGCCAGGTGATGCTGCCGAAGGGTTTACCGCGGTCAGAGCTACTCGTTGATCGCTGCGATGAGCACGGTTGCTTCGTAGCGGACCGCGAGTTCGTCGTACCTCGTGGCCACGGCACGGTGCCTTTTGAGGCGATTGATGCCGCACTCAACCGCGTGCCGGGCCTTGTAATCCTCCGCGTCGAACTTCGGCGGCCGCCCGCCCCGAGAGCCGATCTTCTTGCGGTTACGGGCCTGGTCAGCCTTGTCCGGGATGGTGCAGCGGATACCGCGACGTCGCAGGTAGGCACGGTTGGACTGCTTGCCCGCCGGACGCACGGTGAGCACGGCGAACCGTGAGGTCATCCGCCCTTTGCTGCCTTGCCGCCAGGTCACCTCGGCGAGCATGTCCGCGGTGACCTGGGCTGCGTGCTGGGACGATCAACGCCCTCAAGAACTTCCGGTCCGTGGCCACTAGGTTCGACAGGCGTGCCTATGTCTTCCAGGGCACCGTGACCGTCGCAGCGATCCGGCTCTGGCTCCGGGGGTAGATCCATTATCTCCGTGCGGCGAGGCGCCTGTCACCGTTCTCCGGAATGATCTTTACATCCGTTTTGCACCTCTAGGCTTGCGGGCGGAGACAAAGCACGGTTCTGACCTGGGAGTTGAGAGTGGCGCACGACGTTGCCGCGTTGGCGGTGGAACTCACGGACATGGCTGCGGCCGATCACCAGTCCGCATTCCGCGCGAACAGCGATGACCCCGACGAGCAGCTGGCGTGGCGACGGCTGACCGCCCGGCACGGTGACCGGCTCGACGAGATCATGGAGGAATACGGCTGGCCAACGGCGGAGCTGGTTGGCGAGGAGGCCGCACGCGCGGCGTGGCTGATCGCTCAGCACGCCGACCGGCAGCTCGACGTTCAGCGACGGGCTCTCCAGTTGATGCAGCAGGCGGTGTCGGCAGGCTCGGCCAGCCCGCGCGAGCTGGCCTTTCTGCACGACCGCACGCTGGTCAATGAGGGCCGCAAGCAGGTCTACGGCACTCAGATCGCCGGCGTGAAGGACGGGTCACCGGTTCCGTGGCCCTGTGAAGAGCCCGAGCGCATGGACGAACTCCGTGCGGAAGTCGGCATCGAGCCCTTCGACGAGTACGTCGCCAAGTTCTCCATGGCGTGACGCCCGCTTCCCAGTCGCGTCCGGTGGATCACTGCCCGGGCTCACCTGCCGCAGGCAATGCTCCGCCGGACAGGCCCTACCCCCGCTACGAGCACACCTTGTGCGACTACGCCCAGGGCTGCCAGAAGGGCGGCGACCGCACCGGCCCGTTCCTGGCACCTGGCACCGCAACCGGGTTGCGGGTGCGCAACGGGCTGCTGAACAGGCGCTGGATCCTCGACAAGATGCCGGAGTGAGCTGTACTGAGATTTGTGGAGTCCCTGATGCCAGGGTTACGGTCCTGGCGAAGGAGAACCACCAGCACCATGGCAGCACCCCGTAAATACCCCGCCGAGCTCCGCGAGCGCGCGATCCGTGAGGTCCGCTCCACCGGTCGGCCCATCGCCCACGTCGCGAAGGACCTGGGCATCCACAAGGAGGTCCTGCGCGGCTGGGTCCGCCAGGCCGAGGCCGACCGCGGCGAGCGCGACGACCGGCTGACCACCGCTGAGCAGGACGAGCTCAAGCAACTCCGCAAAGAAGTAGCGGAGTTGAGGCGGGCGAACGAGATCCTCAAAACCGCTTCGGTGTTTTTTGCCCAGGAGATCGACCCTCCCCGGACGAGGCCGAGCAGGTGATAGACCACCGCACTTGGAGGTGTCCTTGGGGACGATGGTGGGGTAGCCGACGGGGGGTTGGAGATCAGTGACGTACGGTCATCCCGAAATGTTGATCAGAGCCGCCGTCCAGTCTCACCACGACCCGCTACACCCTCAACAACCCGCCAACCCCAACAAGTTGACGATCTCGCCTCACCGCGCTACGCAACGCAGGTCTGGTGAGTGCCCACCGCGCCGGCCGCTCCGTCCTCTGCGCCCGCACCACCGTCGCCGAAACCCTCCTCGCAGCCGGGCTCCCCTTGAAGCTGCAGATCCCAACCCCCGAAGGTCTTCCGGAGCCGACCGCTTAGCCTGGTGGGGTCATGAGCAGCCACCCATGCGCGAACGGGGCATCCGTGTACACGCCGCCCTGGCGCGGCTCGGCAGTCCCGAGGTACCTGAACCCGCGAATCGGGAGGACCAGCCGGGGCCGACGCCCCGGTACTGGTCCCGCCCACACGCAGCCGGGGCGGGTGTTCCCGCTCGTCCAGCGACTCACTCGTCGCAGGTGCACCGATGACGGTCATCTTCCTGGGCTCCCCTGTGGCCCAGGAAGAATCCCGCTGCTTGCGCAGGTGAAGGTAGCTTCCCGTCAGCCACAGCGTCAACTATAGTTTAGCCACGTCAAGAGAGAGCAGCGCATCGTGCCCCATGCAGGCGAGACAGCGGACCGTGAGACGCCGTTGCCGGCGCCCCCGGTTCCCGTACCCGGTCCCGGCGCGTCCTTCGCCGACCGTCTGAACTACCTGTTCGACAGGGTCCGGGCGCCAGGCGCGGACGAGTTCAGCAACGCCCACGTGGCGCGGACGATCTCCTCGTACGGCCAGGAGAGCATCACCGGCGCGTACATCGGCCAGCTCCGCAAGGGCAGCAAGACGCCCACCGTCAAACTCGTCCCGCTGTTCGGCCGGTTCTTCGGCGTAGAGGCCGGCTTCTTCGTCGAGGACGAGGTGACCCGCAAGGTCGCCGAACAGTTCGAGCTGCTGCGCAAGCTCAGCCAGGCGGGTGTGAAACAGATCGCACTTCGCGCCATCGGACTGTCCCCGCACAGCCTCAACGAGGTCATGCAGAAGATTGATTCCGTGCGGGAGAAGGAGGGCCTGCCCCCCTCCCCCGAAGACGACCTTTCCTGACCAGCCACTACGCTCAACTCCCACGGGGCTCTTGAGAGGAACACGCATGTGGCATCGCCGCCGTGCGCGCCGGCCCGTCGACCGAACCGAAGAAGTCGAGCGGCGCAGCAGAGCGTTCGTCGAGGAACTTGAGCTTCCCGCCGTCAACAGCGTCCTGGAGTTGCGTCCGTTCATCGAGCGGAAGCTCAACCGAGAGATCCGGTTGATGCCGTTCACGCCGGACCTCTCGGACCCGGCCTCCTTGGACCCCTCGACGCCGTGCGGTCTGTGGCTTGCCACCGTCGACACGGACTACCTCTTCTACGACGAAGGGGTCAGTGCGGCATACACCGAGATCGTCGCCGGCCACGAGTTCGCCCACATGCTCAAGCACCGCCACAAGAAGGAGTCCTTGGACGTCGCCGGCCTCGGCGGTCTCATCACGGACATCGACCCTGCCACCGCTCAGCTGGTCCTCGGCCGGACCCAGTACGACGAACCCGACGAGTTCGAAGCGGAGATGATCGGCTCCCTCCTGCAGGAGCACGTGTCCAAGGCTCGGGCGGCCTCCGCCCGAGGCTCCCAGGCCGACGACCCCATAGCCCGCACGCTGCTGCGCTGACCGGAACAGACCACCGTGAAAGACATACTCCACCCCCTGTGTCTCGCGATCGCCGGCACAGGGTTCCTCCTCCTGCTCCGCGACCTGGGCAAGCGGAGACGCGACCCCGCCCTGGTGGTCCTCGCCTTCACGTTCGGGTTCTCCGCGCTCAGCTACTTCATCGCACTCACCTGGGTGTGGGTGCGCATCGACGGCATCCTCGGCGTGCCGAACATCGCTGTGCCGCTGGCCCAGAGCTGCGTCGTCCTCGTCTTCGCCCTCCAGGCCACGGTCCTGGCCTACTGGTCCAGGCCCCTCGACGCGGCCCGGCGCCGCGGCCGCCAGTTGCTCATCACAGCCGGCTGCGTCATCGCGGGCATGGCCTCGCTCTTCGCGCTCCTGGCCCCCACCGTCGAGCGGCCCTTCGATTTCTCGCTCTACTACGCAGGCAATCCGTACTTCCAGGCGTACCTGTGGCTCTACATCGGCGCCTACACGCCGGCCCAGATCTACCTCGCCCGGTCGTGCTGGAAGTACGCCCTCGCGACCGCCAACCGGTCGATCGCCGTCGGCCTGCGCCTCGTGGCCGTCGGCGCGGCCATCACCCTCGGCTACAGCGCCATCCGCATCGGGGCCGTCCTCGGCGCGGTCTTCGGATTCAGCGTCAAGGGTCTCGACCCCTACGCGTGGATCTGCGGCGATGTGGGCGCCACCCTCACCCAGATCGGCTACTTCCTCCCCACACTCGTCCGCCGCGTGGAAGACGGCAGGAACTGGGCATCCGCGCACGTCGGCTACCGGCGCCTGCGGCCTCTGTGGGCCGCCCTGGCCCAGGCACACCCCGGAATCACCCTGCTCCGACCGGACCCTCAGCGCGGTTCCATCCTTCACGGCCGCAGCGCGCACTTTCCCCTTCTGCGACGCCGCACGGAGATCCGCCACGGCCAGAAGCTGCTGCGTCGCTACCTCGACCCCGCTGTACGCACCGAGGCCGAGGCACGGCGCGCGGCCGAAGGGCTGACCGGCGCCGAACTGGTCGCGGCCGTGACCGCCGACCAGATCCGTGCGGCCCTCACCCGTTTCCACACGGACGCCCCCGTCGAGGCGCCAGTCGAGTACGTGGACGCCCACCTGCCCCTGCCGACAGCCGAGGACGAACAGCTTCACCTCGAACGCGTCGCCCGCTTCTTCACTCCGCCCGACCCAGCGACACCCACCACCGATCTCCCCAGCACCGCATCAGGAGCCCATTCGTGATCCTCCGCCGCACCGTGCTCGCCACCACGCCTGCCCTCGCCACCCTCACCGCCGTCACCGCCCTGAGCGCCTCCGCCAGTGCGGGGCCCCACACCGGCACGAGCCGGCGCCGCGCTGCCCCGCTGCGCCTCGCGTCCGCCGGCGACCAGCTCACCGCCCTGCGCGAGGGCAAGATCACAAGTCGTGACCTGCTGGAACAGCACCTGGAACACATCGAGCGAGCGAACCCCGAGCTGAACGCCGTCATCACGCTCGACCTGGAAGGCGCCCGAGCGGCCGCCGACAAGGCCGACCGGCACCTCGCCGAGACCGGGAACGTACTCGGCCCGCTCCACGGCCTGCCGATGACGGTGAAGGACGCCCTCGAGGTCGAGGGCATGCGCACCACATGCGGGACGCCCAGCCTCTCGGGCCATGTCCCCGACAGCGACGCCGACGCGGTCGCCCTCCTGCGCGCCGCCGGCGCCGTCATCATCGGCCACACCAACGTCCCGACCATGTGCCAGGACATCCAGACGTCGAACCCCATCTTCGGCAGGACCCTGAACCCCTTCGACTCCGAGAAGACCGCCGGCGGCTCCTCCGGCGGCCCGGCCGCCGCGGTCGCCGCGGGCTTCACCAGCCTGGAGGTCGGCTCCGACCTCGCCGGCTCGCTGCGCCTGCCGGCCGCGTACTGCGGTGTCTACGCGCTGCGGACCTCGCGCGGAGCCAGCCCGATCGTGCCCACCCGCGGTCACATCCCCCGCCTGCCCGGCTGGGCCACCAGCAGCGACATGATCACGCTCGGCCCGATCGCCCGGACCGTCGAGGACCTCGGTCTCCTCCTGGACGTCATCGCCGCGCCCGCCCCCGCCGACCGCGGCGGATGGAAGATCGACCTGCCGACCCCGGCCAAGACCGAGCTGGGCGACTACCGCGTCGGCATCTGGGCGGACGACGCGTACTGCCGCATCGACGCCGACAGCCGCGCACTCCTCGCCCAGGTCGCCGAGCTCGTCAGGGGACTGGGTGCCACTGTCGACGACTCCACCAAGCCCGTTGACTTCGCCGAGAGCGACAAGCTGTTCCAGCGCCTCATGTACGCCACCGCCTCGGCCACCGCCACCGACACCGCGTTCGCAGCCGACGTCGCGGCTGCCGAGAAGATCACCGCCGACGACCCCAGCGGGTTCTTCCTCCGATCCCGCACCATGCGTCACCGCGACTGGTGCGTAGCCGACGAAGCACGGCAGAAGCTGCGCGGCGCCTGGGACGCCTACTTCGCGGACCACGACATCCTGATCACCCCCGCCACGCCGACTGCCGCCGTCCCCGACCAGAGCAGCACTCCCCTCCCGCAGCGGTACATCACGGTTGACGGCACGAAGCGCCCGTTCTTCGACCAGACCAGCTGGCTCAACCTGGCCAGCCCGGTCGGACTGCCGGCCATCGTCCTGCCCGCCGGCACGACCAGCGACGGGCTCCCGCTCGCCGTCCAGATCATCGGCCCCTACCTCGCCGACCGCACAGTTCTCCATGCGGCCAAGCAGCTCGCACAGCGGCTCCCCGAGCCGGCTCAGCCGTCCGTGTTCTCGACGTAGCCGAATCTGCAGCTCGCTTCGCGGAGTTCCGGGCCGGGTCGGTCCGGAACGTCCGTGAGCCCGGGAAGCCGGTCGCCCAGCGTCGCCGCCCTGACCATGGTCGTCAGACTCGTAGAGTCCGCGCGGAAGCGGTGAGCGGTGGCGGGCCGTGAACGTACGTGCTGACCCACCCGGCCCGTAATGCCGACGACGGCCGGAACCTGCTGGTCTGGGCCCGGACCGGAGTGAAGACGCCGGAGTATCCGAGTCCGGCCGCCCGGGACGAGCAGGGTTCCTGACCATTGCTCACGGCGACGCCCTCCCGGGCCAGATCGGTTCACCCGATAAGGACGAGCCGTTCCCAGTCGGGCGGGACGTCTCCGGCAAGGGAGGCGAGCACGAGTGCGACGCCGGCTGCGCCTTCGAGCAGTCCGGGACTGTCCACGGGGCCGGTGAGCGGATGAAAGTCGCTGAAGCCGAATGTTTTCTGCGGACCGTACTGGCCCAGGACCGATCGGAGGCAGGATTCAGCGTATTCGGTCAGCAGTGGGTCATGAAACGGAAGATCGTCCTGAAATCTCATCAGCAGATGGAGGACGCCAGCCTGGCCATGACAGAACGTCGGGGCCGAGATTCGCGTGACGTCCGGCGGCCGACGGATCGCCGATCTCATGAGCTGGTGTGCGAGGTGCCCCAATGCGGGTTCGGAGAAGGCAAGACCGGCGAGTTGAAGAGAACGAGCGACTCCGAGATTGCCGTAACACCAGGCGACCCGGCTCGGCGTGCTCGTTTCGTGGTTCGGGTGGGAGTCGTGGCGCCGCGGCCACTCCGCGACCCAGGCGTGGCACGCGGGCGAGGGTATGGTGACCGGCACCGGCCACTGGATCGGCGACAAGTCCAAGGCGCTGTGGCACAAGATCTTCTGATGTTGGTGGGGACGACATGAAAAGTACGGCGGACGGCGTCCCCGGGGAGCAGCTGGAGCCGGCGGCGATTCCCCGCCTGGGCACCAGCTGGTTCGACCGGGGCGCCGCGTACTGGCTACGCCGGATCGCACACGGCTGCTTCCAGCTCGCCCTGCTGCTGTTCGCCGGGCTCGTCGTGACCGCCTTCTACGCCGGGTTCTGGGAAGCGGTGGGAGTGCCCCGCTCCGCACGTACCGCGGTGTACGCGGTGACGGCGGTCGCCTGCCTGCTCAGCCTCGTCGCAGGTTACGTGCGCACCCGGCGCGCACCCGTGGAGATCCCCACCCCCGAACAGGCATGGCGCGAGCACCGTTCCCGGCAGCGCAGGAACGCCGCCTCGGCCGCCGGCGGCCGCTGGACGCTGCTGCTCCTCGCGCCCGTCCTGCCCGCCATCGTCGCCTGGGCGATCGGCACCTGGGCCGCCCCGACGCTCGCGCGCCGCACCGCCGCCGAGATCGGCGCCCGCGAGGACTACGAGCGCCGGGTGCGCGAGCAGGAGGCGCGGGCCGAGGCCGCCCGACCGCTCCCGCCCCGCAACCGGGCCGAACGCCGCCACGGACGCCGCTGACCGCGAGCCGGGCCGCTTGCCCAACCCGCCTGCGTAGACGCCCAGTTGACCGGCTCGCGCCGCCCGGCATACGCCGAACCCTCCGCACCCGGCGGCCCTCTGCCGTAGTCCGGCCGGGTGACGACCGGGAGCGGACGACCTGCCCAGGCACCCGGCCATCACGGTGAACCAGTAGCCGTGCAGCGCTCGTGAGCACCCCGGAAGAACAACCCAGCCTCGAGGACGCCCTCGCCGGGGCGGGAGCCGTCCCTGTCGAACGCGCGACGATCCGATCCAGCACAGTCCGCAGGGTGCCCCATCGCCGCTCGGGCCACTGAAGGGCCCACCAATCCGTCGTCCAGCAGCGGATCACAGGCCATAAGCAGCTGCGCCTTGATGTCGATGCGGCCAAGAGGGCGACAGGCGTGATCGCCTGGCAGATCGACACGATCTGACCTGAGTGGCTGCAGCCTGTCGGTCAGGACTTCGTCTCCGGCTGCTTAACTCGCCACCGTGGGTCTGGGACCTCAAGCAGAGGTCCCAGGCTTGCCCAGGGGGAGTTCCTCTATCTCGCGACCGTGCCGGACTGCTTCAGCCGCAAGGCCGTCGGCTGATCCATCGCCGACCACATGCGCGCCAGCCTGGTCGCTGACGTGGGGTTGAGCAGCCAAAGTTCGGTGGTGCGGCTACGGCTGTCGTACTCGCTCTCGGTGATCTTGTTTTCGGGGTCGGGCTCGTGGTCGGCGCGGGCGTGCCGGAGGCCGGCGCTGGTCGGTGTGCCGTCATCGCATTGTTCTCCCTCGGTCTGGACGCCCCGGATAGGCCGGCGAACGAGGGAGCAGCCTGCCCAGGACCCCCTAATGGGCACCGATCCGGAGCCCTCGTCGTAGAGCAGATCCGGATCTCGGGGGCAGGGCCGAGGTCTGGCATTGCTCTGAGCCATGAGCTCTCTGTGTAGGCAGATCCTGCCCTTGCCCCTCTTCCTTACCCACCGGCGCAGTCGCTGTGCGGCGGTCGGGCCCGGGCCAGCCGTCAAGTACCCCTGGGCCTTGAGCCCTTGGACAAG
Source organism: Streptomyces sp. NPDC055966 (assembly GCF_042269865.1). NCBI lineage: Bacteria > Bacillati > Actinomycetota > Actinomycetes > Kitasatosporales > Streptomycetaceae > Streptomyces > Streptomyces sp. NPDC055966. The sequence goes on from NZ_JBHJYK010000044.1 coordinate 11,409, forward strand.
AGTCGGCTCCCGGCCCCGTCCGGCATCACAGCGTCCCTCCCCGACCCCAGGTCCTGCTTGGTGATCGGCTATTGATGATCGTGGTCTGAGCCATCCGCAGGGAACACCTCTCACACAACCGGGAGCCATTCAGCTCCTGCACGGACCGAGGGCCCTGCGGACAGCTGGGGTCACGAACGGCTAATCGGATGCCGGGCCATCGAGCCCTTCCATTAGGGAGACGCGTGCCCCGCGCGGCGGCAGCCAGCCGCACCGTCCCAAAGTCGAGAGGATGCAAGCACCACGATGACCGTCACCTGCGGGATCGACTGGGCCAGCGACCACCACGACATCGCCCTGGTGGACCACGAAGGTGTCCTGGCCGCACGAGCCAGGATCACCGACGACGCCACCGGACTCGAGCAGCTGCTCAAACTCCTGGCCGAACACGGTGACCGTGAGGACGCCCCGATACCGGTGGCCATCGAGACTTCGCGCGGCCTGCTGGTCTCCTGCTTGCGCGCGACCGGCCGCCCCGTCTACGCGATCAATCCGATGGCCGCCGCCCGCTATCGCGAACGCCACGCGGTCACCCGCAAAAAGTCCGACCACCTCGATGCCATGGTCCTGGCCAACATCCTGCGGACCGACAGAGCCGCCTACCGCACCCTGCCCCACGACAGCGAACTCGCCCAGGCCATCGCGGTGCTGGCCCGAGCACAGCAGGACGCAGTCTGGGACCGCACCCAGGCGAGCAACAAACTCCGCTCCCACCTGCGGGAGTACTTCCCTGGCTTCCTCACCGCCTTCGAGAGCGCACGCGAGGGCCTGTGTCACCCTCTCGCCCGGGTCCTCCTCGCCGCTGCCCCCACTCCGGACCAGGCCGCCCGGCTCACCCGGCCCCAGCTCCGGGCGCTGCTGAAGAGAGCCGGCCGCAAGCGGGCCATCGAGGCCGAAGCCGAACGACTCCGTGAGGTCTTCCGGCGGCCCCAGATGCGCCAGCCTGCGCTGGTCGAGCAGGCCATGGGGCAGCAGGCGACCGCCCTACTGCGGCAGCTGGACGCCGCGTGTATTAGTGCGGACGACCTGGCCACCGCGGCCGTCGAAGCTTTCGACACGCACCCCGATGCCGCCATCATCACCAGCTTCCCCGGCCTCGGCGCCCTCACCGGCGCCCGGGTACTCGCCGAGATCGGAGACGACCGGGCCCGCTTCGCCGACGCCAAGGGCCTCAAAGCCTACGCCGGCGCTGCCCCCGTCACCCGGGCCTCCGGCAAACACCTCGCGGTCATGGCCCGCAAGGTCAAAAACCAACGACTCGCCGCGGCCGGCTACGTCTGGGCCTTCTCCGCACTGACCGCCTCACCCGGAGCCCGCGCCCACTACGACCGCCGCCGAAAAGCCGGAGACCGCCACACCGCCGCTCAACGCAACCTCTACAACCGGCTTCTGGGCTGCCTACACCACTGCCTCACCGACCGCATCCACTACACCGAGACCGCCGCATTCCCACCCTCACCCGCCGAGCCGCAGGCCGCAGCTTGACGAGTAAAGCGCATCGGATGTCTACACAGCGACCTTCTCGCACTTCCCAATCGGCGGCCGAGTCGTCGTGGGGAACCGGGCGGCCAAGCCAGCCGAGCCATGAACGGCAGCCGCGTGAAAGCCACACCCGGTTCCCCTGGGTGCCGCAACCCTACGAATGGCTGGTGCGATCCCAGAAGGAAGGTAGAGCCGCGTGAACGTCGCCGAACTCCTCGCCGGCCTCCAGGCCCAGCACGGCGAGGTCACCGCCCGAGCCGCAGAACTACGCGGTCAGATCGAGCACTTGACCGCTGCCCTGGCCGAGACCGAGGCCCGACTCGCGGACCTGGACACCGCCCGGAAGGTCATCGCGGAGGTCGCGCCGGCAGGAGCCGAACCCGGGCCCGCCCGAAACGGGCACCGCCTACCAGGCCATCGTGAACGCCTTCAATCAGCACACCGACCAGGTATTCAGAGCCCGTGAGCTGCACGAACTCCTCGACATGCCCACCGACGAGGCGACCGTCAACGTCACCCGCAGCCGCCTCGGACGCCTCGTCCGACAAGGCTTCCTCACTCAACCCGGACGAGGCCGCTACCAGAAACGGACTTAACGTCCACTGAGAGCGCGAGTTCGATTCTCGTCACCCGCTCCAGAGAGAAACCCCAGGTCAGCGGCCTGGGGTTTGTTTGTTGTCTGATCCAATTCGAGGGCGGCGGGCCCGGTGTCAGTCGTCGATTGCCTGGTAGACGGTGGTCCAGAAGTCGTGAATGAGCCGTGCCGGGTCCGGGGTGGACAGCCCGACCTGGGTGAGCAAGATTCCTGTGAGTTGGTTGTGCGGGTCGGCGTATGCCGTGGTGCCGGTTCCGCCGTCCCAGCCGAACTGGCCGAGGGGCGCGTAGTCGCTGCGGTAGGCGCGCACGGCCATCCCGAAACCCCAACCGCCGTGCTGTCCCTGGCCGAAGCTCAGATGGACGTTGTCACGAGCCAGGGCGGTGCGGGCGGCGTTCTGCTCGGGCGTGAGGCGGTTGGTGGTCATCAGCTCCACCGCGGGCCGGGACAGGATCCGCTCGCCCTCGTGCGTGCCGTGGTCGAGCAGCATCCGGAGGTAGGCGTGGTAGTCGTCCACGGTGGAGACCAGCCCGCCGCCGCCTGACGGGAACGCCGGCGACCGGCTCCACCGTCCTCCCTCAGCCTCGTCCCACACCTGGAACCCCCCGGTCGCCTCGGGGAAGTAGACAGGCGGCAGCCTGTCGATCTTGTCGGCGGGCACGTGGAAACCGGTGTCCTTCATCCCCAGCGGTTCGAGGACGCGCTCGCGCAGTAACGACTCGAACGGCCGGTCCGTGACCCTGGCGACGAGCACGCCGAGCAGGTCGCTTGCGAGGTCGTACTGCCACCGTTGTCCGGGCTGGTACGACAGCGGCAGCTCGCCGAGGCGGCGCATCCACTCATCCGGCTCGGGCGCCGGCCCCGCATCCGGGTCGTAGTTGGACCGCTCAAGGACGGCGGTCATGATCGGGGAGCCCATCAACGTCAGGTCGACGCCGAGCCCGAACGTGGAGGTCAGCACGTCGCGCACGGTGATGGGCCGCTGCGCGGGCACCGTGTCTTCCAGCGGGCCGTCGGCCCGCTTCAACACCTGACGGTCGGCGAGTTCGGGCAGCCACTGATCTATCGGGTCGTCGAGCCGCAGCCTGCAGTCGTCCAGCAGGACCCCCGCCGCCGCCATCGTGACCGGCTTGGAGACGGACGTCATCCGGAAGATCGTGTCCCGGCGCATCGGCGCGCCGCCGTCATGGCGCATCGTCCCGATCGCTTCCACATGTGTCTGGTCGCCCCGGCTGACCAGGGCGACCAGCCCTGGGATCTTCCCGGACTCGACGTGCCGCGCCAGCGTGTCGTGCAGTCTGCTCAGCCCTGTCTGGGAGAAGCCGCTGCGTCGGCCGGTCAGGGTTGTGGACATGGTGGTGCTCCTTTGATGGAACGGACGGATATGGGCTGCCGCGCCCGCGGGGCTCGTCCTCGGGCGAGGCGGCCTTGTTTCGGGGAGCGGATTGCCGACGGCCGAGCCGGTCGGTCGGTGCTGGTCAGAGGCTGTGGGCGGTGATGTCGCCGTCGGAGGTGGTGGCGTGGATGACGAGCTGGTCAGCGCCGCCTTCGGCAGACTTCAGGGAGTTGCGGATCCGACCGTGGGAGGTGCCGGCGTCCAGGGAGGCCGACACGCCGGCGGCGGCGCCGACCGAGATGTTGCCGGCGTCGGTGCGCAGCGTGACGGAGCCGCGGACGGCCTCGGTGATGCTGATGTCACCCTTGCTGGTGCGGATCTCGGCGGGGCCGGTGACGCGGCCGACCGCGACATCACCGGCAACCGTGGTCAGGCGTACGCTGGCGGCCTCGTCGAGGTCGATCGAACCGTGCTCGCCGGCGACGGTTACGTTGCCGAACCGGCCGACGGCCCGCAGTTCGACGCTGGCCGCCTTCACCTCGACATGGGATCCGGCGGGCAGCTGGACGCTCGCCTCGATGGCGCCGGTGGGCCCGAAGTACTGGTTCCTGGCCGGGCCCTGGATCCGCAGGACGCCGTCGGTGCAGTCGACCGTGGTCTGCTCTGCCGCCTTGGAATCGCGGCTCTTGGTGGGGTCCGCGGGGGTGATCTCCACTGCGGTGTCGGCGCGGTCGGTGGCCGTGAACCGGACGTTGCCGGCGGGTACGGCAAGGACGGCGGTGATCGAGACGGGGGTGGTGAACGTTGGCATGACGATCCTCTCCTGACGGTTCGTTACGGCGTCCGTGCTGGTGGACGGACCTTGTCGAGGCTGATGCGGTCGGTGATCTGAGCGGTGAAGCCAGGGTCGAAGGTTGCGCTGACGCCAGGGGTCACCGTGCTGACGTGTCCGCTGGCATGGAGAGGTGTGCTTCGTTCAGGTCGGGCCGGTCGAGGGGATCGCATCCGCGGGTGATTCGGCCCTGGTGGGTAGGACCGGTTGGGGGCAGCCGAGCCGGTCGGCGATCACCTCCAGCACCTGCCTCAGGTCGCGTGCCATGCGGGCGTACAGACCGATCTCGGCGATCCCGGCTGCAAAACCCGGATGCTCGGGAAGAACCCGCAGGACGCGATGGGTCACCCGGGTGCCCACGGGGCAGGCGGTGGCGTGGTGCACCCCGGCGTACCAGCTCTGCACCGCCACTCTCGAGTGGGCCCGGTCCACCTGGATCTCCACCGGCTCCACCGGCCCGGCAAGCTCCGCGCGGTAGGTGTCGGCGCCGGACCCCGCTACGACAGTCATCGCCCCCCGCTGCGCTGCCGAGGCTCTGGCCAGGATCAGCAGGTTGTCATCGCCCACCCGCCCCTCGGCGACGGCGAGCAGGAGAGCGGCGACCGCTTCAACGGGCGCAGCGAGCGTCCCGTGCACGTCCCAGCGGTCGGGCAGCGCATCCAGTTCGGTGAGCAGAGATGGCCTGGTGTCCATGGAGGGAAGCCTCATCGCCGTGGCCCGTCCCCGACGACTCATTCCCCGCTGCCCGGGACGCGGGACATCCCACCGAGACGCAGCTGACCTGCGTCGTCACTCCCCCGGACGGTCGTGGTGCAGGTGTCCCGGGACGGGACGGGACACCTGGGCCAGGGTCGAACGCGCCTCCGGTACCAGGTAGTCGATGCCGTTGGCGGTGGCGATCTCCAGCGCCGCCCGCAAGTGCCGCGCCGCGGCGTCCCGGTCGTCCGTGGCCAGGCAGGACCGCGCGTACAAGAGGCGGCTGCGCGCCATCCAGTGCGGCTCGCCGACGCGTTCGAGGATCCGCACGGCCTCGGCGTGCCTGGCGGTCGCCTCCTCGACGCGGCCGAGGTGGCGCAGGGCGACGGCGACGTCCGTCAGGCTGATCGCCTCGAACACCGCATGGCGGGACGTCCGGTTGATCTCGGCGGACTGCTCGGCGAAGTCGAGGGCGACCTCGGCGTCGCCCCGGCCGAGTGCGGCCCAGCCGAGCACGTCCAGGCACATGCGCTCCGTCTGCCTGTCCAGCGCACGAGCTGCCTCGATCCGCTCCGCGGCGATCTCGTGGGCCTCGTGGAACCTCCCCAGCTGCACCAGCGCGGTACCGATGGCGGTCCACACCCGAAGACGGACGGCGGACCCGTGGGCCAGGGGCAGTGCGACAGTCTCACGCATGAGGGCGATGCCGCCCTCGGCATCGCCTGTGTACGTCAGGGCCTCCCCCAGCTTCATGAGGGTGAATGCCTCGCCGTCGGGATCGCCCTCCGCGGCCATCAGCGCGCGGGCCGCCTCCAGCTGGGGCACCGCCTCCCCCATCCGGCCGACGCGTATCAGCGCGGCCCCCAGCAGGTACCGGTGCGAGGCGAGCATACGGCGGTCGCCGAGCCGTTCCGCGGCGGGCAAGCTGGCCTCAAGTCCCCGGATCAGGCGTGCCACTCCGCCGCGCCGGGCTTCGGAGAGCAGGGCGAGCTGCCCGAGTCCGACCGCGAGCGCGTCGATACGCAGTTCCACCGCGAGCGCGAAGGCAGCCGTGAGGTTGGCCCACTCGGTGTTCATCCAGTCGACGGCTGTGTCGTAGACGGAGAGGTCGGGAAGAGCGGGGGGCGGCTGCTCGACGATGACCGGCAGCGGGATGAGCACCTCGACCCGCTGCTTCACAGCCAGCAGGCCGCTCAGGTAGTAGTCGCCCAGACCGGCGATCGCCGGCACGGGATCGGCCGCGGCCGCCTCGGCGCGGGCGGCCTGCCGCAGCAGGTCGTGCATCCGGTAGCGGCCGGCCGCCGGCTCCTGGAGCAGATGGACATCCACCAGGTCCTCCAGCAGGGCGCGGGCGTTGGCCAGCGGGATCCCGGCCAGAGCGGCAGCGCCGTAGGCGTCGATGTCGTCGCCAGGCACCAGCCCCAGCAACCCGAACATCCGCCGCTGGGCGGCATCGAGCTGACGCAGCGACATCCCGAAGACGTCCGCGACGGCCAACTCGCCCTCGCGCAGACGCTCCACCAGAGTGTCGAGGGTCCATGAGGGCCGGTGCCGCAACCGCGCCGCGGCCACCCGGATGGCCAGCGGAAGGTGTCCGCAGCGGCGCAGCACCTCGCCGACGTCGCCGGGCCGGGTTCCGCCCGCGGACGCGACGAACAGCCGCGCCGCCTCCTGGGGCGGCAGGACGTCGAGGGACAGCGGCCGGGCGCCGTCCAGGTGCACCATCCTGTGGCGGCTGGTGATCACGGCGAAGCTCCGGCCGGCGCCGGGGAGCAGGTCGCGTACGTGGTCGGCGTCGGCGGCGTTGTCCAGCACGACGATCGCGCACCGTGTGGCGAGCTCGGACCGCCACAGCGCGGCCCGTTCGGCGACCCCTTCGGGAATCCCGCCGGGCGGGAGCCCGAGTGCGGCCAGCAGCACGCGCAGCGCCTCCGCGGGCTCGACCGGTTCCCGGCCCGGGGTGAAGCCGTGCAGGTCCAGATAGAGCTGGCCGCCGGGGAAGTCGGCGGTCAGCAGATGCGCGGCGTGCACGGCCAGCGCGGACTTGCCCACCCCTCCCATGCCGTCGATCGCCACCACCGTCGCCTCCCGCGCGGCGGCGAGGAGTTCGGCCAGCTCGTCGCGGCGCCCGGTGAACGCGGTGATGTCGTGCGGCAGGTCGTTGCGTACCGCCGGAACCGGGGTTGCGGCGCCGTCGGCCCGGGGCGCGTCCTTGGCCCGCTCCCACATCTCGCGCAGCGGCCTGGGGTCCCGTCCGGCGACCCTGCACAGCGCCACCACCGCCGGCCACGGCGCGACGGCCTGACCGGAGAAGTAGCGCGACAGCGAGGAGCTGCTGACATGGATCTCCTGCGCCAGTTCGCGCAGGCTCCGCCCGGTCCGGTCGCGCAGCTGCCGAAGGCTGCCCGCCAACTCCTCGCTCACCCTTGCCTCCCCCTATTTCTTGGTTCATCTGTCGATCACCGAAGATAGTGAGGTATGCCGGGGCCGATGAGGACCGACTCCCCCTGTTGGGGTGGCGGCAACTTCCTTGCGGACCGGCCAGAGAGACAGCCGGCGAACGCTCCCGGTGTGGGCTGGAATGACAGCCACGAGTCGGTCGGCATCTCCAAGGAACGATCCCCGCGTGGGCCGGAACCTCTTCACTGCGGCCTGCACCACAGCGGACGGGGCAACAGGCCTGCTGGTTCTCCTCGTGACGGAGCACAGGATCAGACGAAGGCCACCCTCATGTCCGGCGAATGCCCAGGTGAGTGACCTCGTTCGGGACACCGCTCGAGGCCAGAAGAAAAAGAACAAGCTTCGTGCGTGTTTCTGATCCCCGGTCACAGTTGATCAGCTATGCGTTAGCGTCGGTCCGCCGGGTTGTTGTCACGGCGGTGGTTGATCCAGGGAGGGGACAACTAGTGCAGACGGCGTTTGATGAGTCCGAGCGGCGGGCGTGGGCGGGGCAGGCCGATGCCTATGCTGCGAGTTTTGCGAAACTCTGCGCTCATCCGGTGCCTGGGCTCCTCGACGCTGCTGGGGTCAGGGAGGGTGTACGGGTCCTCGATGTCGGGACGGGCACTGGCAGCGCCGCCGCAGTCGCATGTGATCGGGGAGCGAAGGTGACGGCGGTGGATCCCGAACCCGGCATGGTCGCCCGGGCCGCACTGGCAGCTCCGGAAGCTGACGTGCGGCTTGCCACTCTGCCTCACCTGCCGTTCGCCGACGACGAGTTCGATGCCGTGATCGGCAACTTCGTCCTCAACCACGTCGGACGGCCCCAGGAAGCCCTGAGGGAGCTGCGACGGGTGACGCGGCCGGGCGGGCGGAAGCCGTCACCATCTGGGCAGTTCCCACGGCCGCCGGACAGGCCCTGCTGGGCAGGGCAGTGCAGGCGGCAGGCGTCACGCGTCCAGCCCACCTGCCGGCTCTTGCTCCCGAAGACGACTTCCTCCGCACTGAACAGGGCTTCGCCGCGTTGCTCGGTGAGGCCGGTCTGACGGACGTCTTCTGCAACACCTTGACCTGGGATCACCAGACGACGCTCGAGGAGTGGTGGAGCGGACCGGCGGCCGGAGTGGCAACGATCGGCCAGATCGTAACGAGTCAGAACCCGGTGGTCATTGCCGAGATCAAAAACCACTTTGAGTCGTTGAGCGCGGAGTTTACCGGTCCGGACGGTGAACTGATCTTGCCTCACGCAGCCCTGATGGCGCATGGCCAGGCTTGACGTGGCCTTGCCCAAGTGGATGGGCTGAGGCTTCTTTCACCCAGCTGACCTTTGCCTACATGCCTCCGGCGTATCGCCACGGACCCCAGTGCGCCCAGGCGCACCGCGGTGGCGACGGAAGCACACAGCCCGGAAGGCCGGGCTTCCCGGGATGAGACAGGAACAAGCCACATCCCGCCCCACCTGTCACCCCGCCCAGCCCATAAGTCCAACCACACCCCGCTACCTCTTCCGCACCGGAATCCCGCACCTCCAGGACCGTCCCATATCCAGGCAATATAGATGAAAACGACCTCTCACTAGGTGTTTTTGAACCTGGTGAACGGCATCTGGACCGTTTGGAGCGCATTGAACTCGGTGTCTTCAGGACGCGGCACTATGTCAAAATCCAGCGCATGGCTGTTCGATACCCGTCCCCCCTGTGTCCCGGTGACCGTGTTGGTGTTACCTCTCCGTCGAGCGGGGTTGCGAAGGAACTGCATGAGCGCCTCAATGCCGCCGTTCGTGACGTTCAGGACCGCGGGTACGAGGTCGTCATCGGCCGGTGCATGGACGGCTCCGGGCACGTCAGTGCTTCGGCCGCTGACCGCGCGAGCGAACTGATGTCGATGCTGACCGACCCCACCATCAAGGCCATCGTTCCGCCCTGGGGCGGAGAGACCGCGATTGACCTACTACCACTGCTCGACTGGGACAAGCTGCGGGAGGCAGAGCCCACCTGGCTTGTCGGATTCTCCGACATATCGACTCTGATCACGCCGATGACTCTGCTCACCGGGACGGCGACCGTCCATGGCAACAACCTCATGGACACGCCCTACAGAGTGGCCGAAGGACTGCGATCGTGGCTCGACATCGTCGCAGCGCCCCAGGGGCACCGGTTCACCCAGACCCCGCCCGGTCGCCACCGAACCACCGGCTTCGATGACTTCGCCGCCTGCCCCGACATACGCGAGTACACGCTTGACTCCGCGGGCGCCTGGACCCGGCTCGACGGCGGCGGTGACGTGGAGGCTGAGGGAAGACTGATCGGCGGCTGCATCGAAACTCTCTGCAACCTCGCGGGGACGGCCTACCTCGACGTCTCGGCCTTCGCTCGCAACGAGTCACCGGATGGGCTCCTTGTATATGTGGAAGCAGCCGGCGACGATGCCTTCACCATCTGCCGGAACCTGCATGGCATGAGGCTCGCCGGGTTCTTCGACCGGGCAAACGCGGTCCTCGTCGGCCGGACCAACGCACCCGACAACCGGTCACTCAGCCAACACGACGCCGTCCTCGACGCACTTTGTCCTCTCAACGTTCCGATCATCGCCGACATCGAGTGCGGCCACGTCCCGCCCTACATGCCGATCGTCAACGGAGCGCACGGCCGTATCGTTCACACACCAAGCCGAAGCGAACTGACGCAGACCTTGGACTGACGCATCAGACCGGTCGCTGACCTCTGACCGAGGGTCGGCTCAACAGGGCGTCTCCCCACTTCCGGTGAGCTTTTTCGTCCAGCCAGTGCGGGGGCAGGTCGGGCAGTTCGACGGGTGGGCAGGACAAGTCGACGTCCTCGCGGTGGCGTTGGAGGACACCGATCAGGGAGGATGACACGCGAACGCGACCCCTGTTCTTGATCAAAGGCTTCGACAACCTTGATCATCGGGGGTCGCGTTCGTCGCCTCCAGCCCGGACACCTCGGACCGCCTCAGTACGCACGCGCATGATCAGTCCATCTCGCCAAGCGGGAACCATCAGCCCTGGTGACGCACCCGCCAGCCATCGTCACGGGTCTGTGACCAGCACGTCTACAAAGATCAACCCGCCTTTGAAAGCGCCCTGCCAGCGGGGGAACTTCAGTTTCAGGCTGCAGAGTTAGCGGTGGTGATCCTGGGTTTCACGGGGTGAGTTGTTTGGCGATCCTCAGGAGTTCGGCTTCGTGCAGGTCCTGATCCGTGGGGCTCACGATGAATGTGTAGGTCCCGTTCGTCCATGTCACGGTGCTATTGGAGTCCGGGGTGAGCCGACCAAAGTACCCATGGATGGACTCGGGAGTGCCTGCGGCACTCACGGTGAGCTTTCCGGCGATTTGCGTGATGCTCAAAGACGCCTTCTCCGAGGCGCGGTGGTAGAAGCGGGTCCAGGTGGGGCCTGAGTTCCGGTCACGCATGAAGAAGGGTGACAGCAGCTCATGCTGGTCGAAGTCGCTCCAGTGCACGTCAGTTGTAGGCGAGTAGCCTGGCGGGAGATATCGCGGGTTGGCCAGCCGCTTCTGGTCGAGGGGGGCAATGGTCCAGCCGTTACCGGCGTCTACCAGTCGTCGTGTCCCCAGCGGTGACTGCAGCGTCGTGGTCATCTGCTCCTCGATGCCGCCGCAGTGAGGCCGGAGATCGACATCGCTTTCCTTCAGTTCCAAGGTGACGGAATCGCGGGATTCGCTCGCCACCAGGAGGGGCAGGTCCTGCTGGCATGGGGTCCGGCTGTTCAGGGTGGTGATGGTGCGGCCGTCACCGCTCACCAGTACTTCGCCCAAGAGCCCTTCCCCGTGCCTGCGGTCCTTCATGATCGATGCAGTGACGGCAATGGCGAGAGCAGCCCCTACGGCAACGGCCAACATGATGCGCAGGGGCCGACGAAGCCTTTTCGGATCCACGGTCGCGCTCCAAGATGGGCGAGCCAGCTCTCTGGCTTCATTCGATGGGTCGTGTAGCCCTCGGGGCGCTACTCCGGCCTCGCATCATACGGGTTCAACCCCGAGCGATGGCGACCCTCCACAACCTCACCATCGGCCCCATCCGCCAGGCTGCCCGGACAAACATCACCGCCGCCACCGACCACTACCGGTCACGAGCCGACCACGCACTCCAACTATTCGATCTTGAAACCTGAGAACGCATCAGCCCTGGGACTGGGGTCGGGGTCTCCCCGTTTACCTCCCGCCGGATGACTTGGATGGCTTGGACGTGCCGGACTTCCTGCGCTGACCCGGCTATGAGGCCGGGGACGGCAGATCCCGGAAGACGCGAGCTGGCTGCCCGTCCCGCTGACTTCGCGACCGGCATTCCGTCACCTCACGAGCCGCATTTCGGAAGGAGTAGGAACCCCCTGGCCACGGGGTCGGGGACTCGGCCGGGCTCAGGGCAACTCACGGGATGGCGCACAATTCACCAACCTCCGCGTCCTGAACCCCGAAAAAGAGCACTGGCGGCGCGGCGTGGAAGCCTCCGTCATCTACAACCGGCTCCACGGCGACCTGAAAGTCCCGTTCACGTACCGGGTCCCCGGCGGCCAGGAGAAGGAACCCGATCACGAGGGCGAGGGCCAGGGCGGCGAGGGTGAGGGAGCGCGGGAGGTGTGGCCGGCCTCGCTCGCCGCCTTCCCGCTCGGGCAGCGGATCGCCGACGCCCGCCGGCACTACGCCCGCGGCCGCCTCGACCCCGGACGCATCCGGCAGTTGGAGGCGCTGGGCATGATCTGGTCACACCGCGACGTCGCATGGGAAGAAGGACTCACCGCGGCGCGCGGGTGGGCCACCGAGAACGGGCACCTCCTGGCGCCGCTCGACGCCGTCTACCGGGGGCACAAGGTCGGCATCTGGCTGAAGAACGCGCGAGCCGACACCCGCGCCGGGACGCTGGCCCCGGAGCGGTGCGAGCAGTTGGAGGACATCGACCCCGCCTGGTGCCCCACCTGGCCCGTGGAATGGCAGCGCGCCTTCCACCTCGTCCGCCGGCACCTGGACGCCGGCGGCACCCTGCAGATCATGGCGGCGTTCCAAAAGCCGCTGTCGTTCGCCGCTTTCAGCGCCGCCACGGTGGCCCGGGCCGACCGGTGTGCCGTGCGCAGCGAGCAGTTCGCCGCAGCCGCTCGCGGCGAACTGGAGACAGTGGTGCACGAGGTGCTGCCACTGGACGGGGCCGTACTGGCGCACCAGAAGATGGCCGCGGGTGAGGTCTTCGGAAGGATCGTGCTGACACCGTAGTCGAAGGACCCAGTCCAAGTCCTCCCGGTCGCAGGCATCCTCCGCCCTGATCGCCGATCAGTTCAGCGCGGCGTAGGTTCCCGCCGCCGTGAACGCCTCGTCGATGGGCCCGAGGAGCTCGGCCAGGCGGCGGGCGCCTGTCGCGCCGATCGGTCCCCACAGCCGCTCGCACTGTTCGTCGGTCTCGGCCTCGATCCGCTCGCGTGCTGCGGTGCCCGCGGCGGTCGCGACGCCGTCGTGCGCCAGCCAGCCTCGGGTGACGAGCCGTTCGGTGGCCGCCGCCCACTCCTCGTCGTTCCAGTGCCGGGTGGCGCGGATGACCGGTGCGGGGAGGCGGCCGGTGGCGGTGTGGATGACGTTGCAGTCGCAGGGTCCGAGGCGGTTGGCGGCGAGAACGACGAGGTGTGCGTCGCCGCGCCATTCGCGCAGCACGGTGAGCTGCTGCCAGAGCGCGGTCAGCGGGTCGGTGGGGAGCGGGACGGCGGCGTTGGCCGCGGCGAGCGGCTTGCCGGCGTAGTCGGCCGCGGCGACGACCGGGTCGATCAGCGAGCGCGCTTCGGCGATCTGATCAACCGTCAGGCTCACCCCGGCGCGCCGCAGCGCCTGCTCGGCCGCCGTGAAGCGGGCGGCCTGCCAGCGCTCGGGCGGCGCGGCGTCCCAGACGCCCGCCATCGACCGCACCGCGCGGGGGCTGAAGTTGTAGAACGTCGCGAGGGTGACCTGCCATGCAACCGCGCCCATCGGGGCGGAGCGGAACGCGAAGTAGGCGGGCGCGCGGTCGGGCACGCCCAGTTCGGCGGCCTGCCGGGCGGTTTCCGGGACGAGGTAGATGAACCGGTGGGCCGCGTTGACGGCGAGGCTGACCTGGCGGACGGCGTCGATGGCGCTCATCGCGGTGCTTCCTTCCACGGGGTGGATCCCTCTCAACACTATCGATCATATCGTCAATAATCGATTATCTCTATCCCGATTAGACTGCCCCCGTGACACAGGCGACCGATGACCCCGCCCCGGCGGGCAAGCAGATGCTCTCCGAGCGCGTCTACGACCGGCTCCGTTCGGACGTACTGCACGGGATGTTCGCCCCCGGCGCCGCCCTCAAGCCGCAGGAGCTGGCGCAGCAGCAAGGCGTCAGCCTGGCCGTGGTGCGGGAGACACTCGTCAGGATGGTGGGCGACGGGCTCGCCGTCCGCCTGCCCAACCGCGGCTTCGCGACGCCGGCCCTGTCCGACCGCCGCTGGCAGCAGATCACGGAAGCCCGGTTGACCGTCGAACCGGAGATGCTGCGGCTGGCGATCGAGCGCGGCGACCTCGAATGGGAGACCCGCGTGCGAGCGGCGCACCACCGGCTGGCCCGCACCCCGCAGTTCGATCCCGACCACGACGAGTACTACAGCGACGCCTGGGTCGAGGCGCACCGCGGCTTCCACCGCGCGCTGCTGGAGGGCTGCGGGAACTCGATCCTGCTGGAGACCTTCGACCGGCTGTGGACCGCGAGCGAGCTGGCCCGCCGCCTGGCCACCCATCGCAGCGCCGACCGCTCGGCCTCTGACGAACACTCAGACCTGGAGCGGGCGGCGCTCGCCCGCGATCCCGCCGCCACCGCCGCGCTCGTCCGGCACCTGAGCCGCACCACGGCGGCCCTGTCGCCAAGAGATTGACCGACTGATCACTCTTTTATACATTGGCGGCATGGCCCGACCACGAAGTGACGAGCGGCGTAACACCATCCTCGTCGCGGCGACCCGCGTCATCGCCTCTCAAGGGCTGACCGCCGCGTCGACCGCCACCATCGCCAAGGAAGCCGGAGTCTCGAACGGTTCGCTGTTCGTGTACTTCGACACGAAGTCCACGCTGCTCAACGAGCTGTACGTGTCGCTCAAGACCGAGATGGCGCAGGCGGCGTTCGGCGATGAACCGTCCGCGGAGCAGCCGGTACGCGAGCAGCTGCGGCTCATCTGGACGCGGTGGCTGCACTGGGCGACCAGCCACCCGGACAGGCGGCGCGCGCTGGCCCGACTCGAGGTCTCCGACGACATCACGGCCGAGAGTCACGAAATCGTCGACGCGGCGAACCGCCCCGTCGCGGAGCTCCTGGAGCGCAGTCGCCGCGACGGGCCCATGGCGGACGTGCCGCTGCCGTTCGTCCTGACGTTGATCGGAGCCATCGCCGATTCGACCATGGACGCCCTGATCCGGGATCCGGACGGGCCCGCCGACCGCGGCCACCTGGCCTTCGAGGCCGTCTGGCGCGTACTTGCCGGGTAGCGCGCCGGCGCTGCCCGACCACTGACCAGCAAGGAGAGTGCCTTGCCCGCGAACAGCAGCACCAGTCAGCATCAGGCCTGGGTCATCACCGGCCCGACCTCGGGGATCGGCTACCGTACCGCTCTCGAACTCACCTCCCACGGCACGCTCGTCCTGGTCGGGCGCGACGCCGCCAAGCTCGAAAAGGTCAGGGCCGAGATCGAAGCCGGCGGCAGCAGCGCGGTCGCCGTGGTCGCCGACATGTCGGACATCCTGAGCGTCCGGCGCGCCGCAGGCGAGATCACGCAGCTCGGGCTGCCCATCGCGGGCGTGCTCAACAACGCCGGAATCTTCCCGATCCGCGCTTCGACCAGCCCGCAGGGCTGGGACCGCGCGTTCGCCACGAACCACCTCGGCCCGCTGGCGTTCACCGAAGCGCTGATCCCGTCGCTGCCCGACGGGGCGAATGTCGTGTTCGTCGTGTCGGCCGTCGAGGACCCGGAGCGCACCATCTCCGTCCGAGCCGGCTACCGCGGCAGTCGCTACCTCAGCGCCGAGGCGACCGCCCGCGGTGAGTACCTTCCCGGCGGCTCCACCAAGCCCGGCTTCGACGCCTACGCGACCTCGAAGCAGGGCGGAATCGCGGCCGCCTTCAGCCTCGCACGGGAGTTCCCTCGGCTGCGCTTCCGCGCGGTCGAGCCTGGCGTGACCCCCGGCTCCAACCTCGGGCGGGACATGTCGGCCGCGGCGGTCGTCACCGGCAAGGCACTCAGCCCACTACTGTCGCTGCTGCCACACTTCAGCACACCGAAGCGGGCCGCCCAGATCATCGCGCGGGTCCTCACCGACGATTCCGCGGACACCGGCACGTACTACGACGAGAAGGGCCGCCTCATGGCGGCTTCACGACAGGTCAGCGACCCCGCCTACAGCGACCGTTACATCGCCGAGAGCCGCGCGCTCCTCGCCACCGTACCTGCCGCGCAGCTGCGCCCCTGAGCAACCCGGGCTCAGACCTCGCCGAACACGCCGCCCTTCACACCGGTCACAAACGCGGCGAAGGCGGCCGGCGGGAAGGAAAGCGCCGGGCCCTCGGGGTCCTTGGAGTCACGAACCGGCACCGCGCCAAGGACGTTGGCGGCAATCTCGACGCAGTTAGCTCTGGGATGGCGTCCATGGGGATCATCCCGGCCCGGCGGGCGCGGTTGAGGTACTCCTGCAGCCCCAGACATCTGTGCCGAGCTCGCCGCCATCGCGCGCACGCCAAGCGGCACGACCGCAGCCGACGCCTACAGCAAAGTCCAGGCCAACAACGCCCGGCTGCGACGGGACAACCGCGACCTCGCCGAACAGCTCGAACTCGCCATCGCCACCATCCAACGCCTGAGCTTCGACAACGGCCTCCTGCGCGCCGCCCTTCACGATGCCCGCGCTGTCACCCCGCTGACCCGCCGCCCCCGATGACCGACTCCGTCGCCACCAACCAGGTGCGCCACCGAGCTGTCACCCAGCGAGTGCCGGATCAGTCCCACCAGAAATCCCAACGGTGGGCGCCAGTGATCCGCTCGGCATACGCGGCCAGTGTGTACGGTCTGCTGCCCTGCCAGATGCTGTCAGGGCAGAACGCAAAGTGCTCGGCTGCAACCAGCAGAGCCTCACGCTCGCTCACCGGTGGCGCGGCGATGCTGAGGTGCAGCGTGGAAAACCCGACCGCGACGACACGGGCTCCGAATCGGTGTTCCCAATCCCGGACGACCGCAGAGAATTTCGCCGTGTCGTTTTCGTAGTTGCAGGGGCCAGCCCAGCCCACGGCTGTCAGCGCTTCGGCACCGGACGGAGCGGCAACCAGTCCAAGACGTGTCCGCGGGCAGTCGGTGAGGAACGCCTCCGCGAACTCTGAAGCCAGTTGCTCAGGGTTCGTTACCGTCTCCCGGCTGGCCGCAAGGCCGGGCCATACCTGTCCGAAGGGGGCCGTAACAGCGAGGCGACTTTTGACGTCGAGCATGTCGTCGTCTTCATCGACGGCCGTGTAGGTCGCCCACCACTGTGCGAGGAGGCCAGCAGGATCATGGCTTGCCGGGGAGGACATCCGCTCAGGAAAGACCTCCCCGGACCCCCAAGGGCGGAACTCGCCATCGTTCGGGTCCAGCGCGTCGAGGAGCAGCGGCCACAAGCCGGAACGCGCGTGTTCCGTGTGCATCCGCGTCCACAGCCCAGCCGCGGCTGGCCCGTCACTGAGCCACAAGGGCAGGCGATCTCCGTCGCCTTCATCGGATGTGACCATCCGACCGGGCGGGAGCAGGCCATCAAGGCTCGATCGGGATTCAGGGTGCATGGGCCGGATGCCAGTGCTGCGACCAGGGGATATCACTGAGCGCGTCCGAGCGCTCGATCCCGGTACTTCTGGAATTCCTCCCAGCCTGACGTATGCCCAGGGGTTATCAGGTCCCCATTCGCACAGTCGAGCACTTGGCACCGCAGAGCCTCTGCAAGACGGAAGACGTCCGTCAGCACGTCTCCGCCGGAGCCCCGGATGTGGAGCATGATCGAGTCCACCGGATCTTCCGACCCCATGTTGAGTTCGACGGACCAAGTCGGGCCGGAAAGCTCGCCCCAGCCTGGGTCCGAGAGGTCAGCTTCGGGGCAAGCCTGACTGACAGCTGCGCGTACGTCGTCGCGCCGGCCGAGCGGGTCCGGGACGTAGTCGGCGGGGATCTCGCGCACAGAGGTGACGTCGGCGGGTAGACGCATGAGAAGGACGTCCCAGCTCATAGTGACCTTCCGGGTAGGACGGGTGCAGGTCAGGGTGGGTCAGATCAGGCTGAGCTGTTCACCCGACGGCTGCGGCAGGAGCACGTTCTGCAGGCGGTGGATGTTCGCGCGCCAGGGCCCGCCATCCGACTCAGCCCATAGGTCCATCAGTTCGGACGGTTCGGTCATGATGCGGTCGAGGGCCTGAAGGGCGAGATCACGCAGGCCAGTGAGATCAGGGAGGGGCTCTTCCGGCCCATAGATTGGATCGGCCAGCTCACCCCCGGGGCACTGCGCCGCGACCAGCGCGGCTGCGGCTACGGCTACCTCGGATTCGGGTGCTTCGAGGTAAACCGCGGTGTCGCTCACACATGTCAGAGCACTGCGGACGATGCCCTCACGTTCACCTGCAGCTACCTCATCAAGGTCACCACCAAAGCCCGCTGCGGTGTCGTTGTCGAAGGGACCGACGTCCCAAGTGCCCTCAGCTGCAGGCTGCGCAGGACCAGCAGCGGGTGATCCAAGTCTCCCGGGTGCAGCAGCATCCCGTCGAAGCACACGCCAGCTCGTACGTCGTTCGGTACGCCCTCGGTGAGGACACCACGGCCTGGGGCGGCGTGTACCGCGGCGTCGACGAGTACCGGCAGGACGTCGGCCGGGGCCACTGCACCGGAGCAGCGCCCGCCCCGCACGACGCGGGTCCACAGCAACAGCAGATGGTCATGGAAGCGGGAGCAGGTCGGCGCCATCAACGCCGCTTCCAGCAACGGCAGCAGCGACTCGGTCGAGTAAGGCGACAAGGCCTTGTCTATAGTCTTCCAGCGCACACGCCGCTGCTGCGCGGACGTGGGCGGCGACGTGCTCGTCATCGCGGTGCTCCCGAGGAATTGATCCTGACGGATGCCAGGGTGGCAGCAAGAGCACCATCAATGCTTCTGAGTTGACAATCACGCGCTTACCGGTCAGCTACAGCGGCACTCCGGGCGACCCGCCCTGTCCTCGGGCGCACCAGCCGCAGCCACGCCATGGCGCCGGCAGCGATTGGCAGTGGTGAGCGCGTCTGCGGCCACCGGTTGGGGGCACTGTCAGCCGAGGCCGCCGGTCTCTTCGACGTGCTGCACGAGTGCTGCCACGATCCGTGGGCGAGTGGCGTCGGGAACGAAGGTGGGTTCCATGCCTTCCTCGATTCCCCAGTCCGTGTTGAACATGACGGGGACGTCAGCCGGTGCCACGTTGTTCCGGATCCACAGGGCGACCCGGGCTGCCATGTGCGCGTTGCACTCGCGGACGGACACGCCCTCGGGTTCCAGGCTGGCGAAGCCTTCCAGGGTCTCGCCGTCGAAAGTGATCCCGAAGATCATCGATGATCCGCGGACCGGGCCGTCTCCTTCGTCATCGATACGGATGAATGTGTCCGGATTCCGTTCGCGCAGCCGTGCCTCGAATCCCTCGTAGGTCAGGCCCCAGCTCTGCCCGCGCGGTGGGGTGAAGACGTACATGGTGCGCAGTTCCGCGATCTTTTCGGGTTCCATAGCGGTACTTTCCTGGGGGTGGGCTGGTCAGGGAACGTAGCGGGCGTGGCCTTTGACGCCGTAGGCGGCCATCATGATGCGCCAGTACTGGACGGCATCCTGATTGTTGGTGACCGTCTCTACACCTCGCATCTCCTTGTTGCGTGGGTCGTTGAGCGCGGCGGCGTACTTGCGGAGTTCGAGGCGGTCGTCCTTGTAGAGGAAGTCTCTGTCGCCGGTCGCGTGGTTCTTGCGGAGGTCTTCCAGTGAGCGGTAGCAGCGTTGGTTCGGCTTGTTCACGTATTTTGCCTCGCCCGCCATCCCATCCGAGTTGCGGAATCCGTCCACCATCAGCGTGTTGGACGGACTGATCCCTGCCGGGATGGGTACCTCGAACTCCGGGAAGCCCGACACGCGCCTCTGGTAGGCCTGCTCGGCCGGCCTCCCGCCGGAGATGTCGCCCTTGCGCAGTGAGTCGAGCCAGGTCTGGAAGTTCTGCCCCTGGCTGGGCGTGAGCTGCGGGAAGCACGGGTCGGGAGGAATCGTCGGAGGGACCGGCTGAATGTGGGGAGTGTTGGCGGGCAGGGGACGGTAAGCGGCCGGTATCAACGTCGGGACGCGGATCAGGGGACCGAGGAGCGGCGGGAGGTTGGGAAAGAGGCCGCCGTTGTCCGGCTGCGGCATCTTCACTCGGGACTGGGAGCTGTCCAGTGCGTGAGGGATGTTGCCGAGCGAGGTGATGCGTGTGTCGTCGGCTATGAGGTCGTGCAGGCTGCCGTCGTGGCCGTCGCCTCCGAACCGTGGCTGTTCCCAGGGCCACAGGAAGTCTCCGTCGAGCCCGCTGTTCTCCATGGGCAGGCGCCGTTTGGCGGTTTCGACGTGGTCGGCGTAGGCGTCGCAGGCGTTGACGAGCATCGTGCAGGCCGTGGGGAGGTTTGCCAGGAGGGTGTCGTGGTCGCCCACTTCGCTGGGTGGGGGTGTCTTGCCGACGAACTTCTCGAAGAAGCTCTCGACGGCGTCAGCGGCATGGCCCGCCTGATCGAGGGGGGCTGTCTTCCATGCGTCGCGGGAGCCCCAGTAGGCGTCGTGGAGGATCTTGGCGGCGCTGCGCCAGGTTGTGGCGACGGCCCGCAGCTTGTCCGGCTGGCCGAGGAATCGCTCGCTGAAGAGGTACTGATCGATGCCGCTGGTCTCGCCGACGACGTTCGGCAGGTCCTCGGCGTTGTGACTGGCGCGCGGGCTGCAGTCGGGGCCGGCCGGCTGATCACCGATCCCGGGCGTGAAGGGGCTCTGTTCCAACAGCTTGGCTGCGACCTTGTCGTCGCGCTTGAGGAGTTACTCGGACGCGCTGAGCAGAGCACCCGCGCCGTTGGCCATCGCCTGGTGGGCGAAGCCGGACTTGACGGCTGCGATGTACACCTTGGCAAAGGCTCTGCCGGCCGCCCCGTCGCCGGCCATACCGCCATGGGCACTCAGCTCGGTGAGCAGCAGGCCCACCATCTCATAGACCAGATCACGCAGCCCCACCATCGACCATGACGCGTTGGCGAAGTTCTCCGTCTGATGCCGCAGATCCACCAATGCCCCGTCCCCTCGCCGACGCCGGTAATCACCGTACACGGCCGTAAACAGCAAGCTCAGGCGAAGGGATGACGATGAGCCACCAACGCCGACATGTCCTTCAAACCGCAATAGACTCCCGCTGCACCTGCTCCACCTGCCTCCTCGAAGTCGGCAGTGCCGATCCAGGGTTTCCGGTGGTGGCGCGCAGTCGTCAAGTAGCTGACGGAGCAGGGGTGTCGTGGATCCAGGACAGGCCTCCCAGGTCCAGGCGCTGGCGTGTGCGGGTGACTGCTACGTAGGCCAGGCGGGCTTCGGCGTTGTCGATCGGTTCCGGCAGCGGCGTTGAGCCCTTGCTGTCCTGCGGCTGGTGCTCTTTGGGGCGGGGGAAGTCGTCGGCGATCACTACACAGGGCCATTCGCGGCCTTTGGCTTTGTGCGCGGTGGAGATGGTGACCTGTGCGTGCTCTTCAGGCACGAGGCGCGCGACGGCGGCAAGGATCGCGTCGGTGCCGTGATTGTCGACGAGATTGACCAGGGGTTGCAGGTCGTGTCCGGCGGGGTCGTGGGCGGCGTAGTCCTTCAGGTCTCCCCAACTCAGGAAGAGGACGAGTTCGGGGTGGTGGGTGGGTCGTCCTTCTTTCAGGTCCCGTGTTGCCTCGGCCAGAGCCCGCAGAGAGTCGCCGCCTCCGGCCAGGGCGACACGGTGCCCCGCGGTCATGAGTGTGATGACTTGGGCCATGGCTCCGACGTTGGTGCGGCACAGGACGGCGTCGGGGCAGGTGACAGGGCCGATTTCGGTGGGCACGGTGAGGGTTCCGGTGAGCCGGATGGGGGCCTTGGCCAGGTGCAGCCACAGGTTGGCTTCTGCGGCGAGGTCGGGACCGAAGCGGAAGGACTGCGACAGGGGCAGCTGGGTGCCGTTGAAGCCGGTCATGACGTCTTTGGCGCCGCGCCAGTGGTAGATGGCCTGGGCGGAGTCGCCGACCATGACGAGTTGGGCGTGGTCGCGTTGGGCGAGGAAGATCGCCTCGACGACAGGGTCGGTGTCCTGGGCTTCGTCCAGGAGCAGGTAGTCGGCGTCCAGTCGGGGTTGGGTGAGGGCCCAGATCTTCAGGTAGTGGTCATGTTCGAAGCGGACGCAGCCCTCCTCGGGGTTCTGCAGGTCCTTCCAGGCTTTGTGGGCGAACGGGACGAGGTGGTTGGCGAGTTCGCGGTGCAGGTCTTTGTCCTCCAGGCCACGTAGCTTCGGGACGTGGCGGTGGGTGATCGTCTGGTCGGCGGTGTGGCAGAAGCGGCTGACCGTGCGCAGTACGGCGTTGGGCAGGGCTCGTTGGGAGATCTTGCGTTCGCCGATGCAGATGTCTTCGGTGAGGCCACTGGGCGCTTCGGCCCTGGCCGATGGCCGTCCGTGGTGCCACTCCCCCAGCTGTCCGGCTGGTGGCACTGGCCCTCGCAGCGCACCTGTCCCCCCAGTTCGGCACACCACACTGTTGACATGGACGTACTGGCCCGTCTGTGCGGTCACTCACCCCATCAGACAGCGGAACTGCTGGACCGGTTCGTCGTCACACGCGCGCTGGCGTCCTGACATCACGACCGGGACACCGATGAGGCGGCCTGGCAGGTGGCCAGCCAGCGCTCACGACCGACGGCGCCCTGCGCGTACAGGAAGATGCCGCGTATCGGGTAAGGGCCGGTTCTCCCGCCCTGAATGGCTGGGGTGTATCGCCCGCCTCCGGAACCCTGCGTGCCACGAGGTGTGCAAGCGAATCGGCGGCCGCGCGGGAGCCGCCACCCGTGCCGGTCAGACGTCGACTGGGCGGGTTCTGAAGCAACTGAAGCGTGGGGCAGCGCTGCAACGCTGGTGGTCGTGACTGCTAGCCACTCACCGCAGCACCGTCATGGACATCCCCGCTCACCTGCGCGAACGGCCCCCTCGTCAGAGGGCGGAGCTGCTGGACCGGCTGGCGGGAAGCCCCATTCTCGCCGCCCGGCAGCACAGCCAGGATGCCGACGAAGTCGTGCGACAACTCGCCCACCAACCTGCCTGAAGCACCCCGCCGCAGGCCCCGCCAGCGTCACTCATCGAGACCGCGAAGCTCAGGTCGAGATATAGACATCACTCAAGAAGACCTACAGACTCCACCCATCCGTACTATCTCCACGCCGAGCCACGCAGCAGTGATCTCCACAGCCGCCCGGACCGCAGCCCGAGAACAGGCGCTTGGGCACGTCCGCCACAGGTGCTGCACGCCCGGTCAGGAAACCGAGAGAAAGGTCGGCCCATGTCCGACACCACGCTTGCCAGCACTGAACTCACATCGCAGTACGCCGCACAGGTGACCAGCGACCTCGCACGCAACACCAAGGAGCAGGAACGCATCACTGCGGAAATCGCCACGCTGCAGGAACACCTCACCGCGCTGCAGCATGACCACCGTGTCCTGGTCAACGTGCAGCAGGTGCTTGGCATTGCTCCGGCACCGGTACAGCCTGCAGCCGGTCCGGACGGCGCCGCGGTACCTGCTCCGCGCAAGAAGGCTTCTGCCGAATCCGCAGCCGGCAAGCGGACGCGCGTGAAGCAGGCCGCTGGCACGCAGCGCGCCACAACCAGCGAGAAGTCGGCAAACAAGAAGCCGACGCACACGGACACGGCCGCGAAGGCAGGCCGGCCCACGCTGGTCGAACTCGTCCGTGGTCACCTCGCCGAGCAGAGCGAGCCGCGCTCCGCAGCCGACGTCGCCACGGCACTCGGCAAGGCCCATTCCGAGCGCGGTATCAAGACCACCGTGGTCCGGACCACCCTCGAAGGACTCGTGGCCAAGAACCAGGCCAAGCGGACCAAGCAGGGCGCCTCCGTTTTCTACACCACCCCTGACACCGCCGAGTAGACGGCCATGCCGGCCTAGACGAGGCAAGTCCGCGCAGGCAGCGCGCTGCCGCCGCGGCGACAGCCGACCCGGCGTTTCGCCCGCTGGGCGGTCAACGTCCCTGGCGCCACATCCGCCAGCAGACGGCAGTCACCAGTGGACGAGCCCAGCCCTACCGTTCGCTGATGCTGCCCCTCCCCCATCAGGTGGCGACGGGGCAATGTCGCACCGCCGGCCGTACAGTTGGTGGCAGTGGTCCTTGGCGCGCGCCTATCCCCCAGTGTGGCACACGCCGCTGACAGGGATGTACTCGCCGGCCTGTGCGGGCACTCCCCCTCCAGACAGCGGGAAGTTCCCGACGGGCTGGTCGCCACGCGCGCACTGGCGTCCTCCTGTCACAACTGGGACGCCGACGAGGTGACCTGCCACCTCGTCGACCAGCGACCGGCGGTTCGTCCCTGGCACGGCACTGCCGCCGGGGCAGCCGCTGACGTCTGGCTCGTGCTCGCCGGCCGGTGAAAGGCCCACCACGCGGGAGGCAGACAGGGCCGACCGCGGCGCGGCCGAGGGTGCCCGCGTTTCGGCACCAGGGCGTGGACTGGCCCTGTACGGGCGGGGTTCCCGGCCAGGTAGGCGGGAGGCGTGTTCGAGAGCTGCGCCCATATCCGACTGCTGGGACCAGGGATGAGGCATCCGTGCGCAGAGAGTACGTCGTGACGACGGTGCGCCGGGTCGGCCAATTCCGTCGCGTCGTCGTTCGGTGCCCCGTACGCCACCGCCCAGGCGCGTTCTTCGCCTGCAGTTGCTTGGCCTCCGCCCGCAGCTGCTTGACCTGCTGAACGAGGCCGTCGACGCGCAGACCAGCGCTGGGTTCTCGGCCAGGGAGCGCGGGTGGGGCCATGCGTATCACCGTGGGTGCCGGCGGAGCGGGACGCAGGTTCGCCTGCCCCCGTCACCCCTTGGATATCCCCGCGCCGAGGGAAGGTCACAGCACCATGGCCGGAAAAGAGGTGAGCTCTCCGAGATGGGACTCGCTCGGCTCGGCAGGGCTTGCTTGCGAACCCTGCTCGCAGCGGGCAGCCCCATGGCCAGCTGCCATACCGACGTGATCAGGCTACGTCGCGGTAGCGCGGGAGCCGGTCAGCGCCCTGCGACCGGCTTGTGCTGTGGACCAGCCGCAGATGATCTCCACGGGCGTGCCCGGCCACCCTCGGCCGGTCCGGCAGCCAGTCCTCGATGCGGTCCATCCCGTACAGCAGCAGGCTCAGTACAGGCAGCAGCAACACAGCGACGGCGATCACGGTGACAGATCCCTCCGGCCGGCGATGCAGCCCCTCTCGACGGCTATGGGCGCCACGGGGCAGGGCACCAACGTGCCGCCCCGCAACGGGTGGCCCAGCGGCGGCGCCGTCCGCCGCGGTCACTCGAGGCGCGCGGATGCCGCAGCAGGATCAGGGAGCGGGCCTCGCCGCCGAGGAACTCTGAGGCCCCCCTGCCGGCACCTGCCCGGGCGGGGAACAGCAGCCCGTCATCTTCGTACGTCGCGGAAGACCTCGGAGGGCTCATCGCGACGCCTTCACCCGGCCGCCGACGCCGGGCCTGCAGCAACTGTCCGACCCGAACAGTCACGACGAGACGGACGACGGCGAGGACGAGAGCCGGGCGCCCGTACAGTCGAAAGCGGTCCGGGCCGGATTCATTCCCTATGACTCCGGCCCGGACCGCCTTGTGCGCGAGGCTCAGTCGGTCCGTCGGGTGGAGCCGAGAAGCTCGCGGTAGCGCTTTGCGTGCATGGCGAGGTTCTCGTCGGACATGGTGCGGGCGCCGTGCAGAACCAGCGGCTCGGCGAGACGCATGCCGATCAGGCGGGCGGTGGCGTCGAGGGGCGCGAGCAACTGGGTCATCGTGAAACGGGAAGTGGGGTCGACGGAAGCGTACGACTCTTCCGGCCCGCCTGTGGAGGTGACCAACTGGAGTGTCTTGCCGCGCAGTGCGGAACCGCTGCTGCCGTAGGCGAAGCCGTAGGTGAGGACCTGGTCGATCCATGCCTTGAGCACTGCGGGGACGGAGTACCAGTACCAGGGGAACTGCCACACGATCCGGTCGTGGTCGCGCAGCAGTTGCTGCTCACGGGCGACGTCGAAGCAGCCATCACGGTAGACAGGGCCGAGCTCATGGACGGTGACGTGTGCGAGGTCGTTCACGGCCTCAGCCAGGCGGGCAGTGATGCGGGAGGAGGCCAGATCGGGGTGGGCAACGACAACCAGGGTGCGCGAGGAGGGCGAGCCGACTGAGGTCGATGAGGGAAGGCTGGGATGACGCATCGGAGTTGATCCTTGGCTGTGGTCGGCTTACGGGAGAGGCGGAGCAGATGATCCCTACGCCACCGTCGACGTCAATCACGTCTGCCGGTGACGTAGGTGTCACTCACTTGAGGGAGCACGTGTCCCATGCCACGATTACTTGTGACGGATCGTTCCGTCACGGAGTTTGTGACGGAACGATCCGTCTGTCAAACTGACCCCGTGCCCAGCCCGCGGCCAAAGGGCGCACCGCGTCGACTCGATGCGACGCATGACAAGCAGAAGGAGCGCGTCATGGCTCGCAAGACAGCGGAGGAGAACCGGCGCCACGTCCTGGCCGTGGCGAGCCGCCTGTACTACCAGCGCGGCATCCGCGCTGTCGGTATGGACCTGGTGGTCAAAGAGAGCGGGGTCGGCAACGCCACCGTCTATCGGCAGTTCCCCAACAAGGACGCTCTTGCCAGCGCCTATACACAGGACCGCGCCGACGCCTGGTTCGCGCGTATGCGCCAGGTCTCCGACCAGGTCGACGACCCGCGCGAGAAGCTCCTCGCGATCTTTACGGCCGTCATCGAGGAGACCAGACTGCCCACCTTCCGTGGCTGCCCCATGCTCAACACCCATACCGAGTTCCCCGACCCGCAGCACTCCGCAAACCGTGTGGCGGTCACCCACGAGCAGAGGGTCCGCCAGTGGATGCGTGACTTGGCAGCCGACGCCTGCGCTCCCGACCCCGAGCAGCTCGCCGACGATCTGGTCCTCGTCCTCAATGGTGTCTACGTCACCGCCACCGTCCTCGGCCCCCAGGGCCCCGCCCAGCGCACCGGCGAGCTCGTCCGTCGCCTCATCTGGACTGCCTGCGACGAGCCTGGCCGCCCCTGAATCCGGCACCATGCCTGACCAGCCGGGCGCCAGGAGGGGGTCGTTCGGCCCACCGTGCAAGCCTGACAACGCCGCGGGATCCGCTCGCATCCACGCCCGTGCCTGTCGGAAAGTGCGAATGACGACGGGTGCGGTTCCTCTGAAGGGAAGGGTTGAGCTGGAAGAACGCTGAGCGGGGCTGTACTTATGGAACCCGCCACGCTGATCACCGGTGGCTCGAGCGGAATCGGCGCCGCCACCGCCCGCGCCCTGCTCAAGCAGGGCCACCGCGTGGCCGTCACCGGGCGCGACACGGACAAGCTGGCCGCCTTCGCTGCTTCGGCCGGAGCGGGCGAGCGGCTGCTGACGATCACCGGCGACACCAGCGACGCTCACGACATCGCCTCCGCCGTGCGCCGCGTGGTGGAGGCGTGGGGCCAGCTGGACAACGTCATCGCCAACGCCGGTTTCTCACTGCCCGGCAACCTTGAGAGCCACGCCCCCGAGGACATGCGCGCCATGGTCCTCACCAACGTCCTGGGCCCGGCCCTGCTGGTGCGGGAGACCCTGCCGCACCTGCGGGAGTCCAAGGGCCGGATCGTGATCATCGGTTCGGTCGCCGGGGTGCGCAACACGCCTGGCAACCTGTACTCGGTCACCAAGTGGGCC
The DNA here is from genome assembly GCF_042269865.1 of Streptomyces sp. NPDC055966. Taxonomy (NCBI): domain Bacteria; kingdom Bacillati; phylum Actinomycetota; class Actinomycetes; order Kitasatosporales; family Streptomycetaceae; genus Streptomyces; species Streptomyces sp. NPDC055966. The sequence continues at coordinate 38,849 of NZ_JBHJYK010000044.1, forward strand.
GCGCAC
>NZ_JBHJYK010000045.1:0-33766 GCF_042269865.1 Streptomyces sp. NPDC055966
GATGTACGGCCGGGCCAACTTCGACCTCCTGCGACGCCGCATCCTCCTGTCACCTTGATCAACCGACTGACACCCCCAAATCAGCGACAGAGCCACTTTCAGTGCCAGGGCCACGGAGGGGCACCGAAACCGAGCGTGTCTGAAAGATCGTGTAAGTCCGTGATGTGACAGGCTGGTCAGGGCTCTGACCTGGGCCTTCGGCCAGCCGGGACGGACGGACATGAACGACAACGAGATCCCGGCCGTCGAACCGGTCGAGGACAAGCTCGTCGATGAGGTCGTCGAGCGCCTGCTGGACCGCGCCGACGCCTCGGGTGCTGCGCTGCTGGGCGAAGGCGGCCTGCTGACGGAGGTGACCCGGGCCGTGCTGGAACGGGCCCTCGACGCGGAGATGACCGACCACCTCGGATACGAGAAGCACGATCCCGCAGGCCGCGGCTCGGGCAACAGCCGCAACGGCACATCTCTGAAGACGGTGCTGACCGATGCCGGGGCGGTCACGCTGGCCGTTCCCAGGGACCGTGACGGGTCCTTCGAACCGCAGCTGGTGCCCAAGCACGCCAGGCGACTTGCAGGGTTCAACGAGCAGGTCCTGTCCCTGTATGCGCGCGGCATGTCGGTGCGCGACATCCGCTCGCACCTGGCCGGCATGTACGGCGTCCAGGTCTCACCGGACCTGATCAGCAAAGTCACCGACGCCGTCACCGACGAGCTCGACGCATGGCAGAACAGACCGCTGGACGCCGTCTGGCCGATCATCTACATCGACGCGCTGTGGGTGAAGATCCGCTCCGGGTCCGTGTCCTCCCGACCGGTCTATCTCGCCGTCGGGGTGGACATGGACGGCTGCAAGGACGTGCTCGGCCTGTGGGTCGGCGACGAGGGCGAAGGCGCCACGACCTGGATGACCGTGCTGTCCGAGCTCCGCAACCGCGGGGTCGAGGACGTGTGCATCGTCGCCTGCGACGGACTGAAGGGCCTGCCCGACGCGGTCACCGCGACCTGGCCCAAGGCCACCGTTCAGACATGTGTGATCCACTTGATCCGCGCCTCGCTGAGGTTCGCCTCCAAGCAGCACCACACCAGGCTGGTCACGGAGTTGAAGGCCATCTACACCGCCCCCACCGAGCAGACCGCCGAGCAGGCCCTCGCCGACTTCGCCGCAGGCGAGCTGGGCCAGCGGTATCCCGCGATCGTGCGGACCTGGGAAGTCGGCTTCATACTGCCTGTCCTGTCTCGTTGTTGGGGTTTGGTCGCCTGATCCGGGACTCGGTGGCGACGCGCTGTTTCCAGTACTGCGCGATCTCGTCGTTCCAGGGGATGCACCAGCGGCGGTGGCGGGCCTGTCGGGCGGGCATCTCACCGCTGCGGAGCCAGGGATAGATCGTGGACTCGTGGACGCCGAGGATCCGTGCGGCCTGCGGGACGGTGATCTCGCCCGGGACGGTGGGATTGTTGCGGCGTGAGCCGATGGCATGCTGGGCACGGATGTGCCGGATTGAGGCGACGGTGAACGCACGGCAGTTGCCGGTGGTGAACCCGAGTGTGTTGAGGTGGTCGGCGATCTCGGCGTCGCTGCGGGTATCGAGGAGGTGCCGGACGATCTCGACTGCGGCCGTGGGATTGCGGTTGGTACGCCGGTCGCAGGTGACTTCGTCGGTGGCGCCGGTGTGCCAGCGGATGCCCAGGTGGGCGCGAGCGTGGTCGACGTGGCGGATGGTGATGTCCGCGATCAGGGTCCGCAGCAGCCGTTTGCGGTCTTTCGCGCTGGTCGTTGGCGCGTTCCACAGCCGGGGCAGGTCCTGGGCGAGCGCGGTGAGCCGGGCCGGTTCGGGCAGGGAGGGTTCGGAGGCGATGAGGTCGTCCAGGGCGGTCTGGGCCTGGGCGAGGGCAGCGAGTTTGTCCTCCCAGCGTTTCTCGAGGGTGCGGGCTACCAGTCGGTTCTCGGGCTCTACCTGCAGGAAGGCCCGCTCGGCGCGGTCGGCTTCCCAGCGGGCGCGCTCCAGTGCGAGCTCGGCGGCCCGGTGGGAGCGGTGGTGGCGTTGGTGGAGGGCATCGGCGGCGGTGAGGGCGAGGTGGACCTGCTCGGGGGTGAGTGCGGCCAGCAGCAGGCGTTCGATGACAGGGTCGACCGCAGCGGCCGCGATCGAGTGGCAGTTGGGGGTGGTCACTGCGTCGCTCTGTGCTCTGGTGCACACGTAGTCCGCGGTGTTGTCCGCGCGCCGGTAACGGGTGCCCATCGGGAAGCCGCAGGATCCGCAGAAGATGATCCCCTGGCACAGCGGCACGCCCTCGCGAGGCGGGCGGGCACCGGTGCTGGTGCGGTTCGCGGCCAGCTTGGCCTCGATGGCCAGGTACTGCTGCCAGGAGATATAGCCCTCGTGGTGATCAGGGATGAGGACCTTCCAGTCCTCGCGCGCCCGGCGGCTGGTTGCGGTGACGACCGTGCCGTCAGGGCGGACCCGGCGGGCGCTGGTCTGTCGGCCGAAGGCATAAGCCCCGGCATAGACCGGGTTTCTCAGGATGAAGGTCACCCGCCCGTGGGTGAGCCGGCCCCAGCGCAGGCGGCCGTCCCATACTCCGGTGTCGCGGCGCGGGAAGCGCCGCCGGGCGAAGGCTCGCACCACGGCCAGTGCCGAGCCGTGCTCCTCGAACAGGGCGAAGACGTCCGCGACAGCGGCCTGGACTTCCTGGTCCGGGTCGATGATGATCTGGCCTTCGTCGTCATAGACCAGGCCGACCGGCAGAGGCAGGCGGAGCTCGCCGCGCTCGGCTGCCGCGTTGCGGGCACCGTGCAGACGGCCGGCGAGGATATGCAGCTCGGCCTCGCTCATCGTGCTCTTGAGCCCGAGCACCAAGCGGTCGTTGAAGTCGGACAGGTCGTAGATGCCATCGGCATCGATCAGGAGGGTATCGGTCAAGCGGGCGAACTCCAGCAGCCGGGCGAACTCGGCCGAGGACCGCGCCAGACGCGAGACCTCCAGCCCGAGCACGGCGCCGACCTCGCCCAGACACACCTGCGCGACCAACTGCTGGAATCCCGCGCGCAGTCCCGAGAACCGCCCGGAGACGCCCAGGTCCGCGTCGACCACGCTGATGTCCGACCGCGCCCAGCCGAGATCGGCCGCACGTTCCACCAGCGCATACTGCCGGGCGGTGGACTCGGTGTTCTCCCGAACCTGCAGCAGCGTCGACTGGCGCACATACACCACCGCCTTGCGCGAGCGGTGCGACGCGCTCACCTTCTCCGGCGTGTTCATCCCCGCTGCCTTCCGCTCGCAGGGCCGACTGCACCATGTTGGCGACCAGCAGCACCGCCGTCCGCCGGTCGAAGCCCGCCGCGATCACTGCCCGTCGCCTCCAACCACGGCTCAGCCGCCCGACTGGGCAGACCGTCTGCCACCACCGTGGCGTCCGCAACCGCTTCGCCGCAACGGCGCGAGAGGGCGTCGACCAGCGCAGACAACTCAACCAGCGCATCGATTGCGATCCGGTACTCACCTGGGCGCGGGCCGCGATCGGTCCACTCCTGCGGCAGCGTGAACGACACACCGTCACCGGCCATGCAGACGAAGACCAGCCTGCCGCCCCGGCGAGCCGCCCGGCACACCCGCAACCGCCGTTCGAACAATGGGTGGAACGGGTGCGTCACCACCAGCGAATCCACAGGAACACCACGATCCCGTGCGGTTTGGTGCTTCCTCTGGCACGCCGCGTGGAGCGAATTCACCCCCTACCTCGCCTTCCCGCCGGAGATAAGGAAGGTCGTCTACTCGACCAACCTGATCGAGTCGATCAACGCACGGCTGCGGAAAGCCACTCGCAATCGTGGGCACTTCCCCTCGGAACAGGCCGCGTTGAAGGTGCTCTACCTCGCCGTCCGCGAGCAGATCACCCCCAGAGCGCGCGATGTCAACCACGTCGCGGCACACTGGAAGAAGGCACTGAACCAGTTCTCACTCTTCTTCGAGGACCGGCTCAACACCAAGTGATGGCCCAGGACTTACACAAAGTTCCGTACACGCCCGCCGGTCCTGGATCTGTGACCACCTTGATCGAAGTCGTCCTGCCTGCCGCAGATCCGTCGATGACGACGGCCAGCGGGGGAGTGGAACCCCATCTTCCGGACGCTCCTGCTACGCCGTGTGTGCTTATTTCACGCCCTGTGTGCGCTCCAACTCTCTCTGCCTGACGGCGTCGTGGGCTCCGTACTTTGGTCTGTTCACGTGCAGGGGGCGGGCTCCGGTGCCCGGCGGGCCGGGTTCGGTGGACGAACCAGCCAATGGGTGACACGTGGATGCAATAGTGCGGCACGCTCGTCAGGAGAAAGTGGCCGCTGAGGCACTGAGCTGCCGTACGGCCGGCGGTGCGACATTGCCCGTCGCCACCTGATGAGGGGAGGGGCACCATCAGCGAACGGTAGGGCTGGGCTCGTCCACTGGTGACTGCCCGTCTACCGGCGGAGTGGCGCCAGAAACGTTGACCGCCCGGCGGGACAAACGCCGGGCCGGGCCGCCGCCGCAGCGGCAACGCGTACCGGGACGCCTTGCACGGCCTGCCCGGACTGTGCCTCGTCTAGGCCAGCATGCCCGTCTACTCGGCGGTGTCAGGGGCGGTGTAGAAGACGGAGGCGCCCTGCTTTGTTCGCCTGGCCTGGTTCTTGGCCACGAGTCCTTCGAGGGTGGTCCGGACCACGGTGGTCTTGATGCCGCGCTCGGAGTGGGCCTTGCCGAGTGCCGTGGCGACTTCGGCCGCGGAGCGCGGCTCGCTCTGCTCGGTGAGGTGACCACGGACGAGTTCGACCAGCGTGGGCCGGCCTGCCCTCGCCGCCGTGTCCTTGTGCGGCGGCTTCCTGTCCGCCGACGTCTCGCTGGTCGTGGCGCGCTGCGTGCCGGCAGCCTGCTTCACTCGCGTCCGCTTGCCGGCTCCGGATTCGGCAGAAGCCTTCTTGCGCGGAGCGGGTACCGCGGCGTCGTCCGGATGGGCTGCAGGCTGAACCTGTGCCGGAGCGATGCCCAGCGCCTGCTGCACGTTGACCAGCACGGAGTGGTCATGCTGCAGCGCGGTCAGCTGTTCCTGCAGCGTGGCGATCTCTGCGCTGATGCGTTCCTGCTCCTTGGTGTTGCGTTCGAGGTCGCTGGTGACCTGCGCGACGTACTGCGATGTGAGTTCAGTGCCGGCAATCGTGGTGTCGGACATGGGCCGACCTTTCTCTCGGTTTCCTGACCGGGCGTGCAGCACCTGTGGCGGACGCGCCCAAGCGCCTGTGTTCTCGGGCTGCGGTCCGAGCGGCTGTGGAGATCACTGCTGCGTGGCCCGGCGTAGAGATAGTACGGATGGGTGGAGTCTGTAGCTCTTCTTGAGTGATGTCTATCTCTCGACCTGAGCTTCACGGTCTCGACGGTGACGCTGACGGGGCCCGCGGCGGGGGTGATTTCAGGCAGGTCGGTGGGGGAGTTGCCACAAGCATTCGTCGGTGTCCTGGCTGTGTTGCCAGGCGGTCAGAATGCGGCTTCCCGGCAGCCGGTCCAGCAGCTCCGCCGTCTGATGAGGGGAGCGTCCGCGCAGGTGAGCGGGCGCGTCCATGACGGTGCTGCGGTGAGTGGCCAGCAGTCACGACAACCAGCGTTGCAGGACTGCCTGGCGCATCAGATGCTCCAGAACCCGCCCGGTCGACGTCGGACCGGCACTCGTGACGGCTCCCGCGCGGCCGCCGATTCCCTCGCACACCCGCTCGTGGCACGCAGGTTGCCGGAGGCGGGCCATACCCCCCGGCCATCCCGGCCGGGAGGACCGGCCCTTACCCGGTACGCGGCATCTTCCTGTACGCGCAGGGCGCCGACGGCCGCGAGTGCTGGCCGGCCAGCTGCCAGGCCACCTCATCGGTGCCCCGGTCGTGATGCCAGGACGCCAGCGCGCGTGTGACGACCAGCCGGTCCAGAAGTTCCGCTGTCTGATGGGGGGAGTGACCGCACAGACGGGCCAGTACGTCCATATCAACGGTGTGGTGTGCCGAACCGGGGGACAGGTGCGCTGCGAGGGCCAGTGCCACCAGCCGGGCAGCTGGGGGAGTGGCACCACGGACGGCCATCGGCCAGGGCTGAAGCGCCCAGTGAGCGGCCTGACGACGTGCGGTGCGGCCGGGCGCCTGGTCCCGGACCGCGGCGTCGAGCAACTGCACCTCAACCGTCGCTGCCCTGAGATCCGGTGGACGCAGCCAGGAACCGTGCGCCAGTTCCTCCCAGACCTCGGCACGCCCGTGCAGGCGCATGCCGCGCAGCAACCCGGACGGCAGCCGGACACAACCGCGGGTGTCGGCACGCAGCGCGCACTGGAGTGCCAGGAGCCGGGCGGCAGGGGAGGTGAACCGCGGGAGCGCGGAGGCCAGGTAGGTGAGCATCTCCCGCACACGCACGTCCTCATCGGCTGCAGGCCGACAGGCACGTCGCCCTGCCACAGACTGGGAGGAGGACAACTGCGGTCTGCCGAGCACGGTGTCGGGGACGACCGCGGTGTTGTCGGTGGCAGCCGCGCAGGCTGCGCAGGTGTCGGCCAGCCGCCAGACGCGGCCGCTCGCGTCGCGGGTCAGGGCGAGCAGGACCGGGCCGGCGCAGCCACGATGACGCGGATGCCACAGACAGCCCTGGGCACGGCACTGGCAGGTACGCAGATGCGGGGGCAGGGCGTCGGCGCGGGCGTGGCAGGCCAGGTGGGTCAGGGCGGCCGACCTGGCTGACGCGGCCTGAACGGGCGGCGTGCGGGCGGTGCACCGGATGCAGACGAGGGCGGGCCCGCCCGGATGCGGGCGCAGTTCCACCGTCCAGACGCGCCGCGCTGCGGCACCGGCAAGCCTCATCGGCTGGCTGTCCTCCTGCTCTGTTCGCGCCGTAGGGCCGGGGGCCTGGCAACAGGCATTCCGGAACGCACGCACCGTAGTGCAGAACTCCGCACCGTGATCGCTGAGCCCACCAGGACAAATAGTGCAGAGGTCTGCACTGACAGGGCAGAGGCCTGCACCGTCGGATGGGGGAGTGACGATCTTCCCGCCCGACCCCAACCTCACCGCCCTGCGCGTCGCACTCGCACGGCTGAGGGGCGAGCGCGGATGGACCTTCGACGAACTCGCCGAACGAAGCGGCCTGGCCAGACGCACCCTCATCGACCTCGAACACGGCCGCACCACCGGCACCATCACCACCTGGCACGCCCTCGCCCACGCCTTCGACGTCCCCATCGAACGCTTCCTCACCTCCCTGTGCGACGGCCACCAGACCCCCGGCACACCGCCCCCCTGATCCGGCACAGCCCAGGCCGAATCCGCCGCCCAGGAGAATCACCCGCACAGGCGAGGCGCTACCGAACAACCGATCCCTGGCTCGTTCTGCTGTTCCGGCCCGCTGCGCCGATCGCGTGACATCCGAGAAAGCCGCCATCACCGACCGGCGTGGCACCTGGCACGGTCGCGGCCATGCGCCTCCACACTCCCCACGGTGACCGTCACTGGGACGGCAGCCCCCGTCACCTGCCCTACCCCCGCACCCTACGGATCGCGAAAGACAGCCCGAGCCGCCTCCTGCGCGCCGGACAGACCGGCCGCTGCCGCCACTGCGGCAACCGCATCGACTGGTACGAGCGCTTCGACGGCCGGCTCATCGACCTGCACCCCGCGGAAGTCGCCACCACCAGCGTCTCCGCAACCTGCCGCTGGCACGTCAGCAGCGGCATCGCCTACCCCCACGACGACGGCAGCCGATGGTGCCGTATCCCGCATAGCGTGGTCTGTCCCCAGCAGCGGTCCTACCACTCTGAAACAGGCAGCCCCCGGCTCACATCGCTTCGTCGCGAACTCGGGCTGCGCACCCGGCGCCTGATCGACACCGGCGCCCTCACCCCACCAGCCGGCTCCCACACCGAGGCCACCAGCGGTCAAAGTGGCCAGCAGCCCGCCCCACCCACGCAGAACAACCGCCCAGGCCAGCCCGGTGCCGCCCCGCCCCTGCCCTGCGGACACCAGCCGCCAACCTGACCTCGACCGGGTGGAAACTCTTCGGACCGCTCCCGGCTCCACGCGCTCCCGCCCAGCCACCCCACCCGACCCCCGCCCCCTCCGAAGTTGAAAGGTGCCCCACCATGCCCTGGAGATCACGCTCACGCGCGCCGCCAGCCCGGCCGAACTCGCCTTTGCCCGCAGCCGGATGTTGCTCGCCCGCAACCACGGCATCACTCGACCCATGGTCCTCATCAACGCCGCCCCCGACCAGGCCGCCGGCCGCGCCGAAGCCCGACGGGTCGGTCGCCCATCGACGTGATCAACACCCGCTATCCGGACAAGAACGGCAAGGCCCTGCTCAACGTCGCCTTCCCACCCGCCACACTGCCACCCTCACCCACGCTGCCCGGCCAACAACCCGGCCGCCTCCTGGAACGGGCCGTTCACCGGGAACTGGCCGAGCACGCCCACCAGAAGCCGACCGCCTCGATCACGGACACGGGGGTACGGCGGCTACTGGCCGGCACCACCCCCGCACACCTGCTCTCCGCCGTCGGGCACGCGCTCACCCGACTCCCCGAAGGACCCACACCGTGAACCCCACCGACGAACAAACCGCCGCGGCCGACGCCTTCCGCCGCGGCGAACACCTGGCCCTCCAAGCAGGAGCCGGCACCGGCAAAACCACCCTGCTCGAAATGCTCGCCCGCTCCACCACACGCCGCGGCCGCTACCTCTCCTACAACCGGTCCATCGCCCAGGACGCCACCGCCCGCTTCCCGAACACCGTCCAGTGCAAAACCACCCACTCCCTCGCCTACGCCGCCATCGGTCACCGCTACACCCGCCGCCTCAACGCACCCCGGCGCCCTGCCTGGAAGACCGGACGAGTCCTCGGCCTCACCGAAGACATCTGCATCGGAGAACGCAAGATCTCCCAAAGGGCCCTGTCCAACGCGCTCCTACGCACGGTCAGCCGCTTCTGCCACACCGCCGACCAGACGATCACCCACCGCCACGTCCCGAAGCTACGTGGCCTGGAGGACACAGACCTGCACCGCGAACTCGCCAACCACCTCGTCCCGTTCGCCCACAAAGCCTGGAAAGACCTGCAGAACCCCGAGGAGGGCTGCGTCCGCTTCGAACATGACCACTACCTGAAGATCTGGGCCCTCACCCAACCGCGACTGGAAGCCGACTACCTGCTCCTGGACGAAGCCCAGGACACCGACCCCGTCGTCGAAGCGATCTTCCTCGCCCAACGCGATCACGCCCAACTCGTCATGGTCGGCGACTCCGCTCAGGCCATCTACCACTGGCGCGGCGCCAAAGACGTCATGACCGGCTTCAACGGCACCCAGCTGCCCCTGTCGCAGTCCTTCCGTTTCGGACCCGACCTCGCAGAAGAGGCCAACCTGTGGCTGCACCTGGCCAAGGCCCCCATCCGGCTCACCGGAACCCTCACCGTGCCCACCGAAATCGGCCCCGTCACCTTCCCTGACGCCGTCCTGTGCCGCACCAACGTCGGAGCCATGGCCCAGGTCATCACACTCATGACCGCTGGGCAGCGCGTCGCCCTGGCCGGAGGAGGCGACGCCCTGCGGGCCCTGGCCGAGGCAGCACGCGACCTGAAAGAAGGACGACCCACCCACCACCCCGAGCTCGTTCTCTTCCTCAGCTGGGGCGATCTGAGGGACTACGCCGCCAACGACCCTGCCGGACGCGATCTGCAGCCCCTGGTCAACCTCGTCGACAACCACGGGGCCGACGCGATCCTTGCCGCAGTGGCCCGCCTCGTGCCCGAAGAGCACGCACAGGTCACCATCTCCACCGCTCACAAGGCCAAAGGCCGCGAGTGGCCTCGTGTACTGATTGCCGACGACTTCCCCCGCCCTAGAGAGCACCCGCCGCAGGACAGCAACAGCCCCACGCAGCTGCCCGAACCGATCGACGACGCCGAAGCCCGCCTGGCCTACGTAGCGGTCACGCGCACACGCCAGCGGCTGGACCTGGGAGGCCTGTCCTGGATCCACGACACTCCTGCTCCGTCAGCTACTTGACGACTCCGCGCCACCAGCACCGGAAACCCCTGGACCGGCCTGCCGACTTCGAGGAGGCTCGGGACAAGTGCGCCGGGAGTCTATTGCGGTTTGAAGGACGTGTCGGCGCTGGTGGCTCATCGTCATCCCTTCGCCTGAGCTTGCCGTTTACGGCCGTGTACGGTGATCACCGGCGTCGGTAAGGGGACGGGGCATTGGTGGATCTGCGGCATCAGACGGAGAACTTCGTCAACGCGTCATGGTCGATGGTGGGGCTGCGGGATCTGGTCTACGACATGGTGGGCCTGCTGTTCACGGAACTGAGTGCCCACGGCGGTATGGCGGGCGACGGTGCGGCCGGCAGAGCCTTTGCCACGGTGTACACCGCAGCCGTCAAGTCGGTCTTCGACCAGTCCGGCTTCGCCCACCAAGTGATGGCCAACGGCGCGGGCGCCCTGCTCAGCGCGTCCGAGGAACTCCTCAAGCGTGACGACAAGGTCGCAGCCAAGCTCCTGGAACAGAGCCCCTTCACGCCCGGGATCGGTGATCAGCCGGCCGGCCCCGACTGCAGCCCGCGCGCCAGTCACAACGCCGAGGACCTGCCGAACGTCGTCGGTGAGACCAGCGGCATCGATCAGTACCTCTTCAACGAGCGATTCCTCGGCCAGCCGGACAAACTGCGGGCCGTCGCCACAACCTGGCGCAGCGCAGCGAAGATCCTCCACGACGCCTACTGGAGCTCCCGCGACGCATGGAAGACCGCCACCCTCGATCAGGCGGGCCATGCCGCTGACGCGGTCGAGAACTTCTTCGAGAAGTTCGTCGGCAAGACACCCCCACCCAGCGAAGTGGGTGACCACGACACCCTCCTGGCAAACCTCCCCACGGCCTGCACGATGCTCGCCAACGCCTGCGACGCCTACGCCGACCACGTCGAAACCGCCAAACAGCGCCTTCCCATGGAGAACAGCGGACTCGACGGAGACTTCCTGTGGCCCTGGGAACAGCCGCGCTTCGGAGGCGACGGCCACGATGGCGGCCTGCACGACCTCATAGCCGGCGACACGCGCATCACCTCGCTCGGCAACATCCCGCACGCACTGGACAGCTCCCAGTCCCGAGTCACGATGCCGCAGCCGGACAACGGCGGCCTCTTTCCCAACCTTCCGCCGCTCCTCGGTCCCCTGATCCGCATCCCGACGCTGGTCCCGGCCGCTTACCGTCCCCTGCCCTCCAACACTCCGCACATTCAGCCGGTCCCTCCGACGATTCCTCCTGACCCACGGTTCCCGCAGCTCACGCCCAGTCAGGGGCAGAACTTCCAGACCTGGCTCGACTCACTGCGCAAGGGTGACATCTCCGGCGGGAGGCCGGCCGAGCAGGCCTACCAGAGGCGCGTGTCGGGCTTCCCGGAGTTCGAAGTACCGATCCCGGCAGGGATCAGTCCGTCCAACACGTTGATGGTGGACGGTTTCCGCAACTCGGATGGGATGGCAGTCGAGGCAAAATACGTGAACAAGCCGAACCAACGGTGCTACCGCTCGCTGGAGGACCTCCGCAAGAACCACGCGACCGGCGACAGAGACTTCCTCTACAAGGATGACCGCCTCGAACTCCGCAAGTACGCCGCCGCGCTCAACGACCCACGAAACAAGGAGATGCGCGGTGTCGAGACGGTCACCAACAATCAGGATGCTGTCCAGTACTGGCGCATCATGATGGCGGCCTACGGAGTCAAAGGCCACGCCCGCTACGTTCCCTGACCAGCCCACCCCCAGGAAAGTACCGCTATGGAACCAGAAGAGATCGCGGAACTGCGCACCATGTACGTCTTCACCCCACCGCGCGGGCAGAGCTGGGGCCTGACCTACGAGGGATTCGAGGCACGGCTGCGCGAACGGAATCCGGACACATTCATCAGTATCGATGACGAAGGAGACGGCCCGGTCCGTGGATCATCGATGATCTTCGGGATCACTTTCGACGACGAGACTCTGGAAGGCTTTGCCAGCCTGGAACCCGAGGGCGTGTCCGTCCGCGAGTGCAACGCCCACATGGCAGCCCGGGTCGCCCTCTGGCTCCGGAACAACGTGGCACCGGCTGACGTCCCCGTCATGTTCAACACGGACTGGGGAATCGAGGAAGGCATGGAACCCACCCTCGTCCCCGATGCCACTCGCCCACGGATCGTGGCAGCACTCGTCCAGCACGTCGAAGAGACCGGCGGCCTCGACTGACAGCGCCCTCAACCGGTGGCCGCAAACGCGCTCACCACTGCCCATCGCCGCTGGCGCCATGGCGTGGCCGCGGCTGGCGCCCGCGGACAGGGCCTCGACGTGGTGCCAGCGCGAGCACCATGAAAGCTCGACCCCGTGGCACCCGCCTTCACCAACTCCAGGGACCCTGGCCGGTGCCATGCTTACGGAGAGGGCATGGGGAGTAGTTGTCGTATCCGGTCCGCGCACGTAGCGAACCGTCGGGCGGCTGCCGTTGTCTTGTGTGCGCATCTCCCCCCACACCTATCAGAGACTCCATGCGCCACGCCTTCGTCGGGCTACCCGGCCGTGCGCCGTTGTCCTCGTCCACGGCAGTCTGCACGCTGTATCAACAGCCTGCGGCTGAAAGGGAAGGCGACCGACCGATGCCACTGACCGCGCACCTGCCAGGACACGGGACACTCGATGCGACGCTCGACCACCTCGGCTGCGACCTGCCCTGGGAAGCCGTCTACCGGACTCGGCCGCGCCCCGCTCTGACCTGCGCCCAGTGCGGCCTGCCCATGCACGCCAAGGTCTCCCCACGAGGCGGTCGCTTCTTCGCACACGACCGCCGCTCCGCGACGTGCGCGGCGGCCGGTGAGACGGAGGAGCACCGGAGCCTGAAACGGGCCCTGGCAGCAGCCGCGCGCGAGGCCGGACACCAGGCCGAGCTGGAAGTGGCCGCTGCCCACGGGGGCTGGCGCGCCGACGTGCTTGTCACCACCCCCGGCGGGCGGCTGACGGCCCTGGAGGCCCAGATATCCTCCGCGTCCGTCGACGACATCCTCTCGCGCACCCGCCGTTACGATGCAGACGGAGTCGGCGTCGTCTGGTTCACCCACCGCGACGCGCGCTGGCTCGATCACGTGCCTGCCGCGCGCCTGTACCGGCCGGCGCCTTCGCACGGACCGTGGACGCGCACCCACCCGCTCGTGAGGTCCTTCAGCGTCGTCAGCTGCGCAGAAGTCTGCGACCCGCAGCCTCCCTGGCACAATCCCGAACACGCAGGCTGGAGCGGCGGCGAGGAGCGGGCCCTGACGGAGTTCGTCGCCGATGTACTGCACGGCAGCGTCGTCCCCCGGATCACCACCGGCCTGCACACCCGCTACGACGGCTGGACCACTCCCGAAGATGCCAGGGCCGCCACCGACTACGCCGCGGCACACCAGAGCCCCGCTCCCCTACCCGCCTACGTCCCCGATCCCGGTGCACCCTGGTACCAGCGGCAGCCGCCCGCCGAACAGCAGCGGCTGCTCGAGGCGGCCAAGAATTGGGTGAAGGCGACCACCGGCGCTTGGCCCGTGGCCAGGCCGCAGTGGGCGGGGGACTGGGTTGCCGGGGGACTCGCTCTGTCCACGTCGGGAGGATGGTTCAGCGGGGTCGCCCGCGTGGCATTGATACGCCCCGAGCCCGGCCTCGTCGACTGGAGCCTCCTCGGCGAGTTGCCTGTCATCGTCGGATCCAGGCACGAGCACGACACCCTCAAAGCGACCGCTCCTCCCGGCGCTCGCATCGTCATCCTCTGACGGCCAAAACCCCCGCTCGCTCGGTTCTGTCGGCGGTGGGCTGAAGGCTGGTTCAAGACCGGGAGCGGGGACGGTACCCGCAGCGTATCTCCCAAGTAGGGCGATCCGTAGACTCATACGATGAGGCCGTGGCGGCGTTTTCTACCGGAGTCTCCGGCTGGACAGGCACCCTGCACGCTCGGTGTGCTCCCCCTCATGGCCGGCGCACGAGGTTCTACTGCGATTTGGCCCCACGCCTACGCGGTCGCGGTGGTTGCTATTGCCGCGGTCCTGCTCACCTGGTTGGAGGGACTGCCGACCGGCTGAACTGTGGGCTCGCGGCTGGACGGTCCGCTGCTGCGGGCAGGGCCTACCCGCCCGCGATCCGGCAGGCCCTGGGACGCCCCGACTCGGCACTGCGCTAACGCCCCGACCAGATACGGAAGGCGGCAAAGGCAGTCGGCGGCCATCGTCGCCGGGCAGCAGATGACGTCGAAGTCGCACGTGCGGCTGGTCACACCCCACACAACGCTTGAGCATCGAATCCGTTTCCAACCGAGTCCCGGCTGGCCCGTCTGCGGCGTGCATTCGCGTGGGGTGGAATCAAGTTGGTCTCGCCCGCGAACGTCAAGGACATGGCTCGGGTGCCGCTCGGCGTCCTCCAAGCGCGCAAGGTCATCGAGCAGTTCCAGCCGGATGTGGTCCTGACGACGGGCGGCTACGTCGCGGTCCCGGCCGGGCTGCCGGCGCGGATGTGCCACCGTCCGCTGGTGCTGCACGAGCAGACCGTGCGGCTGGGGCTCGCGAACCGGAAACTGGCCTCGGCGGCTGCGCGGATCTGCGTGTCGTCGGAGTCGACATTGCCGCTGCTGCCGGAGTCGGCGCGCGCGGTCGCCGTGGTGACGGGCAACCCGGTGCGACCGGAAATCCTTTCCGGGCATGCGGACAAGGCTGTCCAGGCGTTGGGGCTGTGGGGCTTCGACCGGCAGTTGCCGACGGTGTACGTCACGGGCGGTGCGCAGGGCTCGCAGCAGATCAACGAGCTGGTGGGCGAAGTGCTGCTATGGCTGCTGCAGCAGGCGAACGTGGTGCACCAGTGCGGTTCGGCCAACGAGGAGGGTCTGAGCGCGCGGGCGGCCGGGCTGCCCGCCGAGCTGGCCGGCCGGTACTACCTGGCCGGCTTCGTCGGCCCGGAGCTGCCGGACGTGCTCGCGCTGGCCGATGTGGTGATCTCGCGCAGCAGTACGGGGACCTTGGCGGAGCTGACGGCGCTGGGCAAGCCCGCGGTGTTCGTGCCATTGACGTCGTCGGCCGGAGACGAGCAGACGCACAACGCGCGCTATCTTCAGGAGGCCGGAGCCGCGGTCACACTCGAAGGCGGCGTGACGGCGAACCAGGTGAGGGACGCGCTGGGTCCGCTCCTGGCCGATGCCCACCTGAGGCAGGCGATGGCGGGAGCGGGCCCGTGCGCACGGCCGTCCGGACGCGGCCGACAGGCTCGTGGACGAGATCCTGTCCGCCGCCGTGTCCGGCTGACCGGCGTTAGCCGATATGGAGCGCCGTCCCGGCCTCGATGAGGACGGCACACGCGTTGAATGCTGTGCGTCGCTGATGGCAACCTGCCCTGCACGTACGCCGGTTGGCGCGCGTTCCTGCGATGTCACCAGGGGCACTGGGGACATGGTCAAGTGTCCGGCCGGGAGGTCCGTAACGGCCTCCGGTTGGCCGGGCGGGTGGAGCCTGCCGGCCTGTCCATTGGTCAGGGGCGGGGCAGTGGCAGGCCGGGCAGGTGCGGGTGCCGGAGGTGCTGGCCGCCGGCCGTCACGTCGACCAGGTGCACGATGTCGCCCACGGTCGTCATCTGTGCGTCCGGGACGGCGCATTGGGCGAGGAACCGCAGGTGGAACGCCTCATCGGTCGCGGTGGTGATCAGCTTGGGGGAGTGCTGGGCCGCTCGTCCGGTGTCGGGCAGGTCAGCGGCCCAGTGGGCGGGGTTGCCGAAGGCCGGGGCCGCGTGGGTGCGGGCGGACATGACGGAGACCGTGCCGCCCAGCAGTTGGCCTTCGGCGATGCCGCCGTCGTTCACGGTGAGCAGGACGCGGGCGTAGCCGTAGAGCCAGCCCGAGAGGGTGAGCAGGATCTTCCCGCCGGGCCGGGTCTGGGCGATGAGTGCGGGCGGTACGGCGCGGAACCGACGGCAGGTTATCTGTCAGTCACGAGGGCTAACGTCAGCTCCGTGAAGAGTGGACTGGGCTGGGTCGACGATGATCCCGAGATGTGCCGGATATGCAATGAGTTGGTACACGCGGACGAGCGAAAGTACGGGCGCGACCTGTGCCCCGACTGCGGCCCGGCCGTACGACAGGCGAACCGATTCGGACTCTCCGTCGAGCGAGTCAACGCCATACTGAGAGTCCAGAACGACTACTGTCCGCTCTGCGGCGACAGCCCTGGAGACAGTGCAGCAGACGGGCCGATCTGGTGGCAGATCGACCACGACCACAACTGCTGTACAGGCTGCCAGAGTTGCGTTCGCGGGCTCCTCTGCAAGCCCTGCAATACAGACCTCGGCCGCTACGAGAAGCGCCTGCGGCAACGTCGCCTGCGGTGGCACGTACCGAAGGTGGACGCCTACCTGGCATCCCCGCCGGCCCGAAGCGCTCACGCGCGGAAACTCCACCCAGATGACCTCGGGTGGGCGCGGGTCAGGTACACCAGCTTTACGTGGCGCACTCTGACCTGGGACCGCTACGAGTCGAGCCCCAGCTGTGAGCGATAGTCGGCGATGGCGAGCACAGCCGCAGACTGCTCCTCCGGCTCGGGCTCGTGCAGTTCAATGCGCACACTGTCAATCCCCTCGAAGCGTGGAGACGATCTATGCGGCCAGCGCCTCGGCGAGGGTGGCTCGGTACTCGCGTTCGTAGTCGGTCGGGCTCTTGAATCCGCAAACGCTGTGTAATCGCCTGGAGTTGTAGAAGTTGGTGACCCAGGTGGCGATCTTGATGCGAGCCTCGGTACGCCATGCTCATGAGCCGCCGCCTGGCCCGCCGGCCGCGGCGCCGTCGACGGAGCGATCGCGGTGGGCTACCGCGCCATGAACCGGACCGTCGCCGCCCTGGTCAGCCCTGGCCGCCGACACCGTGCCCGCCACCTCGTCCGGGCCGTCAACCGGTGCATCCGCCGCCTCGGCGGTAGCGGCCAGGGCCTCGGCGAGCTCCGTGCGGGCGATCCCCGTCGCTCCAACACCTCCTCCGCTTCGGCGAGTTCAGCAAGAAACCTCTCCGCCTCCGCCCGGATCTCCTCGGCCCGCACCCGGGCAGCCGCCTCCCGCTCCTCCAGCAGTCCCATCACCGATGTCACGGTCCACTCCGCATCGCCGAGCCCGAACTGAACGCCCGAACCCTTCCGCCACACCCCCGGGACCATGCCTGAACAGCGGAAACTCAACGATCACACTCGGAAAGAGAACGGCTTCTGAAAGTGCCAGATGACCGCGATGGGAAGCGTCGGCCAAGCCCGTGGCCGGCGCTTCCGGGCGCCAGTGCAACAGGTCCCAGGCCACATGGGTCGGAAGCGGGACTGGGACGGTTTCGGGATCGAGGGAGTGGCGTGGGCGGCGGGTTCCTCACAGCGTCGGACTTGGAAACCGAGCGGGGGGCCGCGCCAGGCTCCTCATTGACGGCGGCGAGATGCATGTGCAGAGGATTGCTAGGGCTGGTCGCGGGTTTGTGACCAGGGGGGTGGCGTCGCATGGTGCTGGTCGGCAGGGATCGGCGGGCGGCCCCAGTCCAGGACGTGGAGGCCTGTGCTGTGGATGAGGCCGGCGTCGAGTTGGAGGAGCTGGATGGGGGAGTGCCCGTGTCTGCCCAGCAACTTGAGGCGGCGTCGCTGTTCGGCTTGGCTCAGTGTGTGCCAGTGGTCGTAGTGGATGCCAGGGGCAGCGCCGGGGTTCTCGCGGGCCCAGGCGCGCACGAGGGTGATTTCGTCTGGCGCGCTATGCAGGGTGATCAGGGCCCAGGCGGTGTCGTACGCCAGCGTCGGTCCGTGCCGGGCCATGAGCCGGCGGGTGCGCAGCTGGCGCACAGGGGCCAGGAGCCAGCGTACGGTGTGGAGTTTCATGCCGGTGTGCTCCCGGGATCGTGAGGCCGGTGCCGAAGGACAGCGGCGGTGGCCAGGCGCTGGTGGCCGAGGGCCGTGAGGGTTTGGACGAGGGCCTGGACGAAGACCTCGCGCTGCTGCGGTGTGTGCAGGGTAGTGACGAGGTCGTCGATGAAACGCCGGATGTCACCGCGCAGGTCGTCGTCCTGCACCTCCTGCGGAGCAGGTAGACCCTTCAGCGCCTGGGCCAGGTTGTCGAGGTCGGCGAAGCGGTCGGGGAACTGGGCCATCCACCACACGCGGCGTAGGTCCGGGTCGGCGAGCACCCGCTGCAGCTGGGCCAGGCGGTGCAGCTCCTCGCCGTGTTCGAGGTCTGCCGCCTGCTGTCGGCGGGCATGTTCCTCGGCCAGAGCGCGGTCCGCGGCCGCGACGCTCAGTTCGGCCGTGCCGCTGACCTCCAGCCCGGGCATGGGGTATCCGCGTTGTAGCAAGGAGCTGGTGGCGTCGTCAGCCGCTGCGAGATCCAGGACGGAGTGCCGGCACAGGATCCCCGCGGCCTGCCGACGCAGGTGTTCACGCGCCGGCACCGCCAAGTTGCCCCGGTCCGTGTCGTCGGGATGCGTCCACTGCCAGCTCCCGGTGATGCGGACGGTGAAGCACACACTGCTGATGCGGCTGGCCATCCGCTCGTCGCTCAGTACGAGTGGATGAGCTGCGCCCGCGCCTGCCGCATCCGGTGTCGTCCGGGCTGGTCTGCCGCGCCGGCGCAGCATACTCACGCCGTCATGGCGGTGCCGTCACCGCCAGAGCGCGGCACGGCGCTGGGGCTGGCAGGGGAGGTCACCTCGGAGATTAGCTGGGCGAAGAGCTGTGCGCGACGGGCCCGTCCTAGGTCGGAGCTGTCGGGCGAGCCCACCAGCAGGCCGGAGGGACCTTCCTGCCCCAGACAGCCGCGCAGCACCTGCGCCGCGAGGGGCAGGACCTGGTCGTCCTGGAGCTTGGGCGAGTCCAGCCAGGCCGCCAGATGCCGGTACGCCGTCTGTGCTGCCGTGGGCTCCTGCAGGGCCGCGCGCCAGCCGCGGACGAACAGCTGACCGGACAGCACATCGGGAGTATTGACGGCCTCGCCGGTGCTCTCCTGGTCCGCGGGCAGCGGCAGGAGGATGTCGCTGGTGATGTCGGTCAGGGCCAGGAACGTGCTCGCTCCGGCTTTTTGAATGGTGCTGTCGGTGGATTCGGCCCACTCCACGATCTCCGACAGCACCAGGACGCGTTGCTCGGGAGTACTCACCAGGGTGCGCACCGCGTCGGCGACGGCGTCGCGGGCCTGGTCGTCATCGCGGGAGGCCAGCAGACGCAGCCGGGTCAGAGCAACCCGGGGGTACCGCCGGCCCAGCTCGCCCGCGCAGACCGAGGCGACCGCAGCGGTGAGCTGTTCACTGGTGGTCTTTTGCTGGGCCCAGTCGTACAGCTGCTTACGCACGGCGACGCCAGTGACCGGATGGAGCGCCATGGTCTCCAGGATCTGGATGGCAAGCTGTCGGTGCGCCACACGGTCGGTCTCGATCCACCGCCTGGCCACAGACAGCACGGTGGAGCCGCCGGGCAGCAACGACAGCTGCACCAGACAGTCGGCGATGCGCTGAAGATGACGCACGGCGATCTTGTTGGGCGCGCTGATCTGGGAGGCCCACTCCAGCAGCACGGGCCGCAGTTGCGGCCGCTGCCGCCACACGTACTTCAGCGCGGCATCGGACAGCCCACGTTGCTTTTCCTCCAGGGAGATGGCCTCGCCATCCGTGTACGAGGCGTCGATGGCCTTCAGCCGCTTGTCCAGGTCAGGGCCGGACAGCGCACCACCACGCGGCAGTTCGCCACCGACCTGCGTGAATAAATGATCCGCGGCCCCCAGTACGACGGCGGCCGGAGCTCCATCCAGCAGGGCAGCCGCGATCAGGAGCGCACGTTCCTGCAGGTCTCCCGGCGCGGAGTGCCGCTCGAACCAGGTTTCCAAGTGGTCCTGCCAGTCGGTGAACTGCTTGCCCACTGCGGATTGGCCGTCGTCCTTGGCCTCGGCGATGAGCCGGGCCAGCCGGGCGCCGTCGGATGCCGGCGCTTCGGGGGCGAGCAGGTCGGTCAGCGGATCATGCTTCAGCCAGTCCATCCGGCCGGCAGCGAGGTGACGCAGATGAGCCTCGGCGACCTTTGCGGCCGAGGGGTGCACGAGGTGCACCGTGGGCACGGTCGCGAGGGTCCTGGGGTTCCAGCCGTTCGGATCGGCCAGGATGACCAGGATTGCGTCGGCGGCCTGCGCCTGCTTCTGGTAGTCGGCAAGTCCGGTGTAGAAGTCCTCGGGCAGATCGCGGTAGTCCGTCAGGTCCAGAATGCAGGCGCGCCCCTCAACGTGGGGGATCTGCTCGGTGCGCGGCTGGTCCCAGTCTAGGATCAGCCAGCTGATCTGCTTCCTGGGCACCCCCGCCTTGCGCAACGCATGCAGCGCGGCGGTGCGCCGCCCCATGCCGGCCTCCCCGCACAGCACCAGGACGTGGCTCTTGCTGTAGGGGCGGCCGAGCATACTGACGGCCTGCGCCACCTGACCGGATCCCTGCGGCCCAGGCGGATCGACGAACGCATGCTCCGCAAAGTCCAGTTCGCCGTCGTCCACACTGACGCTGCGCAGGTACTGCCAGCCTCTGACGTACTGGTGGTGGTGCTCTTCGTAGTCGCCGGCGACCTGGGTCACCTGTGCCTGGCCGGACGCTTCGATCTGCTGCTGCACCGCCGCGGTGCCCTCGGCGTCGGTCATGACTGCTCCTGACTGGGGATGTAGTCGCGCCCGACTTGGATCAGCCGGGCTTTGCCGCTGGCCCTGCCCTTCTGCCGGACAGCACCGATGCTCTCGTTCGCGCTGGTGTCCTTTGGGGTGCGCTGGGCGGCCTGCCGGGGGCGATCATCGGTCAAGGCGCTGCTGTCCTGCGTGAGGTAGGGGGCGAGCACCGAGGTGACCAGCCCGGGGACGAAAAGCCAGCAGGTCTGCTCGAAGCTCGGCTTGCCCTCGACGCGGGCGGTGGCGCGATGGAAGTGCTGCTCCTGGAGAGCTGGCGTGCGTCCCGCGGCGACCGTGCGGCCAAAGACGGTGTCCGACACCACGGCAGCCAGCAGCACTCCGTGGTCCACCGCGGCGGTCATGGCCCGGCGGGCCGCGTCGCTGTCAACCAGCCGGCAGGCGTCGTTGGCCGCGTCCCCTCGGTGGTCCGGCGGCGCCAGGGGACCGACGTGCACGCTGGCCCGCAGCCGGATCGTCGGTGTGCTAACCAGCCGGGTCTGCTCGCGCCGCATGAGTGCCTGACCGAGGTGGACGAGGAACGGGTCGATCAGCCGTGCCGCATGCCGGGCCGGCAGTACGAAAATGGCGCCGTCCCCACGGTCCTTGACGGCGCCGAGCAGCATCGCGTCGCCGACCCCGCACTGAGCGAACACCGTCGTCAGCATGCTGTCCAGATCGGCCCGCGCGGGCGCCATCTTCGCTTCGGGGAGCTGGCTGTACTCCTTCATGTCGACGGTCAACAGCGCGTGCTCCGGCGGCACATCAGTGGCGTCGAACGGGAGGAGAGAGGGCATGGGGCGGCAGCCTTTCCATCGCGTTGGGGAACCACCCGAGTGGGTGTGCTGCCTCATCCTGGACGCGCCCGGGCGACGGCGGTGCCCAGTGCTGGGCACCGCGCCGGTGCGGTCGGTCACGTCTGGGCGTGGGCGTGTGACTGGATCGATGTGATGTCGCGGATGATGAGTCCGCCGGCGGCCTCCGTGGCGAGCCATCCGTGCTCGCGCCACGGTTTCAGGGCCGTTCCCACGGCGTTGCGGGATGCGCCGATCAGCTGTGACAGCTCCAACTGCGTCAGCCGCACGAGGTATTCGGCTCCGCCCGCCGACGCTGCCTGGAGTAACCGTCCGAGCGCCGAGGCCAGGCGCACGGGCACAGATGAAGTGGCCATTTCGAGGCGTACGGTGTCCGCTTCGCGTACCCGCGCGATGGCGTGACGCAGCAGCGCGGCCTGCAGATCGTGACGGTCCACGAACGCCAGGAAGTCAGGCGCGGGGATGATATGCACCCGGCAGTCCTCCGCGGCAATGACCGACGCGGTACGCGGCTCGTTGTCCAACACAGCCAGCTCACCCAGCAGTTCACCGGCCCCGCGTACCGCCAGCAGCGTCCGTTCGCCGTGCGATCCGGTGAGCGTGATCAAGGTTGATCCGGAGACCAGCAGGATGACGTGGGTTCCCGGATCCCCCTGCCGCAACAGCACGCTCCTGGCCGGGCGTACATGAATCGGAGCCAGCTGACACAACTGCGACCAAAGATCATCACCGATGACCGAGACATGCGGCTGATACATACACCCCCCGAATGTGGCGCCCATCACGCCACGATGTTCTCAAGCGGTGATGTATGTGCTCAATAAGCCAATTCCGGCCATGCCGACGGCAGTCACCGTGAGATCGACTGCTCGCTTCACCGCACGGAATTTCCGCTGCGCCAAGCCGGCGAACAACACCAACTGTTCCGCCTCCGCCAGTACGCGCTGGCCAGAACCCATCGCCGAGAAGGCCGATACGACTTCCTCAGCCCCGCCCTGTTCTGGGACAGGGCCTGCGTATGTTCTGAACCCACCGCGACGCGGCAGTACAGGGCGGATCGCCGACAGGGCAGCGACGAGCGCCATGCCAAGAAGGACCGCAGCACATGCCAGCGCAACCACCGCCGGCCAATTGGACCTCGGCACAGTCGACAACGCCGCAGTGTTCACCGTCAGTAGTCCGCCCGTCACGCCGCACAACGTCGTTGCCTTCGTATCCGACCGCTGAACCTCCACAAACATCTCCGCCGCTGCATCCCCGAGCCGCCGGGAGCCCGGTCGGTCAGCCGGCGTGAAGCCCACACCCGTGTCAGGCGCGTTGCCCATTGGGTCCTCGTTTCTGCACCACCGTGTCCGTGCACCTCATCGTGCAGGAACCACGTCGGCGTCAGGTCCCACTGCAGGGCACCACGCATGCCCAACCCGTCACAGTCCGATATGACTGCGTTGTCAGCCCCAGTCATGGGCCTGACGCAGCGAGTACCCGTCCCCCCATCACAAAGCGGGCGCAGCCCGCGACCGCCCCGTCCTCACGCCGTCGGCGAGACCTGGAAGTGGCGCAACGTGGCGGAACGGTGCTTTAACAAGCTGAAGCAGTGGCGCGGCATCGCCACCCGATACAACAAGACCGCCGAGTCCTACCAAGCAGCCGTCACCCTCGCAGCCCTGCTGATGTGGGCGTGACATTTGACGACAGAACCTAGCGGCAGGAAGTGGTGATGCGTGCCCAGACGATCTTTCCACCGGAGTGGGTGGGGGTGTAGCCCCACTGGCTGGTCAAGGCATCCACGATGATCAGCCCGCGGCCGGCCAGTGCTAGATGGTTTGGATGGATGGAGGCCGGGGGAGTGGGGCTGGGGTCGGTGACGGCGCAGACCACGGCGCCGTGGGTGTGGGCTATGCCCAGCCAGGCCTTGCGCTGTTCGTCGCCTGCGATCAGTGCGTGCTGGACGGCATTGGTGGTGAGCTCGTTGACGACGTTTGTCAGGTCGTCGGCGAAGGCGCGCAGGCCCCAGCTGGCGATCGTCTCGCGCACGAAGCGGCGGATGTTCTTGACGCTCGTGGGGTCTTGGCTGAACGCATGGGCCGCGAAATCAGCAGTACTGATGCCCAGTGCAAGTCCCCAGTCCAACCGGTCGGAATATGCCGAACGGTTATTTCTCGCAGTGGGTTGGACAGGAGGAAGCTGCTCTTTGGCTTCCAGTGATTCGATCAGCGTTGCTGCCACTGTGCATCCCCCCGGAAGACGTCCAGCTCAAGGGCCGCGGATCCCTGCCCCGGCTGGTTAGTATCCGCCGTGCGGGGCCCCGGATGCAATTGCATCGGTGACTTGCATCCGAACGGGACGAGCTGGGAACGCTTGTACCCGGCAAAGGGATCAGTAAGGGCCAGAGGTGAGAAGAATTCGGACGGAATCGCAAGGGGACGGACATGGCGCAGGTAGTCAACGGTGTCTCGGCCGATGCACTGCACGGCGTGACGTGGCTGAAAAGCCGCCACAGCACAGCGGACGGCAACTGTGTCGAGTTGGCTTTACTCACTGGAGGGCATGTGGCGATGCGCAACTCCCGCGATCCGCACGGACCTGCACTGGTGTACACGCATGCTGAGATCGCCGCCTTCATCGCGGGGGTGAAGGACGGCGAGTTCGACGTAATCGCCAGCTAACGCCAGGCAGAAACAGCCCAATTGGGGACCCGGCCGGGTGGCATCCTGCAAGACTGACGCTCGTCGTTCGTCCGCCACAGGAGTCCCCATGCCCGCGTCCGCCCGCCCGGTCGATGCCCCCATGCTGGAGTACTACCTTGCTGTCTCCGCACGCAGCCCGATCGCAGTGCGCATGGTGCTGGGGCATCTGCTGCGCACCCTGCGCAAGGACGCCGGGATCGACGCGGAGACGGCGGGCCGTTTCATCCGCGGCTCAGAAGCCAAGATCTCCCGGATGGAACGCGCCCACGTTACCTGCAAACCCGATGACGTCGCGGATCTGCTCACCCTTTACGACGTCACTGACCCCGAACTGCACGCCTACTTCGCGGAGATGGTGCGCATCGCACGTCAGCCCGGCTGGTGGCAGCGCTTCGACGGTGTGTTGCCCGACTGGGCCGGGAAGCTGATCGGCCTGCAGGAGGCCGCGTCCGCCATCCGCACCTACGAAGTCCAGCTGGTGCCCGGGCTGCTGCAGACACCCGCGTACACCGAAGCAGTGATACGCCAGGCCTATCCACTGGCCCTGCAGCAGGAGGTCGACACTCGAGTGGAGCTGCGCAGGATCCGCCAGAACCTGCTCGTCCGTAACGATGCACCCCATCTGTGGGCGATTCTGGACGAGGCCGTGCTCAGCCGGCCTATGGGTGGGAAGCAGGTGATGCGGGAGCAGCTGCGCCATCTGATATGGACTGCACAGATGGAGCACGTCACCCTGCAGATCGCGCCCTTCAACCGTCCTGGCTGCATCGCCGGCGGCTTCCCGGTCACACACCTGCGGTTCGAACTGTCCGCGCTGCCGGACATCGTCTATCTCGAGCAGCTGCGGGACGCTGAGTACCTGGACAAGCCCGATGAGACCGATCACTACCGTTCGGTCCTGGACGGGCTGGCCCACGCCGCACTGTCCCCCGGAGAGAGTCTGGAACTGCTTGAGTACATGCTCAGCTGAACAACCAGGCCCCTTCGGGCCCTTCACGGGGCTGCACCATGGCCATCCCGCCGAACTCGGCCCACAACCTGCTGCCGCCACCTGCCGTGCGGTCGCTGCCTGGCCGCCAGCGCTCCACA
Source organism: Streptomyces sp. NPDC055966 (assembly GCF_042269865.1). Taxonomy (NCBI): domain Bacteria; kingdom Bacillati; phylum Actinomycetota; class Actinomycetes; order Kitasatosporales; family Streptomycetaceae; genus Streptomyces; species Streptomyces sp. NPDC055966. The sequence continues at coordinate 25,306 of NZ_JBHJYK010000045.1, forward strand.
TCAACCAGCCCCGGCGGGAGGGGCCGCAATGCCGAGAAGAGCGGCTCGACCTCATCGCGTGAGCGCAGCTGCCCCCATCGCCCGCCTGCTGCGTCCCTCAGCAGGGCGCCGGCCTGCACGCGGACGTCCTGGTCGTCGCTTACCAGGTGGCTTGCCGCGACCAGACTCCCTGGGGCGAGTATTGCGGCCATCTGCTCCATCACGGCCCGAGGTCCGACGGGTTCGGTAATCGTGTGCAACGTGGACACGAACAGCACTGCTACCGGCAGCACAGGATTGATCAGCCCGCGTACGGCTGGCTCCAGCAGCAGATGCGCCGCCTGTTCAGGTGTGGCTTGCAGCACCAGAGTGCGCCGCGGCCGCTCCCACAGTGCCCGGGCATGGGTCAAAACGAGCGGGTCGTCATCCGCGTACACGACTCGGCAGCGCACGTCGATGCTCTGCGCGATCTGGTGCACGCCCACTTGCGCCGGCAATCCCGGGCCGAAGACCACGAACTGGCGAATCTGGTGCTCACGGGCCATATAACTGGTGGCCCGCAACACGAAACGGTTGGCTGCCTCCGCGACTTCCCGTGCCTGAGGAGCAATTCTCAACAGGCGCTGACAGGCATCCCGGTCTGCCGGGTAGTGGTCCTTGCCGCCCAGCAGATAGTTGTTCATCCGGGCGAGATTCGGTGCTGTCACGTCGGCAACGTGCGGCCGATGCACCTGGCGACGCTTCAAAGCGACATCACACCCTGTCCCGGTACGCGCAGCACGCTGCGTGCTGCGCGAGCTCCATCGTAGAAATCGTGGCCTCGACCGGGATAGTTCTTCCTCGAAACACTCACCTCATACCGATGCACACGGCAGAATGGCCCGCTGTCAACGGCGTAGATGGCCGCGTGGTGACTGGGCCCGGGCAGAGGCGCCGGTTACGGCTGTGCCGTAACCGGACAGCGCCCGCTGCGCCATCAGCAGATGAGAGGCGACCGCTGGCGCGTCCACCCCCATCAACTCCGCGGCCCGTTGCTCGCTCAGGCGCAGCCGGCAACGCAGAATGATCGCGTCCGCTTGCTCCGGCGGTAGAACCTGGTGCATGGCGTCGACCGTCCGTGTGACAGTTTGGGACTTGCGCTCCCGTATGGCCGATGAGATCAGCGCGTCCAGCAGTCGCCAGGCCACGGCAGCAGGCCGGGGACTACTGAGGACAGTTGGCCAGATGGTGGCGATGTTCCCCAGCACAGCTTCCACCACCTGTCGGCTCATCCACGCATCCTGGACCCGTTCCCGGGCGTAACGGAGGTAGTCCTCCTGGTGCAGCAGACAGAACGCGGTGTACTCCAGCGGCAGGACGAGTTCGATCGCAGCCGCCGGGGTATCGCCTGGACACCGCGCAGGCGACGTGGCCCGGGCACGCCGCTCGCCGCATCGCCGGAACAACGAAAACATGGCACCCCCTTAAGGCGCAGAGAACATCAGGTCGTCTCGGGACTCGAGGACGGGAGCGGACGAGAAACCTCCTGCGGATCCAAAAAGATCAGGAAGGTGTAGTGGACGGCTTCCCACAACGGCCGTACATCCGCAGGCCACCCGCCCAGGGCGGTGACCAACGCGGAGGTCTCTTCCCAGCCAGGAATCAACTCGCCGTCCAAGATCTCATTGATCGCGTGGATGCTCAGCGCGCCGTGCGAGGCCTTGCGGATGACGCTGGCCTTGGGGCGTCCCGCGGCCAGGTGCAGCCCACGCAACGCAGCCTGAAGACGCGCCACCGCATCGGGCTGGGCGTGCCGGGCCGGCGGCACAAGCCCATGAGCGCTCTCGAACAGGACACGCAACTCGGCCGGATCCCCGCCGAACAACTCGGCCAGCGAACACACCACCTGCCACGTCGGCGTCCGCTCCCCGGAAAGGATGCGTGAGACGTACGACGGCGACAGCGAGGTCTGCTCCGCCACCTCCCTGATCGTCAAATCACTGGCCCGGTGCAAATGGGACAGCGCCGAGGCCAGCTTGAGCGAGGCCCGCTCGGCCGCGATCGACAGCGGTGGGCCGCCCGTCGGCCCCGGTCCCTCCATCAGCGGTGCAGACGGTTGGCGCACCGCCGCCCGCTGCGCCGCGCGGTTCTGCAACCGCTCTTTCACCCGGTGCTCGGCCCACTTCGTGCGCGCTGTGGTTGCACTCAGACAGGCCGCCTCCGCCACCTGCTCCCAGCTCGCCCCCCGGTGGCGTGCATCCTGCACCGCAGCGGCCGCGTAGTTATCCAACGCGCGGGCGAGTTCGCCCGCGCAGTGCAACAGCTCCGGCAAAGCCCGCCCGTCGTATTCTGCCTCCAACAATGCCGTGGACAGCGCCTGCACGTCCTCGGCGATCCGTCGGCCCAGCGGAAGCACGCTACGGGCCTGCTGCCGCCCGAGCCGACCGTCCCGCTCCCGCTGCGCCCGCCGTCGGCACTCCAGGCTGCAGTACTCCCTCTTCCGCCCCGGACCGCTGGTCTGGGCAAACCGCTCCGCGCAGTAGCGGCAGCTGTCGTAGCGGGGACTGGTGCCCCCCATCGTTCCTCCCACGTGCTGTGACGGTTTCTCCCCCGGGCGCGCGACTTGTTGCGCGCCCGGGGGAGGAACTCGCTGTTCCCCAAGCCGCGCTGGCGGCTGCTGTCCCCGCGCGTGGCGGCCTGCCTGTCGACGGACCGCCATGCCTGGGAGCCGTTCAGCTCAGCCGAAAGCGCTGGTAGTGGAATCGCGACTGGCGCATGGCCACCATCAGGCCGGCGACCAGCGCCGTGGTGGCAGGTGCTTCCCACCAGCCGTGGATCAGAATCGTGGGCACCACGAGGACGGCCAGGAATGCGCCCGCCTGCACCGTGACAGTCCAGGCACTCGTGATGCGGGTTTCGGTCCTGCGAAGGCGCGGAATGCTAGCGTCGTCGCAAGTTGCCGCCCTGAAGAGAGCGGCAGCAGAAAACGGGTCAAGCACAGGGATTCTTCCTTCTTCTTGATTTCGTCGATAGAGGAGCCCCGGAGTCGGTAGCGAGCCTGCCCGGGGTTTCCTCGCGTCAACGGACCGTAGTGCTTCCATCACACTCGGCGCCATATAAACGGTTCATCGCGCCAAAGTTCGAATGTCACGGTGGTGACAAATGCCCCTGCGGTGACGAACCGAACACATGAGTGTTTTCGAATTTGACCGGGCGTGCCCATAGCTGACTGGCGTCGATCGGTGTGACGATTCCCCTGAGCAGCTACGTGATAGCCGCCCCCTACCCGCCGTGAACTGTCGTGACCTCGCGCGCGGGCGCACACCCTCCCTGCCGCACTGATGAGGCCAAGCGACGCACGCCACTGGCACGATCGATCCTTGTGGAAGGAGGGACGGCCGGCGGCAACGCTTGTTGACGCGACCGGCTTGCGTCCTTGACTCGCTCGCCAAAGGCTCGCCCGCACCACGGCGCCCCCGGCGAGCAGAAGCCGGCCGCGAAGAAGCAGCCAGCCAAGAAGGCCGCGGCGAAGAAGACCGCCACGAAGGAGACGAGCGGGAAGAAGACGGCGGACGGCCGGCCCCGCAGCGCGTAGACGAGAGACCGGCCGATGTCCGCCGGAGGGATCAGGAGCGTGTGCTCGTGAACCGCACGGTGCGGCCCCACTTCTCCATGACCGGTGCGGCGCACCACTGGCAAAGAGGGGCGCCGCCGTGGCCGTACTTGTGCGTCTTGCGCTGGCAGGTGGCGCAAGGGCCGACCAGGTTGCCGAGGCAGACGAGGGCGGACGGGTCTGGTTCACCGGCGGCACGGGAGTCGTCGTCGTGTGGTTCCTGTTCTGGGCGGTGAACATCAGTCACCTCGACTGAGCGCCCCAGTTGGCCACTCTGAGCGCCAGAGTTGGCCGCAGAGAAACGATCCCTGATGTCCGCGTCCGTAGCGCCTTGCACTGTCCAGACGAGGACGGTAAGTGCCAGGCTCGACACATGGCAGATGATGTCGTCGCGAGTCAGGTCGCCGAACTTCAGGCTGAGTGTGAAGAGCGGGCTCGGAAGAATCGCTTCCGTCGGCAGTTTTGGCGAATCGCCCACGCGGCGCTCGGGCTGCCAGCTGCCGTGCTGGCCGCGGTCTCGGGCGCAACCGGGCTCTCTTCAGCAGGTGCCCGCATCCCAGCAGCTGTGCTGGCGCTCGTCAGTGCGGGACTTAGCGCCGCTATCACGTTCCTGAAGCCGGAGGTGCATCACCGAGCGGCACATGCACGCCGTAGGGCCTACCTCGCGTTGGAGGTCGAAGCCCGCTTCGCGCTGACACAGGCAGCATCTAGGGGTGAGCCCGTCCCTCTGACTGTCTACAGGGATCTACTGGAGCGTCGAAGGATGATCATCGCAGGCCAGCTTGACGAACTTGTGCAGCGGATAGCCGTGGGGGGACCAAGTCCAGAGTCCGAGAACGGCGGATGAGCAGTCGCGCTCGCCGGGTCGGTATGGCTGCTGGAGCAACGGGGGTCGGGCACTGAGCGCCGGAGCGGCCAACTGAAGGAGTCAATGGCCAACTGTGCTGCTCAGTCACAGCGCGACTGTCCTCTGACAGGCGACGTTGACCGTTTGCCAAGTGATCTCGACCAACGCCGGGTTTCTGCCACGTGATCTTGAGCTGAGGCTCGCCGTTCCCTGGCCCGCCTTGGGGCCTGCGGCGGGGGAATCTCGGCTGCGGTGGTGGGCACGGTGGGGCTAGCGTGGCGGTTTTGCGGAGTGCGGGAGGGATTCGCGGTGCTGGTCATGCCTGGGCGGCGGACGTCGACGATGGAACTGTTGGCCGTCGAGGCGGCGGGCCGAGGGATGTCGGTCAGGGCGGCGGAGGAGCCCGGCCTGGCAGGCCCTGCGTACTGGTACGGCGGACCGGTTGCGGGTGCGCGGCTGGCAGGCCAGCTCGGGTTTGCGTTGCTGGAGCCGACAGATGGCTGGCTCGCCGAGTTGCCGGAAGAGTTCACCGGCCGCCAGGTACGGGCGGGGACCATTGCGGACGCATGGGCGATCGACCAGCCGACGTTCGTCAAGCCGCCCCGTGACAAGTCCTTCCCGGCCGATGTCTACACCGACGGCTCCCGGCTGCCCTCCGCCCTGGACCCGGCAATACCGGTGCTGCTGTCCGACGTGGTGACGTTCGCGGCCGAGTACCGGCTGTTCCTGCTGGATGGCCGGATCGCCACGGCGAGCCGGTACGCAGTGTTCGGCCGGCTCGACCCCCGCCCGCTCGGTACGGACCGCGCGGACCGGGCCACCGCCGCGCAGATCACGGAGTTCGCCGACCGGCTCGCCGCCGCAGTGGGGCACACGCTGCCGAGTGCCGTCGTCGTGGACGTCGGGCAACTCCTGGACCCGTACCGCCCACGCCACCGCTGGGCCGTGGTGGAGGCCAATATGGCGTGGTTCTCGCATGCCTACGCGGCCGACCCGGCACGGGTGCTGGACGTGGTCCTGCGGGCGGCGGGGCCACGCGAGCACATGCGGCCGCGAGACCTGGCGTTCGAACGGCACTGATCCGCACTGCGCGAACTGGGCTTCCCGGCGGCCGGCCTGGCCCGGCCGCACTCCAGGAACTGACGCTTCCAGTTCGGTCAAGATCACCTGTCAATCGGTCAAGATCGCGTGTCAGAGGACAGCGACCAGGACGACGCCCGCATTGACGGGAGCATCGCCGGACCGGTGTCGTGGCAGGCACTCGGCGCGGTGGGAGAGTGGCTGCATGTGCGGTCGATACGTCTCCACCCGCAGCCCGCAGGACCTGGCGCAGTTCTTCCAGGCCACTGAGTGGTCCTCCACGGAGGCGCTCGCGCCGAACTGGAACGTCGCCCCGACCAACGACGTCTGGGCCGTCCTCGAGCGCGCTCCACGCGATGCGGAAGATGCCGGGGCTGTCCATGGAGAGCTGCGGCCGCTGCGCTGGGGCCTGGTCCCGTCATGGGCAAAGGACGTGAAAGTCGGCGCGCGAATGATCAATGATCAACGCGAGGGTGGAGACCGTGCACGAGAAGCCGGCCTACCGCCGTGCGTTCGTCAAGCGCCGCTGTCTGCTGCCGGCCGACGGCTTCTACGAGTGGCAGCCCGGCATGGACCCGGCCACCGGCTGGCCCGCAAGCAGCCCTACTTCATCCACCCCGAGAACGACGAGGTGATGGCACTCGCCGGCTTGTACGAGTACTGGCGCGATCCTGCCGTCACACAGGACGACGATCCGGCCGCCTGGTTGATGACCTGCACCATCATCACCACCGACGCAACCGATGCCGCCGGCCACGTGCACCCCCGCATGCCCCTCGCACTGACCGCGGACCACTACCAAGCCTGGCTCGACCCCAGGCACCAGGACCCCGACGAACTGCGGGCCCTCCTGGACCAGCCTGCCGGTGGGCACCTGGCTGCCGCCCGGTCTCCACGGCGGTCAACAACGTCCGCAACAACGGCCCTCACCTCCTCGACGAGGCCGCGCCATAGCCAACTGTGCAGCGTCCGCAGCCGGTCCAGCGTGCACTCCCAGTAGGTCGGGCCGGAGACGAGGCAGGCGATCGTCCGCGAGCCGGACCGGGCCGCTCCTGCCTGCTGGATATCGCAGAGGTACGGACGGCCACCTCCGCTACAGGCGTAAGTCACTCGGTAGTTGAGGCTTACGGAGTCGGGGTCAGCGACGGACCCGGCCTTATGCTGGCTACGCGATCAGGTCATCAGTGGACGGGGGCGGCGTGGACCTAGTCATCTCGCTTACTGACGAGTCCGAAGCGGCGTCACTGGCCGGCTGGCTCCGGGAAGAGCGCTCGTTCGGGCCCGTCTCTGTCGTTCAAGGTCCACCAACGACCGAGAATCTTGGCAGTCCGCAGCAGCAGATCCAGGTGACCGCTGCTTCAACCGCGGCGCTCACCTCGGTGGCTATGGCGATCACAGCCTGGCTGCGCGGGCGGAGGGAATCCGTCCAGCTCACCATTGAGGGTCCGTCGGGCCAGCGGGTGATTCTTACGGCCGCGAGCTCCGACGACGCACTCGAGCTCAGCCGGATCCTGGCGGCTCAAGGGAGTCAGAAGTGGGACGAACCGAACGCTACACCAGCTGGTCACACCCCTCCCGGGCCCCCGCTCGACCCAGATGATGACTGGCCGCGGGAAACGCCGGAGCAATAACCGTGGGAGACATCGCTAAAGGCGTGCTTGGAGGCGGTTGGGCGCTGCTGGTGGGGTGGATCCTGCCCACAGCTCTCAACCTTGCCGTCTTTACCCTCGCCGTTGCCCCGAGTCTGCACCGCCCCACTGTGCTGGAACCCCTGTGGCCGGTATCCCACGGCCCGACCCCAATTCTGCTGCTTGTGGCCGCCGTCCTGCTCGGACTCGTCCTGAACGCCCTGCAGACACCGCTCTACCGCATCCTGGAGGGATACGCCCTCTGGCCGCCTGCCGTATACGAACGAGGCTGCCGTGTGCAGCAAGCCCGGCGCCAAAGGACAGCCCACCGTCTCGCCGATCCCGACTTCACGTCACCCATCCGACGCGCCCTCCTCCAGGAAAAATTCAACCGCTATCCGGTGAGCGACAAACAGATCACCCCGACCCGGCTCGGCAACGCCATCCGTCGCTTTGAGGAGTACGGATACGACCGCTACCGCCTCGACACTCAGGTGCTGTGGAACGAACTGACGAGCGCCGCCCCTGAGCCGACCACAAAGCAGGTCGTCACCGCCCGCACGAGCGTCGACTTTTTCGTGGCCCTGCTGTACGGCCACGCGGCCGTGGCCGTCACCGCGTTCACCTCGCTGTCTTCCTCCCATGCCCACCGACCGGTGCTTGTCATCACCGGCGTCTGCCTGATCGTCCTGACCCCGGCTTGGTACCACGCCGCAGTAGCCGCCACGGATGAATGGGCCGCAGCCGTACGGGCCCTGGTCAACCTGGGCCGAAAGCCCCTTGCCGATGGGCTTGGACTCGCCCTCCCTAAATCCCTGGAAGACGAACGCCGCATGTGGCAACTGGTCACACGCATGTCCACCAAGCCCTACGCTCCGGCCGCTGACGCCGCTTTCGACCCCTACCGCATCGATCCGCCCCAGGCGAGTGGAGAGCCTCCACACCCCGTTTCCTGACCCGATGCCTTGCCCGCCCTGCTCAGCGCAGGAGGCGGCACCAAGGCTTCGTCATCACGGAAGAGCGGTCAGACCCAAGTAACCCGCTCAGGCACAGCGACTGAGGACGCCGCTGGGCGCTACGGTTGCCGCCTCAGGGCTGGCCGCGCGGAGGCCAGCCTTTGTCTGCCATGGTCGGCCCGACCACAAGCCCGGCCATGACCCCTGTCCAGGCCGACCACAGGCCTCGCACTGCTGCGTTTCCTAGACCGCGCTCGCTACCGGCCGCCGTCAGACCGCGGACAAGACATCCGATGCGCTTTACTCGTCAAGCTGCGGCCTGCGGCTCGGCGGGTGAGGGTGGGAATGCGGCGGTCTCGGTGTAGTGGATGCGGTCGGT
>NZ_JBHJYK010000046.1:0-31466 GCF_042269865.1 Streptomyces sp. NPDC055966
TCATGTTCCATCCCAGCTCATGGAACACCCTGAATCCGACCCTGGCCGACCACAACGGATCGCTGCGCGACGCCGTCGTCGCCCGCATCCGGGCCCAGCGACGACGGCGTCCTGGTCGCGGCGGAACAGGATTTGGACGAGCCAACCTCGACTTCCTCCGTAAGCGCGTACTCCTCACGCCCTGACCCGCCTGCGCTTACAAGGCCAGCGCCAGAGCCAATTGGCGGCTCTGTCATGGATCTTGTGATGCCGATCAGCGAGGCGGATAGAGTTGCCCCGCAGGCTGAGAGGGGTGACGGTGAGCTCGACAGGGGCGTGGATGGTCGGCGTCATCCCTGACGCGGAGACTCGGGAACGTCCGGACCGTTACGTCCATCTCATACGGCCCGGCGACTGGGACAAGCCGCCGGGTTTCAGCCAGTCGATGACCTGGTGGTTGAACGGCGGCGAAGAAGAGGCGTTTTTCGAGCGCTCCATGGGTCCTTCCGGTTCCTTGGCGCCCACGTCGGTCGCTTACGGATTCGCGGACTTCATCGAGGACGCCAACGGGTCCACCGCGGCCACGGACGCGGGGGCCAGCGGCGCCGGTCGCGTACTCCTCTCCGCAGTTCAGCCGCGAACTTAGCCCCGATGACCCATATCGCTCAGGAGGCCGTCCCATGGAACCCGCCACGCTGATCACCGGTGGCTCGACCGGAATCGGCGCCGCCACCGCCCGCGCCATGCTCAGGCAGGGCCACCGCGTGGCCGTCACCGGGCGTGACGCGGACAAGCTGGCCGCCTTCGCCGCTTCGGCCGGAGCGGGCGAGCGACTGCTGACGATCACTGGCGACACCAGCGACGCGCACGACGTCGCCTCCGCCGTGCGCCGCGTGGTGGACGCGTGGGGCCGACTGGACAACGTCATCGCCAACGCCGGGTTCTCACTGCCCGGCAACCTGGAGAGCCACGCCCCCGAGGACATGCGCGCCATGGTCCTCACCAACGTCCTGGGCCCGGCCCTGCTGGTGCGGGAGACCCTGCCGCACCTCAGGGAGTCCAAGGGCCGGATCGTGATCATCGGTTCGGTCGCCGGGGTGCGCAACACGCCTGGCAACCTGTACTCGGTCACCAAGTGGGCCGCGCACGCGTTGGCCGAGAACACCCGGCTGCTGGTCGGCAAGGACGGAGTCGGCGTGACTGTCGTCGCCCCCGGGGTGGTGGACACCCCGTTCTGGGACGAGCGCGGCGGCACCCCCGAGGCGGCGCCGGCGATGACCGCCGAGCAGATCGCGGACACGATCGTCTTCGCCGTCAACCAGCCCGCGGGCGTGGACATCAACCACATCACCATGCGGCCGACCGGGCAGCTCGGCTGACGCCGCGCTCCCAACGACCGTACGATAAGGCGCCTTGGGCTCCCGCCGCATACCAAGTGGTGCAGGCCGAAGGCGCCTTCGGGCGTCCGGGTGGACGCGCGGCGTCAGGGGGAGGAGTGGGCGCCCCCCGGGAAGGACCACCCCCGGACCGCTCGAAGGCGGCCACGGTGGGCGCCCCATCAGGGCCATGACCTCCTCGAACTCGCCCATGAGCAGCCGCAGGACGTCCGCGACCCCCTCCGCGCCGGAGTGGACGAGCTCCCACAGGGCCGGGCGTCCGACCATCACCGCGTCCGCGCCCAGGCACAGGGTCTTGGCGATGTCGGCGCCGTGCCGAGCCCCGCCGTCGAGGACGACCGCGCACTGCCCGGCGACGGCGTCCGCGATCTCGGGGAGGGCGTCGGGGGCACTGCGGGTGAAGTCCAGCTGGCGGCCGCCGTGGTTAGAGACCACCTAGCCCCGAGACGTCATGCTTGACGGCCAGTTCGGCGTCCTCGCTGGTGAGCACGCCCTTCAGTACCAGGGGCAGGTAGGTCACTTCCCGCAGCCAGGCGGGATCCTCCCAGGTGATCGAGGCGTCGAACTGCTCCTTGGAGTGCCGGGCGACGGCCGACTCCCCGTCCCGGCTGCCGTGCGAGGCGGCTTGAGCCGGTAGATCAGCCGTGAGAGCTCGCCGTGCTTGTAGCAGGCCAGAGCGCGCGACGTCACCCCGGCACAGCGACGCACCATCCGACCGGAACCGGCCATGGCAGCACGCGCCACTACAGCAGCAGGAGATCGAGCACAAGCTTGGAAAGCTTGAAACGATGGGCCGCCACCTGTGACACGCAGGACGTGGGACGCGCTGAACACAGTGACCCCGTCGGGGTCACGCCGCCTGCTCTCCGGGGAGAGGTACGTGGGCGGCATCAAGACAGGGGCGGGCACGTTTACCCCCCGTGGCGGGCCCGCCCCCTGTTCATCTCGCAGCGTTTCGAGTGGAGTTCACGCCGATGATCAGTGTCATAGTCGCCGCGTACGACCTTCAGGGACAGCTGGGGGTCTGCCTGAATTCGATACTGAACCAATCCTTCCGGGACGTGGAGGTCGTCGCGGTCCTGGACCAGTCTGCTGAATGCCCTGCGGGTTTGGTGGATGACTATGCTCGGCGGGATGGGCGGGTCTCGGTCGTGCGGCTGACGGGCGTCGCCGGCATCGGCCGGATACGCAACGCGGGGGCGGAGCACGCCGCCGGTGACTACCTGCTGTTCCTGGACAGCGATCACATCATCGGGGGTGAAACGCTTCAGGCGATGGTCGATCAGCTGCAATCGGCAGATGAGCCGGATGTTCTTCTCTTCGGGCACACTCGCCTCCATCGCGGCCGCTCATGGCCCGGTGCCGCCGCCGACCTGCTCGCCCGGCAAGGACGTGAGCCCTTCGCCTCGATGGACCAGCCCGAGTTGTTCGGTGCTCCCGCCTACTCATGGGACCGCTTGATCCGCCGCGACCTGTGGATCCGGCAGGAACTCGCCTTCCCCGACGGCCTCCACGAGGAGGTCACAGTCGTCCACCGCGCCATGCTCGCCGCCGACCGGGTCGCCGTCCTGAAATGGAACTGCGTCCAGATCCGCCGCCGGCACACTCAGCACCCCGCAGGCTCACCGGACGGCACCCACTTCGACGTCTTCGACCGGTACGAAGAGAGCTTCGCCTTGCTCGAGGCGCGCGACGCCCTGGACGTCGTGGCTCCCTTTCTCTTCACTCGTATGATCCGTCACTACCTCTTCCTCCTCAATCTCGAGGGATGTCTCTCCCGTTCCGAGCGCCCGCAGTTCTTCCAGCGCGCCAGCGAGCACTACCGGCGGTTCCTCCCCGATGGCTACGAGCACCCCGAAGGTCGGGAGGGTGTCAAGTTCCAACTCGTGGCGAGCGGGAGATACACTGCGCTGGAGGCCGCCAGTCTCCGTCAGCGCGCGCGGAGTTTCGTCTCCCAGGGCGCCGCCGCCCGCGGACGGTAGCCCCAGGCGAGACGGCGAGGGCCGCCGACGCCATCGTGGTCCCCACCGGCGCGATGGCCGACCGCCTTCTCAAGCTCGCCCCGCAGGCCGACCGCCGCAAGGTCGTCCACATCCCCTGGGGCATCCCCGACCATCTGCTCACCGATCCCCCGTCCCGACCCGCTCGCACCTCCGCCAGCCATCTGCGGCTGCTCTACGCAGGGAGGCTGACTGCCGAGAAGGGTGCCGAGCACCTGGTCACAAGTCTGTCCCCCATTCCAGGGGTCGAGCTGAGCATCGCCGCCCCCAGAGCGCAGTTCCACGCCTTGGCCCCGCTGCTCAAGCGGACCGGGGTGCGGGCCCGGTATCTCGGCTGGCTCCGCCGTCCACGGCTGTGGAAAGCCTTCGCCGAGCACGACGTCCTCGTCATACCCTCCACCACTCTGGAAGCCATGGGCCTGGTCGCGCTGGAAGCCCAAGCCTGCGGCCTGCCCGTCCTGTACCAACCCGTGCCCGGCCTCAACGAAGTCCTCGCCGCGTCCGGAGTAGCCACCGACTTCACCCACTCCGCCGCGCTCGCCCACGACCTCAACCGTCTACGGACAGCCCCCGGCCTGCTGCCCGCCCTGCGACAGGCGGGCTACGCGAACGCCGCCCGCTACCCACTCACAACTACCGCCCAGGCTCTGGCCGATGTCGGCCACCAACTCACCTAAGACGCAACGGCCACGCCCCGCAACCGACGTCCGACACGCCAATCCCCCACCGGTGCTGCCCGCGTCACTACGCTTATGCGGCAGGTTGCCCACAGCGAACAGGGAGACCATGACGTACAGCATCAACCACATCGAAGCCCTCCTGGACGAAGGTGTTCGCGACAAGGTCTACCCCGGCGCCGTATGGGCAGTCGGTGACGCCACCAGCACCCGCGCCCACGGTGCCACCGGGGTCCTCGACCCCAAAGAGCCGGACGTGCCGATGCGGCCCGACACTGTCTTCGACGCCGCCAGCCTCACCAAGATCCTCGCCGTGTGGTCCTCCATCGGCGCCCTCTGGGAGGAAGGCAAGCTCGACCTCGACGCTCCGCTCGGTACCTTCTGGCCCGAGGTCGACGGGCACCCGCTCGATGCAGTGACCGCCCGTCAACTGCTGGCCCACACCGCTGGCGTACCGCCCCGCGCCCAGCTCAAGAACCTCTACGGCACCGATCCCCAGGACGTCCGCGACGGGGTCCTTCACGAGGCCCTGCACCGCCCGCCCGGCGAGGCCGTCGAGTACACCGACCGGGCCGCCCTCATCCTCGGATACCTCGCTGAGCACCTTTCCGGCCAACACCTCGACCATCTCGCCACAGAGCGGACCTGGCAGCCACTGGGCATGGACTCCACCCGATTCGGACCACTGCCCGCCGAGATCGCCGCACGGTGCGCACCGACCGAACTCGACCAGGACACCGACACTCACCTCAAGGGCACCGCCCACGACTTCTCTGCCCGCCTCCTGGGTGGAGTGTCTGGCATCGCCGGCGCCTTCACCACCCTCGACGACCTCGCCGTCTTCCTGCGCTACATGCTGGACAACTCGACCGGCCTGGGGCGAGCCGGATTCGGCCCGGCCTGGACAAGGCAGTCGCTGAGCGTCCAGACCGGCACCCTGGATCCTGTACGCGGCCTGTTCTGGCACCCCGCCCCTGGCACACACCTCGCCGACGGCATCTGGGTCCACTACGGCTTCACCGGCACCGGCATGTGGATCTCGCCCCAGCAAGGACGGTGGGCAGTACTGCTGACCAACAAGCTCTACTACACCCGCGGCCGCCAGCCCCTGACCGACGTCCGCAACACCTTCCGCGCGCTTGCGTTCGCCTGAAGCAACCAGTGGCCGTCCTGGGTACGTCTCGATATGCCCCAGCCGACATGGTGAAGGCTTCGGCCCCCGAGGGGGGCCACGGTTCGGCCGGAGGCCGCCTATGCGGTGGACCTCTTGACTGCGGCTCGGGCCGTCTTCGCGTTTGCCGCTGCATGCAGCCGGGCGAGGTGGGCGCGTCGTGAGAGGGCGGTACGTGACGTGATGCCCGTTTCGGGCTTTCGGGTGGGGCTGTCGGGCTGGTCGTGGCCTGACCAGGCGGCTACGACTGCGGCTTGGCGAACAAGCCCTGCTCGGACTCGATCAGGATTCCGCGTTCGGCCAGCCGCTTGAGTCTGAGCCGGACGTTGTTGACGTTGTTGGGTGCGATCTCCAGGTCCATCGCCTCGCAGACCGCCCGCGCCCGCAGCGGGGCGTCGGCTGCGGCGAACACCGCCATGATCTGCTGGTAGGCCGGATGGTCCGGCAGCTTCACGGGCGGCGGTGTCGGCGAGGCCGGCTCGAGCAGCGCCAGCAGCGTCTTACGGGTGATGCGCACCTCTTCGGCAACTCGGCCGAACTCCTCCAGATGCGCGGTGAGTTCCGTGATGCGCGCTCACGTCGCTTCGGCCAGCGTGGCGATCTCACGTTCTTGTTCCTCCAGGCGGGCGAGAACCACCCCCAGGGTGAGCTCGTCGTTGTTCATGCGCCGCGCCAGGTGGGGGTGTGATGAGGCTCCTTGAATCTGGCTCTGGCCGCAAGTCCGCGGAACTGCGGCCAGAGCCGTTTTTGAAGCCTCATCAGGTGCAGGTCGCGGTGAGCATCCTGGACATCCGGTCGCTTATGGCTCGTCGCCTTCGCGCGCACCGTCGTCGCGCAACAGCCAGCCGGCGCACGATGCCATCGGTGAACCGGTCGGTGAGCGCCCACGGGTTGGATGCGGCGGAGTGCTGGTTGATGTGCATCGTGGCGTTCACCGTCGTGCCCTGCCGGGCGAGCATGTCGACGAGACCGGACTCGCAGGCCGGCTGTACGGCCCGTGCGGGGCGGGTCAGCGGGACGACGATCTCCGGGCCTCACCGATCAGGGCGTGCGTGGCGACCCCGACCACGATCTACAGCCGACTGCTGCGCCCTCTCGAAACCGGCCTACTTCCAGGGGAAGCGGTACGCGCGATAGCTGTTCACGCCCGTGGGGAACTGGGCCTTGAACACGACCTTCCCCAAGGTGTTGAACTCGGAGATGTACGGAAGCGATCCCCATCCGACGAACGCCCCTCCCCGGCGGAGCGGCTGCGCGTTGCCCTGCGAGGACGCGCTGAGGTAGTCCGGCTGGTTCACAGACTTCACCAGCGTCGCCGTGCGCGCCTTCTCGTCCACGCGGACGGTGACGACACGGCTGAACGGAAGCTCCTCCACCGCCCCGGCCCCGGTGTTCGCGGCCCCCGCGGACTCGTTGTCGAACCAGCTGTACAGGCCGCCGCCGAGCGGTTCGGGATCGTGCTGCCACGAGAAGATCGTCCCGGCCGTGTTCAGGTAGTGGCCGGGCGCGGCCTGCTCCTTGAACGTGCCGGCCTTGCCGCCGAGCTGCCACAGCACGGTGCCGGCGTGCCGGTCGACCTTGTACGTGGTCCACGTGTTCCGGGCATCGATGAGCAGGTCACCATCGGTGTCGGGCTTCACCGCGTTGATGTGGAACCAGTCCCACGGCTTGTTCGGCGACGACGGCAGCGGCTGCTGGCTCTGCGCGTACGGCACGTGATCGGCCGCCTTCCACTGGAACAGGACCCGGCCCGTGCGGATGTCTATCTCCTGCACCACCCCGTCGATGACCGCCTGGTGCGCGGAGCCGCCGATGCCCGTCAGATCTGCGGTCTCCTGCTTGTACGCCAGGATGAGTGCCGTGCCACGACCCGTGATCAGGAACTCGTGCCCGTCGGCGGTGTACCCGTTCCCGGCACGGACCTCGGCGACCTTCTGGTACCGGTTGTCGTAGATGTAGTTCACCCCGCTCGCCAGGGAGCCGAGCCCGGTGCCCTGCCACCAGGTCAGAACCGGCTTGCCCCGATAGGTCTGGGCACGGAAATCCGCCGCCTGGAGTCCGGCCGGCGTCTTGTGAGACCACACGACACGCTTACCGTCGCCGCTCAGGATCTCCACTCCGTTGGAGTAGGCGCTGTTCGCCGAGTTCGGCGAGACGAAGATGTCCCCGTGGCTCGCTGTGCCCCTGTCGGCAAGGACCGTCAGTGGCGGCAGCGGCTTGCTGTCCGGGGTTGCGGATGCGGTGCCGGCCAGCGGCAGCAGGCCGGTGACGACAGTGGTGGCCGCAGCGGTCAGGACCCGCGCGGGTATGGAGTGGTGACGCATCAGGTATCCGTTTCTGACAGCCCGTAGCCGAACCGGTCGGCTCGGTCGGGCGTGCGAAGAAGGCGCACACCCGACCGGGCATGCGCAGTGAGAGATGGCAACTACAGGAAGGTGCTACCGCGCACAGCCCGCGAGGCTGTCAGGCACGGAGGGAGGCCACTGGAGGCGGAACGGCTCTCAACAGGGGCGACACGCAGCAGAACACACCCGCATGTGGTCGATGTGACCGCGAGTCGTGAGGATCTTCCACCGCTGCATGCAGCAGAACGTAGCCGCGCACGGACCGGAGCGTCAATCGACGTCCACGCAGCGAACAGCATGACCGGCCTGGACTGTGACCACACCTCCACCGGTGGTTCTCCCTGACTGGGAGCGAGGATTGCGGTGGCTCGGCATCGGCGTTCCACTCGGCATCTTTATATCTGTCCTGTACGCGGCCTACTCGTAGCCGTCGGCACCGTCAAGATCCGGTCAGCGCCCCAACGCTCCATCGTCGGGAGAAATCTGGGAGAAGATCTCCTCCCATAGCCCCACAGTCGCCCTGCAGTGCCCAGGAGGCCTCGGCGCCTCCGCCGGGTCAGCTCAGCCGCTACGGCTTCCGAGCCCAGCCCACGGGCCAGCGCCCCAGGGCACATCCAGGGCACATGAGCCTGGGAAACGGCGTTGACCCGCGAGAACTACCGGGAGGACTTTCCCCAGGTCAACGCACATTTCACCGAGAAACCGCAAGTGAGCGCCCGCCACCCCCATTCGCTGCACAAGCGACACCACACGATGAGAAAGGGTCAGAGCCGGCGCAGTCCGATCAGCACCCTCTCCAGCAGCGCGTGGGCGGGGGCATCACCGAGACCGGTCGTCGCCCCGTGAACGACGATCAGTCCGCGCTCCGCCATGTCACCGAGAAGCACCTTGGCCACGCCCAGCGGCACCGCCGCCAGTGCCGCCACCTCGGCCACCGACCTCGGCTCCCGGCACAGGTCGAGCACCGCACGATCCCACTGCGTGGCAGCACCCGGGACACCGTCCGGGTCGGCGGCGCTGACCAGGGTCTCGACCTCGAACTGCCAGTGCGACGCCGTCCGGCCACCCGTCCATACGTAGGCGCGCACGAAAGCGGCTGGTGCTTCCTGCCCCGCGTTCCCCGGTTCCCAGGCGGCCGGCCGGTCTTCCAACCGGGGCGTCTGCCCGTACGACTCGGCGGCAGGCGGCAGCGAGGCTTCGCCGCTCTCGTCGTGTGTCCTGTCCTGCGGCGTGCCCCGCGAGCCAGAGGGCTTCCGCTTGCGTCGTCCGCTGCCGAGACTGAACGCGTTGAGCACATCGGCGAAGGTCTGTTCGTCCTCCGCTTCCTGATCTCTTCGAGGGCCGGACGGGCCTCCACCGGTGCTCATGTTCACCTCGTGCGGGCTATCGGGCGGCAGCCTGCTGGAACTGCTGCAACTCGGTGCGGAGTTCCGGAGTCAGCATCTCGCCGACCTGGTCGACGAGCACGGTCATCTCATAGGCGATCTGGCCGATTTCGCAGTCCGGAGCTGCCAGAGCCACCAGACACGAGCCGTCTTGAATCGACATCATCAGCACGTTGCCCAGCTCCATCTGGATCACCGTGCGCAACACATTCCCCGTGTCGAGACAATGGGCAGCACCCTGGACCAGGCTGACGGCACCGGCCGCGATGGTGGCGAGCTGCTCGGCCCGATCAGCTGCCAGCTGATCGGAAGCGGTGAGCAGCAGCCCGTCGGCTGAGATCACCACGGCGTGCGCCACATTGGGAACTCGCCGCGTGAAGTTGGTGACCAGCCATCCGAACTGGCTCACCTCCGGGGAGTGGGTTGATGTCATGGGTTCTTCCTGCCCGTGGCCGATGGATTGTGCGTGTGATCGGGCTGCGCCCGACGGATACCGGACTGGTAGCTGCTGAGGAAGCTCTGGGCTCGGCCGGCGTTCGAACTCACAGCTGCCCCGTTGCCGGTGGCAGGGCGCTCGGCCTGGGCCGGAGCGGGTCGCGTACGCGGAACCCTTCTGGGCAACCCGGCCTGTGTGAGGTCGGCTGACTGCTCGGGCTCCTGCATACCGTGCCCGGCCGGGTGTCCCGCAGCAGCCGCGGGCGCCGGGCGGCCTGTCGGCTCCGGACCGCCGGGGGCCGTGGGCGAGGACGACGGGACCGGCACGGGCCCCTCGGCCACGGCGCGCGGCACCGGTGTCTCCACGCTGCCGTCGGGGTCGGCACCGGGTGCGGGCGGTACCGACGCCGATGCGGCAAGGGTGAACCACGACGATCCGGTGGACTTGCGAGGCACGTCCTTGTCGGGGGTGACAGGCCTTGTGGTGACGGCGGCCTTGCGGCTCGGCCGCTGCGGCAGGCGTGCTGCCGTGTCACGGGTGTCCGTTCGGTCGCCGCGCGCCCGCGTCGGAAGCGCGGTGGCGGGCCGTTCGGCCGTGGTCGGCGGCCGGCCTGCTCGGGGCGGAGCCTGAGCCGTGACCAGCTTGGCCGGTACCAGCACGCGGGCGCGCAGTCCCCTGACGCCCGGGTGCGAGCTCAGGTGGACGGCGACATCGTGCCGACTGGCCAACCGACCGACCACGAACAGGCCCAGCTGCCGGGACGCGGCCGTACCCATGGCGGTGTCCGTCGTCACACGCCGGTTGGCCGCGGCCAGTTCGTTCTCGCCCATCCCGATGCCCTCGTCCTGGATCTCGACCAGTACCGAGCCGTCGGGCTGCCGGGTGCTGCCGATGACCACCTGGGTGTGCGGAGGGGAGAACGCGGTGGCGTTGTCGAGCAGTTCGGCGAGTAGCCGTCCCAGGTCACCGGCCGCGTACCCGATCAGGTCGACGGGCGGACTGGGCTGGACGAGCACGCGCTGATAGTGCTCGATCTCGGAGACAGCACCCCTCAGCACGGTGTCCATCGCCGCACTCTGGGACGAGCGCACCAGAGTGCTGCCGCACAGGACCATCATGTTCTCGTTGTTGCGCCGCATACGCGTCGCCAGGTGATCGAGCGTGAAAAGACTGGCCAGTTGCTCCGGGTCCTCCTCGTGGCGTTCGAGCTGTTCCATCAGCAGCAGCAGACGGTCCACGAGGCTCTGGCTGCGCCGGGAGAGGTTGACGAGGGTGTCCCGGAGGTCGGTGCGCAACGCGGCCTGCTCCGCCGCCAGGCGCACGGCCTGGGAGTGCACCGTGTCGAACGCCCTAGCGAGCTGGCCGAACTCCTCGGTGGTGTGGACCGGCACGGCGTCGACCACGACGTTCGCCTGCCGCCCCTCGCGCATGCGCGCGACGGCGGCGGGCAGCCGGTGCTCGGCCACATCGAGTGCCGTGGAGCGCAGCACGGCCAGCGACCGCAGCAGATGCCGGCCGATCCCGAGACCGATGGCCAGGGCGAGCAGCAGCACGGCGAAGAGGATGACGGACGCCAGGCCCGCCTGATTGCTCGTCTGGTCCTGAAGCCGGGCCGACGTGGTGCGCAAGGTGCGGAGGAAGCCGTCCGACACCTTGTCGACGAGCGCTCCGGTGCTCTCCGAGTCGCTGTTCCAGCTGTCGACCGACACGGGCAGCGAGCTGGTGGTGGTCTGCTGTGCGCCCGCGCCGCGGGGCGCGGCCAGCATGACGCTCACCACGTGCGCCCGTCGGCTGACGGCCGGTCCGGTCACCGTCCGCTGGTAGTCGCTCAGTTCCGTGGGGGTCGTCACGGTGCGGAAGTCGGCGAGCCTGTCCCGCAGGCGTACGTCGGCCTCGTGCAGCGCCATGCGGAGCCGCGGGTTCATCGGATGGCCTCGGCCGGCCGCCTGGAGCAGGATCGCGTGCTCGCGGTGGATCTGCTCCTCGGCCGCCTCCAGGTCGTACAACGCGGTCGCCGGTCGGGAGAGTTGAGGAGCGGTGAACCCGCTGAGGAGCGCTTGGTCCAGATCGAGCAGCCCTGTGATGATCGCGCCGTAGTCGTTGAGCGCGGTCCAGGAACCGATTCTGCCGGATGCCACCTGCGCGCGAACGGCGGGCAGGCCTGCAAGAAGGCCGACGGCGTCGCGATAACGATGCGCCGCGACGCCGGTAAGGGACACGTCCTGCTTCCTGGTGCCGGCGACGGCGGCCTGTGCGCTGTCGACGCTTTGCTTCTGCTGCCGCAGACCGGCCGGGTCGCCGGCAGTGTCGCCACTCAGTCGTTCGACTGACATCGTGCGTTCCATCTGCAGGGCTTCCAGCAGAGTCCGCAGCTCACCCCGCATCTTGACCAGACGCTGTATGGCCCCGTAGGAGTTGGCGCGGGTGACGTCGCCGTGGATCTGCACGACGCCCAGGCCGACAGCGAGCAGGGCGGGCACGACAAGCACCGCCGCCAGCTTCACCAGCAGCCGCCAGTTGCGCCACTGCACGAGCGGAGCCCACCACGACCGCCGGACAGGACGCTCGGCCGCACGCCTGACCGCGGTCACGATATGAGCTCCGTACTCGGCACAGCTTGCTGGGGTGGACCTATCACGATGCCGCTTTCTCCTGGGTTTTCACCTGAGCAGGATAGGGATGCCCGGCAGCACGGGGTGGTGCCGGAGGAGGGACCGACTGCCTGCGGTCACGCCGCGGTGGGCGAACGCAGGGGCGGGCATACGCCCTGACTGGTGGAGGAGCGCATCCCAAAGGCTAAGGAATGGGTCAACCAACGACTCCCGACCGGCCGGGCGACATCGCGGGCGCGCCGAAGAAAACCCATCGGCTGTTCCACCTCCCACTCTCGAGTGCGTAGCACCACACACCAAGTGGCCACCTGTCAAGTACATTGCATCTCGGGCGAGTTTAGGGCAGCCGGGTGAACGACAACAAACGGCCCCCGTACCGGCGCCGACGAGGCAATCCAGTAACTCACACGTCCTTCACATTCGGCGTTACCGTCTGCCGTGGCGCACCCACTCATGGTTCGGTTCGGTAAATACCGAGTGACGAAAGAATCAAGTCGACGTCGACTTGCGGCTGTTCGTGGCATCGAATGGTCAAGCCGTGCCCAGGGGAGCTTCAAAACGCCCCTGCAGTATCTGCACTCACCGTGCGAGTCGGGGGGTGTTGTTTGACGGGAGGCCACGCCTCACTACACTCCACCGCTCAGGGGCCACGGCTCGCTCCTTCGCTTCGTCCGTCGCAGGAGCACCCGTGCGTCCTCCTGCCCGAAATCCCAGGAATGAGGAACGTGACCAGACCGGTGAGGTCGCCCGCCCTCAAGGTGTCCGAGCGGCCTGCCGTACGGGAGTTCGCCGGTCCTCGTCACGACGGCGAACCCGATTACCGTGCGATTCAGCAGAGCCAGGAGTTCGTCAGGCTGCGCAGACGGCTCCGCTTGTTCGTCTTCCCGATGAGCGCGCTCTTCTTCTTCTGGTACGTGACGTTCGCTCTGCTCTCTGCCTACGCCCACGGATTCATGAGCCACAAGGTGACAGGAGAAATCAACACGGGCACCATCCTCGGTCTGGCGCAGTTCACGACCACGGTCGCGATCGTCCAAGCATACCGGCGCTTTGCCCGGAAAAGGCTCGACCCGGAGGTGGACAGGATCCATGAACTGGCAGGAGTCGAAAAGGAATGACACGGCAGATCGCGGCCGGTGAAACTGGTAGCCCCACGCTCAATCTGAGCGTGTTCCTGATATTCGTCGCCATCACTCTGTTCATCGTCTACAAGGCCACCAACCGAAACCAGACGGCGTCCGACTACTATGCCGCCGGCAGTGCGTTCACCGGCATGCAGAACGGCATCGCGATGTCCGGTGACTTCCTCTCCGCGGCTTCCTTCCTGGGAATATCCGGGGCGATCGCCGTCAACGGATACGACGGATTCCTCTACTCCGTCGGATGGCTCGTCGCCTGGCTGGTCGCCCTCCTGCTCATCGGCGAGAGACTGCGCAACACCGGGCGGTTCACCGTCGGTGACGTGATGGCCTTCCGTATGAAACAGCGCCCGGTGCGGGCCGCGGCGGCCAACGCCACCCTGGTGATCACGTTCTTCTACATGCTCGCGCAGATGGCCGGCGCCGGCGGACTGGTCGCCCTGCTGCTGAACGTGCACACCAGGGGCGGACAGGCACTCCTCATCACCGGCGTGGGCGTCGTCATGCTCCTCTACGTGCTGGTCGGCGGGATGAAGGGGACGACCTGGGTCCAGATCATCAAGGCCGGGCTGCTCCTGGTCTGCGTGACCTTCATCAGCGTCTTCATCATCGGCAAGTTCGGATTCAGCTTCTCCGCGCTCCTTCAACAGGCCACCCAGCACAGTCCGTTGGGTGAGCGGCTGCTCGACCCGGGCAACGCGTACGGCCGGAGCGCGGCGAGCCAACTCGACTTCGTCTCGCTGGCGCTGTCGCTGGTCCTCGGCATCTCCAGCCTGCCGCACGTGCTGATGCGCTTCTACACCGTGCCCAGCGCCAAGGAGGCGCGCAGGTCGGTGGTGTGGTGCTCCTGGTCCATGTTCACGTTCTACCTGGGAATCCTGGTCGTCGGTTACGGCGCCACCGCCCTGGTAGGCTCCGACGCGATCATTCGCGCCCCGGGTGGGCAGAACTCCGCAGCTCCCCTGCTCGCCTTCCATATCGGTGGAGTCGTGCTCCTGGGAATCGTCTCGGCGGTGGCCTTCGCGACGATCCTCGCGGTCGTGGCCGGTCTGACCCTGGCCGCTTCGGCTTCCTTCGCCCACGACGTCTACGCCAACGTGATACGCCGTGGGAAGGCCGACCCCCGGTCCGAGATACGAGTGGCCCGCATGACGGCGGTCGTGGTCGGTTTCCTGGCCATCGTCGGCGGCATCGTGGCCGACGGTCAGAACGTCGCCTTCCTCGTGTCCCTGGCGCTGGCGCTGGCAGCGTCCGCCAATCTGCCGACGATGCTGTACACGCTGTACTGGAAGCGCTTCAACACCTCAGGCACGCTGTGGAGCATCTACGGCGGACTGGTGTCCTGCCTCGTCCTCATCGCCTTCTCGCCGGCGGTCTCGGGTACTCCCAC
Source organism: Streptomyces sp. NPDC055966 (assembly GCF_042269865.1). Classification (NCBI taxonomy): domain Bacteria; kingdom Bacillati; phylum Actinomycetota; class Actinomycetes; order Kitasatosporales; family Streptomycetaceae; genus Streptomyces; species Streptomyces sp. NPDC055966. Next base: position 14,532 of record NZ_JBHJYK010000046.1, read on the forward strand.
GTCGATCATCACGAGCGCCGACTTCCACTGGTTCCCGCTCACCAATCCCGGCATCGTATCGATTCCGCTGTCGTTCGTATGCGGATTCCTCGGCACCGTGTTCAGCAGGCGGCCCGCAGATCCGGACAAGCACGCGGAGATGGAAGTCCGGGCGTTGACCGGAATCGGTGTCCAGCTGTAGTCGGCAGAGGCACGGCCGACAGTTCTTTGCCGAGACGGAGCCGGCCGGGCCGGCCGGTGGCCAGGTCTCCGGGTGACATCGCCCAACGGACGCTGCGGTCGGCGCCGTCGGTCCCGCCGGTGGCCACGGAGCCGGGGCTGACCACATCGACGCGGATCGGGCTGTCGGTGGATTCGTCGGCGAGCGTGCAGGTGAACCCCAGGGCGGCGGCCCTGGCGCCGGTGCGCAGCGTGCGCCGGGACATGTGCGGGTCCGTGCCGCGCGCGCTGAACGCGCAGAGCGATGCGACGGTGACGACGGTGCCCTCCCCTGCCGCGAGCGTCCCGGGCGCCGCGGCGCGGACCGAGCGGACGGGGGCAACGGCGTCGAGGGTGACCAGGCCGTTGATTGTCAGCCGGGACGACATAGGTGAGCCGGGGCCTGGCCGGCGGCCAGGAAGCGGAACGCGACATCGTCAACGTACTTGCGCTCGATCGCCCGCGAGGAGCGCACTCCTGTGGTGTAGCCGTAGATCAGCAGCCGCACCATCAACCGGGGGTCGTAGGGCGGGTAGCCGCGCTTCTCGGTGTAGTCGGCCAGGACCGATCCGAGGTCGAGCACCTCGTCGACCAGGTCGGCGACGAACCGGGCGAGGTGACCCTCGGGCAGCCAGTCGTCCAGCGACGGAGGCAGCAACAGGACCTGGTGCGGGTCGAACGCCCGGAACCGCTTGTCCACCACCGCCGGACGACCCTGCGGCCGCTTCTTCTCCGCCGGCTCGACCTCGAGCAACCCTTCGTCGCTACCCACGCCGAGATCATCTCGCACGTGATCAACCCGAGGTCGCGCTGCTCTCCGCCGAGCGGTTGAGCGTGGATATGCCCCACAGTTCGGCGATGCGACCGTCCTTTACCCGGAAGATCTCCATCATCGAGGGCGGAGACTGGTCCTCGACGGCGCCCGCCAAGACGCCATGCAGGGTCGTACGAACGGCGACCTTGTCCGCGTCCACGACCATGTCCTCGACGATGACCTGGATGTCGGGGAACCTGGTGTGTAGCCCGCTCCACGCCTTCACGACGCTGTCGACGCCGATGGTGCCCAGCGGATGGCTCACGAAGTCGGCAGAGAAGATCGTCTCTGCCGCAGCGAAGTCACGAGCGTTGAACGCCTCGTACATGCGCTGCGCAGTGGCCCTTACGTCGTGGGTCATATCGCTCCCGAGTCGTTGGCGACCCAGCAGTCAACCACGCCCTGGCCCTTGGTCCCACGGCATCCGTATACATGTGTGATGACCACCCCACCACGCACATGGAGATCACCCCGCGCAAACGACCATGAAACGCATGCACATTGCCGCTCACTGACCCATGCTCCTAGCCGATGTGCGCATCACTCCCGGCGCTCATACAGTTCCTCGTCCGTCATCGCGTCGATGTCGGGCACCTGGCCCGGGGCGTCCTGCTCCTGCCTCGGGCAGCGTCTTTGGTCTCGGCCGCCTCGAAGGCCATCGAGGCGGGGCTGCGCCCCGATGCGCAGAATCTGCGAGATGACTCCCGTCGTCGGCGCGTCCTTGGCGGACGTTCCGGCCCGGTCGGCGGGCATACCCCGCAGGACCGGCCGCAACCGCCGTACGGTATCCGTAAGGCTGGTTGGCCCCGGCACGGCGACCGGGCGGGGGCCAACCGCTCACTGCCGGGTACGGCACTGTGTGTGGCCGGCCCGATCAACGACCCGACCGACGGTGACACCGTACGGTCGGCGATTCCCACGGGGCCCTGGCAACGGTCGCACCAGTCGCGCCATGCCGACCCTGGAAACTCTGCATTCCCGAACCTGCCCCGGGTTCACGGGAGTTCCGGCCGGCGAACGGTTCATGCCACAGACGGCCTCACCCTGGGCGGGTACCCCCACGTGCGTCCAACGGATGCGGGGAGTTCCGGAACAGGCTCATGCACTCCAGCTCGGCCTCCTTCCCGGACAGCGAGCTCGCTCCGGCTCGCGATGTGCTCCGTTACCCACTGGGCGGCATCACCGCACGATCTTCCTCCCCTGCACCCGGCGGAGTGGTGACGACGGCTCACCAGCACGATGACCCCTTGGGGGTCTGCCCCGAGCCGATCCGGCTGACCTCTCGTCAGCGTGCGCCCACCATGGATTGAGCCTCCCGCTCGTTCAAGGTTCGGCAATGACTGGCGCGGCCGTTGAACCGACCGCGAGCGCGGCACGTATCGCGATGGGATCCGTCGTGCGGGGCGATCCGGTTGCTCGTTCTCCGCCACGCCCGGAAGGGTCCCCACCGTCATGACCGTCGTGCGCCCGCGCGACCGTGGGCCACTCCCCACGGAAGGACGCACAGTGAGGAGCACTGCAGTGGCCCGCAAGGACCTGGCACAGTCGTCGCGTACTGCGCGGCGGGAGCACGCCCGGCGCCGCAAGCTGTCGAAGGTGTCAGTCGCGCTGATAGGCGGCCCCGTGATTCTTGCCGTCGTCGCGGGGTCGGTGTTCGCGGCGGATGTCCGTGCCCAGCACCGCCCGCAAAAGAGCCAGGCAGCCCCCGTGCACCCCGACGCGGCGGCCCGCAAACCCGATCCGAACTGCACGCTGTTGGTGCCGGACAATCCGCTCACCGCCCGTGGCCTGGCCACGCCGTACAGACTCGTCGCGACCGATCCGGCACAGGGACCCTGTCACGAGGCCAACCCCGACCAGTCCGCGTTCGTGGAAGCCGCCATCGTCACCCCGAACGGCAAGCTGACCCTCTACAACCCGTTGGTGATCGACAAGGGAACGAGGCCGGCCGCGCCCACCGCCCGGCCCTCGGTGCCGCGCGGCTCGACTGTGGGTATCTGGTTCGGTTACAACAGCGCCGAGCTGACCTTGCGGGCAAGCGGCCGTCGGGACGGTCCAGCCCGGGGCCAGTGTGTGAACGGCCTGCCGGGATCGGTCTTCGGCCAGTTCGCGTACTGCAATGCGCCGGCCTTCTTCCGGGCCGCCAACGCCCAGATCGCCAAGGGGCACCTCAGGATTCCGGCGCTCGGGAGAGCCAAGGACGGCCTGCCCTGTCCGACCACACGGGACTTCTCCGTCGTGGACCAGGACGGCAGCGACAACGTGGTGACCCACTACCTCGCCGACGCGCACGGCCGGATCGCCCAGAACAACGCCGCGAGCAGGGCCGCACTCAAGAAGGCCGCCCGGCTGACCAACCGCGGCGACCGCCACCACCGGCACAACGGCAGGACCAGGTCAGAGACCACCCGCGCTCCCAAGGACCTGGCCAATGGCAGCGACAACCTCCTGCTGACCCAGTTCATGGACCCTGCCCTCGGCTGCAAGCCCTTCACCGCGCCCGACCAGTCCGGCGACGGCCGGGCCACGTCCGCCCTCGCGCTGGACGAACTGTCCGCCGCGGCACACCAGAAAGCGCCGATCGCGCTGGTCCCGCGGAACGACCCGATGACGCTCGTCGACGGCCGTGGCAGCGTCGCGAAGACCGACGCGTACCGCACCGGAGTGGACATGCCCGCGGTCGGTGCCGGCGCCGACGGTGACGGAGCGGCCTTCTGCACCACCCTCTTCCGCGATCCGGCCGGCATCCAGCGCGTCTTCAAGGACAAGGCGCTCTTCGAGAAGGCGCCCTCGCCGGACCCGGCCATGGCGCCGAACCTCTTCGGTTTCCTCGCGGCACGGGCCAACCAGACGTTCACGAACCTGGGCTGCGATCGTCTGCTCGGCGCCGCCAACCCTGTCGTCCTCACCATGAACGCGGGCGGAGTGGTCACCGACGCGGTGCTGACAGCGCTCGGCCGGACGTCGGCCTCGGCCGCTCCCTCGACCGGCACCTCCCCGTCCACGTCGCCGAGCACCCCGTCGGCCGGCAGGGGCGCAGGTACGACCGCCACCACCCAGGCCACCTCACCGACCAGCGCCTCCGCCTCCCCGTCCCCGTCCCCGACAACACCGTAGCCCCAAGGCCACTACTACGGCTCCCCGACAGCCACGCCGACCCTCGCGCCGCCCGACCGCACAGCTCTTGGCGGCGCTTCCCCGCACCCGGCACTCCGGTACACCCAGCACCCTCTACACCCGGCGGAGTAGTCACAACGGTCACGACAGCTCCCCAGCACGATGACCCCAGGTGTGCCATGGACGAAGCCGTTCGCTGTGACAGCTGATCTTCGCCGAGCCGAGACGGAGAGCGAGACGCAGGCGGGGCCGCCCCTCCGGCGTCCGCTCCGCCGTCAGCTCCTGCCGAGCACACGTACCGGCCACGCCCTCCCGGCTGCGGCGGCGGCTGCGCCGCGCCGCCGCAGGGGCTCAGGTACGTGCGGGCCACCGACATCCGCAGGCATGGAGAGACCTGGGGCACGGCGGGCCCACCGGTCGTCCTCATGCACGGCGCCTTCCCCTGCGATGGAAACGCCCGTCGCCGGGGATTGGCTGACGCCGCCCGACCGCCAACCGTAACGCGCCGAGGAGAGTGCCGGGGAGAAGCCGGACAGCACCAGAAAGAAGACGGTTGCGAGGCGCCCGAACATCAGGCCGTCCAGCCACGGAGGCGCCGAGGTCATCGTCGACGACGCCGGAGCGATCCAGCTCGTAGATGCCCCGACCGAGGAGTTCTTCGGCTACCGCCACGAAGAACTCCTCGGCCCCGGCCGCTTCCGCCCCCACCACACCGAACACCGCAACGCCTGTGCCACAACCAACAGTTCCGGCCCATGGGCGCCGTACTCGAACTGTACGGACTACGCAGGGACGGCACCGAGTTCCCCGTCGAGATCAGCCTCAGCCCCCTCGAAACCGCCGACGGCCTACTCGTCTCCGCCGCCGTACGCGACGTCAGCGAACGCAAAGGCGCCGAAGAGCGCATAGACGAACTCGCCGCGCTCGTGGAGTCCTCGCAGGACGCCGTCCTCGCCAAGACGCTCGACGGTCACATCACGTGCTGGAACGCCGCGGCCCAGTGGCTGTAGGAGTTCAGGGCGTCAACGGCTCGGGGTCACCATGGACCGCGCTCGCGGTCATCGACCCGCTCGCCGCCGCTTCCAGGCCCAGCCCGCAACGGCTCACCGCCGTCCCCCTCTTGACCGAGCTGGTCGCCGAGCCGCCAGTGCCGGTCGGCGAGGGTCACTCCTGCAGGTGGCGGGCCAGGCGAAACCTGTCCAGGCCCTCGGAGAGGTCCACGATCGGGTCGGGGTAGTCGAGCGTGGCTCGGTCCGCTCCGAGGAGCTTCCACGGCTCGTGCACTGCAGGCGCGTCGATGTTCCTCAGTTCGGGCACCCAGCGGTGGACGTAGGTGCCGTCGGGGTCGTACCGCTTGGCCTGAATGACGGGGTTGAGGACTCGGTTGGGCCGTGTGTCGGTTCCGGTACCGGCCACCCACTGCCAGTTGAGCTGGTTGTTGGCGATGTCACCGTCGACCAGCCAGTACAGGAAGTGGGCGGCGCCGATGCGCCAGTCGACGTAGAGCGTCTTGGTCAGGAAGCTCGCGGTCAGCAGGCGGGCCCGGTTGTGCATCCAGCCCTCGTGGCGCAGTTGCCGCATCGCGGCGTCGATCACCGGGTAGCCGGTACGGCCTTCCCGCCACGCATCGATGTCGGCCTTCGCCGTGCGCTCGGTGCGCCAACGGTCGCCTTTGGTGCGGTAGTCGGCCCGGGCGGCGCTCGGTCGGGCGGCGAGCACCTGACGGTGGAAGTCGCGCCAGGCGAGCTGCCGTACCAGCGCCTCGGCGCCCGGTCCGCCGCGGCGGCGGGCCCGGTGCACCAGCTCTACCGGGGAAAGGGTACCGAAATGCAGGTGCGCGGAGAGCCGGGAGGTGGCGTCGGCAGCCAGGTCGTCCCGGGTGCCGTCGTAGGTGTGCAGGCCGTGCCGCCAGTAGGCGGCCACCCGCTTGCGGCCCTCTGTCTCTCCGCCGGGCGGCAGAGCGGGCGAGACCCCGGTGACCTCGCTGCGGACGGGCACCGGCTCACCGTTCACCTGATCAGGAACCCGAACATGACGCGGGGCGGCCGCAGCCGGGCGCAGACGGGCCTGGGCCCACCGCCGGTAGTACGGCGTGAAGACGGCGAAGTGGTCCGACGAGGAGGGCGTCACCTCTCCGGGCGGCACAGCCACGTTGACCGCGTCGTGAACGGACAGGCGGCGGCCGCCGGACTCCAGTGCCCGCCGGAGCCGGTCCTCCCGGCGGGTGGCGAAGGCGCTGTGCGCCGCCGCCATGTACACCTCGCCGGCGTCCGCCTCCCGCACCGCACGGCACACCTCCTCCACCAGGTCGCCGGAGCGCACCACGAGGCGTCCGCCGCGCTCGCGCAGGGAGGCGTCCAGGTCGGCCAGGCAGTCGGCGAGGAAGGCGCTGCGGTTCGGCGTGGCGAACCCGGCAGCTTCGACGGCGAGGTCACGCACGAAGAGCGGGACGACCGCGTCGGCGGACTTCAGCGCCGCGTGCAGCGGCGGGTGGTCGTGCAGGCGCAGGTCGGAGGTGAACAGGACGACCGAGACACGCTTGGGCTTCAACTTCTCTCCACTGATCTGCGGCGGCGCGGCGCTCCCGGACGCGGTGCGGCCGGTCGTGAGGGGCTCAGCTGTGCGGGGCATGGTCGTGCTGGGTGCGAGCGGCGGTGCCGACGATGTTATGCGCCAAGCCTCCGAAGACGACCGCGTGGAAGGGAGAGACACTCCACCTGTCCAGGTGATCCAGCAGTCCGCGCGGGTGGAACAGCGCTCGCTGCCGGTGTCGGACAGGTCCGCGGCCGTTGCCGTCCACGCGCATCTCCAGCCACGCCAGACCGGGCAGCCGCATCTCGGCGCGCAGCCGCAGCAGCCGGCCGCGCTCGATCTCCTCCACCCGCCAGAAGTCCAGAGAGTCGCCCACCCGCAGCCGCCGGGCGTCCCGCCGGCCCCGGCACAGGCCGACGCCGCCGACGAGGCGGTCGAGCCAGCCACGCACGACCCAGGCCAGGGGAAAGGAGCACCAGCCGTTCTCACCGCCGATGCCCTCGATGACCTGCCACAGCGCCTCCGGCGCCACATCGTCTCGCGTTCACGGACGTCGGCGTACAGGCTGCCGCCTGCCCGGTCCGGGTCGGTCGGCAGCGGGTCGCTGGGGGCGCCCGGCACGGAGGCCGCGGACCAGCACGTGGCCACCTGGGCTTCACGGACGCGCTGCAACGCGAAGGCGACTGCCTGGTCGAAGCCGAGCGGATGGCCGGGCGGACTGGGCAGGTACCGCTCGATGTCCCGCTCCCGGCAGATCACTTCGTGGCGCAGGGACTCCGTGAGCGGGCGGACGATCGAGGCCGGCACCGGGGTCACCAGGCCGACCCACTGACTTGACAGTCCAGGTGTCAGCACGGGCACGGGCACGATGAGCTGCCGGGGCAGCCCGGCGGCGGCAGCAGCGGAGTCAGGGCGGCCCGGTGTCAACCCCAGGGTCGTTAGTGTTTACCCATGAGCGCGTTGGACACGGCCCAGCTTGAGGCCATGATCGAAGAGGCGACTGTCGACGCCTACAACGAGGACGAGCAGCTGACCGGACTGTTCACCATGCTTGGGGAGCACCTCGCCCTGCCCTTCACCACCGCGGTTCTCGGCGTCGAGGTGACCGTGCGCGGCATCGACGTCACGCCGGACGGCAGGATCGTCGCTCGGTGCTCTCGCGGAGGCATGCGGCAGTCGATCGGAATCCTGGATCTGCCTGTGCCCAGCCCGGCGCCCGAGGGCGCGGAGTGGATCGAGGCATACCGTCACTGGGCCGGTTGAGGCCGGGCGCCTCACACCCACGCGGAACCGGTCTGTGTGAAAGGGCTGAACATGGCTGACGCCGTACAGGGCACGCATCGGCGCGTCGGCGAACCGTCGCTGACCGACCTCATCGAGCGCAGTGCCGCGTTGAAAGGGCAGCTGGTCGCCTTCGGGCAGAGCGCCCGCTTCGACCGGTGGTTGACGCCACTCCTGCTGGAGGCCGCAGGGCCTGAGCGCCAGCTGGACGAGGGCGAGGCGATCCGGATCATCGACCACTTCATCCTGCGGTACCGCCTGCCGGACGGTTCGACCGTGGTGGACCGGTTCGTCGCCGGGCGCAAGGACCTGACCGCCGCCGACCGGGAGATGTTGCTCGGCTGGCGCGACCCGGTCGAGGGCATCTTCGAGATCCAGCGGAAGGAAGGGGGTGCCGTCGTCCTTCTGAACCTGGTCGACGACCTGGAGTACCGCACGTACTCGAATGTGGGGCGGGCGGCGTTCCGCGGAGTGTCCAAGGGGAGCTTCCTCCACACCTGTCTGGTACCGGTCCACTCGGCCGGCGAGGCCTGGCTGGTGTCCGGGGCGATGTCGGGCTACCCCAGGTCCAGCGCCACCGAGATCGCCCAGGTCGCCCTGCAACTGGCCACCAGCCGACCCGAACTGGTCTTCCGCAACCCCCGGAAGGTCGAGCAGGGGTGGCAGGCGATGCGGGAGGACCGGGCTGCGTTCGTCGAGGTCTGCGGCGGCGACGAACTGGTCCTTTCGCCTGCCGAAGCCGAGGACCTCCTCAACGCGTACTACCGACACCGCCAGGACTCCGCCCTCGCCGGACATCCCGACCGTGTCCAGGGCAGACGGCTCCCCGGCCGGGACCTGCCCTTTTTCGAGTTGCCGCCGGAACTGGCAGGCTCGGACACCATCGGTGTCATCTACGATCAGGTCGACGGGCTCAACTTCTATGCGGACTACGGGGTGCTACGAGACCTGTTCGCAGACCCGGCGCTCGCGGGCCGCAGGCAGTACCAGGATCTGCTGCGCATCTACCTGCGCGAGGAATCAATCGGGCCACTGCCGATCCGCCGACTCGCTGCCGCACACCCGGAGACAGTCGACGCCGTGTTCCGAAAGCTGCTGCGGAAGCCCGGATTCACCTGGAGAGAGCACGGCGAGTCGCTGCTGCGCCGTCGCAAGCCCTGGTACTACGCGAACGAGCCCCGCCCTGGTGTCTCCGTCATCGGCGACCGCCTCAGCGCGCTTGCCGCCGACCGTCGACCGTCACGGTTCACACGGCCGTGATGCTGCCCAACACCGACCGTCCTCCTTCCCTACCGCGTATCCGAAAGTCAGTCCGTGAAAGGTGGCAGAGGCTTGACTGACTGGATCTACATCCTTAGTCGGGTAGCCGGGTCACGGCAACGTGATCCGGCTACCCGACTAAAGGCCCGTTCTGGCCGACGTGGCTGAGCGCCGTCGTGAAAGCGTGGCAGCCCCCTTCAAAATCAACTCGACTGGCTTCCACGGAAACGTTTCAACTACACCAGGGCGAGCAGGTGGTGGCCGCCTACGAGCCCTCCGCGCCCAAGGACCCGCAGTACTCGGTCACCGATGTGAACCGCCGATTCCCCGTGTATCTGCTGAGAGAACGAGAGAAACCCCAGGTCAACGACCTGGGGTTTGTCTGTTGTCTAGGGTCAGCCCCGGAGTATCGGCGTGCAGACCTGCGAGAACTGGCCGTCGCGGGAGTACAGACAGACGTACGCCGAGCTCTGGGTGCCCGTGGCGAAGTAGTAGGTGCTGTTGCTGCCAGGGGAGACCGTGAAAGCCCCTCCGTCACCGACGTGCTGGGTGTCCCCGTGGATGATGAGGTTGAAGTCGACGAGGCCGCTGATGTTGCTGCTGAACGAGGCGTCGTAGCCGCCGCCGTCCTCCCAGATGCACACGGAGCCTTGCGGGCTCGGGGCGCACGCCGAGTCGCCCGGGCTGGCGCTGGCCGGGCCCGCGGTGGCCAGGGTGCCGCCGAGGGCGAGGACGCCGGACGCGGCCGCGAGGGCAAGACGTGTGGTACGAGATCGAGCCATGATGAGCTACTGCTCCTTTGATCGGTTCATGAACTTCAAGGGACGTGGAACGGGTTCGGTGGGACGCCGGGTCCGGTGGCGAGTCGCTCCGGTCACCCGCCGCTGTTGCCGCGGCAAAGGGCCCAAAGGCGCGAAGCCCCCGGCCGCTTCGCTGTCGGCCGGTCAGATTCCGGTAGGGCGATACAGACGGAATTGCGCGTGGGGGCCCGTGTCGCTGCACGGGGCGAGGCGCATGATGTTGCCCAGGTCCTGACCGCCCGACATGTTCTCGCACGTCGACGATGCCGCCTTCGGCTGGAACTGCTCGTAGTTGCTCGGGTCGGCACCGACCGTGTTGAAGAGATCGTCCGTGCTGTCGCAGTTGTAGAGCTTGACGGGGCCACCGGCGGCACCGCCACCGTTCCAGTTGTTCAGACAGTACTGCGGCCACGAGGCGCTCTGGATCTTGAAATAGTGGGAGCCGGCGTCAAGGACGTTCCACTGCTGGGCGTCGGTGCCGTTGCACCACCACTGCTGGACGGTCGCTCCGGTGGAGGGGCTGCTGTGCAGGATGTCCAGACAGAGGCCGTCCGCGATGTTGATCGAGAAGTTGTAGCGGTCGACGGCCTGGGCCGGACTGGCCGCGAGGCCCAGACCGACGACCGTTGCGGCGGCCGTGGTGATCGCCGCAATGCGCTTGCGCATGAAGGGATTTCCCCCCGTTGATGTGTCGATGGCAAGGGCATGCCGCCTCCCGCCCCCGGGTCGGCATCCTGCAATTGACGTTCGCTCGCCGGTGAGGCAGTGCCCTGAGGTGACGACCTCGGCGGATGGGCTCTCGCCCGAGATCGTCACTGCTGCAGACCGTACAGCGCGAGCCGTGCCGCCCCGGGGGTGTGAGCGTCCCTGGGACGTCCCGAGATGCTCGCGCCCTGTATGACCAGGGATTCGGGACGCCTGACGGGATGCACAAGGCGCTCGCTTTCGACGGCGTGAGCACGTGGCGAGGTGGACTGGCCGCGGTGCGCGATCGGCAGGCGGGACGGGGCCTGGCCGGTCACGTCTGAGGGGGTGCCGTCGGCGAGCACTCCCTGTCCCGCTGGCTCGGTATCAGCCCGCAGATGGTCACCGTGGTCGCCGGGGCTCCAGGGCTCACCGCCAGCATGCGGGTGTAGGTGTCGGTGCCCACCCGTATCCGGGCATCGTCCGTGCGGCCCCAGCGGTCCGTGATCGTCACCTCGTCCCCGACCGTCCCGTTCTCGATCCGCCCCCACACGGCCTGGCAGGACGGGCTGTAGCGCAGTTGGATCTGCAGTCCGCGGAGCCACGTCTGACGGACCGTGGTGGCGTCCCACTGACAGTCCATCGCCTGGGGTTCGCGGGACAGGCAGGTGTCGCTGCGGCACCCTGGCTTGGTCTCCCGGGCGATCGGATCCACCGTGGCGGACGACTGCGTCGCCGGCGTCGGCTCTTTCCCCTCCGCCGCGCCGCGCTGGGTGGTCGTCAGCAGCACGGTGAACAGACTTCCCAGCAGCGCCCCGACGGCGATGTAACCGACCGCGGCGAGATGCCGGGCCACCCGGCGCAGAAAGGTGACCGTGTGGGGAGGCCCGGCAGCGGTTTCGGCCTCGGGGTCCGTCGTCGGCGTGGCTTCGGGGTCCGTCGTCGACGTGGCTTCCGAGTCCTGCGCGGCGGCTTCCTCCCAGAGGGCGAGCAGTCGCTCGGGTGCCTGCCCGCCCGCCGCGGCCAGCTCTTCGACCGCTATCCGGGAGGGCGGTTGTTTGCCGTTGAGGAAGCGTTCCCAGGACGAACTGCTGTAGTTCGTCCTGGCGGCGAGTTTCCCGAAGCTCAGCCCGGAAGCCTCCTTGATACGACGCATCTCCTCGACGAGTCGGTCGCGCGCCGGTCTCTGCGCCTCTTCGGCACCCTGGTCTGTCATCACCCGTTCCCCCCTGGTACGTGTCCTGCGCATTACAAGATACGGCCAGGGAAGGACGGTTTCCCGACAGTGCGCCGTGCCGCGGGAACGTGCTCCGGTGTCTAGAACCTGCTCCGGTCCAGGGCGGTCCGCAGCGCCTTCACCGCGGCCGGTCCCCAGACGCCGTCGACGGTGAGACCAGCGCCGATCATGGAGTTGAGGGAGGTCTGCAGCGCCTTGTAGGTGGCGGGTCCCGTGATGCCGTCCTCGACGAGTCCGGCGTTGCCCCACGCGTTGAGGTGGTGCTGCGGAGCCCGCTTCGAGTCCGGTCCCCACTGGCCGTCGCCGGTGACGCCGATCGCTCGCTGGGTGGCGCGTACGGTCATGGTTCCGAAGTCGCCGTCCACGGCGAGCCCCGCGCCGCCGGCGATGAACCCGAAGTACGCGGATTCGGTGGCCGGCCCCCACAGGCCGTCCGCCTGCGCTCCGACCTTTCCCTGCAACCAGCGCGCCCCCGCGTCCGTCTTCGGCCCCGAGACAGGCCAGGGATGCAACCATTCCCTTCGGAGCTGGAACCCCCGGAAGCCGACCGCGCGCTTGGAACCATAGCCGCAGGCACTGACAACGGACCTGACGGTGATCAACCGGTTGGTGTAGCCAGTTGGCCCCGCATCACAACCGCACCAGATCGAGCGGGGAATCACAGGGAACACAGGAGCCACCGCCGCCGGAGGCCAACCGTTTACCCAGATCAGCACACAAGCGGACCCCAAATGCTCATGGGGGGGGGCGTTCCCTCTGCATGCCGCCTGCCCCGCCTTTCACCGGTGCTTGTCCGGTCGTCGAAGGTGAGTGGCGGCCGCGCCGAAGCGGCGGCGCAAGCCAAGGGAGGCGTACGGGAAGCAGGCGAGCAGGAGCGCGGCTGTGACGAGGGAGGTGGCCAGACCCGCGCCGAGTGTGAGGGCGGCCAAAGCCGGCACGGACGTCAGCGATCCCGTCCCGAACATCGGCCACAGTGCGTCGCGGAACGCCGTCGCCACACTGAGCGCGACGCATCCGGCGACGGCCGATACCTCGGCGATACGGCGGGGCCGGGTACGCGCCGGCCGGGCGATGAATCCCGCGACCGCGTTGCTGATCACGCAGAATGCGAGGTTGGAGGTCGCTGCGACGACCAGAAACCAGGCGATGAGCAGCGGATCCGTCCAGCGTTCGCCGATGGCCTGCGCACTGGTGAGGGCCGCCCCGGCCAGCGTGCTCAGCGCGACGAACACCGTCATCGCGCGACGGCGCACCCAGACGGCTGCGTCCGGACCGACCCAGCGCCGCAGTACGGGAATCCGTCGGCAGAGGAAGACGGTGTCGCCGAGCCAGTCATGCCGCCATGGGTCGGCCGGGCCGTGCCCTCGGCGGCCTCGCACGAGCAACACCGCGACCGCCACGGTGAGTACGGAATTGACGACCAGCCCGCCGGTCAGCACCGATGACCATGTCCCCGAGGATGAGGCAGGCGTCCTGGCAATGACCGCGGCCCACTCGGACACCACCGTGAGCCCGACCAGCGTGACCATCGCCCCCGCCGCACGCACCGTCTGCCGCGCCCGGTCCGCGCCGCCCGGCGCCCGCCACACGAGCAGCCGTAACGCGATCACCAGCGCGAGCATCGGCACCGCAAACTGAGCCAGGGACACCACCACGTCGTACGGGTCGTCCTGCCACGGGCTGGCAGCCCTGACCGTCTTGTCCTGGGTCTCCAGCACCGTCAACGCCTCGAACACACCGGCCGCGCCGAGGCTCGCCCACACCGCGGCCGAGGAAGCCCGGCCGTTCTCCATCACGTGTTCCATGGCACGCCATAGTACGCACCTCGTACTACATGACAAGTAGTATCGCGGCTCGTAGTATGTGGATCGGAGGGAAGGAGGCTCATGCACAGCAACGACGCCCAGATGCTCGCGCTCACCGTCCTCGCGGACAGACCGCTGCACGGATACGCCATCAACACCGCGATCGAAGAGCTCACCGGCCGCAGACTCGGCCCCGGCAGTCTCTACGGCGCGCTGTCCCGACTGGAAGGGCGCGGGCTGATCCAGCCTGCGGACGAAGCGGCCGACCCCCAGGAACGCCACCGCACCATGCAGATCACCGACGCCGGCCGCGACCAACTGCGCGCCGAACTCCAGCAGATGGCCCGGATCTCCGCCGCCGGCCTGCGCGCGCTCGGGGTCAACCCGACATGAACGCGGCCACGCTCCTGACCCGGCTCTACCCACCGGCCGTGCGCGAGCGATGGGGCGAGGACATCCGTCACGAGGTGTCCGCCTCCGGAATCCGGTCCTGGCCCGACACCCTCGCGGGGGCCGCGCGCCTCTGGCTGCACCCCGGCGACTGGCCCGAGACGTGCACCGGGCAGACCCGCCGTGTGGTGACCGTCGCCCTCTTCGCGCTCACCGCGACCACCGGACTGCTGCTGCGCTCGGCCGAACCCTCCACCACCCTCACGGCCGACATCCACCACCCCGCCACCAGCCTCTGGCTCGCCCCGCTCCTGCTCGGCATCGGTCTCGCAGCACCACTTCCCCCGCTGAGCGGCACAGCGCTCCGCAGCATGACCGCCGCGGCGGTCCGCACCCTGGCCGCTCCGACCGCCGCGGTCGTCGCCCTGTGCCTGACGGCATGGAGCGGCATGGCCGAACACCTCACCGGCTTCGCCGACACAGCCGCGGTCACCTCCTACTGGCTCACGCTCGGATTCGTCGCACTCCGCCTATGCGTCCTCGTCGCCCGCATCGCCCGAACCGCCGCCCTGCCGACCACACGCCGGCTGTCCACGGCCCTGCTGCACATCGGAACCGGACTGACCCTCGCCGCGAGCCAGAACCTCCTCGCCATGGTCCGGACCGCTCCTCATCCAGGGTCCCTGGCCGAGAGCACGGCACTGGGCCTCCTGGCCGCCACGGCCATCAGCACCGGCCACGACCTACGGCACAAGAGGGCGTAGACCCCAGCCATTGGAGTGCGATCAGCGCTCCGCGACCGCCGAGCGCCGGTAACCGCTGAACCGTTCCCGACCCCTGACCCAGGAGTTGCCGATGACCGCCGTGTCCCCGAAGGTCGCTGTCCGTCGTGCCGACCTACAACGAACGGGACAACCTGCCCGTCCTGGCCGGCCTGCTCGCGGACCTGCCGGCGCCGAACCTTCACCTGCTCATGGTCGACGACAACTCACCCAACGACACCGGCGAGGCCGCCGACAAACTCGCCGCCGAGTCACCGGACACCGCCGACGTGCCGCACCGCACCGCCAAAGACGGACTCGACCGCGCCTACCTCACCGGGATGACCGGTGCACTGGACGAGGTCGCCGACGTCGTGGTTCAGATGGACGCCGACCTCTCGCACCCGGCCTCGGCGATCCCGGCCGTGGTCGACACCCTGCTGACGAAGGACGCCGCCGTGGTACTCGGGTCCCGCTACATGGCGGGCGGCACGACCGCCACCGACTGGCCCCGGCACCGCAAGGCCCTGTCCGCCTGGGCCAACCTCTACGTCAACGCGCCACGACGGCACGCATGCACGGGTGGGCGCACGCTGTTCTGCGCGCGGTCCACCCGTGCCGGGGTCACAGGTTGCCGAGGGTCAATGGACCGGCAGGACCTGGGTGTGGTCCTTCTGGACGGCCTGCAGGTCGTGGGGGTTCAGGCCCAGGAGGGACAGGATCGTCGGGGCGATCTGGGTGGTCTCGACCTGAGCAGGCTTGGTCACGCGCGCGGGGGTGCCGGCGCCGGAGATGACGAGCGGGACGTTCAGGTCGTCGGCGTGGGCGCCGCCGTGTTCGGCGATCTTCTTGGTGCCGCCTGTGTAGACCACGCCGTACTTGGCGATGCCGAACAGGTCCGGGACCCTGGCGTCACCGGGCTTGACGCCGAAGTACTCGGCCGCCTCCTTGCCCGCGTAGACCCTGCTGAGCCCGCTGTTGGTGAAGGACTTGGTGGGCTTGCCGTTGATGTCGGTGCCCTTGCCGCTCTGCGACAGCAGGTACTGCTTGGCGAACGAGGTGGCCCCGGCGGAGCGGTCGTTCAGCCACAGCAGCATGCCGTCGTCGTCCACGGAGTGCGCGACGAGGTCGCCGGCGCCCGGGTGCTTCTTCTTCCAGGCGGCGTTGAGCCCGTCGAGCAGCGGACCGTCGTCGATGCGGGTCAGGGCCGTGGGATCGGTGGGCGACTGGCCGTGCTTGGCGGACAGGATGATGTCCGTGCTGGAGGCCAGGCCCTTGGCCCGGATCTCCTTGACCATCGCGCCGACCTCGGTGTTGACGTAGTCGAGGTTCTTCTGCAGCAGCGGGCCGGGGACGCCCTTGGAGGCGTAGCCGCCCTTGAGGCCGTCGGAGGAGGGCAGCTTCTGCGCGGTGGAGACCGACTGGAAGTTCATGCCGAAGACCGCCGGGGTGCCGACCTTGTGACTGCCGGAGTGGTCGTAGCCGTCGATCTCGTTGAGGACGGCCTTGACCTTGTAGCTGTCGTACTGCTCCGTCGCCTTGTTGTCGGTGGTCCAGTCGTTCCCGGCCGCGTAGCCGCTTGCGTCGCTGTTGATCTCCGGGGAGAACTGGTCCTGGATGCCCGTGCCCGAAGGGCCGTTGAGGATGTCGTAGGCGAGGTGCTTGTCCGACCATGCGGTGCGAAGGCCGGCCTTGCGGGCCACGTTGAAGACGGTGTTCACCCGCAGGTACGAGTGCGGGTAGACCGGCTTGCAGGTCGTGGTGTCGACGGGCAGCTTGCTCGGGTCGAGCAGGCTCTGCGGCCGGCCGGTCATCTGCAGGATGCTGCCGGGCAGGTTCTTCAGGCCCTGGCCGGCATCGAGGGAGGCCTTGTTCTTGTCCATGTCCTCGGTCATGTCCACCTCGACGCCGGGCTTGACGCCCTTGCAGTGGGTGGTGCCGGCCGGGAGCAGGGCGTGGTCGTACACGTCGTCGTAGTAGATGCCGGTGGTACCCGGGCCGCCGCCGGTGACCTGGGCGGTCATGCCGGGGAAGGAGTCCGAGGGGGTGGTGGTGT
>NZ_JBHJYK010000047.1:0-24876 GCF_042269865.1 Streptomyces sp. NPDC055966
ACCGGGGCCGGGGCCGCGACCGGGGCCGGGGCCGCGACCGGGGCCGGGGCCGCGACCGGGGCCGGGGCCGCGACCGGGGCCGCGCCGCCCGGCCCTCCGCCCGGTCCGTCGCTGCCCGGTCCGCCACCGCCCGGCCCGCCGCTGGTCCTGCGGCCCGAGGTCCTGGCACACGACGTGCCGGGCCCGCCGACGGACCGGCCGCGCCCGAGGACCGGGTCGTTCGCCGGCGGCGCCTACGGCGAGCAGGACCTCCCGCACCTGCTGGGACAGCGGGGTGTGCACGCGGTGATCACCTCCACCGGCGCGGGCGCGCACCGGCTCAACGAGCCGGGCATCGACTACGTCGGGATCCATGCCGGGACCGGAGAGCTCTGGCTGGTCGACAACAAGGCCTCCTACGAGGTGAAGGAACTCGACGGTGCCGAGGTGACGTCGCTCGGCGAGAACCTGCACCCCGGCCTCACCCGGGCGATCGGCAAGATCGAGCAGGCGCCGGCGTTCGAAGGCAAGGCCGACGTCCTGAAGCGGCTGGGCCGTGCGCGGGACGCGGTCGCTGCCGGCCGGCCGATCCCGGCCGAACTGAAGATCAGACTGATCGTGACCAACGCCGGCGGGTACGTCTCCGGCGCGCGGAACCTGCCGCGGCAGGTGGAGTTCCTGGACCTGGTGGGCCCGGAGGTGAGGGCGGCCCGCGTGGCGGACATCGCCAAGGCCGAGGCGGCCGGGGTCAGCCCCACCCGGCCGCGTTCCCATGCGGACACCGAGACCATGCGCCGCCGGGTCGGCGGGGTGGTGTCCCGGGAGCCGATCCGGGTGCCCGTCAAGGTGCGGGTGGCGCGTGGGGTCCGCGCCGCCGGGATCGGCCTGGCCAAGGTCGTCGCGGCGGTGATCTGGGCCCAGGTCGCCGCCAAGGTGCGGGAGCAGTACGAGAGCCGCAAGATCCGGGAGTGGACGGAACCGAAGCTGGCGGCGATGGAACCGGAGATCCAGTCCCGGCTCGACAGCCAGGTGCCGGAACTTGTGCAGCTTCAGCTGCGGAACCCGGGCAAGCCGCTCTACGGCGTGGTCGGCATCCTCACCACGATCCACCGCAGGGGTCGGGACGAGAACCTGATGGACGCAGAGGTGGAGCTGACGTCGGTGTCGGTGGCTGCGGAGCGGATCGAGCACAGCGAGACCTCCCGGGTCACCGGTGGCAGCCGGTGGCTCGCGGGACAGTGGCAGCAGGACTTGGTACGCACGACCCACTCGGTGGAGCTTCAACCGTTCGGCCGGGACGAGTTGACGGCCGTGCTGCGCGCCGGGCTCGCGCAGGAGGAGGCAGGAGCGGGCGCTCAGTCCATGACGCCGGAGCAGGCGCGGGCGTCAGAGCGGCGGCGGGACGAACTGGCCGCACAGTTGACGCGGTTGGAGCGGCAGCCATGAGCGGTGGCCTCGGCAACCTGACCATCCGGCCGCATCTGCCGGAGGCGGTCACCTTCGACGGCGACCTGCCGCAGGACCGGCGGCGGGAGCTGGAGGACGTGATACGGCGCGCGGTGGCCCGGGCAGTGGCCGGGCTGGGGGAGGAGGGTCTTCGGATCGCGGGTGCGCCGGCTGCCGGGCCGGCCACCGAGGCGGCTGCCGGGCCGGCCACCGAGCCGGTCGCCGAGCCGGTGCCGGGCGGCGGTCTCCTGCTGGGCTTCGGACTGTCGGCGGAGATGGCGGAATCCGCGGAGACGGCGATCGGGACGGGGGAGGCGGCGGGAACGGTGGAGCGCCCCGCCCGCCCGGCCGGTGCCCGCCCGGTCGCCCCGCCGCCCCCCACCCGGCAGCCCCGGGGCGGCGGCGTGCGGGGCCTGGCGGAGCACACGTCGGTCCGCCTCGCGCAGCGGACCGAGGGCACGCCCGGCCGCAGGCGCCCGATGCCGGCCGAATCGGCGGGAGGGGGCGGGCCACAGCGGATCCGCTTCCGTGTGCGGCTGACCCGGGACAAGGGAGAGCTGGGACCGGCTGAGCTGCTGCGCGAGTTCGTCCGCCAGTACTACGGGGCCACGAGCGAGCAGGAGGTCGACCGGCTGCTTTCCAACTGGCGGTGGACGAAAGGGCGCGAACGCTCGGTGTCCGCCCGGGACCTCGAACAGGGCTTCATCGAGCTGACCATCACCGATGTCACCGAGGTGGCGATGGCCGCGCTGCCCCCGTCCGAGCGGGAGCGGATCGACCAGGAGGCCGACGAGCGGTTCCGGCGGGAGAGCGGCCTCCCCCCGGGGACGCGGCGGCCCGGCACCGGCCCGCAGGACGCGGCCCTGCGCGCCCGCTGGCTTGCCGCGCGGGCCGATGCCGCAGCCGAGCACGATCTGCGCCGGAAGATCGCGAACCTGCCCGAGGACGTCAAGGACATCCTTTTCGCGGGCGGCCTGCCGCTGAACGCCGAGGACCTCGGACCGGTGCTGCGCCTCGGAGGGAAGTTCAGCGGCCTGACGCCGGCCCAGCGCGCCGACTACCTGAGCAAGGTCACGGCGGAGACGGCGAGCTGGGCGGAGCTGGACGCCTCGATGGAGCGGTACCTGCGCGCCGAAGATGCCCGCGAGGCCGAGGCTGTGCGGACCGAGGCGGCTGCGGCCAGGCTCTTCGGGTGCGAGGACCTGTACCGGCTGTGGCAGGCCCTGAACGCGGTGCGGGCGCGGGCGACCCGGGCCGGGCCCAAGATCGGTGTGTACCCGGCTCTCCGGGACGAGTGGAACGCTGTGGCCGCCCGCTTCCAGGAGTCCCTCAAGCGCCACGGGTTCACCGACGAAGCAGCCTTCGTCTCCGCGATGGACGCCTACCGGCTGCAGTTCCGGGCCGAGGCGGTCGCGATCGGGCTTGACGTCCTCGCGCGGTACGACCACCTGCTCCACGAGGAGCGGCGCAAGCTGCGCAGCCCCGGCTACGTCGAGTCGATGGCCGCCGGCATCGCGCGGACGCAGGCGCGCGCCGAGTTCGAGGAGGCCGCCGCGAAGGAGGGGCTTGCGAGGTACTTCGCCGTGCACCATGCCGGCGAGCAGGTCAGCCGGTACTCCGTCGAAGCCGAGTCGTTGCGGGCCGCAGCCCGCCAGGCGGTGGTGACCGGTGCCGGTGAGGACCCGCTCGTCGACGCCAACCGGCTGGGCCGGGGCACCGACCGCGAGAAGCTCGCCCGGCTCGACGCGCCCGAGCTGCGGGCGTACCTGCTCGGGGTCGCCGACGAGCGACAGGCCGAAGCGGCCACGGTCCGCGGGGAGCTCACGAGCGACCCCGAGCGCGTCTTCAGCTTGCCGGGACTGGTGGAGGCGACGAAGCGGAGCCAAGGGGCCGGCGCCGACACGATCTACGCCTGGATCGTCGACGACCACGTCAAGGCCGTGGGCCAGGCGCACCCCTTCACAGCGACCGCCCTCGTGGTCATCCCTCTCGTGCTCGCCGCTGTCGTTCCGGTCGGCGGGTGGATCGGCGCGGTCGCCCTGGTCGCGACCGCCGGAATCAGCGTCTACCAGGCGACGGAGGCGATCACGGAGTACCGGCGGGCCTTCGCCGAGTACGAGCTGTCGTTCATCGACGAGGACCCCTCGCTGCTCTGGGTCGGGGTCGCCGTCGTGGCGGCAGCGGTGGACCTCGGGCAGGTGGCGACGCTGCTGAAGGCGTCGGCCAAGGGCCTGGTCGCGCTGAAGGTGCCGCTGCACGACTTCTCCACCGCCACGGACATCGAGACGGCGGCGGCCCGCTACCGGGCGCTCACCGCGAAGATCGACGAGGTCGAGCAGCTGGCGCCGCAACTCCGGGCGACGCTCAAGGCGCA
The DNA here is from genome assembly GCF_042269865.1 of Streptomyces sp. NPDC055966. Taxonomy (NCBI): domain Bacteria; kingdom Bacillati; phylum Actinomycetota; class Actinomycetes; order Kitasatosporales; family Streptomycetaceae; genus Streptomyces; species Streptomyces sp. NPDC055966. The sequence continues at coordinate 3,800 of NZ_JBHJYK010000047.1, forward strand.
CGCGGCAGCCGAGCTGGGTCTCAAACGCGTGGTCGGTGAGTTCGCGGGCCGGCTCCACGGGGGCTTCCTGGTCGACCCGACCGGGCCGATGCAGGCCATGTACTACGCCGTCAAGAAGGGCGTGATGAAGGTCGCCGCGCTGCGAACCGAAGCGCGGATGGCGGAACTCCTGGGCGACGTGACGAAGCTGACCGGCGCGGAACTGGCCGAGATCGAGACGGCGTTCGAGCGGGTGAAGCAGATCGTCCGGATCGGCGAGCAACGCACCATGGACGACGCCACACTGCTGCGGTACGTCGACCGGCTCGCCGCGCGGCGGTCGGAGGGCGCGAGCGCGTTCGAGGAGATCGTGGCCGAGATGCGGGCCTGGCACCGTCCGACCCCGGAGCAGCTGGCGGCCGAAGCGGCACTCACGAAGGCGAGCGAGGAGCTGGCGTCGCGGCGCCTGTACCAGGCCGAGCTGGAGTTCGAGCGGAGCGCCCTGCGCAAGGAGCCGTTGGAGACGCGGGACGTCGATCGGATCAGGGAGATCGACGCCGAGCTCGTAGCACTCACCGGCGAGCGCGGCAGGACCGGGCAGATCGTCAAGGAAGGCCTCATCACCAGGGCAGCCCGCGACATGGAGAAGGCCGCGAAGGCCGCGGAGGCAGCCCGGGTCAGCCCGCTCGTGCGGATGCGGCAGGCCTTCAACGCATCGGAGCAACGGGCCCAGGTCCTCGCCCGGGCTACGGTCGACGAGGTCGGAAAGCTGCGGGTGTCCTCCGGGCTGCTGGAGGTGGACCACATCGTCTCGCTGGCCCGCATCTCGCAGATGGAGGGCTTCGAGCTGCTGACGGCCGCCGAACGCGAAGCCCTCGCCGTGGACATCGACGACATGGTGCTCATGGACGCATCCGCGAACGCGTCCAAGGGGGAACGCAGTTGGGCTGATTGGCCGCAGGCCTCGGCCTTCTACGACCCGGAGGTCATCGCGCGGTGGAGGGCCATCGACGCGGCGCGGAGCAGGAGCATCGAGGAGTCGATCCGGGTGAAGGTCAAGGGCCGGACGCCCGCCCGGGTCCGCGTCGGGGTCGGCGGCGGCGAGCCGCGCGTCCGGATCCACACCGGCGCATCGGAGCCGATGCCGGAAGAACCTGTCGAACTCCCCACCGAGGAGGCGCCGACGAAGCGGCTCCGCAACCCGAGGAACCCGGAGAGGTAGGCCCCCGCCATGGCTGCCGGTGTGAACGTGCCCGTCCTGATCGGTGCGGTGCCGCTGTTCACCGTCACCAGCCTGACCCTCAACGAGGGCTACCAGGTAGCCCGGATCGCGGGCAGCAGCCTTGCGCAGCTGGTCTCGCCGACCACCCGGACCATCACGGTCGAGGCGGTGCTGGTCGGCCGGACCAGGCTGCTCGTCAAGAAGGGGCTGGAGGCATTGGCCCTGACCTCGCGCGCCCTCGCGCCCGCCGCCGCGCCGGCGATGAACCTGGCCGGGATCCCGGTGGTCTGCGGGATGACCATCAGCCTCGACATGCAGATCACCGCCCTGCGCTTCACCCAGTCCAACCAGAAGCGCGACGCCCTCGACGTCAGCATCACGCTGGAGCATGTACCGCGCTCCGGCGTGACCGCCGTCCTCGGTGAGGCGCTGGACCTGGCCCTGGCCGCCGGCACGGCCGCCGTGCCCAGCGTCAGCGGCCTGGAACCGGCGCAGCGGCAGCTGGGAGGCGCCTTGTGAACACGCTCGCCACGTACCCGCCCCCACCCGCCGGGCCCGCGCTCGACTTCCACCAGCTGCCCGTTGCGCCGGACGAAGGTCTGCCGCAGGCGTTCGGCTGCCTGATCGGCGCGACGGCCTACGACTTCGGCCTGTACGTCAGCCTCGACGCGCCCGCCACCGACCCGCCGGAGATGCTCTACGACCTCGCCGCGCCGGTTCCGGCCGCCGCGGCGACGGCGCCGCCCGGCTACCTGGTGCTGCGGGTGGTGCGCCACGGGCCGGCCGGGCCGCAGGTGCAGTTCCTGCGCAAGCTCGTCGCCGAGCCCGAACTCGTCCACTACGCCGGGCCGCTGGCGATCCGGCTGGTGACCGCCAAGGTGGCCAAGGGCAATCTCAACGGCCCCGGCCACTACGGCACGCAGATCGTGATCGGGGTGGCACCGCGATGGGCGTGATCCTCTGGTACCGCGTGACGTTCCCGACGCTCAACCTCACGGTGTCCAACGACGTGTCCGGCGGCCTGATCCTCAGCGACGCCGAGATCACCGTGACGTACGGCCTCGGACAGCCTGGCGCCTTCAGCATCGACCTCGCCGCCCTGCCGCTGTCCGCCCAGCGCAAGCTGGCCACCGCGCTCACCGGAGCACGGGGCGACCGCGTGGGCGGGGTCGAGGTGGAGATCACGCTCGGTTACCTGGAGTCGCCGGGGTCCCGCGAGCCCGTCCTGAAGGGCCGGGTGGACGGGATGACCGTCTCCCGGCGCGCCGACACGCAGCTGGGCGTGCTGCTCACCGGCTTCGAGGAGGCCGCCTTCCAGCTGGTCACCACCAAGGAACTCGGTGAGGGGAAGGGAACGACCGGGCTCGCCCACTACTCCCGGCAGGAGGTCACCCCCGCCGAGGCGGCCGAGGAGATCGTCGGCAAGGCCCGGGCCGAGCTGCGCGCCCGCGCGACCCCGACCGGCTCGCGCCGGGAGATCACCCTGGACGCACCGAACGCCTTCGTCATGCTTCAGCAACTCGCGGGGCGCTTCGACGCCGAACTCCTGGTACAGGACGGCACGGTCCAGTTCGGCCAGGCCGTCACCTCCCCGCCGTCCGGACCCGGCCCGGCCCTGCCGTCCGACCCGTCGGCGGCGTTCGCCGCGCTCAGTGGCGAGGACGCCCTGATCGCCCCCGCGACCGGGGTCACCGCCCGGCTGGCCGCGTTCGCGCCGGTCCAGGCCAGCACCGCCGGAACGCTGCGGGTCGTGAACGACCTGCCGGAGCAGACCTCCGTCGGCGCCTTCGACTTCACCGTCCTCGGCACGCCCGCGCTGCGCGCCGGGCAACTGGTCGCGGCCAGCGTGGACGGCTACCAGAACCCGCTGAAGGGCTACCGGATCATCCAGCTCACCCACTCCTTCTCGCCGCGCAACGGCTACGTCTGCACCGGGCGGGCGGCCGTCTTCACCAGCGACACCGGCATCGGCGCCGCCATCGGCAGCGGCGGCGGAAAGAGCAACCGGAAGAACACCGAGGCCGTTCGCGAGGGCAGCCCGTTCGCGATCGCCGACGCCATCGCCGGCCGGATCCGCGACGCCCGCACCGTCTCGCCCTCGGTCGACGCCGGCCAGATCCGCTCCGCCAAGCCGGACCGCCGGTCCGCCGACGTCGCGTACGGGCAGGGCGACGCCCCGGCGGCCGTGTCACCGAGCGTCGACCTGATGGTCGACGAGCACGGGCCCGTGCTCCATGACAAACCGCTCGCCGCGCCGTTCGCCTGGCACAACGTGGGCCTGTCCGTCCCGGTCTACGAGGGCATGCGGGCACTGCTGAACGATGTCCGCGGATCCCGGGACGACTCGGTGGTCACCGGGTTCCTCTGGGCCAACGACCCCGCGATGGACCGCCCCCGGGCGAAGGCCGGCGACTGGTGGCTCTGCCTGCCGACCGGACTGTCCGCCGGACCGGACCCGCGCCCCGAGGGCAAGGGCGTCAACGACCTCACCGCCGCCGACGGCCGCCGGGTCGTCGAGGCGGTCGGCCTGAAGCTGACCGTCGGCACCTCCGCCTGCTCCGCCGTGGGCGAGCGGCCCGCCGAGGGCACCGCCGAGGAGTTCCTGCTGAGCCACAGCTCGGGCACCGAGGTACGGATCGACCGGGACGGGAACGTCGCGGTCACCTCGAAGTGCGGGAAGGCGACCGTCACCGCCGGCCCGGCGAGCGTGACTGTGGGGGACAGCAAGGTGGCCGTCACGGTGGGAGGGGCGAGCGTGACGGTCGACGCGGACAAGGTGGCCGTCAGCGCGGGCGGGGCGAGCCTGACGGTCGGACAGGGAAAGGTGGCGATCGGCTGATGCCTCTCGTCCTCGCCGAAGGCGCGATCATCCAGTGCTCGCACGGCGGGCAGTGCACGCTGGCCCCTGGCAACACGGCGGTCACCGTGAGCGGGAAGGGGGTGCTCACCACCGGCGCGGAGGCCCCCTTCACCTTCGGCTCCGCGGCCGCCCCCGTCCCCGGGATGATCGTCCCCTGCACGGCCATGACCCCCAGCGGTACCCCACAGCCCTGCGCGACCACCCCCGCCCTGCCGGACGGCCTCGCCACAAAGCTCGTCGTCGGCGGCAAACCGGTCCTGCTCGCCACCGCGCACGGCGCCACCGCCAGCGGCACCGGGCTGGGCACCTGGCAGATCACCGACCCCGGGCAGACCCTCCTGGAGGCGATCTGATGACCGACCCCGACCGCCTCGTCGATCCCGGCCTGCCGACCGACCTGCCCGACGTCCCCGGCGTGCGAGGCCTGCCAGGCATGCCCGGCCCGACGGGCAGGCCCAGCCTCGGCCGCGGCCTCGTCCTCGACGACGGGGACCTGGTCACCGACCCGGACACCGGCGGACCCGCCGAGAACGAGGGACTCGCCGCGCTTGTCCAGGCACTGCTGCTCGCCGTCGGCACCCAGCTCGGCACCGACCGGCTCAACACGGCCTTCGGCTTCGACCGGCTCTCCATCAGCCGCTACGCTCTCGACCTCCAGGCCCGTAAGGAGTACATCCGGATGGAACTGGTCCGCTGCCTCTGCGCGGACCGCCGGGTCGCCGACGTCCGGGAGGTGTTGTTCCAGGACGACCCGCGCTACCTCGACTTCCGGCCCGGCCTGGCCGGCGCCGCCCACGAGCGGATCGTCGAGGCCGCCCGGGCAAGCCGCGAGTACGCCGTCTACGCGATCATCGACACCGTCGCCGGCTCCACGCTGACCCTCACCTCGGGGGGACGCCTTGACTGACCTCACTCCACACGCCACCTCCGCCGACCGCTACGGTGTGACCCCGGACGGCTTCGTCCTCAAGGGCATCGACCGCATCATCGCCGATCAACAGGCCCGCGCCCGGGCCATGTTCGGCAGCGACGTCGACCTGACGTCCGGCTCCGCCCTGCGCAAGGTGCTCGACGCCGCCGCCGTGCAGGTCCACGAACTCTGGCGCGCTCTGGAGAACCAGTACTACGCCAACTTCCTCACCACCGCCCAGGGCGATGCCCTCGACCTGCTCGGCGCCGATCTCGGCCAGGCGCGGCAATGGCTGTGGGCCACTGGCGAGGTCACCCTGACCCTGACCGGCGCCGACCCTGACCGCGTCTTCGTCCTGCCCCAGGGCACAGTCATCCGCGCCACCCCCGCCCCGTACACCAGCCTGCGCACCACTGCCACCGCCACCCTCACCGCCGACGCGCCCGCCGCCACCGTCGGTGTCCAGGCCGTCGACCGCGGCTCCTGCGGCAACCTGCCCGCCGACCAGGCCCTCGAACTCGAACCCAACTGGGCCCGCCTCCACCTCAACCTCGGCCCGGCCACCGTCCAGGTCGCCAACCGGGCCCCCATCGGCGGCGGCGACCTCCAGGAGCCCGACGACGTCTACCGGGCCCGCCTGCTCGGCGTCCCTCGTACCCTGTGGACCCAGGACGCCGTGCTCGCACGGATCCTGGACGTCCCCGGCGTGCGCGACGCGGCCGTCTTCGACCCGCTCGGCGGCGTCGACGCCTCCCGTGGTGTCTTCAACACCTACCTGTTCGGCCAGCACGACTTCACCACCGGCCGCCGCACCGGCTCCCCGTACTTCTTCGACATCGTCGTCGCCGTCGAACCCGGCTGGCCCTGGCGCCAGGACGAGGGCGACATCCCGGCCGTGTACGACAAGGTGCTCGACGTCGTCCGGCAGTGGCGGCCCGTCTCCGTTTTCCCGGACATCCGACAGGCCAACCAGGTCGACGTCGGCATCCGGGCCACTCTGGTGGTCCAGCCCGGCCACGACCCAAACGCCATCCGTGGTGCGATCCTCAGCGCCGTCCACGCCGGCGTGGACCGGCTGCGCCTGGGCCGCGCCGTGCTGCAGTCCGACCTGGTACTGACCGCCCGCTCGGTCGCCGGCGTCGTCGACGTGCAGAACCTGCGGCTGCGCCGCGGTGCCCCCCTCTTCGCCGAAGTCGGATTCGGCGGCGCGGTGTTCGGCGACGCCGTGGAACTGTCGGTGGGCGAGAACCTCATCCTCGCCGCCGACGAGATCGCCTACTTCGACCTCGACGGCCCGCTGATCGACCTCCAGGTGGCGAGCCCATGAGCACCGACTTCCTGGATGTGATGGCCACCGGCCTCACCCCCGCCTACGACCGGGGCATGGAACGGCTCGCCGTGCCGCTCACCGCCGACGGCACCGGCGCCCTGCGCCCCGCCTACGACCTCTCCGCCTACCGGGCCCACCACGGACGCGACCCGGACGCGCCTCGCTTCCTGCTCGCACCGGCCGCCGACATCGCCGAGCCGGTCACCGTCCGGATCACCTTCACCCGGACCCCCGGCGCGCCCGAGGAGAGCACCGACCTGCGCTTTCCGGCCGGCTGGCCTGCCGGCGACCAGCTCGCCGTCGAACTGCCTGGCAACGCCGCCGAGTTCACTGCCGCGCTGGAACTCACCGGACTCCACCCGCTGCCCCCGGCCCCGGCCGGGCCGCAGGACTGGGAACTCACCGCGCTGCTCGGCACCCTGGCCCGGCTGCTCTGGACCATTGGCCGCGACGTCCAGGACCTCACCCGGCGGAGCGCCGACGTCGCCCGCCAACGCGGCGCCGGCGGCGCCCGCGGCGCCGGCCTCGACCTGCTCGGCCGGGACCTCGGCGCACCCCGCTTCCCGCCCCACCCGTACGCGCCGGACGACGGCACCCTCGTGCTGTACCACCTCGACGACCGGCCCACGCCCGACAACCTCCAGGTCACATCGGCCGCCGACGCCGGCGGGCGGCACCCCGCCGCCGTCAACGGCGCAGCCCAGGCAGGCCGGACCGGGCGGTTCGGCCCGGCCTTCGGCTTCACCGCCCCCGACAGCAGCCTCACCGTCCCCGACAGCCCGGACCTCGCCCTGCCCGGCGACTTCACCGTCGAGGCGGTTGTCCGACCGGCCCTGACCGCCACGGGGCCCGGCGCCGTCGTCGCCAAGCGCAGCCCGCTCAACACCCGGGCCGCCCCCGGCTGGGCGCTCACCCTCGGCAGCTACCGGGGCGTCGACCAGAACCTCCGCTTCTCGCTCGCCGACGGCACCACCGAGACCCAGCTCTTCGCCGACCGCAACCTTGCCGACGGCCAGTTCCACCACCTCGCCGCCACCGTGCGCCGCACCGGAACGGGAGCCGTCGTCCAGCTCTATCTGGACGGCGCCGAAGTGGACCGGCGCAGCCTCGACCAGCTCGGGCCGGTCCTGAGTGCCGAGCCCCTCACGATCGGCCGTGGCCAGGAGTCCAGCGACGACGGTACGGTCGCCGCCCAGTACCAGGGGCTGATCGAGGAAGTCCGGCTCTCCAACACCGCCCGCACCACCTTCGCCCCGGTCACCGGTGAGAGCGACGACCAGTACCGGCGCCGGCTGAGTATCTTCCAGCGCTGGCTGGTCCCCACCCCGGACAATCTCCAGGACGCCGTCAACCAGGTCGCAGGGCCGGTCGCGGGTGATCACGCCGCCTTCGTCGTCGACGAGACCACCGCTGCGATCGCCACCGGCTCCGCCCTGCTGCGCGTCCTGCCGCCCGCGCTCACCGCCGGCCAGAGCATCACCGCCGACGGCGACCGGTTGCGCACCGAGCCCCAGGCCGTCGGCACCGCCGACGACGAACCCGACTTCGACCCGGCCTGGCTCTGCCGATACGCGGACCAGGCCCGGCCCGGCCTCGACTTCGCCGACGACGACGCCAACCGGCTGATGCAGCTCACCACCCGACGTGCCCTGGACGCGCTGCTCGACCGCCTCGCCGGACAGCCCGGCACCCTCAGCGTGCTGAGCGCCTACGACCCCGCCGGCCCCGGTCTGCACGCCGTCGGCCGGGCCCTGAACCTGCGCCACACCACCCTCGACACCGGTACGCTCGGCGTGCACGCCCACGCCGCCGGCTTCGGCTGGGTCACCTGCACCGCCGACGACCTCGTCCAGGCCGCCCAGCCGCCCGGCGACACCTTCGCCCTCACCCTCGACACCGATGGGGACACCGACCCCACCGCCGGCCAGACCGTCCATCTCGCCCTGGACCCGCCCGTGTCCGGGCTCGCCGACGCCCTCGTCCGCTGGTCCGTCACCCGCGAAGGCCCCGGCAACGCGATCGTCGCCCCGGACACCCCGCTCGGCCATGCCACCCTCCAGGCCCTTACCGCCGGGGACGTCACCGTCGGCGTCGAGGTCACCCGTGCCGGTCACACCCGCGGCGGCCGCCGGACCCTGCGGATCGGCCTGCCCGAGGACTTCATGACGATCGGCCAGACCATCGGCCGGGACGGCCTGATCGGCGTCACCGAGTCCGAGGCCGCCGGCACCGTGACCGCGGACTTCGACCCGTCCTACCTCCAGCTGCGCACCGACGACCTGGCCGTGCCGCCCGCCCAGGTCGACTACGGGTTCGACCTGAACAACCGCCGGATGCAGCCGGCCGCAGGAGCCGCCCTCGACCGACTGCTGGCCCGCCTCGCCGGGCGGCCCGGCACCCTCACCGTGCTCAGCGCCCACGACCCGTCCGGCCTCGGACTGGCGCAGCAGGGTCGGGCCCTCGTCCTGCGCTACGACGAGCCGACCGTCAGCGGCCAGCCGTCCCCGGTGACCGGACCGGCCCTGGCCGCGCACGCCTTCGCGGCCGGCTTCGACTTCGTCACCCTGCAGAACGTGCCCGACGCTGACGGCCGGCCGATCGTCCGGGCCGCATCGGCACCGGGGGAGCAGCTCGCCGTGACGCTCGACGGACCGGCGGCCGATGTGACTGCCGGAGGCGGGATCCGGGCGACCGTCAGTCCGCGCGCCGCCCCCGCGGCGGCCTGCTTCCACCCCGACGGCAGCCGGTGCTACCTGGCCGAACGCGGCAGCCACCAGGTGGCCGCCTACGCCCTGACGGCCGACTCGTCCAGCAAGCCGCCTGTACTGGCGTTCGAGGCCTCCGCCCTCACGGACCGGCTCCCCACCGCACTCGCGTTCGCCGGCGGCCGACTGTTCGTCGCGCACGAGCGCGGTCGAGTGCTCGCCCTCGACCCCGGCACCCTTGCGGCGACGCCGGTCGTCACCCCGGACGCGGTGGCCCTCGCCACCGACGGCACCCTCCTCTACCTCACCTCCACCGACCACACCCTGCGCGCCTACGACCCGCAGAGCGGCGTGCAGACGACCAATCTGCTGCTGCCCGGCCTGCCGGGAGCGATCGCCGCGAGTCCGAACAGCCCGCTGCTCGCCGTGCTGCTCGACGGCGGCCGCTTCTGCCTGGTCGTCCGCCCGAGCGGCCCGGTGCCGGCCGGGCCGGTGACCGTCCCGGGCGCCGCCCGGGTGCTCTGCGCCGCCCTCACCCCGGACGGCGCCAAGCTCTACATCGGCGTGGACACCGGCGCGACGGGCCCCGGCAGCGGTGCGCTCCAGGTCTACCCGACCGGCGCCACCTCCCCGTCCGCGACGCTCACCGCCCTCCCGCCCGGAACCGTTCCGGTCACGATGTGCATGGCCACCGACGGGCGACACCTGTACGTGGCCACCGCCGGCAGCGGACCGGCTGCCGGGCGCGTCCACGTCGTCGACACGACCACCGACACCCTGCTGCCGCTGCCCTTCGCCGCCGGCGACAACTGCCTCGCGCTCGCCGCGTCCCCGGCCGCCGCCGGGTACCCACCCTGCCTGCTGGCCGCGCCCGAGAGCGATGGCACGCTGCTGCTCGCCGACCAGACCCCGCTCGGCCAGAGCCCGCCGCAGCCACCCCGCCTGTTCGCCCGTCAGCCTCTCGGCCCCGACGACGGCGTGAACCTCGCCTGGTCCGCGCTGCCGCTCGGCCCGGGCGGCGCGGAGCCGGCCGACTTCGAGGCCCCGGTGACCAGAGTCGACGCCGCCGCGCCCGGGATGGTCCGATTGCGCGCCGACTACCTGCGGGGCAGGACGGTGCTGCCCTACCAGTGCGAGGTGCGGCTGAAGGACGCGCTCGACGCCCGGCCGGAGGTGGTGATCGGCAAGGACCAGTACGACCTGGTGCTGAACGTCCTCAACTGGTTCCAGCCGATCGGCGTGGAGTTCTGCACCGGGCGGCTGCGGGCGCATGTGCGCGAGCTGGCCCACGCCATTGGCGATGCGGCCGTACTGCCCGGGTTCACCTTCCCGACCTACCACACCTACGACCAGCCGCCGTTCCGCCGACCCGAGGAGGGCAACCCGTCATGATTCCGAAATATGTCCCCTCGTTCCGCCACCAGGACTGGATCGACAACGAGGACCGGGTCCAGGCGGGCGGGGAGAGAGGTCTCAACATTCGCTTCCACAACCTGGAGGCCGAGTTCCAGACCCTCGCCGACGCGTACCTCAACCCGGTGATCGCGGCGCTGTTCAGGGAGCAGCGCGTCCTCAGCGTCATTCCGCTGCTGACGGCGAATCAGAGTGCGAGCCAGACGCCGGGGTGGGATGTCAACGTCGACGCGGCAGTGAAGCCCAGCGGGGCCGCGTCGGCGAGCGGCATCATGAACGTCGTCCTGCCGGACGGGGCCGTGATCAAGTCGTTGACGGTCTTCGGTACCACCCAGCCCAGTCCCAGTACGGCGCTGCTGTCCGTCAACCTGCGCAGCAGACCCGTGACGGCGATGGCGGGCGCGACGACCGTCGTCACTGTCCAGACCCTCGGCGCGGCCGCCGTGCCGACCACGGTCACCACCGTCGACAACTCGGTGAACAAGTACTTCATCGAGGCCGACCTGACCGGAGCCCAGAGCACCGACGTGACCCTGAACTGCTTCCAGATCGTCTATCAGTGAGCGGTCCGGAGACGACTGAGAGGTGAGAGTGATGTCCTTCCAACCGCAGCAACCGCCGGATGCCGGCAGTGTCTTCGACCCGAATCAGGCAGTACCGCCGATCCGCTTCGGCGCGTGGGGTGACGACAACGTCGGTCCCGGCCTGATCGGCAGCAGCGGCAGGCCCGCGGTCGCCGACGGGTCGGTCGAACCGGGGGCGGGCGTCCTCGGCGTCAACACGGCGGTCCAGGGCGTCGGCGTCCAGGGCTACTGCCGCCAGGGCACCGGCGTGGCCGGACTCGGCGGCGGCACGGGTACGGGCGTCGCCGGCCGCGCCGACACCGGTGCCGGCGTGTCGGGGACCAGCGCACAGGGTGTCGGGGTCTTGGGGCAGGGCGGGGGCTCGTCGCCTGGGGTTTCCGGTGCGGGGGCGGCCGGTCCGGGGGTGTTCGGGGCGAGTGCGCAGGCGGCGGGGGTGCTCGGATTCGGTGTTGCCGGTCCGGGTGCGCCTGCGGTGAATACGCAGGGTGTCGGGGTGTTCGGACAGGGCGCGGGTTCGTCGCCCGGGGTTTCCGGCGCGGGCGCGGCCGGCCCTGGTGTGTCGGGTACGAGTGCCCAGGGTGCCGGGGTGTGGGGTTCTGGGACGGCAGGCCCTGGGGTCTCCGGTACGAGTGCCCAGGGCGCGGGGGTGTCCGGTTCCGGGACGGCAGGTCCTGGGGTCTCCGGTACGAGCGACCAAGGTGCCGGGGTGTCCGGTTCTGGGACGGCAGGTCCTGGGGTCTCCGGTACGAGTGCCCAGGGCGCGGGAGTGTCCGGTTCAGGGACGGCCGGTCCTGGCGTGTCGGGTACGAGTGCCCAGGGCTTCGGGGTGTCCGGGCAGGGCGTGGGGGCGGGGGTGTTCGGTAGCGGGGTGGATCCTTCCGGGGCGGGGCAGGACGGTCCGGGCGTGTCGGGGAACAGCGGGCAGAGCCCCGGAGTCATGGGGACAAGTGCCCAGAACAACGGGGTGTTCGGCCACAGCGACGGTAGCGGCTCCGCCGGGGTGTTCGGTTCCAGTTCGCAGGGCCCGGGGGTGATGGGCACGGGCGCGGCCGGCCAGCCGGGGCTGCAGGGCGCCACGCCTTCCGGGACAGCGGTCTTTGCACGGTCCGAGGACGGGACGGGTCTGGACGCAGAGGGAACCGGCACCGGCGTCCTGGGCATCGCGACGACCGGCGCAGGCGTCTACGCCACCGTCTCGGATCCCGCCGGCACCGCGCTGATCGCCAACGGGACGAACGCGGCCCTCTTTGAGGGCAATGTCCAGGTGTCCGGCCAGCTGTTCAAGCCGGGCGGCGGCTTCCAGATCGACCACCCGCAGGATCCGGAGCATCGAGTTCTCTCGCACTCCTTCGTGGAATCCTCCGAGCGGAAGAACATGTACGACGGACTGGCCGTCCTCGACGACGAGGGCCAGGGAACGGTGACCCTCCCGTCCTGGTTCACCGCCCTCAACACCGATCTGCGCTTCCAGCTCACCCCGCTCGACGCCCCGGCACCGAACATCCACGTCGCACGCCACGACACCGGGGACGGCTTCGACATCCGGGGCGGCCCGCCCGGGATCGAAGTCTGCTGGCAGGTGACGGGCGTCCGCGCGGACGCCTGGGCCCTGGCCCACCCGCTGGCCGAGGAGGAGGACAAGCCCGCCGAGGAACACGGCTCCTACCTGCACCCCGAGGCGTTCGGCGAGCCACCCGAGAAGGGTGTCGGTCACCGCCGCTACCCGCACCTGCCCCGCCCTGCTGGCACCAGCGCGAGGCCCGTTCCCTCGCTCCGCCAATGACACCCGGCGTGACCACCGCTGCCGGCCGGCTGGCGGAGCCATAGTTTGTGCAGGTGGTGCGCCGAGCCGCCGGTGGCCAAGGGGCGCGCGTCATCACAGCTGGTATCGGTGCCAGCCGTCGTGCGTATCCGAGTGATCTGTCCGATGCCCGCTGGGAGTTGATCGAGCCGGTGCTGTCCGCCTGGCGCTTCGAACGCCGCAGCCGGGCCCTGCACTTCGGCCGGCGGCCTCGGCACGAACTGCGCGAGATCATGAACGCGATCCTGTACGTGGACCGCACCGGCTGCCGGTGGTCGTTCCGGCCTTTCCGCTGCGCGTTGCCCGGGTGGCACGCCGGCCCTCGTCGAACCGCTGCTGCTGCCGTGGTGAACTGTCGCCCTGCGCGAAGCCGGACTGCTCCTGAGTCCGCTTCGAACTCGGTGCGGCCCACGGCACCTTCGCCCCCGCCCCTGCGTTGCCCACGGTGCGCTGAAGGGCGATCGTCCGGTCAGGGGTCACGCACCTGCACTGCAGACGTCCCCTTCGCGACGTCGGCCCGTCGTTTGATCTCCCGGTTCAGCCTCTCCAGCGGGTTGGTCGACCAGATCTTCTTCCAGTGCGCCGGCGGGAATTCGGCGAACGCGGTGATGTCTGTTGCCGCATCCAGCAGCATCGTCTTGACCTGCGGGAACTGCCGTCCGAGCATGTCGGCGACTACGTTCAGCTGGGTGCGTACCTGCTCGCCGGTGGTCTGCGCGAAGATGGTGCGGATGGTGGCGGCGACCATCTCCCCGGAGCCCTTCTCGATCACCGAGAACACGTCCCGGACGAAGTGAACCCGGCAGCGTTGCCAGGCCGCGCCGAGGAAAACGGTGCGGATCGCGGCCATTAGACCGCTGTGGCTGTCGGAGATGACCAGCTGGACGTTCTCCAGGCCGCGGGCCCGCAGCGAGCGCAGGAACTTCGTCCAGAACGGCTTCGACTCGCTGTCGCCGACCTCCCCCACTCTCGGCTCCGCTCAAGCGGGGGGACCCCCATGCCCGAGGATCTCGCGGTGCCCGGTGGCGGAGATCCCGGTGGCGATGACCACGGCCTGGGAGGCGATCCGGTGGTTGACCCTCGCCTTGCAGTAGGTGGCGTCCAGGAAGACGTAGGGGGAGACGGTGTGGTCCAGCGGCCGTTCCTTGAACGCGGTCAGTTCCTCGTCCAGCTCACCGCAGATGCGGGAGACCTCGGACTTGGATATCCCGCTGTCCGCACCCGGTGCTTTGACCAGGTCGTCGACCGAGCGGGTCGAGACACCGTGCACGTATGCCTCCATCACCACGGCGAACAACGCCCGGTCGATCCGCCGCCGGCGTTCCGGCAGCGACGGGAAGAACGACCCGCTCTGCACCTTCGGGATCTTCAGGTCGAGGTCGCCGGCCTGCGTGGTCACAGCCTGTCCCGGTGTCCATTGCGCCAGGTCGTGCGCGTCGCGGAGTGCTCGCGCGGCGCCGCACCGATCACATCGGTGGCCTCGGCCTCGATCAGCTCCTGCAGGATGCGCTCGCACACCACCCTGATTGCTTCAACTCCATCGGCCCGACGTAGTGACTCAAGCAGCCGCATCAGCTCAGACCGGGACAAGGCCATCGCGTGCTCCTCCGGTCGAACTGCCCGTTCACCAGGGAGACTTGCGCGATGTCCTGCCCTTGCTCAGGGAGCATGCACGGTCAACGGATGCACGCCCCGAGCAGACACCCGCGCGTTCCGGGACCCTGCCCGGCTACACCACTTGATGGGACGCGATCCCCACTCGACTCGAAGAACCGCAGGTCAGCCCCACGTCACGAGCCCGGCAAGACCGTGAAACGAATCGAAACCCTCACCGAACATGTCCGCCTGAAACAGCAGCGAGGTTAATGATCAAGCTTAGAGGTCGTTCTCTTTCCAAACCTCACGTGCAGTTTCCACTGGTCCGGCATGAGACGCAGGCTGGCACGGAAGTCTCGGTCCGTTGCTGACCGAGATGTCGCGGGGGTAGCGAGTGCCATCGATGTGGGCGGTGTTAAAAGCGCGGCAGAAGACCGCGGCGGTGCGGGTGGACGAACTCGAAGTGAGCTGGAGCGGGTGCGGGCGGCTCTGACCGAGGCGGAAGAGGTGCTCAGGCGCCGGGTGATCGGGCTGGAACAGTATCTGGAGGCACTGGTCGTGGAGGCGACGCCCGCAGTAGTGGCCGGCGGGATGTCGCCGAGGAAGCCGGTGGGCCCGCGCCGGGCGGTGCCTCACCGCCAGGACGCGACCGGAACCGAGGTGCTGTCGGCGGACCACCAGGCGCTGATGGCCGCCGCCCTGGAGGCGGGAGCCGATGGGCTCGTTGCCCGGCGAGCGGAACAGCGCGTCATCCGAGGCACACCAGAGTCCTCGCCGCCGACGCGGGGGTGTGCCGGCCTCACTGGCAGCGCCACCCAGTGGTTGGCCGTCCTCCCCACCGACGTGGGGGTATTCCGAGAATGTGCCGTGGGTGGTGTCGGATGAGTTGTCAGACCGCCACTGCCCTGGCTGCTGCCGCGTCGCTCACCATGGACCGGTCCTATCCTCTACTCGTCCACAGAATTCGGGCGGAAGATCCGCGGCATCGTCGCATAGCTCCGGCCCGGGCAGCATGCCGGGGATGGCGAGGGTTCGGCCAGGAGCACGGCGGCTCCGAAGGTCAGGACGGCGGCGTCTTCTGGGTGTACGCCGTCGTCACGAAGCAGAAGACTTGACCCTGTGCCGGGTCGGAGACCGTGATGGAGGGCGGGTTCAGGACGTCCGACTCGTCGAACTGGATCGTGAGGTCGTCGCGGCCCGCGAAGTTCGGGTCATAGAGGGAGAGCGTCACTTGGTTGCCGCTCATCTGGTAGCCCCACACCGCGACCTGGTGATCGTGTTGCAGGTCCAGCGGATTGACGGAGAGGACCTTCACGAGGCAGATCGGGGCTGGGAATCCGCCGTCAATCCAGGTGCGGATCTGGGGCCAGGCGTCCTTGATGATGGTCGGTGACCGGCCTTCCAGGGGGTTTCCGGCGCTTCCGGTGTCGGGGTACGCCGGGTTGCCGATGGCGACCAGGGTCGCCGGGAGTGAAGGCAGGTCGAAGCTGTCGAAGAGCCGGCTGACGATGAAGTCGTAGAGGGCTGTCCCGGGGGCGGCCGGGTCGGGGCGGTCCTGCGGGACGGGCAGGGAGGCCGCCCAGTAGTCAAGCGCCGCGTAGACCATGCCGCCGCAGAGCCCATACTCGGCGTTGCCGATGGGGATGGTGGCCACCCCAAGGTCGATCGAGGTGAGCGGGGCGCTGGTCCAGCTGTTGTCGAACGGGAAGCCGTGCTGGGACGGCCGGAAGGTGGTGTTGTGCTGCGTGGAAGATTCCAGCACGTAGTCGATGCTCACGTTGTCGCCTGACCACCCGCTCTGGTACAGGGCGAAGCCCGAACCGACATCGGTGGCGTACTTGTTGGTGCCGGCGAAGGGATTGTCCCAGGCGATCTTCAACGAGGTGCCGTTACCGCCGATCGAGTACACCACGTTGCCCTCGGTGCCAGTGGCCACGCCTGAT
Source organism: Streptomyces sp. NPDC055966 (assembly GCF_042269865.1). Lineage (NCBI taxonomy): Bacteria > Bacillati > Actinomycetota > Actinomycetes > Kitasatosporales > Streptomycetaceae > Streptomyces > Streptomyces sp. NPDC055966. The sequence continues at coordinate 20,143 of NZ_JBHJYK010000047.1, forward strand.
GACTCGGAGGCCCAGGTGGTGTCGGCCTGCGGGCCGAGGTTGTCCGGTGGCTGGGTGGTCCACTCGCCGCCCGGGAGGTCGTCGGAGGTGAGGGTGAGGTCCTGGTCGGTGTGATTGTGCAGGGTGATCTGGGTGCTGCGTGCGGCCATCAGGGTCCTCCTCATGAGGTATTTGGCTCGGGGGTGGCCGTGACGAACAGGACCTGCAGGTTGTCCCAACTCAAGTGGCCCGGGCGGCCATTGGCAGCATCACCCGAGAATCCGAGCTTGACCTGCCAGGCCTGGTACGACGCTTGGTCCGCGCTGCCCCACGCGTCTTTTCCGTCCATCAAGCTACGGGCGCTCATGCAAGATCGAGGTTAGGACGCGAGGTCGTCTCTCTCCAGATACACCTCTGCGAGGACCTTGTCCGCTTGGGCGGTGGCGCCGGTGCCTATGCCCTGGGCTGCGAAAGTGAAGTCAGCTGGCTGATAAGGCAGCATCGGCGTGCACCAAGTAATGAAGGTGTCTTTAGCGGTTGGCACATTCGCGTCGCCCCCCCGGCGAGAACGTTATACATCTGGTCGTGGAACAGGCGACCAGGGTCGCCCAGTTGGTAAGCCATGTCTTTCCTTTCGCAGTGCACCAGAATCCCCCGTGCCGAATAGGACCGGCCGACGGTTCAGGAGACGATTCCGGTTGGGCGAGCTGCGACAGCCTGAGGCGCCTGGTTCAGGCCCTTGAGAGCCAGTCGGCTTTTCACGAGCGACTCACGGGTGAATCCCTGAAACCTATTGGGTAGTAGGAAATTCATCCGGCGAAGGAGGTGTACGGTAGGCCAGTCGAAGTGACGGCCTCGCTACCAGCAACACTAGTCACCGGCACACCGATGAGCAATTGTAGAATGTGCAACCTAAACACTTGTCAACTAATTCAAGATTCATTTTCTGTAGCGCTCCCCCCCCCGTCGAACGCAGCGCTGAGTTGTAAAGTGCGTGGCCGTACGTGGGCCCCTCGGGCAGGAACGGTGCGCCCCGGCTGCGGCTGATCGTCGTCGCGAACGACGGCTCCGGGCTGCGGCCGTCTCTATCCGTTCGTGTGCTCGGTCCGGTTCGAACGGGGTCCTGGATTGGGTGAGTTGTCCGGGGTCCGGGCATGAAGGAAGGCGCCTCACGTTGCTATGTCGTCAAGCCGCGGCGGCGAGTTCGGTGGGGAACGCGGTTTGTTCGTCGAACAGCTTGCGGTGCTGCATGCAGTGGAAGAGCTGGCCGATCATGCGGTTGAAGAAATGCCACGAAGTTAAGGCTGGCCCTGCGTCGTCAAGGACTGCCGGTGCATGGGTAGTTCGGGGCACGTAAGGGTCCTCTTGGTGTATTTGGAGGTAGATGCCCATGTAAGAGGGCCTGATCTCAGCGGTGAGATAGCCGGGCTCGGAGGCTTGTTGCTCGGGCTAGTACTCAACCCTGAACATGTCACGCCTGTGCCCTTCATCGTACTTGCGGCTCCCCCGGTCGCAATTGGTGTTGTCGGCGTGTGGAAACTCTTTACGGTCCACCCGAACTACCCTTCAGCAGGGCTCGTTGTCGCCACCTGCGTTGCAATTTTCGCCGGACACTTTGTTGACACGAGCAAGATCACACAACCGTAGCCGTCGGTCTGCATGGTGGTGGAAGAAGAAGGTTCACCCATTCAGGTCAAGTCCTACGGCCCACCGGTAGCGCGAAGTGGACGGCTGGCATATGACAGAGGAAATGCCCATCGCCTGCATGGGTAGGCATGACGCAGAAGGAGGACCATGGCACCTCGTAATGGCGCGCCCATCATGGGCAGACTCGGCAAGGCACCCGCCAGAGTCGACAGGCGTACGCTCAACTTCGCGCAGTACCTTCATCCCACCCTGCCGCCGGCCCCTACGGCGAAGAACTGGACCGACAAGGTCATTGACTGGCAGGTGCTAGGAAATGACCAATATGGTGACTGTGTAGAAGCCGCCGCGCTCCACATGGAGCAGAACTGGTCAGCCTACGAAGGCCCTCAAGAGTTTGAGCCCAGCAAGGAAGAGGCGCTACAGGCCTACACCGATCTCACGGGGTTCAAGGAGGGTGATCCTTCAACGGACCGCGGCACCAACATGCTCGACGCGCTGAACTTCTGGCGCACGGCAGGTATCGGCGGTAACAGTATCTACGCCTTCGCTGCTTGCGAGCCGGGGAACCTCGAACACGTCCGAGTCACCATCGATCTCTTCGGTGCTGCGTACATCGGACTGCAAATGCCCTACAGTGCGCAGGGGCAGAATGTCTGGATGGTCCCTCCGGGAGGACCGGTGGGTCCGGGTCAGCCCAACAGCTGGGGTGGCCACTGCGTGCCCGTCATCGGATACACCCCCACGCAGCTGATCTGCGTCACCTGGGGAAAGCTCCAGCCCATGACCTGGCAGTTCTTCCAGATCTACTGCGACGAGGTGTATGCGGTACTCGGTAAGCAGTGGGCCGACACCAACCGCGCTGACCCCGACGGCTTCAGCCTCGACCAGCTGCGACAAGATTTGGCAGCAATCCCCGGCTAATGGCCTAAACCGACGGCTTGCGCTGAGAGCTAGGTCGGCCCGAACACGGTCGACCTAGCGTAGCGCTCCGGCACGGGAGAGGTGCCTCAGCCTTTATCGGCTGCTGGAGATCACAGCAACCGCTACGCCGAATTGTGCGGTCTGGTTCTCATCAACAAGGATTTTGACGAGCTTTCCAGTGGCGGGAGAAGGGATCTCCGTGTCCACCTTATCGGTGGAGGCTTCAAACAGTGGCTGGTCAACCCGCACGGTTTCACCCACCTTCACCACAGGGCGGGTGCAAGTTCCCGGGATCGGCCAACCTGTCTGGGGTTGGGGCGGGTTGAGGTGGATGACGGAGCGGACACGGGTCCGTGATCATTCAGGTGTCGAAGCCGAGTGATCAAAGAGGTTCCCGTGTCCGCTGTCTCATTTTCCCCGATCCCCGCTGTGTTGGCCAAGCTGGGTCCTTTTGACCCAATCGATGTGCCTGACCTGCGCGTCTTCCTGGAAGCGGTTCCCGATCCGCGCTCCCGGCGGGGCCGCTGGTACTCGCTGGCCTCGATCCTGCTGGTCTGCGCAGCAGCCGCGGTCTCCGGTGCCCGGACCATCGACGAACTCGCCGAGTGGGGCGCCCGTGCCGACACCCGGCTGCTCGCCACCCTCGGTGTCCGCCGTCACCTGCTGCGCTGGCGGCACGCGCCGTCCAGGTCGGCGATAGGGCGGCTCCTCGAACGCCATCCTGCTTGGCGTGGACGGTTGAGGGCCGGGCAACGCGAGCGTCCATCGCGGGGGCAGTCCGGGCACAGGTAGCGGAGGTAGGCGTTCCTGTCCAGCAACTGCTCCGCGGCGTAACGGATGAACCGGATCGTCTGTAGGGCTCGCGCTTCGGCCCCGGGCAGACGTTCCTGGGCCTGCGGAACAAAGCGCGCGGGCCGACGGGTGGCGCGGTCCTTGGTGTCGGCCAGCAGGCCGAACACCCAGCTCTCCAGCGAGGCGTGGAGCGCGTCGAGCGCTGCGATGCCAGGGTAGTCGTCGTCTTCGAGGTTCGAGTAACACATCAGGGCCATCGGGTGCTCCTTAAGTCCGTCGCTGTGGCGAGCGTCGCCGCGGTCGCACTGTGCTGCCAGGTTGCAGCCGCACAGGCAGCTACGCCGATCGCGCCGCCTGCTGATCAGGCCGTGGTGATCGCCAACGCCTCATCCGGCTACTACCTCAGCACTGACAACCAGAACGAGAACCCGAACCAAGACGTCGAGGTCTGGAACCAGCTGCCCATGAACAATGGCGGTTCAGGCGCGGTCTGGAGACTGCGGCACCTCGGCTACGGCGAGTACACCATCGAAACCGAGACCATCAACAGTGGCGAACGGGTCTGTCTCACCCTGCCGGACACCGACGCGAGGAACCACGGCCATGTCATGGTGCGCACCTGCGACTCCGGCAGGCAGTCGCAGCAATGGCGGATCTTCGAAGACGGCGAGACTGAGACATACACCATCACCCCGGCCAACCGCGCCTTCACGGGCTTCGCACTCGCTCCACAGAACTACGGCAGCAACAGCAAGGTCGACCTGGAAGAATGCTGGGGGAGCAACGCGCCCGCCTTGATGCGCTGGCAGTTTGGGGCGCGCCACGCTGGGCGCTGAACCTCACGGTTGCCTACGGCTCGTGGAGGGGGAATATGAGCGGGCGTGCTCGGGCCGCGACATGAGAGGAGCCCCACGGGTGAGGTGAGTTGTGAAGCCGACCTCGGCCCGTGCGGTTTGTTCCCACCACCCCTGCAATCCTCCGGCGTCTTTCGTGCGCATCTCGGCGAGTTGCTCGACGAACTCGCTGTCCCGGGGGAAGCCGCGCGCTACTCCGCGCTGCACGCGGAGCATGGGGGAGCGACGCTGCCGAACTCAACGACGGCGGTGCCACCGACCCCGGCTGAACACCTGCCCCGCCACTGTTACCGGGCCCGCCTCCCGGGCACAGAACTCTCGGCCCGGCCCAGAGTGCCAGCAGCCGAGGCAATAGCAGATGGTGATGGCGGCCCAGGTGATCAGCGTCTTGGAGTGTTGGACGAGCCGTTCGCAGTCCCGGGCGCGTCAGCGCGCGTGCATCATCGACGCAGTTGGGTCGGCCGCGCGGTGAGGTGCCCGCCGGGGCAGGTCCTGTTCCGCGCGGCCTCCCGCCGAACCGGACATGACGGTTTCCCGGTCA
>NZ_JBHJYK010000048.1:0-23923 GCF_042269865.1 Streptomyces sp. NPDC055966
CAGGTAAGTCATCGGGCCCAGGAACCTCCTTCCGAGTTCCTCCCGGCTGAACCGGGGATACAAACAGAGCGCCTCGTGGCGCACAGACTGCGTTCCACCACCCAGCGTCTCGCAGCACCACGAACCCTGACATGTCGTCCGAGCGTTTCACGATCTGCCGCGTGATCTGCAGTTTCTCCTTCGCTCAGGTGGGGGCGGCTTCACCGTCACCCTCGTACCCTGACGGCAGAGCACCGATCGACCCGCCGGCACCTCGCCCACGGGCTGATAACGCGCGCCTTCCGGTTCCTCCATTTTCGGATGAGGGCAAGTCGGGATTTTCTCCTCGGATTGTTCGAGAACCAACCGGGAACCAACCGAGCAATCGACCACCAGCGCAGGGTGGTACTGCTGGTCCTATCTACGCGTCTGGCGGTGGTCGCCTCTGGAAGCGGATCATCATTCGTGGGAGGCGACCCCGCCGAAGGTCGCCGACCACGGCCGTCCGGGCCCTGGGTCCAGCATGGGCAGGGCACACCACCCGACCGGCAGGCCACCCGACCTCGTCTCGCACCGGAGAAGTGATGGCTGACACCGCGAGATCCGCACGAATCACGGCCAGCTGGGCGGGGGTTTTGCCGGGGCCGCCGCGGTAATGCTGCTGCACACTGTCGGAACACGCTCGGGCGCCGGCCGAGTGCATCCGGTGATGTACCTGGCCGATCATGACCGCTATCTGCTCTTCGCATCAAAGGCCGGCTCCGACCGTAATCCGGACCCGTACTACAACCTGCTCGCGTATCCCGAGGTCCGCATCGAGGTGGGTGACGACGTGGTCGCCGTACGGGCCGTGGAGTTGAGTGGCGCCGAGCGCGACGCCGCGTTCACGGAGCAGGCCCGCCGTCATCCCGGTTTCGCCGGATACCAGCGCAAGACGCATCGGGTGATCTCTGCCGTCACGCTCATCCCCACGGGTGGTGAGGGCGGCCCAGCACCCGCCGACCGCACAGAAGGGACATCGTCGTGAGCATGGCCTACCTCGCGCAGCCTGATCAGCAGCAGAAGCTCGAATGGCTCGACGGCGGTCAGTTCGCCGTGCTCCTGGACAGCGCGGCCACCGACGGACAGCTGACCGTCGGACGGTTCAGCGTGGCCAAGGGGGAGGCGCCTCCGTACCACGTGCACACCCGTGAGGACGAGATCTTCATGCTGATCAAGGGCACCGCGCTGCTGTGGTCGGACGACCAGGAGATGGAACTGTCGGAGGGCGGCATCGTCTACCTGCCCAAGAACGTCCCCCACGGCTACCGGATCACCTCCGACACCGCAGACCTGCTGATGATCTGCACCCCCGGCGGCATCGAAGGCATGTTCCGGCACGCCGGGCGCGACATATCGACCGCACGGCCCGAGGGGTTCGAGATAACCGAAGACCGGATGGCCGAGGCCGCCGACATGTACGGCCAGATCATCCTCGGCCCGCCGCGCTGAGTGCCGGCCCACCCACCGCTCCACCCATCCCGAACGAACCGCACGAAAGGCACAGCCATGTCCGGGCAGCAACGCCGCGACCTCGACGAGATGCTTCGGCATGCTCCGCTCGACGTCGGAGGCGACGTGGCCGAAGCACGCGCCGTCTTCCACGAGATGATGACCTCGATTCCACTGCCTCCCGATGTCACGACCACCCCCGGGCAGCTCGGCGGCATCCCCGTCGTCACCGTCGACACTCCCGGAAGCGATCCGGCCGACGTGCTGCTGTACTTCCACGGCGGCGCGTATGCCATCGGCTCGGCGTCTGACGCGGCGGGTCTGGCCGCCGATGTGTCCCGGCGCTGCGGCGCCCGTGCCGTCTGCATCGACTACCGGCTGGCTCCCGAGAACCCGTTTCCCGCGGCCGTCGACGACGCCGTGGCCGCGTACGGCGCGCTGCTCGACCAGGGCATCCCCAGCGACCGGATCGCCTTTGTCGGTGAGTCCGCGGGCGGCGGTCTGACCGTCGCGACGCTGGTCGCCCTCAGGGACGCGGGCCTGCCGCGGCCCTCGTCCGCCACGGTGTTCTCGCCCTGGGCGGACCTCACGGTGTCCGGCGCCAGCGCGACCGGCAAGGCCCACCTCGACCCCGCACTGACCCCGCAGGCCCTGCGCACCCGCGCCCGCGACTACCTCGGCCGGACGGCCGGCACCGAGCCACTGGCCAGTCCTGTCTTCGCCGACCTGACGGGCCTGCCACCGCTGCTCGTTCAGGTGGGCTCGCACGAGATCCTGCTGGACGACGCCGTAAGACTGGCCGCCCGCGCCGCCGACCACGACGTTCACGTCGAACTCCAGGTCTGGCCCCAAGTCCCGCACGTCTTCCAGGCGTTCGCCGTGATGCTCGACGAGGCGGGCGAGGCACTGCAGTCCGCCGCCGCCTTCGTCCGGGCCCACTGGGCCACCGCCAAGAGCCCCACCGAGGCCGCGCCGGTCGCCTCGCTCCAGTCGTGACCGCGACCGTCTTCCGCGCTCCGGAAAGGCCTGGAAAGGAACCATTATGGTCGATGTGCATGTGGCGCCCTTCGAGACCGAGGTCCGCACCCGCGCGGGAGATCTCGTCCGCGCCGATGTCTACCTCCCCGCAGAGAGTGAGGGGCCGTTCCCGGTCGTTCTCGGCGCCTCCCCGTACCAGAAGGCGCTGCGCCATCTGCCGGCGCACCCGGTGTTCCCGTTCATCGAGTACGGGCCCATACAGCTCTACCTCGACAACGGCTACGCCTACGTCGTCATGGACGTACCCGGAACCGGCCGCTCCTAGGGCACCTGGGACCCGGTCTCGCGCGGCGAGGGCGAGGCCATCCACGACATGATCGAGCACGTCGCTGCCCAGCCGTGGTCGACCGGTGCGATCGGCATGATCGGCATGTCCCACTACTGCTGGAGCCAGTGGAACGCCGCACGCACCCGCCCGCCGCATCTGAGGACGATCGTCGCGTACGACGGCGCCACCGACATGTACCGCGACTGGATGTACCACGGGGGCATCCCGATCCAGGGCTTCCTGAGCACCTGGCTGTTCGGCTCGGTGCTGGTCCAGCACGAGATCGAGGGCATCGGCTTCCGCGTCGACGGCAAGCAGGACTTCGTCTACGACATCCTCTCCCACCCCCTGGACGACGAGTGGCATCGTCGGCGCTCGCCGTTCTGGGAGTTGCCGCAGATCGACATCCCCGTGTTCTCCATCGGCGTGTGGGGGAAGGCTGCGCTGCACCTGCGTGGCAACTTCTACGGTTTCGAGCGCGTACGGGGGCCCAAGAAGCTGCTGGTCACGCATCCTGGCAGCTTCGCCGCCGCGCAGAGGTACTACTTCGACGAGGACTTCCACCGCACTGAGTTGCTGCCCTGGTACGACCATCACCTCAAGGGCGCCGACAACGGTGTGATGGAAAAGCCCGACGTCCGTTTCTACGTCAACGGCGAGGACGCCTACCACTCGGCGCCCTCCTGGCCGCCACCGGACGTGCGCACCAGTACCTTCTACCTCGCCGGGGAGCACAGCGGTGCCGTCGTCTCCCTCAACGACGGAACGCTCAGCGAGGCCAAGCCGGTGGCGGACGAGGCGTCCACCTCCTGGTGCTACCCGGATCCCGAGTGGATGGCCGGCGTCACCGTCTTCGACAGACACGGCGTCCCCGACCACGTCGCGCGGGTCAACACCTTCACCACCGCTCCCATGGACAAGGACCGCGAGTTCACCGGCCATGCCACGCTGACGCTGCACGCCTCCTCGGACCAGACCGACATGGACGTCTTCGTCAAGCTCTCCCTCGTCTCCGGTGACTCCGGCGCGGGGCTGCCGATCAAGGTCAGCCAGGGCTGGCTGCGTGCCTCCCACCGCGCCGAGGACCCCGAACTCACCAGTGACATGCGTCCGTTCCACCTGCACAACGGCGAGGATCCGCTGGAGCCCGGCAAGGTCTATGAACTCCACGTCGAACTGCTGCCCCTGTCGTTCCTGGCCTGCGAGGGCGACCGCATCCGCCTGGAGATCACGAACCAGGACTCGCTGATCACCGACGCGCCCATGACCCACTTCTACGGCCAGAAAGCCGGTACCGACACCTATCACCACGACCGGCTCCGCCCCTCGGCGCTGCATCTGCACGAGCGCCCGCGCCCCTAACGGTTTTACCCAGATACGGGAAAGGAGGTCTGCCGCGGGCGGGGCACCTGAACGATGATGACCGCATGGCCATGACGAACAACTTCGGCATCGCCCTGCGAGGCTGGCGGAAGCGCATTTCGCCCTTGGCGAGCGGGCTGGAATCCGACGCCGACCGGCGCATCCCCGGTATGCGCCGCGAGGAACTGGCCCGCCTGGCCGGCCTGTCGGTCGACTACGTGGTGCGGCTCGAACAGGGCCGCGCCCGCAACCCCTCCGCCCAGGTCGTCACCGCCCTGGCCAAGGCTCTGCACCTGGACACCTCCGAGCGTGACCACCTGTTCCGCTGCGCCCACCTCGCGCCGCCCTCCAACGGCGACGTACTCCTGCACGTGCCGCCGAGCGTCCACCGGCTCGTCCAACAGCTGGGCGACGCGCCAGTCGCGGTCTACGCCGCCGACTGGACGCTGGTCAGCTGGAACCGGATGTGGACCGCCACCATCGGTGACCCCCGTACCTACGGGTGGGACCAGGGCAATCTCGTCGCGGGGATGTTCCGCTCCAGCAACGGTCACCGGGTCGATTCCATCGCCGCCTGGCCGGTACGGTCCTGGGCGGGCGACGAGCGCGAGGAGGAGTCCCTCGTCGCCGATCTGCGGGTCACGGCGGCGGCCTACCCCGACGACGCCCGGCTCGCCTCGCTCGTCGACCGGTTGCTCCGCACCAGCCCCCGCTTCGCCCACCTGTGGTCCAACGGCACCGCCGGCCTCCACACCGGCGACCGCAAGACCATCGAACATCCCAAGGTCGGCGACCTGGCCCTCGACCTCGACGTCCTCATGGTCCCCGGCTCGGATCTCCGTATCGTCGCCTACACGGCCGTCGCCGAAACCGACGACGCCGAGAAGCTGGACGCTCTGCGCGCGGACTCTCACCAGTAGTTCGTTGAACTCGTCGGTAGGTTGGGATGAAGACAGGTCGACCGGTCGTAGGACGGTGGTGAGGCAACTGCCCTTCGGGCTGGGGCGGAGGATGACCGCTCGTCGCCGGTCCGCCGTCACACCAGGCGACACCCACCCCATCGGCCCCATGAGGCCAGGCCTGATGCTCGATCAGATACTAACCGCTGCACAAGCCGCACCGGACTGCCAGGAAGGCGGCATACAGTTCGACGCCTTCGCTGCCCAGAAAGCCGACAGCCCTCTTCCCGCATGGACCATCTGGGGCGGGCACGCCGTCCAGCAGCCGGCCTGGGCACTGCAGCTGTCCGTGAACGCTCCGGCAGCCCTGGTGCAGTACATCACCTTCGAAATGGCCAAAGGCCAAGGCACTCGCCTTGTGCGACCTGCAACGCCTGACAGTCCGACGCCCCGCACCACGCCAGCACCCGCGCCGGTGGCAGCATCTCCCCCGGCCGCGCCGCTCCCCGGGCGAAGCCGGTGAGCCACTGCCCTGCAGATGACCATGTTCCGGGTGGCCTCGGCGTCCTGGCCACCGCACGAAGCCTGGCTGGACAGGCGAGGAACAACTGCCCAGATGAAGCTGCTTCTCGACCGCATCTGCCCACGATGGAGACGAGATCGGCTGTTAGGGTGAACCATCGGCATGGGCGCGGACCGATTCTCGGCGCCCCGCCTAACATTCGGGGTAGGGCTTGGCGAGGCCCTACTTGCGCAGTGGTCACCCGACGGGGCGCTGTGCGACGAGCCAACTCGGCCGGTGTCGCGTTTTAGTTCAGTTTGTGCCTCACGGATGCGCACCGCGCGACCTGGGTCGGGACAGGAACGCGGAGCGGGAAGATAACCGTGAAACGCACTCGTCTCGAACGCCGTGCTGAGAAACTCCAGGTGGCTACCGGACTGCCATGGGCGGAAGCCTTGAAGCGTGTCAGGAAGCTGGCTCCCACCGCACCCCTGATTCCCGAAGCTCAGCAAGAACAGGCGCTTCTTGAAGCGTACTTCCTGGAACAGCACGCCTGGCCGCTCATCTCCACACGGAATCCGTGGGGCATCTGCTCCACGGATCCTCGGCCGGACTCCCTGGACCTCACCTTCGAGGACGAAGACGTCAATCGCGAATTCGCGGGCGAATCGATGGCCAGGGAACTGGTCCGCCTGCTGCCTCGCATCTCTGAAGGCGAGTTGAGGGGCATTCCAGGAACCCGCTACTTCATCGAGGACAGCGCTGTCGTCCTGCGCATAGTCAATCTTGTGGGCTCCATCATTCTGGCCGGCGTCGACGTCGAGGACTGGCTCACTGCCCTCGAACTCCAGACGCGCGACTACGACTCGGACGGCACTGTCCTGTGCCAGGCCAAAGCCCCCGATCAGTGGCACAGCAGCGAAAAGCCCTACCGCAGCGCGAAAGCCCACACAGTGCACGCCCGCCGCAACCGCCTGCTCAGCGCCTCAGCCTGGATGGCCAGCAGCATGCTCCGCCGCGCGCCACTCCTGCGGACGATCGGCATCCCTCTGAGCACCACCGCCTGGAGCAACCTGGACCGGGACCGCGGAGGCCACGAGTGGATCATCGACTACATCCACGAACCGCTGGTCCAAGCGCCGTACCATCACCAAGACTTCATCAGCCTGCTGACCGACCCGGAGTACGGACCGCCGATCACGGTGACGAACCTGGACTGCGGATGTCGCCTCCCAGCCGACTACGTGTGGATGCCGGGTCTAAGCGCACAGCGCCGCCGGCCGCTGTCAACGGCCATTTGTCTTCCCCAGTGGCGGCCAGATACGTCCCCGCCGTTCTGAGGTCTCGTTCACCTCAGAGGCATCACCCCCTTGCCTGTGGTGGCCTCGGTGAGCCGGAAGGATTCACCCTGCGTGACCACGACGTGGGCGTGATGGAGGAGCCGGCCGACGGTCGCGGTGGCCAGCGTCTTCGGCATGATCTCGTCGAAGCCTGACGGATGAAGGTTGCTCGAGACGGCCAGGGCCCGGCGTTCGTAGGCGGCATCGACCAGGTGGTAGAAGCCCTCGGCGGCGTCCGGTGAGACGGGCAGGAGCCCGATGTCGTCCACGATGATCAAGTCGGTGCGGATCAGCCGGGTCATCGCTCGGGCCAGGGAGTCGTCGGCGCGATGGCGGCGGACCAGAGCCCCGAGGTCTTCGATGGTGAACCAGGCGACGGTCAGGGCCGGCTTCGACCGCGGTCTGCCCCAGTGCCTCCGTGAAGTGCGACTTCCCGGTGCCCGGGCTGCGGATGCAGAGGTTCTCCCGGCGCCCGACCCGCTCCAGCGTCTTGAGCGAGTCCTGGACCTGGCGGGTTATGGGGGACTTGGTCTCGTCCCAGTCGCCGAACGTCTTGCCTGCGGGGAACCCGGCTCGCTTGCGTCGGGTCCGCAGGTTCGCGGCATCACGTCCGGCGGCTTCCTCGGCGAGGAGGACGCGGACGACCTCGGCGGGGTCCCAGAGTTGGCCTTCGCGGTGGGGATCAGATCGCTCAACGCCCTCCGCAGGTGCGGGAGTTTGAGCCGCTTGGCCAGCTCGATGGCCTCAGCCAGCGGATCGCCGTGGGCGCCGGAGATGGTGCGGATCGGGGTGGCCATCAGTGCTCGTCCTTGTCGCTGGTGATGTCGAAGTTCGACCAGGCGGAGGTGCCCGGCTGGAGGCTGTGCTGTTCGGTGGCCCGACTGGGCTCGACCGACTCGAGTCCGGCCTGATAGCTGAGGATGGAGATCAGGTCGTTCTCCGCGAACCGCCCGGCGATCGCCGCGGCCCAAGGGCCCGGTCGACCTCGGCCACGGAGTGGAGCTTGGCCAGGGCGACGGCCTCGGCCATCTTCGGCTTCAGGCGTCGGGCTCCCGCGGCCGCAGCCTCGATCAGCCAGGAGGCGGCGCCGGGACCCAGGGCGAGGAACGCGGCCTCTTCCGCGGTGTTCGCCCGCGGGGTGCGGTCGGCTTCCTTGTTCTCCCGGGGGGCGGGTAGTGCTCGGCCTTGATCGACGGATGGCCCGGGGCCGAGCGGTCGTGCCGGGCGACCTCGGCGGGCCCGTCCCTGCTGGGGCTGGCCACGCGCCTGGACCGCTCCCCGAGCCGCCTCGTCACCTGGTGCGGACTCGCCGGACGGTACGGCCGCATCGTTATCGGTCTGCTGGAGGAACTGCCCGGCACTTTCTGGGCCGGCCCACGGATGGACAGGAAGAGGCGCAGGCCGGCGATGATGGCGGCTTGGCGGATCGCTTGCTTACTGCATCCGGAATCCTGCGGGGCCGCGTACCGCGGCGGTGGCGAGTTCCTTGACCCGGGCGCGGGGTACGGGCACGCCGGGCGCCTGCTGGGCCCAGGCCACGACGTCCTGCACGTCGGTGAAGTCGGCCGGTGGCCGTCCCAGGTACGGGATGGCGTAGAGCGGGGTGTTGGGTTCGCTGCGCCAGCTGTCGGCCAGTGTGCCCAGGTCCACCGTGTCGAAGCCGAGGATGTCGAGCAGGTCGGCCACCTCCTTCTTGGCATCCGGGTCGTCGCCGGACAGAGGCAGTGCGGTGCGGTCGGGGGCTCCGGCGGGGCGGAACAGGTTCAGCAGCTGGGTGGGGCCGATGTTGTGCAGGGCCTTGACGACCCGGGCGCCGGCGAGGTGGCGCTGCACCAGTTCGCTGGAGGTCAGTTCGTTGCGGTCGAGCTCCTGGGAGCCCCAGTGGGGCGTCGGTGCGTAGTTCATGGGGTCGATCACGGTCTTGCCGGCGAGCTCCGCGCGGGGCAGCCGTGTGTGGGCGGACAGCGGCACCGATGCGAGGACCAGGTCACCGGTGCCGGCCGCTTGGGCCGGGGTGGCGGCGCGGGCCCGCGGGCCGAGCTCGGTGACGAGACGGGTCAGCGTCTCGGGGCCGCGCGAGTTGCTCAGGACGACGTCCAGGCCGGCGTCGACGGCGCGGCGGGCGAGCCCGGAGCCGACCCTGCCGGTGCCGATGATGCTGAGGGTTGTGCTGCTCACTCGTGTTCTCCGTTCGGATCTCCCGCGTGGCGGGTCCCAAGGGTGGGACCGCTCCGGCGGGCTGGTATCCATCACAACCGGAGTGACCTTGGCGAACAATGACCGGAATCCCTCACCAGCGATCACATCCTGTGATAGATCAGGAGGGTGGAACTCAGGGCGCTGCAGTATTTCGTGACCGTCGCGGAGGAGCTGCACTTCGGGCGGGCGGCGCAACGGCTGAGCATCGTGCAGCCGGCGGTGAGCCAGCAGATCTCCCGGCTCGAACGTGAGCTCGGCGTACGCCTGCTGGAGCGCACCTCACGCCGGGTGCGGTTGACCCCGGCCGGTGAACGGGTTCTCGCTGCGGCCCGCGAGACCCTCGCTGCGGCGGCCCGGGTGCGGGTGGCCGCCGGACATCCGGCGGCCGTCCTGCGGATCGGGGTGGCCTCCTGCGTCACCGCGCGCCTCGAGCGGGCGGTGGGCCGCATGCGCGAGAGCGGACGCCCTGCCGAGCCGAAACTGGTCGACCTGCCGGTTACCGCCCGCCTCGACGCCGTCCGCGACGGCGAGCTGGACCTGGCGCTGGTCTGCGGAGCGGTCACCTCGCCGGCGGTGACTGCGGTGCGTGCCTGGTCCGAGCCGCTGCACGCGGTGCTCGCACGCGACCATCCCGCCGCCCGTGAGTCCGTGGTCGGCCTGCATGACCTCGATCCCCATGGCCTGCGGCTTCCCACCCGCGAGGGCGACCCGCCGATGCACGACGCGATCCTCGCCGTACTGCCCGCGGCTCCGCTGCGCCCGCCTGCCGGGGACATCCTCAACGTGTTGTTCGAGGTGGGCCAGGATCCCGGGGGCTGGACGCTGATGCCGGCCGAGCAACTCGCCGGTACCCGCACCGAGCGGCTCGTCCAGGTGCCGCTCGACCCGCCGGTGAGCGTCGACTGCCACATTGTCACATCACTGGTCACACCCGGGTCGTGCGTGGCTTCCTACGTGGCCGCGTTCGCGGATTGAACTCCCGCCCCCGGCAGGCAGGTTCCGGCCTCGAAGCGATGTGCTCCGGACAGGGCCGTGGACCCGCACGCCGTCTGGTGGCCGTCCACAGTGTGCTTCTGTCAGTTGAGTGTCGATGTCCAGTCGCGCAGGGTTTCGACGTACACCTGTGGGTTGTGTGCGTGCATGGCGTGGGCCGCGTCGGGGAATGACCGGTAGTCGCATCGCTGTCCGGCCTCGGTGATGAGTCTGCGGGCCTGGCTGGCCTGGAGGTCGGAGATGGCGCCCAGGAGGGTTCCGGTCTCCTCGTCGACGGCGCGGTAGTGGTGGGCGAGCAGCACGGGGGCCTTGACTGCGGCGAGCATGCGGGCGTGGTCGTTGGAGGCGGTGGCGGAGCCGGTCCAGAAGGCGCGGGCCCACTCGGGGTCGTACTCCTTCATGCTCTGCGGCGGCTCGTCGCCACCGAAGTAGCCACCGGAGCGACCGGACATCGCCGCCAGGCCCCGCAGCAGGGCCGGGGGCAGCTCGCGGGGCAGCGCCTTCACGAATCCCTGCCAGTCCCCGACTGACCACTGATCGCCCAGGTACTTGCTGACGAGCTGGTGCATGGGCCCGACGACCTGGCTGGTGCCCTGGCCATAAGGCGGCCGGATCTCCGCGGAGAACAGCGGCGTGTCCTCCAGGTAGGCCCCGCGGATCATCCCGGGCGGCGCGTAGGCGGACAGCCACGCGGCGATCAGGCCACCGGAGGAGTTGCCGGCGACGACGACCGGGCGCCGGACGCGTCCGGTGATGAACCGGACCAGGTCGTTGCCCATGTTGTCGACCGTGTAGCGGCCCGGGGTCCAGGTCGAGCGTCCCTGGCCGCGCAGGTCCACGGCGAAGACCTCGAAGTCGTCGGCCAGCAGCGTCATGGCTGCCTCGTAGCTCCACCAGGAGGTGCCCTGGGGCGGGATGAGCACCAGGGCCGGGTGGTCGGCGGAGCCGGTCGTGGCGTGGTTGAGGGCCACCTCGCCGGTGTCGAACCTCGCCTCCGGGTAGGCGTGCGGGATGTACGTGGTGTCGGGGCTGTCGGGTCCGTAGTGCGGCATCGATCTTTCCCTTCTGATGGTGGTGCCGGGTCGGGGCGGGTCATCAGCCGAAGTAGCGGCCCTGGTCCAGGTCCGAGAGGAGCCCGGGGTGGACGGGCTGCCAGTCGAGCAGCTCGCGGGTCAGCGCGTTCGAGGCCCGCATGTCGTTGCCGAGGATGCGGGCCAGGAAGCCGAAGTGGGCGGCGGCGTCCTCGGCCGCGACGGCCTTCACCGGGACGTCCAGGTGGCGGCCGATGGCCTCGGCGATCGCCCGCAGCGGTACGCCCTCCTCGCCGACGCCGTGCAGGACCGTTCCCGCCGGGGCATTCTCCAGCGCGAGGCGGAACAGGCGTGCGGCATCGAGCCGGTGGACCGAGGGCCAGCGGTTGGCCCCGTCGCCGAGGTAGCCGGAGAAACCCTTGTCGCGGGCGGTGCCGATCAGTTGCTGGACCAAGCCGCAGGTGTCCGCGTCGTGGACGGTCGGGGCGAGCCGGACGATGGACGAGCGTACGCCGCGCTCCGCCTGTGCGAGTGCGGCCCGGGCGCCGGCGATGCGGGGGCTGCCGGAGGCGGGCGGAGTGTCCCGCTCGGTGCCCACCGGTCCGCCGGAGGCGATGACCAGGGGCCGGTCGCTGCCGGCGAGGGCGTCGCCGAAGGCTTCGACGGCGTCCGACTCGGCGCGCGCCGCCGCCTCGTGCTGAGCGAAGTCGTGGCCGAAGGCGAGGTGGATGACCCCGTCGCACTCGGCCGCGGCGGTACGCAGGATGTCGAGGTCCCCGATCGTCCCGCGGACGGCCTCGGCTCCGGCGGCGGTGAGGGCGGCCGCCGAGGCGTCGGAGCGGGCGAGCCCGAGGACCTGGTGGCCGGCGCCGATGAGCTCGGCGGTGACGGCGGAGCCGATGAAACCGGTTGCGCCGGTGACGAGAACACGCATGGCGATGCACTCCTTGGAAGCAGGTGACATTGGCCCGAGCGGGCGCTGGTGCCGCGCTCTGGCCGGTGATCCCACTGTGGGTCCGGCCGTACGTGCCGGTCCAATGAATGTTTCGCAGGAAGCGATACGTCGCGCGTATCGCACCTGCTCAGGGCGCCATGACAGTGATGGCAGGTAGGTCAGGTCGGCTGTCGCGGGGGCTACGCTGAGGACGTGCCTGATTCCTCGCAGTCCCCGGCCGCAGCTTTCGATCTGCGCCTGGCGTGGTGCTTCACGGTGGTGGCCGAGCACCGGCATTTCGGCCGGGCCGCCGAGGCCCTGCACACCACCCAGCCGTCTCTGAGCCGCCAGATCCGCCGCCTCGAACAGCAGCTCGGCGTGAGCCTGTTCGAGCGTGCGCCGCAGGGCAACCACCTCACCGAAGCCGGCGAGGTCTTCCTGCCTCTGGCCACGGAACTGCTGCGCGCCGCCGACCGCGCTGCGGCTGGCGCGCGGGCCGCCGCCCGACCCGGCCGCATCACCATCGGCCACACACCCGGCATCATCGTCACCCCCGCCGTGCGCGAACTACGTCGCCGGCACCCCGACGCCGAGGTACGAACCAAGCAACTGACACCGGACGAGCCGCGTCCAGCCCTGCTGGACCACCGCGTCGACGCCGTCGTCGCCCGCCTGCCGTTCCCCACCGACGGGCTCGACGTGACGCCCCTGTACGACGAGCCCCGGGTGCTGGTGGTGCCGCTGGACCACCTGCTGGCCGGCCGGGCGTCGGTCACCCTCGCCGACATCGCCGACGAGCCCCTGCCCAAGGTGCGCGGAGCCGACCCGCTGGCGAGCGCCTTCTGGCGCATCGACCCCCGGCCCGACGGCCGCCCCGCCCCCGACGGACCGCTGATCGACGCCGCAGCGGACCAGTTCGAACTCATCGCCGGCGGACAGGCCGTGACGATCTCCGTCCCCAGCCACACCCTGCGTCCCGACCTCACCACGGTCCCGCTCGAAGGTGTCGAACCCAGCCACGTGGTGCTGGCCACCCGCGCAGGCGACCGAAACCGACTGGTGACGGCCTTCCGTACCTACGCCACCAGCGCCCTCGGCCGGTGAGATCGCCCCGGGTCGGGGTTCCGCAGAGTAGCGGTTGCGCAGTTGCGCAGGGGTTCGGCGATCATGCTTGCCGTTCTGCAGTTGCCTGCAGGGCATTCGGTGCCTTCTGCCCCGTCGTTTTCCGCATGGCTTTGTTCACGAGAACGGGTTCTCGTGAACAAAGCCATGGCACAGGTCATGCTCCCCGCCTGGGGGTTGCTCCAGGAGTTGGGTGACGTCGTTGCGGTTGCCGCCGGTCAGCGACACCGCGAGCGGGACGCTCTGGCCGTCGGTGACGACGTGGTTCTTGCTGCCCGGCCGTGCGCGGTCGACCGGGCTGGGACCGCTTTTGGGCCCCTGCGGGCCGCCCGCACATGGGAGGAGTCGATCACTGCCCGGGACCAGTCCAGCTTCCTCGCCGACCGCAGCTTCTTCAACAGCAGCACATGCAGCTGGTCCCACACCCCGGCCTCGTTCCACGCGGCCAGCCGCGGCCAGCAGGTCATGCCCGAACCGCAGCCCAGTTCCTGGGGCAGGTACTCCCACTGGATGCCGGTGTGCAGCACGAACAGGATCCCGCACAACGCCTGCCGGTCCGGCATCACCCTCGGCCGTCCCTCGACCAGCTTCGGCCCCGGCTTGGGCAGCAACGGCTCGATCAACGCCTCTCATTGTCTACGCGGCGTTGAGCGGCGCTCGGCCTCCGGCACGGCCTGGTCACCTGCGGACCAGAGCGCGCGCCGGTCCGGTCTTCACCCCAGGTGAGCCGTTTGCGGAGGCGTGGCCACAGCGGACACCACACGCCGACGGCTGAAAACCCGGGCCACATGCAATCTTCTTTACCCCGAAGCCGATTCGGGCGCAGCCGCGGCGACGCCCGAATCGGCTTCGAGGATGTGAGGATGTCGAAAATTGGCGACGAGGTGCCGCTGGGGCTCAGTCCCCCATGGCCTTGATGAGGCTCTTGGGCCGCATGTCGGTCCAGTTCTCGTTGACGTACGTCAGGCAGGCGTCGCGGGCGTCCGGTCCGTGCACCAAGTGCCAGCCATCAGGTACGTCACTGAAGGTGGGCCACAGACTGTGCTGCCCTTCGTCGTTGACGAGCACTATGAACTCGGCGTCCGGATCGTCGAAAGGATTCATGTCGGTCTCCCCAAGTCGTTTGGTGTGTGTCTCGGTAGCGCGTCCTGTGTGCCAGTGGTCTACACCATAAGGAGGCGTACTGGCGGAATACGGGTCGGCGGTTCAGTCGCAGATCAACTTGGACAGCAGTGCGGCCCTGTCCTGAACGAAGTAGTGGCCCGCGCCTTCGATGACCTGGAGCGACACCTTCTGTGAATAGTGCTCCCAGCCGCGGTAGCCGGTCTCGTAGCCCTCCGTTTCCGTGTCCTGGTCGCCGATGATCACGTGGATAGGCGTCCGCAGCCGGTTCCACCCCTCCGCTGTGGCGATCACGAACCGGATGGATTCGGTCATGTCATGGCGGACGGCGCGCAGGACGTGCCGCAGGTCTACTTCGTCGAGTGCTCCGCCGAATCCTCCCAACGAGGCCAGGCGGCGATGCAATTGCTCGTCCGTGCTAGAGAGCGCGGATTCGAGGGTGCCTGGGGGGGTGGAATACGGCGGGAAGGCCGCTCCGAGGTGGACCCTCGTCGGGGGCAGGCCGCAGTCTTCCAAGCCTCGCGCAACCTGCACCGTCAGGAAGGTGCCAGCACAGTGCCCGTACAGACTGAAAGGGCCCTGAACTGAGGCGGCGATTTCCTCGACCAGTCGTTCCTGGCACTCCCCCCAGTCCATGACGGGCTGGTCGGGCAACGTCGGGTCGTGGCCCGGCAGGGCCACGGACCACAGATCGAAGTCTCGCGGCAAGTGTCCGGCAAGTGGCTGGTACGCGGTGGCGCTGCCACCGCCGTACGGAATGCAGACGAGGGTGTGCCGAGGATGGTCGTCCGCCGGTCGGCCTCGGGTGAGCTGGTGCAGCCAGCGGTGCGGCGCGCCGTCGTGGGGGTTTGCCGCGAGGTGCTTGGCTAGGGCCCGCGGTGTCGGGTTTTGGAACACCGCGACTACGGAAAGCCCATGGCCTACGGCGCGGGCGAGTGCCACCGCTTTGAAGGAATCGCCGCCAATGTCGAAGAAGTTGTCTTCGACGCTGACTTCTGCGGCGCCAAGGATCTGGCTCCAGGCCCGGACAATCCGGCCTTCCAGTTGATTTGCCGGCCGGACCACAGCACCGCCCCTGCCCCTGCTGGGAGCGGCGGTGGGGGTGGGGGCGGGCAGCACATCGCGGTTCAGCTTTCCATTGCTGGTCAGGGGGATGGTGTCAATCAGAACATAGGCCGTCGGGACCATATAGGCGGGAAGGAGGTTCCTCAACTCATCGCGGATCTCGGCTAGTCGGGGGGTTGCGCCGGGGGCGGGCACCACATAGGCCGTCAGTACGCTGTCACCGGCTACGTCGGCACGCACCAGCACCCGTGCCTCCGCCACATCCGCCTGCGCGATCAGTGCCGCCTCGATCTCGCCCGGCTCGATACGGAAACCGCGGAGCTTGATCTGGTTGTCTGCCCGCCCCAGATATTCCAGTTGACCGTTCCGCGTCCAGCGGGCCAGGTCGCCGGATCGGTAGAGGCGGCTGCCGGGCGGGCCGAAGGGATTGGCGACGAAACGCCCAGCGGTTAGTTGGGGGCGGTTGAGGTAGCCACGGGCCAGCTGGCCGCCGGCCACGTATATCTCACCTGCGACACCGACGGGGGTTGGTCTAAGGGCACCGTCCAGAATGTGAACCTCAAGGCTGGGAAGGCCGATGCCGATGATGCTGCCGGACTTCTCCTTCACCAGGCGCTCGGTCAACGCTCGATGGCTGACGTGCACGGTGGTCTCGGTGATCCCGTACATGTTGACGAGCACTGGCGCGTCCTCGGCATGGCGCTCGTACCAGGTGCCCAGCTGGGTTAGGTCCAGTGCTTCACCGCCAAAGACCACGTAGCGGAGGGCGAGTTCGCAGCTCAGTTCCGGAGATTCCCGGTCAGCGCGCATGAGTTGAGAGAATGCGGACGGTGTCTGACTGACCACCGTAACGCGTTCCCGTACTAGTAGAGTGAGAAAGTCCTTCGGAGAGCGGCTGACTTCGTACGGGACGATCACCAGGCGACCGCCATGGAGCAGCGGGCCCCACAGCTCCCACACCGAGAAGTCGAAGGCGTACGAGTGGAACAATGTCCATACGTCGTCTTCGTGGAAGCCGAACAGATGCCGGGTGGCGGTGAACAGGCTCATGACGTTCAGGTGCGTAACGACTACGCCCTTGGGCTGGCCGGTGGATCCCGACGTATAGATCACATACGCCGCGTCGATGGCGCGGGAGGGCAACGTGCGCTCGGATGCGCCGAGATCGTGGTCTGGAAGGGCCGCGAGTTTCTCCTCCGTAGCAGGATCGGCCAGTACCACGCAGGTCGCGGAGTTGTCCGGGATCCGCTCGGCGACCACCGCCGTGGTGATGACGAACTCGGGGTGCGCGTCCTCCAGGATGTAGGTGATCCGGTCAGCGGGGACTTCTGGGTCGATCGGGATATAAGCGGCACCCGACTTCATGATTGCGAGCAGCGCGACGACCAGGTTGGTCGAGCGGGGCAGGGCCAGCGCGACGAACTGGCCAGGCCCGGAACCACGTTCCATGAGGAGGCGTGCGAGCCGGTTCGCCCGAGCGTTGAGTTCGGCATACTCAATAGTCGTGCCGTCGCAGGTCAACGCGGGCCGACGGGGGCTCCTGGCCGCTTGTGCCTCGAAGGCGTCAGCCAGCGTGACCTCAGGTACGGAATCGCTTGCGCCACCGGCTCGGGCCCACTCCGTCAACTGCCCGCATTCGGCCGGAGTGAGTAGTTCAATCTGCCCAATCCGCTGTCCGGGATCGATTGTCACCTGTTCCAGCACCTGCAGATAATGCCCAGCCATTCGCCGTACGGTGGCTTCCTCGAATAGCTCCATCGAGTACGTGATTTCCCCGTCCAGCCCGCCATCAGACCCCTCAACCAGGGCGAGCAGGAGATCGAACTTGGAGGTCACAGTATCGGTCTTCAAGGCTTCGACGGACATTCCCGGAAGTGTCCATTGGGCTTCCTTGAAATTTTGGAAGACGAAGCTGATTTGGAAGAGAGGGTTGCGGGAGAGGTCGCGTTCGGGGGCAAGTTCCTCGACGAGACGTTCGAAGGGCAGGTCTTGGTGAGCATAGGCGCCCAAGGCCGTCTCCCGGACCCTGTCCAGCAGCTCCACGAAGGTAGGATTGCGCGAGGTGTCGGTTCGCATCACCAGGGTGTTGACGAAAAAGCCGATAAGGTCTTCGAGCTCGGCCCGGGTGCGTCCGGCGATCGGCGAACCGACCGCCACGTCATCCTGTCCGCTCCATCGGGACAGCACAACCTGGAACGCGGCCAGAGCCGCCATGAACTGTGAGGAACTGCGGCCCGTCGCGATGTCGGCGAGTCGACGTGTGACCGGTACGGGAACACTAAATCTCACCGAACCGCCGACCCCCGAACGTTCCAGCGGCCTAGGCAGATCGGTCGGCAACTCGAGCGGTTGCAACCCTTCCAACTGCTTCCGCCAAAATTCCAGTTGGCGTTCAAGGACGTCGCCGGTCAACCATTTCCGTTGCCAGGCAGCGTAGTCTGCATACTGCACCGTGAGATCGTCAAGAGCCGCAGGCCGGCCTGTGACAGCGGCTTCGTAGAAGGCCCGCAATTCGCGAGTGAGGATCTCCATCGACCAGCCGTCAGCGGCGGCATGGTGCATCGCCACCAGCATCAGATGCTCATCATCGGCCAAGCGCACCACGGTCACCCGCAGCGGGTGGTCAATGGCAAGATCGAAACCGATCCTCGCGTCCTGCTCGACGGCAGCCAGCGCGATCTGATCTCGTCGAGCTGCATCCGACTCACCACTGACATCGACAAGATTTACCCTCACGCCGGGCTCCGCGTCGATAGCCTGCACCGGATGGCCATCCATCACCACGAATTGGGTCCGCATCACCTCATGCCGCTCCACCACCCCTCGAAACGCTGACTCCAACGCCTCGACATCCAATGCACCACGGATCCGAAATGTGCATGGAATGACATACTCAGAACTCTGTGGCGCCAGCTGATCAAGAAACCACAATCGCTGCTGCGCAAATGACAAAGCTGCATTCGCCGACCGGTCACGGCCAAGCAGGGCAGGCCCCCGATGGCCCGCCGAGATATCGAGTTGTGCAGCCAGAGTGGCGATTGTCGGGCTGGAGAAGACCTCCCGGATCGTGATCTCCAAGCCGAACAGTGAGCGCAGCCGAGTGATCAAAATCGTTGCGAGGAGGGAGTGCCCGCCGAGGTCGAAGAAGTTGTCGTGGATGCCTATGCGCTCCAGGCCGAGTATATCTGCCCAGACGTCGACGAGGAGTTGTTCGATTTCGGTTCGAGGTGGAGTGTAATCTTGGCCCAGATCGGATCGGTCGTGGCGGGGTTTAGGTAGGGCCTTACGGTCGATTTTTCCGTTCACGGTGAGGGGTATTTCGTTGAGGAAGACAAACCACCCCGGTGTCATGAAGTCGGGGAGGCTGCGTCGACACCATTGGCGGAGTACGGCGATATCGAGGCCAGCGTCCGTAGTGGTGATGTAGGCGGTCAGACGCTTGTCGCCGGGTGTGTCTTCGCGGGCAATGACCACGGCCTGGGCGACTTGCGGGTGGGCAGCCAAGACCGCCTCGATCTCGCCCAGCTCGATTCGGAACCCTCGGATCTTGACCTGGTCATCCACGCGGCCGAGGAACTCGAGTGTCCCGTTCGGGCTCCAGCGTGCGAGGTCCCCGGTACGGTACATCCGCTCACCCGGGGCCTGCGGATAGGGGCAGGCGATAAAGCGTTCCGCGGTCAGCCCGGCCCGGCCCAGGTACCCGCGTGCCAGCCCGGCACCCGCCACATACAACTCTCCCGCAACCCCCACCGGGAGCGGCCGCAGCCCGTCATCCAACACGAAGACCCGTGTGTTGGAAATGGGCCCGCCGATATTCACGCCCTCGCCAGGGGTCAGGGGATCTGACAGGGTCGCACACACGGTTGTCTCGGTCGGCCCGTAGCCGTTGATCAGGCATCGACCCGTGGCCCAGCGGGCCGCCAGGTCACTGGCGAGCGCCTCACCCGCGGAGACTAGGGTCGAGACCGTGCCGAGATCCTCGGGTGCCATCAGAGAGAGCACCGCCGGCGGGAGGTTCGCATGCGTGATCCCGTGGCGTGCTACCAGCCGGGGCAGCTGCGCGCCGAGCAGGTTTTCGGCTGGGGCCAGGACCAGGCACGCACCCGCGCATAAAGCCATCAGTAACTCCCAGACCGCCGCATCGAAGCCTGCCGAGGCGAATTGCAGCACGCGGCTGGAGGTGTCCACCGCGAAGTGCTCGGCCTGAACAGCAACCAGGTTCACCGCACCGCCATGCGAGACCACCACGCCCTTGGGCCGGCCTGTCGAACCAGAGGTGTAGATCACGTAGGCCGTGTTCGCCGGTGCTAGTGCCCGCCGGCCGCCCGGCCCGGCCACCGGTTCGCTCGGGGACACGGCCAGGTGCGGATCATCGATGAGCGTGACCGCAGCGCCTCCCGGTACCAATCCCACCGTGTGCGAGGCGGCCAGCACCATCACGGGTTCGGCGTCATCGAGCATGTAGGCGATCCGCTCGGCGGGAATGACCGGGTCGATGGGCAGATAGGCCGCACCGGCCTTCCACACAGCCAACAGGGCGACCACGAGGTCGATGCCGCGTTCCATCATCACCGCGACCAGGGCCTCCGGACCGACACCCTGGGCAGTCAGGTGGCGGGCGATCTGATCTGAGCGCGCATCAAGCTGCGCGTAGGTCAGCTTCGTCTCTCCGTACACCAAGGCAGTCGCCTCGGGGGTGCGGGCTGCCTGGGCGGAGAACAATTCCGGCAAGGTAGCCGAGGGTAGAGGGCGGGTGGTGTCGTTCCAGGCGTGCACGGGATCGGCTGCGGGATCGCTCGACAGAACGTCGGTGCCGAGATGGGTGTCAGACATGACAGCTGGAACCCTTCAGTGCTCACATGAGGCGGAAGCGTGGAAAAGCAAGCGCACTGTCTCTGTCTCCGCGTTGCAACATCGTTGTCTGCATTGATCACCCTAGCCTCGACCTTTCGCGAGGGTCCGCCGACGGAGTCGGTGGACCCTTTCGCCATCAGGAGTTGATGATGGGCTGGCCGACGGTCCGGCAGTCGCGTCTGGTGGGCGCCGGGTTCCACTGCCCGGGGCGGGTGATGTTGTCGTCGGGACGGTGGAAGGTTGCTGGTCAGCCCGGGTTGGACAGGAGCGAGAGCCTCTCGAGGGCGGCGGTGATCTCGCCGGTCAAGGGCCGGTGCTGGGCGAGGCGGAGAATCCTACGTCGGCCGGCGGCGACGAGTTGCGCGGCCGCAGAGAGCAGGCGGAATCACAGGCGGCGGGGCTTACGGCCCTCCTTCACGCGAGCTAAACCGGTCAGTTCGCAGTTGAGCTGAGCGAGGATTCCCTCGTCGCGCCAGGCGGCGTAGTAGGCGTAGACGGTGCCGTGGTTCGGGAAGTCGTGCGGGAGGTATTTTCAGGGGATTCCGGTGCGGTTGACGTAGAGAATCGCGTTGAACACGTCGCGGAGGTCGACCTTGGCTGGCTGGCCGGTGGGCCTGCGGTCGAGCCGGGCTTTTCTCCAGGCCGTCAACACCGGCTCGATCAGGGCCCATCGGGCGTCGGACAGGTCGCTTGGGTGCGGATTGCGCTGGCTCACGACACAGCGTGATCACGCACGAGGCGAAATGATCTACTCCCTCGCGGGTCCGGCGTTTCTGTAATGTTCCTAAATCAGACGGACTCCGAGCGATAGAAGCGAGCCAAACGGGCGCACAGGCCGACGTCGCAGGAGGCGCAGACAATCATCTACGGCATGTAGCTGTGCAAAAGGGGTGCACGGCATAAGTGAGTTACCAACACGCGGCATGTCTGAACGCCCACTCAGACCAGTGCGGACTTCTTTCCCACTAGCTGCCAGAGCAGGCTGCCCGCAAACGGCAGTGCGAAGATCACTACAACCCACACTGCTTTGGCGAACAAGCGCAGCCTCGAAGTCACCGCGGCCCGCAGCGCACTGACGATGAATATGCAATAGGCGACGAACAGCACGATCATTACGAGCGCGGCGATGGAGTGCATGCTGACAGCGTGTCCCTCTCTGTGGAGTGTCTCGCTATGTATGTCTGATTGCCGCGGCATGCGGTCGGGATCTGACACCTTCGTGTCGTCGGGTTGACGATGCCGTGGCACGGCCGGACTCCCGGTAACGAGCGGGCTGCCGACTCGGCTCTTGCTCACGGTTGCCGCCGACGCCCGCTCGGGGCGGCAACGAGAAACCGATCGCGCCGAGGCGCTGGGTGGATCCGGCTGCTTCCATGCTGTGCGATCAGCGCCGGTGGGACGTCACCTTTTCCGCTGCTCCCAGTTGGACGAAAGTCGTAGGCGGGCTGACCGATCGCGTGACGTGGCGGCCCGCGGGTCCGGCGGAGGCTTGCGGGGTTCGTCGGGGTGGGCGTACTGACAATCCGCCCGCCGCGTCCGCTGCTTTCTGGTGAGGAGAGCGGTGATCACTGTTCAGGGACTCGGCAAGCGCTACGGGGAGGCGGTCGCCGTCGACTGCCTCTCCTTCACCGCGCGGCCCGGTGCCATCACAGGGTTCCTCGGCCCCAACGGCGCTGGTAAGTCCACCACCATGAGGCTGATGCTCGGGCTGGAGCACGGCGCGGGCCGGACCACCTTCGGCGGCCGTACCTATCGTGAACTGGCCGACCCGGTGGGAGTGCTGCTCGATCCCGGGTCGGTGCATCCCGCCCGCAGCGCGTATCACCATCTGCGGATGGTGGCGTCCGGACCGGAATCGGCGAGCGGCGGGTGCGGGAGGTGCTGTCGCTGGTTGGCCTGGACCACGTCCGCCGCCGCCGGGCCGGCGGCTTCAGCCTCGGCATGCGCCAGCGGCTGGGGCTGGCCACCGCCCTGCTCGGCGACCCGAGTACCTCGTTCTGGACGAACCGGTGAACGGCCTCTACCCGGAGGGGGTGCACTGGACCCGGGCCCTGCTGCGGGACCTGGCCGAGGAGGGCCGTACCGTCTTCGCCTCCTCTCATCTGCTGTCTGAAATGGCCCTGACCGCCGACGACTTGGTGGTGATCGGCCGGGGCAGGCTGATCGCGGCCCAGTCGGTACGGGAGTTCATCGCCGCGTACACCCGCTCGGAGGTGGTGGTGCGCACATCAGATACCGAAGCCCTGCAGGCGGGGCTGGGCGCGGAGGGCGCGACCGCTCGCCGGGAGGGACCGGACACGGTCGTCGTCGACGGCCTGGACGCCGACCGGGTGGGGGAGGTCGCGGCCCGTGCCGGAGTACGGGTGCGTGAGCTGCACACCCGCGAGAGCAGTCTGGAAGAGGCATTCCTTGCCGCCACCGCCGACGGCGGCCAGTACAGCGCCGGGCAGCGCAAACTCGAGAGGAAGGCGGCGGCATGAGCGCCAGCGTGTCCAGCTCTCCGGGCCCCGTCCTCCCGGCCCTCCGCTACACCTGGGCGGGATTACGCACCCTGCGGTCGACCTGGGTGCTGAGCGGTCTTGTGGTCCCGCTCCAGCTCTGCTTCGCCCTGGCCGACGGCCGGACCGGCTCCACCGGCACCGAGCAATTCATCAAGGGCCTGTCCCTGATGCCCCTGCTCACAGCGGTGCTGATCACGGCCCTCGGGGTGAACACCTTCGGTATGGAATACCGCCACCGGACAATCACCACAACGGTGCTCACCCTCCGCTCCCCGGCCTGGATCGTGGCCGCGAAGGCACTGGCGGTGGCCGCCGTGGGCGCGGGGACCGCCGGGGTCGCCGCCGCAGTGGACTACCTGGGCGTGCTGACCATCGGCCGGACTGCTCCCGACCCGGGTCGGGAGCTGGCAGCGGCGGGCGCTACCGTCCTGTATGTCACGCTGACCGGGCTGGTGGGCTTGGCGGTCGCCGGGCTGACCAGGAGCGCGGTTGCCGCGCTGTGCATCGCTGTGCTGTGGCCGGCGGTGCTGGAGCCGCTGCTGGTGGCCGCCCTCCGCCTCGATCCACGGGTGGTACCGTTCACCGCGGCCAAGCGGCTGGCCGAAGCGCGGGCAGGCGAGCACGGCTACGAGGCTCTGCCGCTGGTGGCACTGACGGCTCTGCTGCTGACCGGAAGCGCGTTGGCCCTTGCCCGGCGGGACGTTTGATCGGAGGGGGAAGCCGAGGCGGAAGGGACGGGTACATGGAGAGTCCGGGAGCGTCGCCGGGCGCTGCCCCGACCCGGACCCGCGGGTGGCTGGGCTGGTGGGGCGGCAGGTTCCGGTCGCTCTGCTTCGACCTGCTGGTCACCGTCATGGTCCTGGAGGGCGTATTCGTACACCATGCGGTGTCTGCCCTGCTCGCCGTGTGTGCCGTCGTTGTCTGTGCTCCGGCGCTGCTGCTGCGCAGGCGGTTCCCGTGGCTAGCGGTCGCCGCGACGGTGACGGTGGCCTTCACCGGAGCGGTGAGCTGGATGGCCTGCGTCGCCGGGTACACGGCGGCCCGGGGCTGGGGGCCGGGCCGACGGCTCTGGATCGCGAGCGGACTTCTCAGCCTCGCGATGATCCCCGGCTACTACCGGGCGCTCGCCGGAAGATTTCAAGTCCAGTGAGACGGTCGTGACGCTATGAGGTTTGTGGTGCGGGTTCCCTGCGCTTGGCCGGGTCGTTGATCCATGCCTGCTG
>NZ_JBHJYK010000049.1:0-23409 GCF_042269865.1 Streptomyces sp. NPDC055966
AGCAGGCATGGATCAACGACCCGGCCAAGCGCAGGGAACCCGCACCACAAACCTCATAGCGTCACGACCGTCTCACTGGACTTGAAATCTTCCGGGACGTCGCCGATGCCGGCAGCGCGGCCAAACCAAGTGAGGGCCTCGTCCAACCGGCCGGTGTACGCGAGCTGACTGGCTATGTCGCGAAAGGCTTCGGTATCCCCGTAGGACACCGCACGGTTGAGCCACTCCGGGGCTTCCTGTCTGCGGCCGCAGAGTGCCAGATGGTCCGCGACCTGCCTCAGTACCCCAGTGCGGCCGGAAGCGAGCGAGCGTTCGACCCACACGTTGACCTCTTGCATGCGGTTCATGCGGAGCAGGAGGCTGACCGCTTGGTTCTGCGCGTCCGCATCTCCGGCGTTGAACGCTTGTTCCAACCGTGTGAGCGCCTCGTCCAAGCGGCCTGCGGATTCGAGTAGACCGGCAGTCGCGCGCGCCGCCTCCCAGGCCTACTACGGACGCAAGCGGAACGAGGGCAAGGGACACAAGCAGGCCCTGCTCGCCCTGGCCCGTCGACGAGCCAACGTCTTGTGGGCCATGCTCCGCGACGGAGAGTGCTACGAGCCCCTACCAACCGTCACAGCAGCGGCTTGACATCGTCATTGGGAAGTTCTTTAACCTCCGTCTCTACTCTGACGCTCCCCTTAATGGGGTGATCATGACGAGCTGATCCGACACACTGGTTTGATGCGGCACGATGATGAACAGCCTTTGTCCGGTGGCAACGTCAGTGATGGTGTCGTTCGCGTCGGGGACACTGTTCGCCGTCCGACCGGACCATGGACACCCGCTGTGCATGCCCTGCTTGCCCACCTGCACGAGGTGGGATTCGGCGCGGCGCCTCGTCCGCTCGGCATTGACGATCAGGGGCGTGAGGTCCTGACCTTCATGCCGGGAGATGTGGTCTGGCCCGACCGGTTCTCGCTGATGGAACCCGCTCGACAACTGGCTCGCGTGGCACGGCTGATCCGGGACTTCCACGACGCCGTGCAGGACTTCACGGCGCCCTCCGATGCGCGGTGGCAGACGCTGATCCCCGCTGAGGGCAGTGACATCATCGCCCATAACGACCTGGCCCCCTGGAACCTCGTGGTCGCAGACGAGGCGCGGTGGGCCTTCATCGACTGGGACGCTGCAGGTCCCGGCTCGCGCCTGTGGGATGTCGCATACGCCATTCACGGGTTCATCCCGCTGTCCGCGCATCCGGACTGGCAGAGCCCGGACGCGGCGGACCGACTGCGAGTCTTCGCCGACGCCTACGGTCTGGCTGAGTCCGAACGCCGTCGGTTGGTGCCTCTACTGGGGCGCCGTACGCGTTCCATGCACGACTTCCTGCGCGACCAGGCGGCCCAAGGAGCCCAGCCCTGGGCAAGGCTGTGGGCTGAAGGCCACGGCGACGCTTGGCGAAACGACGCCGAATACATCGAGCAACGCGAAGACCAGTGGATGCAGGCCCTGTTCGCTGGCTGAGGCATCAGCGCCCGTGCCTGGCTCCTGGCATCGAACGACATCTCGAACGGGATCACTCACCTGGGCATTTGCCGGACATTGAAGCGGCCTTCGCCTGATCATGTGCTCCGACCAAGGTGCACCGATCGAGACGAAGGCCGTGAGGGTGAGTCTGCTGCCTGCCACCGGTCCCGGGGAGGCGTTCGCGCAAGCGTCACGCTTCCGGGAGGACTTATTCGACTGCCTGACCGCGCGCGGGGACGAACTGTTCGACCTCGTGGACGCGTTGTTGTGCGCGGACGGTCCGGATCACAAAGCCGGCACCCGCGCCGCGCGAGCCGCCGACCGGGAGCCGACCAAAGCTCTAACCCGGCGTCTCTGACAGTCGACTCAGGGCGACACGCTGGTCGCCGGAGAGACAGGCAACCGGACGCGAGGCTCCAGGACCAGAACGCACTCTCAGCAGATATACACTCGAAGTATATCTCCGGTGTATGGTCCTCGCATGAGTGTTCCTCTCACCCTGTTGGGGCTGTTGGAGCGGGAGCCGAGTCACGGCTACGACCTCAAGCGCGACTACGACGCCTTCTTCAACCGCGGCAAACCGCTGCCGTACGGGCAGGTCTACACAACTCTTGGTCGGTTGGCGCGGGACGGGAAGGTCATTGCTGGCGAGGCGGAGCCCGGAGTCGGCCCCGAGCGCAAGCGCTACGTGATCACCGAGGCGGGGGCGACGGAGTTCGAGACCTGGCTCACCGAGCCGGTGGCCCCCGAGCCCAACCTGCAGACCGTGCTGTTCACCAAAGTCGTGCTGGCCTTGATGCTTGGCCGCGACGCCCAGCAGTACCTCGACACCCAGCGGGCCGCCCACCTGCAGCGGATGCACGAGCTGCACCAGCTGCGCCGCACCGGCCCGATCATCGACGCCCTGCTCGCCGACCACGGCCTGTTCCACCTGGAGGCCGACCTACGATGGATCGAGCTGACCACGGCCCGGATGGACACGCTCGCAGCGGCGGTGCGCACATGACCGCCCTGATCGAGGCCCGCAACCTCACCCTCTCCTTCGGCGAGACCCCCGCCCTGCGCGGCGCCAGCCTGGCCATCGAGGCCGGCGAGGTGTTCGCCGTGATGGGACCGAGCGGCTCGGGCAAGTCCACCATGCTGCACTGCCTGGCCGGCATCCTCACCCCCGACTCGGGCGAGGTGCACTTCGACGGACACCGCATCGACACCCTGAACGAGGCCGAGCGCAGCGCCCTGCGCCGCGACACCTTCGGCTTCGTCTTCCAGTTCGGCCAGCTCGTCCCCGAGTTGACCGCCGAGGAGAACGTCGCCCTGCCGCTGCTGTTCTCCGGCATGCGCCGGGCGGCCGCGCTCGCCGAGGCCCGGCCCTGGTTCGCCCGGCTGGGCCTGGACGGCTTGGAGCGGCGCCGTTCCGGGGAGTTGTCGGGCGGTCAGGCGCAGCGGGTGGCGCTGGCCCGCGGTCTGGTGGCCCGGCCCAAGGTTTTGTTCGCCGACGAGCCGACCGGGGCGCTGGACTCGCTGACCGGCGAGCAGGTGATGGACCTGATGGTGGACGCGGCCCAAAAGGAGGGCACCACCATCGTCCTGGTGACCCACGAGCCCCGGGTCGCCGCGCACGCCAACCGGGAGGCCATCGTGCGGGACGGCAAGGCCAGCCTGCTCACGACCGGACGGATCGCCTCGTGATCGCCTTCGCGTTCCGCCTCGCGGTCAGCGGCGGCCGGGAGGTCCTGGCCCGGCTGGTCATGATCGCCGCCGCGGTCGCCATCGGGGTCGGGCTGCTGCTGTCGACGTTCGCCAGCATGAACGCTGTCGAGCGGACGAACCAGCAGCAGGTGTGGCTCGACACCGGCGCCGCGGGCCGTACCGAGCAGGCGTCGGCGGACCCGCTGTGGTGGTGGCCGCACGGCGACTATTACGACGGCAAGTCCCTCACCGAGGTCGACGTCGCCGCGACCGGCCCGACCGCGCCCGTCCCGCCCGGCCTGACGCACCTGCCTGCGCCGGGCGAGTATTACGCCTCTCCCGCGCTGGCCAAGCTGATCCGTGACACCCCGGCCGACCAGCTGGGCGACCGCTTCCCCGGGCGGCTCACCGGCACGATCGGCGACGCCGCCCTGGCCTCCCCCGACTCACTGATCGCCGTCATCGGCCGTAGCCCGGCCCAGATCAAGGGCGCACCAGGGGCGAGAGCGGTCACCACTATCGCCACCAGCCGGCCATCCCCCTGCGACAACGGGTGCTGGGACAACGCCGTGCGCGGCGACGCGCTGACGCTCATCTCCTCCGTGGTGGCCGGGGCACTGATCTTCCCGGTGCTGATCTTCATCGCCACCGCGACCCGCCTGTCCGCCGCCACGCGCGAACAACGGTACGCGGCGATGCGGCTGGTCGGTGCCACTCCCCGGCAGGTGTCGGTGATCTCGGCGGTGGAGTCCGCGCTGGCGGCGGCCGCCGGGACGGTGGTCGGCTTCGGGCTCTACGCCGTGCTGCGCCCGCTGGTCGCCACCATTCCGCTCACCGGGCAGCAGCGGTTCTTCCTTTCGGATCTGACGCTCAGCGCCCCGCAGTCCCTCGGCGTTGTCGTCGGCGTGCCGGTGGCGGCGGCGATCGCGGCGCGCCTCGCACTGCGCCGGGTCACCATCTCCCCGCTCGGCGTGACCCGCCGGGTGACCCCGCGCCCGCCGCGCGCCTGGCGGCTGATCCCGCTGCTGGCGGGCCTGGCCGAACTGGCGTACTTCGTCTTCGTCGGT
Source organism: Streptomyces sp. NPDC055966 (assembly GCF_042269865.1). Taxonomy (NCBI): domain Bacteria; kingdom Bacillati; phylum Actinomycetota; class Actinomycetes; order Kitasatosporales; family Streptomycetaceae; genus Streptomyces; species Streptomyces sp. NPDC055966. Next base: position 4,266 of record NZ_JBHJYK010000049.1, read on the forward strand.
CGCCGTCCGGCGACCGGGAACGGCCAGACGGCGGCCTACCTGCCGGGCTTCGTGGTGGTGATGCTGGGCCTGGTGATCGCCGGGCCGTGGCTGACCATGATCGTCGCCCGGGCGGTGGCCCAGCGCATCCGCCGCCCGGCCGCCCTGATCGCGGTGCGGCGGCTCGCCGACGACCCGAAGGCCGGCTTCCGCGCTGTCAGTGGCCTCGTCCTGGCCCTGTTCGTGACCACCGCGACAGTCAGCATCATCGGCACCATCAACGACCACCGCGGCATGCTGGGCGGCGACCGGCAGACCCGAACCGTGGTGGAGGACGGCGGCGACCGCGAGGCGCCGCTGGCCGGGGCCATCCCGACACGGCTGCTCGCCGAGGTGCGGGCGATCCCGGGCGTGCGGGGCGTGGCAGTCGTCCACACCAACCCCGACGGCGTCGGCAAGGTGGTGCACCGTAGAGTCCACCCGGGTGATCCGCCCCCGGACGCGCCGGCACTGGTGACCTGCTCCGACCTGGCGCAGACTCCCATGGTGGGCCGCTGCCCGGCCGGGGCGAACGTCACGGCCGTCGACTTCTACGCGTTCGTCAGCCTGCAATCGCACCCGAGCTTGCCGTGGCCCGCCGCCGCGATCAGCACCGCAGCCGTCGCCAAGCTGCCCGTGAAGATGCTCTACGTGGCCACCGACGGGTCGACAGCCGCCATGGAACGCGTACGGACCCTGCTCACCACCGCCTACCCGCAGCAACAGGCCCGCACGGTGGGCGACTGGGGCACCGACTTGCAGCAAGAGCTGGCCGGTTGGCGGCAATTGGCCAACGTGGTGCTGCTGACTACCCTGCCGATCGCAGGCTGCAGCCTGGCGGTGAGCGTGGTTGCGGGCCTGTCGGATCGCCGTCGCCCGTTCGCGTTGCTGCGGCTCACCGGCGCGCCGCTGCGGTTGCTGCAGCGGGTCATCGGCCTGGAGAGCACACTGCCGCTGCTGGCAGTGGCCGCGATCTCGATCGGTACGGCCTTCACCGCCTCCGCCCTGTTCCTGAAATCGCAGATGCACTACGACCTGGTGTCGCCGGGCGCGGCGTACTACGCGCTCGTCGCCCTCGGCCTCGTCGCCTCGCTGGGCATCATCGCCTCGACTCTCCCCCTGCTCAAACGCATCACCGGCCCAGAGGCCGCCCGCAACGGCTGACACGCCAACTCCCCGTTACGGCCCCGGACATCCTCCAATGGGCGTCCGGGGCTGATGGAGCTCTTCGCAACACGACAACGGTTGTCTCTGCATCCATAGCCAGGAACCTTGACGATGTACATCTCTTCAGACCATCCGTCTCGGCGTCGGGAACCTCGGCCCGATCAAGGCAGTGTCCTGCGGTGAACATCCTCGAAGAGGTCTTCCTTCCGAGCGCCCGCCACGTTCAGGAGGAGCGACAGCGTCTGGAGTGGATGCGCGACGACGAAGGCGAGGGTGACCCCTACCGCGGGCCGATCAACCTCGACAGCGGCATCGTCCACATCAGGATCGGCCCGAAAGCAGCCGCCTCGGCGGAGCGACGTCGAGGACCTGATGCGAGGCCATGACGATGCCGCCCCACACCCAGTGCCACGGGCTGCGAGCCCGGTCTTTTTCCGTCCAAGAAACCCAGACTCGGGAGGATTCATGACCGTCACGGCGTCCAACAGCCGAATACCAATGACGCGCCGTCGCATGCTCGGGGCAGCGCTGACCGCTGGAATCGGGACTGCCGTGCCGCTCGGCGTCGCATCCCGCGCGTGGGCGGCTCCGACGGCCTCCAGCCCGGCGCAACTCACACTGCCTGCGCCCACCGGACCGCACCCGGTGGGCACGGTGCCGCTCCACCTCGTCGACACCTCACGCCCGGATCCGGCGGCCGGCCCGGGGCATCACCGCGAGTTGATGGCCAGCGTCTGGTATCCCGCCCGCGGGGCGGAGGGCCTGCCGCGTGCCCCCTGGATGACCGAGGGAGCGTTGCGGGCGTTCCTGATGGACGCTGGCTTTCCCCTCGACCCCGCCCTCGGCCCGCTCACGGCCGGGCAGGTGGGCGCGCCCGTGCACCGTACGGGCCACCGCCTGCCCGTCATCGTGTACTCGCACGGCGCGGGCAGTCACCGCGGCGACCACACCGTCATGGTCCAGGAACTCGCCAGCCATGGATACGCCGTGATCACCGTCGACCACACCTATGACACGTTCACGGAGTTCCCCGACGGCCGGGTGATCACCCCGGGCGACGTCCCGATGTTCCCGAGGGACTTCGCCGCGGATCTCCGGTTCCTGCTCGACTGCGTGGAGGAGCTCGCCGCCGGGCGCAACCCCGACGTCGACGGCAAACCATTGCCCCAGGGCCTGGTCGGCGCCCTCGACCCGCGGTGCATCGGCGCCTTCGGGTGGTCGAAGGGCGGCACCGCCACCGCGCTCACCATGCTCGCCGACCGGCGCGTTAGCGCCGGGCTCAGCATCGACGGCCCGATGCAGCCGACCATCACCGCCGACCTGGACCGGTCGTTCATGATGATGACCGCCGTGTTCACCCGGGCCGCCATGCCGGACGTCGCCGAGTTCTGGACGCACCTTCGCGGCTGGCGGCTGAACATCCAGGCCGACGGGGCCATCCACAACTCATACGGCGACAACGCGACGCTGATCCCGCAGGCAGGCAAGATCCTCGGCATGACCGACCAGCAGATCCGGGACTGGATCGGCACCCTCGACCCGGCCCGGTCGGTACGGATCCAACAGGCCTACCCGCTCGCCTTCTTCGACCTGAACCTGCGACACCGCCGAGGGCATCTGCTCGACGGTCCGAGCGCGGCCTTCCCCGAGGTGAAATTCCTCCCATGAAGCGGTGGACCGCTGCGCTCACGTCCCGCGCCTCGGTCCACCCGCCCTCGGTGGCGAAGAGCCGCGGTGAGAACCTCTTGCTGTCCCCGCCGAGCAGAACACCATCCGGAATCCTTTCCAGCAGCTCTCCCCGGTCAGGCGCCGACAGCACCAGCCTCGACACGTGGACGCGGGAACTCGTCCCACACCCGTCCGTCCAGCAGCCGACCCGCGGCCTTCTTACCCACACGCCGCATCTCGATGCGGCGACCAGCGTCGTCCACCGGCTCGCCGACCAGGACGGATCCACGCTCGTGCCTGTTGCGAACGGCGAGAGCGCCGGAAGGCGCCCAGCGGATCGGATCCGCCAGCTGACGCCTCTCCCAGGCGTGAACGAGCATGGTGCCCCTCGGACAGACCGAGGGGCACCATGTCCACCGGGCACACAGCGGACCGAGGAGATCAGCGATGGCCCAGCTCGCTGGAGTGCCGCCGCTGCCGGGCCCGCGTCGGCCACCATCTGAGTACCGATCAGCCAAGTTGCGCCGGACCGGACGCGGCTGACCATGAATGCAGCCAGCGCTGGCAGCCGGTCGAGACAAGGCCATGTGGGTGCGGTCGTCGCTGACGCAGTATCGGACGGTGAAGCTGGCCAGTACGGTGGCCAGCGTCTGGTGCCGAGTCGTCTCCGCGCGATATGGAAAGCGGCAGGGCTCAGTCCGAGTGCGGCCGACGGGCGCGGACCCACGTCACCACGATCAGGGCCGAGGTGACGTACATCACGACGCTGGCAGTGGCCACAGAGTCGACGTACTGCTCGAAGCCGTCCGTGCGAAGCTGGAGCGCGAAGAGACCGAGCACCGTCCCAAGCGCCGCGATCGATGCGGCCAGAGGGCCGAACGGGACCTTCTTCATGGGTACTTCCTCCAAATTGTGATTTGCGGCTGAGCTGCCTTGACGAATTGAGCCACGCTCCGGCGCCCAGTCCTTGTCTCGAGCGAGCAGCACCGCCGCATGGCGGTTCTCTGCTCCAACCCTGACGGCTGGCCGACGACAGGTGACTGTGTCTCCCGCCCGGTCAGCGGTGAGTCCCCGCGGAGATGGCGTCGGTGACCAACTCAAGCTCGACGTAGCGTTTTCCGCATGCACAGTACGGATGATCTCGGCGAGGCGCTGCGCGCTGACGGTCTTCGGGACGAATCCGCGTACACCCCCCGGGAGCGCCCGTTCCAGGTGCCCGGGCCGTCCGTGACTGGTTACGATCAGCACCTGGCAGCCTGGCAGCCTGGCAGCCTGGCTGTTCGGCCTGGAGGGACGTGGCGACCCTCACCCCGTCCGCACCAGGCATCTCGAGCTCGAGGACAGCGACGTCAGGTTCGTGCGCCCGTGCCATCGCCAGTGCCTCCGGTCCGGTCGCGGCCTCGGCGACAACAGTCAGGTCGTCCTCCAAGGACAGCAGCAAGACAAGGGCTCCCCGGACGAGGTGCTCATGGTCGGCCAACAACACTCGCACCGGTGCCATCACGGCATCACCTCGTTCATCACCGCCGGCGTCAGCGGTACCCCCGCCGCCAGCCGCTTCTACCTTCATGTATCCAGCTTTTCCGGCGAGTTGGACGTCAGGTAGGGCACATCGTCACGAGACTTTGTGACACATGTCAGTGATGACTGGTGGTCGGCAAGGTCGATGTCGACGGCCGCGGCGTCGGGGTCGGTGAAGGGGAGGGTAAAAGCGTGCTGGGCCTGGGAGGTGGCGCTGATCAACACGACGATGGTGCACGTGTCCGACATCCCCAGCCCCGACTTCTCCGGCCTGGAACACGGCGAGGAACAGGCGACGGAGTGGGCGACTCCCGTGTGGCTTCGTGCACTTCCAGTAGGAGCGATTGTTGGTGAGTTCAGGAGGCGCTGGGCGGGTGGGCGCATCAGGAACGTTGACGAGAATTGGCGTCAGTCCGGAGGGGGATAGGCCGTGGCGAGTTGCGCCCAGCTGAGGACGCTGACCGGTGTGAGCGTGGTGCGTCTACTACAGTGCGGTGTGGGCCGTGACTGGCGCTGAGGTGGAGCACCACCGGGGAGCGGTCTGACGAGACGTCGTTGCCGTGCGCCTGGGCGAGTGGTCAGCAACGCCTGGAGGCAACGATGTCCGCGACTCAGACGGCCCAGCTCATGGACGGCACCGGCTTCGCCACACGCATCATCGAAGAGGCTGCTGCCAAGGCGGCAGAGATCTCACGGCGTGGGGGGACGCCCAGGAGCATGTAAGCACGCTGAGCCACGAGGCCGCCGTCTGCCGCGAGGTGAGGCAGTGCACGAACCACTCCCCGCTCAGCTCGGCAGACCAGGCCATGGCGCAGGCATGCGTGGCCTCTCCCCAGTGATCCACAGCACGCTCACCAGACTCACTGGGCATCCACTCGCAGGCCAAGCCGTGAGGGACGGCGGCGAGGCCGACCGGTCCTCTTCTGGGGAACGAAGCGCACGGTCGTCAAGATTCAGTGGCAGACGGACAAGGTTCGCTGTCAGGGGAGTGTGCCACGAGGCGCTACGCAATCGAGTGGAGGTGGAAAACCTTCTCCGCCGGACCGTCGCAGCGGTCTGGTGAAGCTGGGGGCAGCCTGATCCGGGGAACGCTGGGGAGAGTGGCAAGCGGCCCCGACAACGGCGGGACGTGCCGGGACTACCGGACGGTACGGGTCCGTCTAGCCTATAAGGCTCATGAAGATCTTGGGGTTCTGGCCCCGCCGCGTGAGCGGCGGGGCCAGACTCGTTTTGTGGTGATGGGGGAACGGGCCGGGGATACGGTCGGGCCGGATGTGTGGGAGACATGCCGGGAGTTGATTCCGGCCGGGAGTGTGTTCGCGTTTCTGGCCGAGCACCGTGGTGCGCTGTTCCCGGCGGAGATGTTCGCGGACATGTACCCGTCGGCGAACGGGCGCCCGAGCATGCCGCCGCAGATCCTGGCCGCGGCGGTCACGCTGCAGGCCCTGCACGGGCTGTCGGACTTCGAGACGGTCCAGGAACTGCGGTGTGACCTGCGGTGGAAGGCAGCGTGCGGGCTGGGCCTGAACGACATGGCGTTCGACCCGTCTCTGCTGGCCTACTTCCGTCGCCGTCTGGCCCGCTCTGCCCGGCCCAACCGCGTCTTCGAGGCCGTGCGCGAGGTGGTGAAGGCCACCGGGGTCCTGGGCGGCAAGCACCGGCGGGCTCTGGACTCCACCGTGCTGGACGACGCGGTCGCCACCCAGGACACCGTCACCCAGCTCATCGCCGCCGTCCGCACGGTGATCCGCGAAGTGCCCCACGCCGCCGGGGTCGCTGCCGTGCAGTGCACCGCGCACGACTACACCGATCCCGGCAAACCCCGCATCGCCTGGAACGACGAGCAGGCCCGCGCCGAACTCCTCGACGCCCTGGTCACCGATGCGCTGCGCCTGCTGGGCCACCTGCCCGACCAGCAGCTGGGTGAGAAGGCCGCGAACGCGCTCGGCATCCTGGCGCTGGTCGCCGGGCAGGACGTCGAGCCGGCCGAGGACTCCGACGGCCGCGACGGACGCTGGCGCATCAGCCAGGGGACCGCTCCAGGCCGCGTCGTGTCCACCGTCGACCCCGAAGCCCGCCACATCCACAAGACCCGAACCCACCAGCAGGACGGATACAAAGCCCACCTGGCCATCGAGCCCGAGACCGGCTTATACACCGCCGTGGCTCTGCGGCCCGGCGCCGGAACCGAGCACCACGAAGCCACCGTCGGCCTGGACCTGCTGGCCGACGAGGAGAGTCCGGTGGACGCCTTCGGCGACACCGCCTACTCCGCTGGCGACACGCGCCAAGCCCTGCACCAGGCGGGGCACCGGCTGTTCTTCAAACCCGCCCCGCTGCGGCCCGCCGTCCCCGGCGGCTTCACCCTGGACGAATTCGCCATCGACACCGCCGCCGCCACGGTCACCTGCCCCGCCAGGCATACCGTTGTGCTGTCGGACCCCGGCGGACAGTACAACCAGCGCAAGGCGGCCTTCAAGAACCTGTGCACCGGATGCCTGCTCCGCGAGCGGTGCACCAAGGCCAAAGCCGGCCGCATCCTGACCATCCGCCCACACCACAACCTGCAAGCGGCCGCCCGCCGCCAGGCCGCCACCGACCCGGACTGGCAAGCCGACTACCGCCGCTGGCGCCCCCCGGTCGAACGCGCCGTCGCCTGGCTCGTCCAGCACGGCAACCGCAAACTCCGCTACCGCGGAACCATCAACAACAACACCTGGCTCCACACCCGAGCAGCCGCCCTCAACCTCCGCCGACTGATCAACCTCGGACTCACCCGCACAGGCAACACCTGGACGATCAACCCGGCCACCGCATAAGCCGAGGGGCTGTCCAGCCCACGGGCAGGACAGCCCCTCACCAAGATCTTCATGAGCCTTCTAGGAAGCCTGGCTGCGACTGCCCGGACCGAAGCCGACGCCGTGCACAACCTGGGCGGCTGGCTCACGACGACGGTCTCCCGCGTCTGCCTCGACATGCTGCGGGCCCGCGCATCGCGGCGGGAGGCCCCAGCAGGCCCCCCGGTGCCCGATGAGGGCCCAGATCCCGCTGCGGGTGGCCGTCCGGACCCCGGCCGACCATCAATCCGCTTCCACCACCGACACTGCTGCCGACGAAGATGGCGGTCCGCACCCGGGACCGGTACGCCGACATCCACCGCCTGCTCGCAGAAGGATGCTCCGTCTCCGCCATCGCCCGCCTCCTGCACCTGGACCGCAAGACCGTCCGCCGCTTCCGCGACACCGACCTCGACCAGCTGTTCTCCTCCAGTCGGCATGGACGCCCCAAAGGGGTCCTGGTGCCGTTCACCGCCTACCTGACCGAGCGGCTCACCGACGGTGTCACCAGCCCCACCGACTTTTTCCGCGAGATCCCGCAACGCGGTTACCAGGGAAGCGATCTGCCAGTACGTCGCTACGTGGCTGGGCTCAGGACGGGAACCGTCGAACCCGCCCGTGGCGCCATCCCCAATCCCCGCAAGATCACCAAGTGGATCATGCTGCCCCGCGGCACTTTGCGGCCGCACGAGGAAGACGAACTCCTGAAGGTGCGGTTGGCCTGCCCTGACACGGCCAGGCCTGCGACCTCGCCCGCACCTTCCACGACCTACTCCAACACCGGCGCGGACATCAGCTGTTGGAGTGGGTACGCGAGGCTGAACGCGACGTGCCGGCCCCGATCCTCTCCTTCGCGCAGAACCTCTGCCTCGACCTTGACGCCGTCACCGCCAGCCTCACCCTCCCCTGGAGCTCGGGCATCGTCGAAGGCCACGTCAACCGCATCAAGACCATCAAGAGAGCCATGTATGGCCGTGCCTCGTTCCGCCTCCTCCGCACACGCATCCTGCTTCGGGCATGACCTGGGGATTCACGGCATCGATGCTGTTGGTGATCTCTAGGCCGCCAGTCTCTTGCAGAGCCGTTGGAAGTGGCTGGCTGGTCGAGGTGGGCGGGTTGGTGTTGTTCCAGTTGGGAAGCACTCGCTGAGGCGGATGATGTTGGCTCCGGCGGCTGTCAGTACGTGCTGGCCATCCAGGACATCTACAACGCCGAGGACAGGCAGCACGCCCAGGCGGCGGTCAAGACGTTCGCCCGGCTCTACGGCGCGAAGTTCCCCAAGGCCGTCAAGAAGATCACTGATGATCAGGCGCAGTTGCTGGCGTTCTTCGACTTCCCCGCCGAGCACTGGATCCACCTGCGCACCACCAACCCGATCGAATCGACGTTCTCCACTGTCCGGCTACGGACCAAGGTCACCCGTGGCGCCGGCTCCCGTGCCGCCGCCCTGGCGATGGTCTTCAAGCTCGTGGAGTCCGCCCAGCAGCGGTGGCGGGCCGTGAACGCGCCCCACCTCGTCGCCCTCGTCCGCGCGGGCGCAACGTTCGCGGGCGGCAAGCTCGTCGAACGATCCGTTGGTCAACTCCAACGGGAAGCCGCCTAAAGTGATGCGACACCTGTGGTCTCGGCGTCTGAGGAATGAGTGAGCAGGATGAGAATCGTCGTGGACGACCTGTCTGGCCCGCAGATCGCCCAGTTCCTCGCCGAGCATGTCCAGCAAATGCGGTCCCTTACGCCCCTGGAAAGCAAGCACGCTCTCGACCTCGACGGACTCCGCCGTCCCGAGGTCACCTTCTGGTCGGCGCGGGAGGGAGACGTCGTCGTAGGCTGCGGCGCGATCACAAGACTGGACCCTCGCCATGCCGAGCTGAAGTCGATGCGCACCGCGCCGACGCGCACACGCAGCGGGATCGCCTCCCGGTTGCTGGAGCACATCCTCACCGAGACCAAGCATCTCGGCTTTACCCGGCTGAGGCTGGAGACCGGCGCGGCCGATTTCTTCCTGCCCGCCAGAAAGCTCTATGAGAAGTTCGGATTCGGCTACTGCGAACATTTCGCCGACTACCAGCCCGATCCCAACAGCGTGTTCATGACCAGGGCGCTCTGAGGATCTTGATCCACAGGTCTTGACTATTACTTGGCCCGCCGCCCGTGAGGTGTTCGTACTGGCTACTGGCTACCTTGCCAGTAGCCCCGCCAGCTGCGCAGTCTGGTGGTTCACGGCATTGAAGGGTGTGTCGGGTGCCGAATGGCACCCTTCAGCAGCGACAGCGTCCGCTCGTGAAGATCGCCGGCCCGATCCGAAACACGGACGCGCATGAAAAGATCGGCAACCACTCCCATAGTCTTGGACGTAAACCACGCCACCTCGTAGCGCACCTGCGGGACGTACGCTGCCCCGGCGTCGACAAAGACCAACGAGAAGTCCTTTTGAGCAACCTGGCGCAACGATGTCAGGAGCGCGACTGTCTCATCGTGTGTCAACCAGCCCTGCGGCGCGGGCCCAGAGGCCGACGGCGTGAGCTCTACCCAGTAGCGCACGTCAGTGACAACAGCAACCGAGGAGGCGGCGTTGGTGATCGAGCACTTCCACGCCAGGACCCCGTTCGGTGCGAGATTCGCCACCACCAGGCCCCCGTAGCTCAGGACAGGTTGGACGCTGCGGGCGAACTGCGCGCGGGCGATGGCCGCCCCGACGGTTCCAAAGGTGGCGGTGGTCGCCGTGGGCACGTCGAGCAACTGCAGCTTCCATGGCCAGCTGGCAGCCGAGCCGGGCACATTCTTCTGCACGATCGCAAACAGAAGCAGGGTGATTGAGATGCCAGCCAACGACCAGATGAAGGCCGAGAACAAACGACTTCTACGAACCACGTGCTGCTGAGTCTCCACCCGTGCCCCCCCAACTCCCCCGCCGGTCTGAAAAATCCACGCCCATGCACTCACATGAGTGAAGCGGAGATCAAGGGCTCGCCCATGGCCTCATGCTTGGCCCGTCGGGCCACGGCCCTCCCCGGACCCGCCTACGAACGATGGGCCGAGACGATGACCCAGGCGGTGGACGGCTATCCCCGGCCAAGGTCAGGGCCTCCAGCTGTGATGCGCCGCGGCCCCGTCCCGCGGGACGGATGACGACGTCACCGCGCCAGGCGCCGGGACACGACTGGCCACCGTCCCCGAGGCCACCCGGGAGGGTGCGAGGGATCGTTCCCCTGTCCCGGCCATCCGTCCGTCACGTCGCTCATGCCCCCCTCACCGCCCAGCGTCTCGTTGTGCCGCCGCAGGCCCATCAGGATGGTCACCGGTACTCCCACACGTTGTCGGTCTTGGCCTGAGCGAGGTCGATGCGCACGACCAGGCCGTCATGGTCGGAGGCGCCCTCGGGGGTGTCCAGCAGGGCGTAGTCGACGACCGTGTCGCGCAGCGGCGCGGACACCCACACCTGGTCGATCCGGTCGTCGGTCGCCGTTTTGCGCAGCAGTTCCTTGTCGCCGCGCTCCTCGAAGAGCTTGGCCGCCGCGTCGACGAAGCCGGTGTACGCGAGCATTTCCGTCACGCGCCGGTCGGGCACGAGCTGCCCGTCGACTTCGCTGGGCAGCCGGGTGCGGGCCGACTTGTTGTACGGCAGCATCTGCGCGTAGTCGGGGGAGGGGCTGTTCGGGTGGGCGGGAGGGTAGTTCAGGTCGCCGGCCACGGAAGCCGACAGGTTCGCGGAATCTCGCGCTGCTCGGCGGAGGAACCTGAGGGCCACTCCGCCTAATTGTGGGGAAACGCCACCGAGTTGGCAGCCACTTGGTTGAGAGTGCGGTACGTGACGTAATGCCCGCTTCGGTCTTAGGGTTGGGTAAGGGGCCCTGGTCGGCGGGGTGGACGCCGGAGGCGTTGTCGCCCCAGACGTGGGCGACGTCCAGGGCGACGTCCTGCGGGGCGGGGCGCTGGCACCAGCTAGCCCTGGCGCCGGCCGCCGCGGGGCTCTCCGTGGAGACTGCCGGTCAGTCGGCCAGTGTGCCCCGGTAGGCAACCGGGCCCTCGTTCGAGAACTGTGCGGTGCCCTCGAACCTTGTGCCGTTGTCGAAGAATGTGACACTGCCGTTGCCTGATTTGGGGCTGCTCCATGTCACGGTGGTCCCCGTCTCGGGCGCCGCGTCGGGAGCGACGGCGTTGTCGCGGTGGGCGACATGGAGAGTGAGGGGCTGGTCCGCCTGCCAGTCGCCCCGCCGGTGGAGATCTCGGTGTCGTACGTGGGCATGTTCTCTTCCTTCCTGTGCCGCCCGGCGGGCATGCCGGACTGTCTGAGCGGTTGTTTCCCCGGACGCTGAGGGCTCTGCGGCCATGACGGCACCTGGCTCTGTGAAGACCACTCGTTCGGGCATTCGATCCGTGGCCGCCCGAGATGCCAGCGGCCCGCCCCACAGGGGCGGGCCGTGGTGGTAGCTGCCGGTCAGTCTGCTGTGAGGGCTACGGCGTCGCGGGCGGGTGCCGTGCCGGTCGGTGCTTCGCGGCAGCACGCGTCGGCGCTGGCGCCCGGGTCCCTCGCTGACCGGCCCGTGCTGGACACCAATCGGTACGGCGCTCGGCCGCTGGGGGGGGCAGCACCGGAATTGGCTGGGGCTTCAGCGGTTGTCGTGGAGTTCCTGGTGCATCTGGGGCTGGTCGTCCTTGTCGTGGGTGAGGGCGTAGAGCTCGACCTGGTTGAACGCCTTCGATGCCACGCCGAGGATCTCGTCGTAGGGGTTGACCCCGATGACCTGCTTGGCGGTGTCGCCGCCGAGTCCGCCGACGGTGCTGCTGAAGATGTTGTGCAGGGCCGCGGTGGGCTTGGCCGCGATGTCGACGAGGCTCTTGGGGATGCCGGCCATGTCGGCGTACTTGTCGGTGAACGCGGTGCGGACCATGGCGATGAAGGGCTCGTAGAAGCCGGGCGGGAGAATCTGCTCCTTGTAGAACTTCAGGGCCTGCGCGGTCATGAAGGTGCAGTCCTCGGTCTGCTTCCATTCCTTGTCGCGCACGCGCTTCCACAGGCGGTCCGTCATGTCGACGTCCTTGGGGATCAGCCACTTCTCGGGGGTGCCGAGGTAGTGGTTGATGTAGTGCCAGGCGCCCACGAAGCCCTGCGCGTCGTCCGGCGTCACATGGACGCCGAGGTTCTTCATCGCCTCCAGGATCTGCACACTGAAGACGCAGATGGCGCCGGTGGTGTACTTCTGCGGGACCGGCTCGCCCCACTTGGCGTAGTCCCACTGCCCGCTCTTCTTGTGCAGCTGACGGACGGAGGCGTGGACCAGGCGCACCTTGGTCACGGTGGCGGCCAGGGTGCCGTTACGCAGGGCGTCCTTGTCACCCATGCCGATGAACAACCGCGAGGACTGCGACAGACGGCGGCCCGGACCGTCCACCCCGCCCAGTTTCCCGGTCGAGCGCAGGGTGTAGGCGCCGGTCGGGGACAGGTAGGTGCCGATCAGCCCCACGGTGCCCTGCAGCATGGAGGCCACGCCGTGGTGGTGGGCGAAGAAGCCCTCCGCCGCCTTGACGTCGGCCCCGCTCCAGCCCGGCGGCTCCTCGGAGGCGTCGTGCAAGAACTGCGCGAGCCGCTCGGGCAGGCTGGACAGCTCCTCCATGGGCATGTGCGGCTTGAGCGTTCCGATGGTCCGGAAAAGCCCGTTGACGCCGTCGACCTCCCTGTTGTCGATGAGGTCGGACACCAGCGCGTCCGCGGCCGGATCGCCCTCCAGGTTCGCGGCCTCCAGCTCGGCTTCCACAGTCTCCACGGTCAAGGGCACAGCACTGCTCCTCTCGATGCGCGTATGGGGTGCGGCACCGCCCGAACAGAACGCCCGGCGCACCAAGATGATCATTCCCCCCGCTGTCCGTGAACGGACTGACCTGAAAGGGGGGAGGAAGAAGTGAACCGAGGGGCGCAGCAGGGGCGCACAATGAGGAATCGTTCTGGCTCACACTGCCCGGAGACAACGCTTGGTCGCGTACGCCCGCACCGCTCACCGCTCGGGCACCGACCCATCAGACGTCCTCTGAGAGCCCGTGCCGATGGTGGAGGCGGTTAGCAGTAGCTTCCGGCTGTCAGAGGGTGGTACGTGACTTGATGTCCGTATTGCCTCGCCGCATGAGGTAGGCGGGCTGGTGAGGAGGGCGGCCGGGCGGCTACGGCCGCAGCTGGGTGAACAAACCCGGCTCGGTCTCGGCCAGGATTCCGCGGTCGGCGAGCCGCTTGAGTTTGAGGCGGGTGTTGTTGATGTTGTTGGGTGCGATCTCCAGGTCCATCGCCTCGCACACCTGCCGCGCTCGTAGCGGCAGGTCGGCTGCGGCGAACACCGCCATGATCTGCTGGTAGGCCGGATGGTCCGGCAGCTTCGGGGCGGGCGGCTGTGGATCGGGCAGCGCCAGCAGTGTCTTGCGGGTGATCCGGACCTCCTCGGCGGCCCGGCCGAGTTCGTCCAGCCGTGCGGTCAGCTGCGCGATCTGCTCCCTCGTCGCCTCGGCCTGCGCGGCGAGCTCCCGTTCCTGCTCCTCCAGCCGCGCCAGTACTGCCCCGAGAGTCAGCTCCCCGCCGGTCATGTGCTGCGCCAGGCCGCTGCGGTGGCCCCGGTCAGCCGGCGCAGTATCACCGCGGTCATCGCCCAGTACACCCGCGACTCCGAACTGCGCGGCAGGTGCTCGTAGTCGCGCACCAGCCTGCGGTGCAGCATCAAGATCCCGTAGGCGCGCTCCACGATCCACCGCTTGGGGATCGGCACGAAACCGGTCTGCGCCGGGTTGCGCTCGACGATCTCCACCTCGATGCCCGCCTTCTCCCGTGCACGACGACGGCGTTCTTGAAGCCCTGGTCGACCAGGGCCTTCTGAACGGTGTCGGTGTCGGCGGCGACCTTGTCCAGCAGCGCGATGCCGGCGGCGTTGTCGTGCACCGACGCGGCGAGCACCACCACCGCGATCACCAGGCCCAGCACGTCAACGGCCAGGCCGCGCTTGCGGCCCGGTACTTTTTTTGCTGCATCACACCCCGTCGACTGTGCAGGCACCCCAGCCGCCGCGTGCACGCTCTGGGTGTCGAGCACCACCAGACTCGGGTCCGCCTTCCGCCGCGCCTTCTCCCGCACCTGCCAGCGCAGCAGGTCGTGGATGGTCTGGTCGGTGCCGTCATCGCGCCACTTGGTGAAGTAGTACATCACCGCACCGCGCGGCGGCAGGTCGTGCGGAAGCAGGTCCCACTGGCAGCCGGTGCGGCCCTGGTAGAGGAGCGCGTTGACGATCTCCCGCATCTCGTACCGGCCCTGGTGACCGCTGACCGAGCGGTGTGCGGCCTTCCATGCCGCGATCACCGGCTCGACAAGCGCCCACTGCTCGTCGGACAGGTCGGTCTTGTAGGGCTTGCGCTCGCTCACGGTGCTCAGCCCAGCACGCCCGAGCCCGCCGACCGGCCGAGATACCGAGCTGTCACACGTTCAGGCGACGACAAAACACCTATGCACTTACATACCGCCCTCTCAGGCCGGGCAGATAGGCGACCGGGCAGCCCATGTCCCGGGCCACCGCCAGCGGCAGTGCCCCGATGGAGGCCGGCTGGTCGACCACGACAAGCACGGTCCCATGCTTGGCCTGCAGTTTGCCGAACACTTCACGGAGCTTCGGCTCGCTGTTGGGTAGCCGCTTGTCGAAGGCTTTCTTCCCGGCCGGGGTGACGGCGGTGGCGTGGTGTTCGCCCTTGCCGACGTCCAGGCCGAGGAAAGCGCCGGTGTCACTGACGTCGATCACGTGCGTCCTTGTCCCGGGTCGCCGACTCGGTCGGCGGCAGGCCTCGGCTCGAGGCATCGCCTCTGGCCGTCAGCCGGGCAGAGAAACACCGCGTTCGGGCGGGTTACTTCTGTGTGACGTCGGTGCAGTAGACGTCCTTCTTCGGCAGGTGGCCGGTGGTCAGCAGGCCGACGGTGACCTTGTCGATGCAGGCGGAGCCCTCGTTGTAGACGTAGTGCCCGCCGTTGTCGACGCCGACGAAGGCGGAGCCGTCTCCGAGGGCTTTGTGCAGCCCGACGCCGCCTTCCCACGGGGTGGCGTTGTCCCGGCGGTTCTGGAGGATCAGGATGTTGCGCGGGCCGCCGGGCACTACCTTGACCGTCGCCTCAGCCGGCTTGTCCCAGTAGGCGCATGCCCAGATGTTGGCGGGCATGCCCGCGTTGAGCGGCCACATCTTGCGGTTGGCGGCGGTGCGGGTGGCGTAGCCGTCGACGTCGTGCGGCCATTCGGCGTCGCCGCAGGTGAGAGCCATGAACATGGTGGCCTGGTTGTCCGCGGGGATGCCCGGGGACGTCGGTGTGTCGGCGAACACCTCCTTGAGAACGGAGGCGTCGGCGGCCGTGGCGCTGCCATGGGTCAGGTCGTCGGCGGCCTTCCAGAAGTTGGCGAGCACGGGAAGCGTGTTGTTGTGCAGAAGCAGGGCGTAGGTCATGTTCCGCAGCAGCGCTCCGTCCAGTGACACCGATGCACCGGGAATCGCTGCGGGCGTGCGGTCGAGCCGGTCGGCGAGGGTGAGGTAGGTGTGGGTCACCTGCGCGACGTTGGTGCCCAGCTTGAGGGTGCTGTTCTGCGCCGCGGCGACGCGGGCGGCGTCGGGGAACCGGTCGGCCATGCCCTTGCCCCACGTGTCCGCGACCTGGTTGGCCCATACCTTGGTGGGGTCGACGTTGCCTTCCAGGATCATCCGGTCGGTGTGGTCCTGGAAGAGGGAGCGGTAGACGGCGCCGAGGTACGTGCCGTAGGACTGGCCCCAGTAGGAGATCTTCTTCTCACCGAGCGCCTGGCGGATGCGGTCCATGTCGCGGGCGGTGTTGGCGGTGGTGTAGTACCGCAGGTTCTTGCCCACCGTGTCGGCGCACTGCTTGGCGTCGGCCTTGGCGAGGGCCACGTTCTTGGTGATCGAGCCGCCCGCGGCGGGATAGGGGAAGAGCCCGGACACGCTGGGTCCTTCAGACCGCAGCTTTGCGGGGTGCTGTGTTCGACGCCGCGCGGGTCGAAACCGATCAGGTCGTAACGGTCCAGCACGGACTTCGGCAGTGTGGACGCCATGGTTTCGGGCATGTCGAGACCGCCCAGGGCCGGCCCGCCGGGGTTCAGCAGCAGGACGCCATCTCGCTTCCCGGGTTTGGCGGTGGACAGCCGGGATACCGCCACGTCGATCTTCGCGCCGCCCGGGTTCTGGTAGTCCAAGGGCACCTCCAACGTCCCGCAGGCCAGGTGGGGGTCATGGGTTTGTCCCTCGGCCAGTGCCGGGCACTTGCCCCAGGTGATCTCGGCGTCGCTGACAGTCCGGCGGGCGTTCTTGGCGGAGACCTTGGCCGGTTGCGCGCCCTTGGCGTCGGCACCACACGCGATCAGTGCGGTGCCTGCCAGCGTGGAAGCCAGCACAGCCGCGGCGAGGCGAGGGCCTCTGGGGAAACCGTGCTTCACGTAACTGCGTGTCGTGGTCATGGCGCTGTCCTTAGCTACTCCGCTGGTCGGCCTGCCTGGTGCGGCCGTTGTGTTGACGATTCGAGTCAACAAGAGACGGCCGGTGGCGCGCGTCACGGCAGAGAGGACAAATCAGGTAGCTCGCTCGGGGGATCCTGGGCGACCCCGAGATCGGAGCGGCCACCGTGCGCGTATCGGATCAGATGCGGGCGCGGACCGAGCCGCTGCTGCCAGCTTCCCGCGCCGCACGGATCACCCGAGGCGCAAGCGTCCGAACAACCGGACAGTGCTGTCGGGCATCCTGCTTCGTGCCGGCATTCCACGGGTGGCCGGAACGACGCGGGTGGCCCGGTCGTGGTGGACCAGAGAGCCGCGCAGGGCGGGGAACATGCCGATCGGGCGAGCCGGTCCATGGTCCGGATACCGCCTCGGCGGGATGGTCGGCCAGGAAGGAGCGCGGCCGTGGCCGCGTTTTCCGGCCCCGGCCGGGGGCACAGGGCCGTCAGGCTCAGTCGCCGCCCGCCGCCAACCCCGCCCGGTACGCCAGGACCACCGCCTGGACGCGGTCGCGGAGGTCCAGTTTGGTGAGGATGCGGGAGACGTAGGTCTTCACGGTCTCGTGGCTGATGACCAGTTCAATGGCGATCTCGGCGTTCGACAGGCCCTCGCTGATGAGGAGCAGGACCTCGTGCTCGCGGGGGGTGAGGACTTTGAGGCGCTCGCGCTCGGGGGACGCGGGGGCGGCGGAGGGGCGTACGCGTTCGGCGAAGCGGCCGATCAGGGTGCGGGTGACGGCAGGGGCCAGGAGGGACTCGCCGCCGGCGACGACGCGTACCGCGTTGATCAGCTCGGGCGGTGGGGCGTCCTTCAGCAGGAAGCCGCTGGCGCCGGCGCGCAGGGCCTCGTACACGTACTCGTCGACGTTGAAGGTCGTCACGACGAGGATCTTGGCTGGGCTGGCGGAGTCGGGCCCCGCCAGGCGGCGGGTGGCCTCGATTCCGTCGAGCAGGGGCATGCGGACGTCCATGACGACGACGTCCGGCTTCAGTTCATGCGTGCTCCGGACCGCCTCCCGGCCGTCCACGGCCTCGCCCACGACCTCCATGTCGGGCTGGGCGGAGAGGATCGTGACGAACCCGGCACGAACCAGGGCCTGGTCCTCGCACACCAGCACCCGGATCACAGTGGACGGAACACTCACGCTGCACCTCCCGAGGGGATGCGTGCGTACACCCGGAACCCGCCCTCCGGGCAGGGCCCCGCCGCGAACTCGCCCCCCAGCATCTCCACCCGTTCCCGCAGCCCGGTCAGGCCCCGGCCGCCCGAGACGTGCGGGCCGCCGCCCAGGAGGGCCGCGGAAGCGGGTGCGCCGTCGGCGGGCCCCGCGGTGGTGACCTCGACGTCCGTCCAGTCGGGGCTGTGTACGAGCCGTACCAGCGTCTGCCGGCCCGCGGCGTACTTCACGGCGTTCGTCAGGGATTCCTGCACGACGCGATACGCCGTGAGCTGGGCGCCTACGGCCATGGTCGACTGCTCTCCATCCTCGACCAGCTCGATCGGCTGGCCGCCCGCTCGTGTCTGCTCCACCAGTTCAGGCACCCGGCCTGGCACCGGCGCCCTCTCCCGGGGCGCCGTATCACCGGTCGCCTCCAGCACCCCGAGCAGGAACCGGAGTTCGGCCAGGGCTCGGCGACCGGTGCCGCTGATGGCGTCGAGGGACTCGTGGAGGCGGTCCGGCGACTCGGTGAGGTACTGCGCTGCACCTGCCTGCACCACCATCGCGGTCACATGGTGGGTCACCACGTCGTGCAACTCCCCGGCCAGACGGCTGCGTTCCGCCGCGATGGCCATCTGCGTGGACAGGCGTCGGCGCTCGGCCTCCTGCGCCCGCCGCCCGCGTACCTGGGCACCCAGGCCCCACACCACCGCCAGGACCATGTAATAGAGCAGGTAGTCGGTCAGGCCCTCGGGCGAGCCCAGCACGTGCAGGACGACGCCGAAGACGACGTACCCGCCGGTCGCCGCCAGCGGTACGACCCGCCGGAGGCGGTCCTGGTGGGCACCCGCGGAGTACAGCGCGACATACAGGCCCAGACTGCCGAAGCTCGGCGGGCAGCCCAGGCACTCGTACACCGCGAATGAAGCCCCCACCACCGCGAGGCAGGCGGCCGGCCACCGGGTGCGCACCGCAAGCGGCAGGGTCTGCCCCAGAGACAGCAGCACACTCGCGACCGAGGCGTCATGGTTGGGAAGGTCGCCGAACTGCACCCCGAACCGCGATAGCGGCGCCGCGAACGACAGCACCGTGAAGACGAGCGCGACCCCACAGTCCCTGGTGGCAGCAGAGCGCGATCCCCACCACCGCGACAGCACGCGGAGCCGGGCCCTCTCTGTCAGCCTTGGGTGAGACGTCCCGCTTCGTCGGGTTAGCCTGAGAGGGCACGACAGGAGAACCACCCCCTCATGACCAGAACCACC
>NZ_JBHJYK010000050.1:0-22754 GCF_042269865.1 Streptomyces sp. NPDC055966
CGGGCGTTGGTGGGGTTGGGTTCGGTGTTGGAGGGTGGGGGTGGTTCGGTGGTGGTGGCTGATGTGGAGTGGGGGCGTTTCGTTCCGGCGTTCACCAGTCGTCGTCCCAGCCCCCTGCTCGCCGGTCTCCCCCAGGCGGCCGCCGTCATGACGGTGCCTGACGCGCCGTTCGACTCCTCCGCTGCCGGCGCGGGGCGGCCCGCCCTGGTCGAGCGCGTCGCCGCGCTGTCGCCTCAGGGGCGCGCCGATGCTCTCCTGGACCACGTACGGCGTGCCGCGGGCAAGGCGCTGGGGCACGGCGACACGACCGCGGTCGCCGCCGAACGGGCCTTCCGCGACATGGGGTTCGACTCGCTGACCGCGGTGGAGCTGCGCAATGCGTTGATCGAGGACACGGGTCTGGCGCTGCCCGCGACCCTGGTGTTCGACCACCCCACGCCGGCCGCCCTGGCGCAGCATCTGGACGCCGAACTGTCCGGGGAGAACGAAACCGTGGCGACCATGCTGGCGGACCTGGAGACGGGTATCGCCCGCATCATGAAGGCGGATCCGGACGACGACGCCCGCGCGCTCCTCGGCGCCCGGCTCAGGACGCTCCTGAGCGAGATCGAGCTCTTCGGCGCCGGGCCCGACGGTGACGGCCCGTCTCTCGGCGAGCAGTTGGACGGTGCGAGCGACGAGGAGCTGTTCGACCTCATCAGCCGCGAGCTGGAGCAGTAGCCGCGGGGGAGTGCCGCCGAAGACCGGGCACCGTGCCCGGTCTTCGGTAACGTCCCTGCTCTGTCGGTGCGTTGGCGCCGCGCATGCGTCGGCGGCCGCACCGTTCGAGACGGTGCGGCCGCCGACACAGCTGTTGGGGGTGGCCCGGATCGACGCACAGCGTGACTGGTGCGCCAGGCGTCAGGCCGGTGGCGAAAGTGTCGCTACTTGATGAAGTCCGGCAGGACCCGCGGGGGCCACTGGCCGACGGTCAGCATGCCCATGGAGTGGGCACGCGCCACGAGGGCGGCGCGGTTTGGTGCCTTCAACTTCCGCAACATGAGACCGACATGGTATTCGACGCCCTGCCGGCTGAGGTAGAGACGAGCGGCGAGCTGGACCGTGGAGGCGCCGCTGGCGACGCCCTCCAGGACCTGTGCGTCGAGCTTGCTGAGAAGCCGCTCGCCGGGGTTGAGGACTCCCTCCTCGGAGTCCGTGTCGGGTGCCTGGGCGTCCGGCCTGACCTGTACGACGATCCCGGCCAGCAGCCCGGTGGTGTTCTGGACGGCGATGCCCGTCAGTTCTCCGGAAAAGGCCCGCCCCTCGTCGCCCAGGCCGACCATGCGCTCGGCGAAGCGGTTACAGCGCCCTTCCGACAACCGGTTGAAGTGCCGGTTGAGAACGGAAGGCGAGCTGGGGTGCAGAAGATCGTAGAGACTCCGTCCGCAGATGTCGGCGGACGTTCTTCCGAACTGGCGGGAGAAATCATGCTCCGCCGCCACGATGTGCATGTCGGTGTCGATGTGTGCCGTGTAGAAGCGACGGCTGCTCTCCGTGCGGTGTCGGTGATCCGGCTGAGTTCGGTGAAACTCCGAAGGAGTGCGCGGGGCCGCCGCCCTGTCCCTGTTGTGCCAGGGGCCTGTTATTCGCGTGGTCACTGCGACGCACCGTCTTTCTGCATTCAGATGTGGGGAATCTGTTGCCCGAAGGCATATTTGATCGGACGCGATGCTGCTGCTTCCGGTTCCGAGATCGGCCGGTCCCCCGTCTCTGTGCGCATCTGATCAACTGTGATCGAGCCTAGGAATATGCCTACAGACGGGTCAAGCAAACTTTTGCGTGGCTCCAAAACACTGTGGTTCGGTGGTTCGGTGGTGCGGTCGCACGGGCCCCGCGGCACTGAGGGCAGCCGAGTGGCAGCCCCCTGAACGGCCAAGTGTCCCGCTGTGTCACCAACCGATTTCGTTGAGTGGTCGGGCGTGTGTCGCGGCC
This sequence comes from Streptomyces sp. NPDC055966, assembly GCF_042269865.1. Lineage (NCBI taxonomy): Bacteria > Bacillati > Actinomycetota > Actinomycetes > Kitasatosporales > Streptomycetaceae > Streptomyces > Streptomyces sp. NPDC055966. The sequence goes on from NZ_JBHJYK010000050.1 coordinate 1,972, forward strand.
GACGCCGTCGCCGGTGGTGCGCGGGATAGAGCGTCGGAGCGAGGGTGTGACCGTTTCTCCGCGGATGGTGCCCGGTTACTGACCGGTTGGTGCCCTCCTGGTGCCCGGAGTTGGGGCTCACTGCTCGGTGTCGTCCCCCGTGAGCGCTTTGGCCAGCCCGGGGCGCCCGGGGATACCAAGTTTCCGATAGGAGTTCGTAAGATGTTTCTCCACCATCCGCGATGATGTGCCGAGTTGACTTGCGATGTCTGAGTTGCTGAGTCCTGCCGCCGCGAGACGTGCGACTTTGCGTTCCGAGGGGGTCAGTCTGTTGCCGCGGGCTTCGGGTTCCCCGGTTCTCTCGGCCAGTTTGCTGCCGATTTTCCTCGCCAACGCGGGGGCGCCATGTTCGTTTGCGAGTTCGTGTGCCCGTTTGAGGGCTTCCGATCTCCGGTTGCGGTGGGTTTCACGATGAGTTCCCAACGCGTACAGGGCCCGGGACAGTTCGTATGCGTTGCCGCTCTTCTCCAGGACCGTCGCGGCCTCTTCGAGCAACTCGGGGCCCTTGCGTCCGGAGGTGACCCGGCCGAGGACGATCAGGGCGCGCCCCAGTGCGGTGGGCGCGCCCCAGGCCCGGGATCTGTCGAGCTCCAACTGCGCTGCGGCGAGCGCTTCTTCGTGCTCGCCCAGGCGGTGGTGCATGAGGGCGGCGCACGACGACCACGGCAGGACGACCGGGTTCAGCCAGCCGATCTGCTCGGTGCGCCGGCCGGCGGTCCGGTAGTGGTCCAGCGCCGTGCGCGCCTCGTCGCGCCGGGCCGCGAGCGTGCCCCGCGCCACGTGCAGAAGCGCGGCCAGGTGCTGGTTCTCGGTATGCAGCCGGTGCTGGGTGAGGAGTTGTTCCGCGAGCTCGGGCTCGTCGGTGTTCATCGCGACGATCGCGAGGACCGCCGCGCAGACGGTGGGCAGACCACTGGCCTCCGGGCCCGCCAGGGCGTCGGCCTGGACGACCTTGTCCCGGGCGTAGGTCCGGTGTCCGTCGGCGAGCGCGACCAGAGCCTGTTCGCAGCGGATGACGGCCTGTTCCACGTCACCGCCGCGGCGCTGGGCGAGCCGGTGCGCCTCACGCAGCCAGTTGGCCGCGCCCTCGGTGTGCTCCGCGCCGGCGAGGATGTTCACGGCCAACGGCACGGTGCTGTGGACGTGGTCGGGGACGGGCCGCTCCTGCTCCAGGACGCGGGTGCACAGGCTCGCCAGCTGCTCCGCGGGCACGGAGCCGGCGACGAACGCGATGTGCATCAGTGACGTGACCAACTCCCGTTCGCCCGGGGTGGCCGGCCGGGGGGAGGGGCCGAGGTCGCGCAGGCGCCGCAGCGCCCGCTGGATGTGCGCGGGGTCCTGTGCCGACAGGATGTGCTCGCGTGCCTCCAGGCGCAGCGCCAGCTCGCGTTCCGTCGTGTCCCCGGTGTCCGAGCGGCGCAGCTCGTCGGCGATGGAGGCCCGGATGACATCGATGCGGAAGGCGGGCGGGTCCATCTGGAGCGGTCCCAGCAGCAGTATGGCGTCGGCCCGCTCCCGCACCGTGGAGAGAAGCGGTACGGCCTCCACGACGTGCCGGAGCGAGGCGGCGGTCGCGAAGCTGCGTTCCGAGGTGGCGAGATCGACGAGCAGCCGCGCCCTGTTGTGCCCCGAGAGGGACGAATCGAGGAGGGCGGGCCGCAGATAGCGTGCCGCGTCCCGGGGGGAGCCGCGGCGCTGTGCGCTGGCCGCGGCGGTGCGCAGGATCTGCACCGCCTTCGGGCCGCGCAGGGTGATGACCGCCATCAGCTGTTCCGCGGCGAGTTCGGCCGGGTGGCCGGCGCGGTGCAGCAGTTCGGCCGTCACCCCGCGCATGACGGTGCGTTCCTGGGCGGGCATGTTCTCTTCCAGCAGGTCCCGCAGCACCGTGCCCGAGGTGAGCCGGTACGAGCGCCGGTCCACGAGACCGGCGAGGCGCAGCACTTCGACGGCCTGGTCCCTTCCCGCGTCGTCGAGTTCGGCGAGCCGGGCCACGAACTGCTCGTCCGCCGCGGGCCCGAGCAGGGTGAGCGCGTAGGCGACCCGCCGCACATGGTCGGGCTGTGACCGCAGGAACGCGTCGAGACGCTGGCGTACGCGCTCAGGGCGCAGGGTCGCCACGACGACGGCGTCCGTGGCCGTCGGACGCAGTCTCAGGTACTGCGCCTCGTCCAGCACCGTCCGCAGCAGCAGCGGGTTGCCGCCGGAGCGCGTCGCGACGGTGTCCACGAACACCGGGTCCGTCGCGCCGCCGAGGGACTTCTCCACCAGCAGACGCACGCTGTTGAGGCCGAGCGGCGACAGTTCCAGCGCCCGGTCGGACACCGTGTCGTCGGACCGGAACAGGCCGTCGGCGCACCCGGGGTCGGCCCGGAAGTCCTGGGGGGCGAGCACCTCGCGGACGTGCTGCCGGGTGCCGCGTACGTCACCGGGCAGCACGGAGAACACGAAGAGGATCCGCCGACGCGCGCGCCGGGCCAGCGACAGGGCGAGTGCCTGAAGGGATCCGGTGTCCGCCCACTGGAGGTCGTCCACCATGAGCACCGCCGGGCGGTCGTCCTGTATACAGCCGAGCAGCACCGTCAGCCAGCGCGGTGCCCGCTGCCGGCTGAGCGCGGACGACGCGGAGGTCGCCGTGGGCGTGCCGTCCCCGAGGGCCGTGTGCGACGTGCCCCCGGGCAGCGAGGCGTCGGCCCGCCGCAGCCAGCGGGCCAGGTCGTCGGGCGGGACGACCCCGCGCAGCGAGTCCAGCAACTGCCCCACCACGCCGAACTGGAACGGCTCCTCGGCAGCGGACGCCTGGGCCCGCAGAAGGACGAACCCGTGGTCACGGCTGAGGGTCGCCAAGGACTCCAGGAAGGTCGACCGGCCCACGCCCAGCGGACCCCGGACGACGAGGAGCGAGCCCTCTCCGCCCTCGGCGCGGCGCAGGGCGGCGGTGGCCTGCGCAAGGGCGGACTCGCGTTCTAGTAACACCGTGCTCGTACTCCCTCGTACGCGGGGCGCCGACCGGGCCGGCGGAACTCTGCGGTCGCTGTGCTGTCCGGGACCGGCGGATCGGCCGGTGCCCCCTCCGAGGGACAGTGCGAGGAGAGTCCATGGCATCGCTCATACAGAAGAAGTCCCGAAGGTTCACTCACGGCTGCTTGACATCTTGAGTATCAGCAGATCATAGCGAGGGGTGCGCCAGCAAGGGGGCTCGGAAAGTCCGCGATAAAGTCGGGCTTGTGCGCCGAATTGCACAAGGCGTCGCCGTGTTCGGCCGTCGGGCCCCTGGCCAGGTCAGGGGCGGCCGCGACAGCGCGGGACGGCGGTCGTGAGCGCCGGTGGACGCCCTGCGTGTCGGGTGAATGGAATCGAGGCGGGAATGCTTAATGATTCCTGAATGAAGGTCAAATGGCTGTGTCAAGCGGAGCGGAAACCGACAGCATTCTGTAATGATTACCGGTCGTGCTCGGAGCGTCTTGGGGCGGATCGTCACTGCTCGTGCTCGGAGGTGGTGATCTCCTCCGACGTGAGCACGTCCCGCAGCTGTCGCCGCCCGGACAGGCCGAGCTTGCGATACACCGAGGTCAGATGAACCTCGACCGTCCGCTGTGTCACGTACAGGGACTCGGCGATCCACGCGTTCGACCGGCCGGACGCCGCGAGGCGGGCCACCTGGGACTCGCTCTGTGTGAGCGCTCCCAAGCCCCGGGACACGGGTCGGCGCGGCCGCGCGCCGGTGGCGAGCAGGGCCCGGTGGGCGACGGTGTACAGGGACCGGGACCCGACGTCGTAGGCCTCCTCCCAGCCCTGCCGCAGCACCGCGCGGGCGTCCTTCGTGTATCCGAGCCGCTGGAGCGCCTTGCCCCGGGCGACCCGCACGCGGGCGCGCACCAGGGCGGCCCGGGTGCCCATGAGCACCTGCTCGGCCTCCTCCAGCAGGAGCGGCCGCTCGCCGTCGCTCGCCGCCGCCCACAGTTCGAGACCTGAGCCCAGGGCGCACGGCAGGCCCGCGGACCGGGCACCGGCGACGGCCTCCTCGGCCAGCGCGGCGGCGGCGCCGTGGTCGCCCAGGGCGAGATGGGCGTGCCCGGCCCAGTACCACCAGGGCGAGACGGCCGGACTGATGCGCTGCCATTCCGCCTGCCGGCGCGCGCACTCCTTGAGAACCGCCAGCGCCCGCTCGTGGTCCTTCGTGTCCAGATGCAGCCGGCCGCGGGCGCACAGCACCTCGTTCCACTGCCAGGAGTCGTCCGGGACGGGGTCGGGTATCTCCTTCTCCAGCAGGATGGCCTGAGCCAGGTCACCTCGGTCGAGCAGGGCGTGCAGCCGTACGGCGAGCGGCAGCGCCTCGTACCGACTGGCGCGCGAGACGGTGACGTCCTTGAGGGCGGTGGCGGTGGCGCGCAGTGCCGGGTCGAGGGAGCCGAGCCGCTGGTGCGCCTCCGCGCTGAGGGCGAGCAGGCTCGGATACGTCTGGTCGAGCAGCGCGTCGGTGCCTTCGAGGAGCCGGTGGTAGCTGCACTCGGCCTCGTGCGGCAGGTCGGCGTAGAGCAGGACGGAAGCGGCCGTGGCGAGGAAGAGCGGGGCGTCGTTGGCCGCCGTGCCGCGGCCGATGACGGTGCGGGCGGCGGCGACCGCCTCGGCGACCCGGTCCAGGCGGGTCACCGAGATGGCGGCGCGGGCCGCGAGCAGTGCGCGCTCCTCGGCGGTGCCGCCGGGCAGGGAGAGGTCGAAGGAGACGGCCTCCAACAGCTGGGTGAAGGCGGCGCGGTTGCCGGTGGCCGCCATCAGCAGCCGGGCTTCCACGAGTTGGGGATCGGCCGTGCCGGAGAGAGGGACGGCCGTCTCGGCGCGGTAGCGGGTCAGGAGTCCGACGGCCCGGTCCACCTGCCCCTGCCGGGTGAGTGCCTCGGCGAGCGACCTGAGGGCCTGGAGCCGCAGTTCCGGCTCGGTCGCCCGGTCCAGCGCCGTGCTCAGGTGGCGGACACTGGCCTCGGGGTCGATCCGGCTCTCCGCCACACCGAGTTCGACGAGCAGGCTCGGTTCGCAGTCCTCCTCGGTGCCCTCGGGCACACACGGGCGCAGCAGTTGTGTCGCGCGCATCGGGGAGGCGCGGAGCATGGCCTCACGGGCGGCCTCCCGCAGCACGGTGCGGGCCCAGGGCTGGTGTGTCGTGGACGGCGCCTGACGCAGGTGCTCGGCCACCTCCGCGGGGCTGGCCCCGGCGTCGTGCAGCAGCCGGGCCGCCCGGCCGTGTGCGGTGTCGCGCTCCTCCTCGGACATCTCGCCCAGGACGGTGTTGCGCAGCAGGGAGTGGGCGAAGGACCAGGTGCCGTCGGCGTTGGAGGTGACCAGTCCCATGAAGACGAGGGCCAGCAGGGAGCGGGCGAAGACGGCGCTGTCCAGCAGGGCCAGGCGTGCGCCGGTCTCCGGGGAGACCTCGTCCCCGAGCACGGCCAGGGCGCGGGCCGCGCGTACGGTGGCCTCCGGGTGCCGGTGCAGCAGCCGCGCCGCGCGCAGCCGGAACGCGGGGATGTCCTGTTCGGACACGGACGTGAAGTGGTCGGCGGTGAGCGGGAGTTCCTCCTCGCGCAGAGCCGTCAGGAGCCGGGCCACCATCAGCGGGTTGCCGTTCGTGGCCGCGAGACAGGACTCGTGGAAGGCCGTGTCGGTCTCCGTACCGAGCAGCCGTCGCGCCAGCAGGCCGATCCCCGCACCGGTCAGCGGCCGTGGCCGCAGCACCCGGCACAGGGGGAGGGCCGCCACCTCGTTGAGGGCCGGTACATGTGTGCCGCTGCGGCGGGTCAGCGCTATCAGTACGGGCAGCCCCGCCATGCGGCGCGCGCCGTGCGCGAGGAAGCGCAGCGACGCGGCGTCGGCCTCCTCCGCGTCATCGACGACGATCGCCAACGGGCCGTTCGCCGCGGCCGACCGGACGATCTCGTGCAGTTCGGCGAGTACGTCGAAGGGCACGCCCGCACCGTCGACGTCGGCGGACCCGGCCACGCGCGCGTCAGACCCGGGCACGGGTGCGTCCGGGCCGGAGGTGCCCGGTGGTTCGGGCCACGTGAGCGGCGGCATCCTGCCGGCGTCGAGGCCGGCCAGCAGGTCGTGGGCGGTGCTCAGCGGCCGCCGGTGGTCCTGCCGGTCGGCGCGGGTGTGGACCACGCGCAGGCCCTGGGCCCGCGCCTGGGCGATCAGGGCACACAGCAGGGTCGACTTGCCGATGCCGTCAGGGCCTTCGAGCATGACGAGACCCGGGTCGCCGGCCGCGGTGCGTCGCGCGAGCTCGCCGAGGAGGGCCAGTTCACGCTCACGCTCCACCGGCTCCGGTCCGCCCGGCTGCGGTTCCCGGGAGCTGTCCCCGTGCGCAGTGATCATCACCCTGTACCTCTCTCCCGGAACGCCGGTGGCGAGCCGGGACCTGTTCCGCCCCCAGGGGGATCGACCGCGCAGACCGGCACGCCGGCCCGGCAACACCCCTCCCCATGGGCCATTTTGGCCTATACCAGGTCGGGAGAGGTATGGGATCGCTTTTTTCCCGCAGCCGCGCCCTGATCCCGCCCCTTCGCCGGCCGGCCGGCGGGCGTCACGATCCGACGGGCGCCGCGCCGCGGGCGTGCAGCCGCTCCCGCCACTGCGGTGTGTGCGCGAGCGCGGCGTCGGACTCCGGCAGACACAGATACACGTCCCGGCCCCCGTCCTCCTGCGGCGTGGGCGCGATGTGCACCGTCGGCACCGGCAGGTCGGGGAACTCGTACCAGAAGGGGCGTCCCGCGCCCAGGTCGATCCGGTACAGCGGGAACTGCGACCAGTTGTTGACCGACAGGGACGTCGTCGACACGTCGGGGGCCCGCACCGACATCACGTGCCGGGACACGCCCCTGCCCCGGTAGGAGCCGAGGAAGGCGATCTCGTCACGGATCTTGTCCTCGGTGTTGCTGTCCAGACAGCGCCGCACGTCCCACGCCACGGCCCCGAGCGGCAGTTCGCGCAACCGGGCGGCGGTGAGCGAGGTCCAGCTGTTGCTGACGCAGTTGCCCCAGTACGACGTCGGCAGCGCGTCGCCCAGCCGGCTCTGCGCACCGACGATCAGCCCGAGCCACTCCGCGGCGTCGGCCGGCCGGTCCCGCAGCTCGCCCAGCACCTGCCACAGGTGCGCGGTGAGCGCGTCGTTCGTCGACACCCACACGTCGGCGGCGGGCAGGGTCCGCTGGGCCTCGGCCTTGAGCGCGGCCAGTTCCCCCGCGCCGAACCGGGTGGTGATCGTGGCGAGTTTGTTGACACCGACGCGCAGCGTGGTCGCCAGGTGCCGCACCCGGCCCACGGCCACGAACGCCCGCCCTGCGCGCGTGGCGGGGTCCGCGGACAGCCGGCCCAGCGCGTCCAGCACCCCACGGTCGTGACTGGGTTCCTCCCACGACAGCCCGAGGTGCTCGCGCGACCAGCTCTCCAGGAAGGCGACGGTGCTGCCGCCGTCCGCGAGGCTGTGGTTGATGAGCACGCCGAGGACCGATCCGCCGCCCTTCATCCGCGTCAGCCGGATCTTCAGCAGCGGAGTGTCCCGGTCCACCACGCGAAAGGCGCTCACCTCGCGCAGCAGCTCCCCGATGACCGGCGCGGCGCGCAGACCGTGGCCGTAGTCGCGCATCGGGTCGGGGCAGGACGCCTCGGTGAACCGGACGCCCGCGTCGTTGCACAGCACGCTCAGGCCGCCGTCCGCGTCGCGCTGGAGGCGCCCGGCCAGCAGCGGGTAGCGGCGCAGCGTGCGCGCCAGGGAGTCGCGCAGTGCCGCGCCGTCGAGGGTGTCGCGGTAGAAGAACGTCAGAGGGGTGTACCACGGTCCGGTCAGCAGGTCGTAGCCGGTCAGCCGGATCCGGGCGCCGTCGGCCGTCCCGGCGCGCACGGTGTGCACCCGCTCCACCCGGCTGTCGACGGTCGTGCGGAACGCGGGCAGGTCCTTCTTCGCCCCACGGCGCCCGGAGCCCTTTCGTGCCATGGCTGTCAGTCCCAGGCCACGAGCAGCTGGTCCACGCCGTAGTGCACCGCTCGGTCGCGCAGCGGCACCTCCCCGGCCGGTGCCGCCAGCCGCAACGACGGGAAGCGCTCGAACAGGCTGCGCAGCCCGATCCGCATGCTGGCCCGTGCCAGGTGCTGGCCCAGACACTGGTGCGCGCCGAAGCCCAGCGCGAGGTGCTTGCGGGGGACACGGGTGACGTCGAGCCGGTCGGGGTCGGTGAAGACCTCGGGGTCGCGGTTGGCGGCGGGCAGCGACAGCACCACCGTCTGACCTGCCTTGATCGTGGTGCCGCCGATCTCGACGTCCTCCAACGCGCAACGGCTGGAACCCATCTGAGAGATCGTCAGATAGCGCAGCAGCTCGTCCACCGCCCCGGCCTCGTACAGCTCCGGCCGCTCGCGCAGCAGGGCCAGCTGGTCCGGGTGCTCCAGCAGGGCGAAGGTGCTCAGGGCCAGCATGTTCGGCGTGGTGTCGAGCGAGCCGCCCAGGGTGAGGACGGCGAGGTTGACCAGCTCGTCCTCGGTCAGCTCACCGGTCGACGCCAGCCGGCCGAAGAAGTCCTCGCCCTGCTCCGCCATCCGCTCGCGCACCATCGGACGGATCAGCCCGTCCATCGACTCCACGTGGTGGATGAACTCCTCCAGCGTGTACGTGAGCGTCATCAGCGCCGAGAAGTGCTCCTGGATGCCGTCCATCAGCTCCGGCGAGACATCCATCAGCGAGCACACCGAGCGCAGGCTGACCTTCTCGGCGAAGTCAGTGACCAGGTCCGCGGGCGAGCCCTTGGCGGCCATCTCCTCCAGCGCCTCACCCACGATGCGCGTCAGCTGCGGCTCGTACTGCTGGATGCGCCGCAGCGTGAAGTGGCCCGCCAGCAGCCGCCGGTACTTGGTGTGCTCAGGGGCGTCCATCTTCGCGAACGACCCGGGCGGCGAGGGCTGCGGGGCGTACTCGGTCATCGGGAACGGCGGCGCGACCACGTGCGCCAGCAACTCGTTGCGGTGGCTGAAGCGGTCGTCGGCGAGGATCTGCCGGACCAGGTCATGACGGGTCACCAGCCAGCCCGACGTGTCCTTCGGCGCCACCTGGAAGGTGACGGGGCTGACCGGCTGCTCGGCACGCAGCCGGGCGTACTCGGTGGGCGGGTCGAACGGGCACTTTCCCCGCTCCGAGGGAATCACGGGCGGGCCGGGCCTGGTCTTCATGGAGTCGCTCCGTCGCGAGAGGGGCCGAGGCTGAGGGGATGGGGGAGAGACATGGGCGAAACGGCCTCACGCGCGCCGCACGCGCAGGGGCAGATGGCGGGCACCGAAGACGTTCGTGCCGTGCCAGCTGAGCCGCGCCGCCGGGTCGACGGCGATGCCGCTGTACCGGTCCAGCAGCGCGTCGAGCGCGATCCGGCCTTCGAGCCGGGCCAGCGGTGCCCCGATGCAGTAGTGGATGCCGTGTCCGAACGCGGCCTGCCGGGCGTTGGAGCGCTCCGGGCGGAACGCGTCCGCGTCCTCGAAGACCTCCTCGTCCCGGTTGGCCGACAGCAGCCACAGATGGACGAGGGTGTCGGGGCCGAGGTCCGTGCCGGCGACGACGGTGGCGGCCGTCGTGACCCGCTCGATCCGGGTGAACGGCGGGCGCAGGCGCAGCGTCTCCTCCAGGACCGCCGGGACCAGCGAACGGTCCGCGCGCACCCGCTCCAGCAGCTCCGGATCGCGGTCCAGGCACAGCAGCGCGTTGCCCACGAGCACCGACGTGGTGATGTGCCCGGCGAGCAGCAGCAGCGTGGCGAAACTCGCGATGTCCTCGTCGTCCAGCCGCTCACCGTCGAGTTCGGCGCCGACCAGGGTGCCCAGCAGATCACCGCTCGGCTCCGAGCGGCGGGCCTCGATGAAGCCCTGGAGGTACGCGGAGATGGTGACCGCGGTCTCCTCCATCCGCCGTACGCTCTCGGGGTCGTCCGGATCGGTCGACAGCAACTGGTCGGCCCAGCCCTGGAACCGGTCGCGGTCCTCGGTGGGGACGCCCAGCATGCGCGCGATGACCGTCACCGGCAGCGGGTTGGCCAGCGCGTCCACGAGGTCGAAGGCGTCCTCGGGGGCGGCGTCCAGCAACTGCCCGGTCAGCTCGGTGATCCACGGCTCCAGGCCGGCGATCAGTCCCGGGGTGAACGCCCGGCTCACCAGACGGCGCATCTTGCCGTGCAGCGGCGGGTCCAGGAGCAGCAGCGTGCCCCGCGGGGCCTGCTTCTCACCGCCCGACAGCCGGCCCACCGTATCCGAGGAGAACGTCGCCGGATCGGCGAGGATCCGCTGCACGTCGGCGTGGCGGAAGACGTGCACGTTGCCGTTGCCGTCCCGCCACACCGGCTGCTCCTCGCGCATCCGCGCCGCCCAGGCCAGCAGCGTGACGCCGCCGTCGGGCTCGACGGTCGGCGGGCGTTCGAGCCGGACGTCGGCCCCGGGCGTCGGGTCGAGCACGTCCGAGGTGCCTTGCTGCGCCACCCGGATTCCCCTTTCGCAGATGTCGTACGACGGTCCCGCGGGCACCGTCCGTTTCACCGGCGCCGCCACCCGGTCGCCCGGCCACCCCAACACGACCGCGCCGCGCCGGGCCAGCGGGGCCCGCGCTGTCTAGGGATTCACCCGAGAACCGGCGAGTACCCACAACCCCCGCCCCGCGCACACCGGTTCCCGCGGCCCGCACACCGGCCGAATCTCTGGAGGAAACCCCAGACAGCGACCCGCGCACGGCCGATCCCCGCACCGGCACCGCAAGATGAGCTCGCCGCGGCAACCCACCGGTCCGGCACGGCGAGCGCACAGGAGGCCCGCATGGACATCGCGATCGACCACGACAGGTGCATCGGCGCCGGCCAGTGCGCCCTCATCGCCCCCGAGGTCTTCGACCAGGGAGACGACGGACTGGCCCTGCTGCTGGTCGACCGGCCCGGCGCCGCGCAGGCCCCCGCCGTGCGCGAGGCGTCCGAGTCCTGCCCGCTGAGCGCCATCACCGTGACGGAGGACCGGGATCCGGCGGCCTGAGCGCCGCCCCGGGCCACCCCCACGGAACCGACTGAGGAGAGGAATCCATGCGCGTCCTGTTCGCCGGCCTGCCGGAGAAGTCACACGTCTTCACGATGGTGCCGCTGGCCTGGGCCCTGACGGCCGCCGGACACGAGGTGCTGATGGCCAACGCGCCGTCGCTCAACGAGGCCGTCACCGGCGCCGGACTGGTGGCCGCGCCGATCGGCACCGACCACGACGACGTCCATCGCGACATGGCCGTCGCCCGGGACTCGCAGGACGCCGACGTCGCCAACTGGAGCCGCCTGGGCTACGGCGACGTCGACCACGCGAGCCTGGTCGAGCGGTACTCCATCAGCGTTCCCCACGGGTTCGCCCGCTACAACGCCCCGATCCTCGACGACCTCGTCGCACTCGCCCGGGACTGGCGGCCCGACCTCGTCGTACGCGACCCGATCGCCTACGCGGGCGGCATCGCCGCACGCGCCTGCGGCGCCGCGCACGCGCGCCTGCTGTGGTCCGCCGACGTCTACGGTCAGGCCCGCGCCACGTTCGTCGAACTCGCCCAGGACGTGCCGGAGGACCAGCGCGCCGACCCCCTCGCCGACTGGATCGACGAACGCGGAAGCGCCTACGGGGTCCGCTGCGACGAGGAGCTGCTGAACGGGCAGTTCACCCTCGACACGCTGCCGCCGAGCCTGCGCCCGCCGAGCGAACTGCACCAGATCTCGATGCGGTACGTGCCCTACAACGGCCCCGCGGTGCGGTGGCAGTGGCTGCGCGAGGAGCCCAAGCGGCCCCGCGTCTGCGTCACCCTGGGCCGCACCAACACCGAGGCCTACGGAGGCGACTACGTCGACATCGCCGAACTGCTGCGCGCCCTGTCGCGGCTGGACGCCGACATCGTCGCCGCCCTCATGCCCGAGCAGGCCGAGCAGCTGGACAACCTGCCCGCCAATGTCCTGGCCGTCAGCGGAGTCGCGCTCAGCACCCTGATGCCGACGTGTTCCGCCGTGGTCCACCACGGCGGCTGGGGCAGCTTCTCCACCGCCCTGGTCAACGCCGTGCCGCAGCTCGCCGTGTCCACCCTCGTCGCGGACCAGGAACTGCGCGGACGCTCCCTCGAAGACGCCGGCGCCGGCTTCTTCCTGCACCACACCGACGCCGACCCCGACCGGGTCAGCGACCTCACCCGGCGACTCCTGGAGGATCCCTCCCATGCCGCCGCCGCACGCCGGCTGCGGGACGAGTCCGCCGCCATGCCCACCCCGCACGCCGTCGTCGCGGAACTCGAACGTCTCGTCGCGGCCCGCTGAACCCCGGCGCGACCGCACACACCGTCAGAAAGGAGGACGGCGCCCGCTCGGCACGCCCGGTGACGCGCCGCACCCACGATGAGTCAGACGCGCATCCTGGTGACCGGCGGTGCCGGTTTCATCGGCTCCCACTACGTCCGGACCCTGCTCGGGGCCCTCGGCCCCGACGACGTCACCGTCACCGTGCTCGACGCCTTCACCTACGCCGCCAACCTGGCCAACCTGGACCCGGTGGCGCACTCCGACCGCTACCGGCTCGTCGTCGGCGACATCTGCGACCGCGAGCTGGTCGACGGCCTGATGGCCGAGCACGACCAGGTGGTGCACTTCGCCGCCGAGTCCCACGTGGACCGATCCCTGGCCAGCGCCGCCGAGTTCGTACGCTCCAACGTCCTGGGCACCCAGACCCTGCTGGACGCCGCCCTGCACCAGGGCATCGACCGGTTCGTGCACATCTCCACGGACGAGGTCTACGGCTCCATCCCGGCCGGTTCCTGCTCCGAGGAGCAGCCGCTGCACCCCAACTCGCCGTACGCCGCGTCCAAGGCGTCCAGCGACCTGATCGCGCTGTCCTACCACCGCTCCCACGGTCTGGACGTGTGCGTGACCCGCTGCTCGAACAACTACGGGTACCACCAGTACCCCGAGAAGATCATCCCGCTGTTCGTCACCCGCCTGCTCGCGGGCCAGAAGGTCCCGCTCTACGGCGACGGCCTGAACGTGCGCGACTGGCTGCACGTCGACGACCACATCCGCGCCGTCGAACTGGTCCGCACCCGGGGCCGCGCCGGTGAGGTCTACAACATCGGCGGCGGCACCGAACTGGACAACCGCGGTCTGACCGGACTCCTCCTGGAGGCCTGCGGCGCCGACTGGGACAGCGTGGAGTACGTCACCGACCGCAAGGGCCACGACCGCCGCTACTCCGTGGACTGGCGCAAGGCCCACGTCGAGCTCGGCTACAAGCCGCACGTCGACTTCACGGAGGGCCTCGCCGAGACGGTCGCCTGGTACCGGGACAACCCCGAGGTGTGGAGCCGGACCACCCGGCCCGGTACGGGGACGGGAACCGCACCGTGCTGACCTGGCACACTCTCGGCGCGCTGCGGGTCTCTGCCGACGGCCGTGACGTCACCCCCACGGCACCGAAGGTCCGCCAGGTGCTCGCCCTGCTGCTCGCCCGCCGCAACTCGGTCGTCTCGCTGCGCGCGCTGACGACCGAGCTGTGGGCCGAGGACCCGCCGCGCAGTGCCACCGCCACCGTGCAGACGTACGCGTACCAGCTGCGCAAGGCGCTGCACGGTGGCGAGGACCCCGGCCCCGGCGAGCCCGGTCCGCTCGTCACCCACGCCCACGGCTACCTGCTGCAGGTCGGGCCGGGCGAGTGCGACGCGGAGGAGTTCGCCCATCTCACCGGCCTGGCCCGCACGACACTCGCCGCCGGTGACCCGGCCGGCGCCGAGGCGCTGCTCGACCGGGCCCTCGGGCTGTGGGACGGACCGCCGTTCGCCGACGTCACTCCCGGCCCGGCCGTGCACGGGCACGCCCTGCGCCTGAAGGAACTCCACCTTCAGGCCGAGGAGTTGCGGGTCATCGCCGGCCTGCGCCTGGACCGGCACCGTGAACTCGTCGGTGAGTTGAAGGAGCTGGCCTGCGCACGGCCGCTGCACGAATGGTTCCAGGGCGCTCTCATCATCACCCTGGAGCGGTGCGGCCGGCGCGGCGAGGCGCTGGAGGTCTACCGGCGGCTGCGCGCCCAACTCCGCGACGAACTGGGCCTGGACCCCTCACCGGGGTTGCAGCGGCTGCGCCAGCACGTGCTGACCGACCGCGTCAGCACGGCCGACCTGGACCTCCTGCCCGGCTGACGTGCCGTCCACGGCGGCCGGGGCCGCCCGCTCACCCGTCGGCGGCGGGGCCGTCCTGCTGCTCGGCCGCGGCCTGCCACAGATCCCGCACCATGTCGCGGGGCGTACGCCGCGGCCGCCAGCCGAGAAGCGTGCGCGCCGCCGACACGTCCACGGCCATCCAGTCGGTGTCCGTCAGCCCACGCGACTGCGCGACCGGACGCTCCACGAGCCGGGCGGGACGGCCGCTGATCGACATCAGCAGGTCCACCATGTCCCGCACCGGCTGCGAGACACCGCTCGCGATGTTGACCACGCGACCGCCGGCGTCCGGGGAACGCAGCGCCGCGACGACGGCCCGTGACACGTCCTGTGCGTCGACGAAGTCACGGCTGCTGCGCAGCGGCGACACCCGCACCTCCGCCGTCCGCCCCTCGGCGGCCCCCTCCAGCAGCTGCGCGGCCACCTGGCCGAGCAGGCTCCCCCGAGGGGTGCCGGCGCCGATCACGTTCGACAGCCGCAGCACCACCGCGTCCGCCGTACCGGTCCCGGCGGCCCGCAGCACCGCCCGCGTGCCGTGCAGCTTCGTCCGCCCGTAGTCGGTGGCCGGTTCCTCCGGGGAGGACTCCGTGAGCCACACCTCCCGGGGCTGCGGGCTGTACTCGTGCACCGAGCCCAGCTGCACCAGTCGTGGCCGCGGGCCGGCGGCGGCCAGCGCCGTGAGCAGCCGATCCACGAGCAGCTGGTTGCTGCGGCGCATCCGGTCGGCCGTGGGCGACCACACCTCTCCCGCGGCGTTCACCACGCCCACCGGGCCTGCCTCGTCGATCAGTTCGACCATCGCCCGCGGCTCGGCGTCGACCAGGTCCATGGGGTGGAAGCGCCAGGACGCCGGAGTCTTGCGGGGGTGACGGGCGACGGCGAGGACCTCGTAGCCGGCCTGTTCCAGGGCGGCTCCCACATGACGGCCGACGAATCCGGTCGCCCCGAGAACCAGCACGCGGCCGGACCCCCTGTCCGCCTCGCACGGCCGTCCCAGCGCACCGACCTCCGGCATGCCGTCTCTCCTCCCGGATCCGCGCACCGCGCACCCGTTCACCGTCGCTGCCCCGCCCGATCGCGGGTCTGACGACACCACTGAAGCAGCCGTCGATCGAGGATCGCTCCAGACTCCATCGACCTTCATGGACCTCCATCGATCGTCAAGGATCGTCATCGATCTCCATCGACCGGAACCGTCCACCGACGGCTCTCGATCGGTCCTCGATCCCCACGCCCTACGGTGTGGCCACCATGAAGGTTCGAGAGATGGCTGTGCCGGACGCGTACCACATCACGCCGCACCAGATCCGTGACGAGCGCGGCAGCTTCTACGAGTCGTTCCGGCACGACAGGCTGGCCGCGGAGATCGGCCGCCCCGTGCCCGTGGCGCAGGTGAACTACTCGGTGTCGCGCCGCAGCACCCTGCGCGGACTGCACGGCACACTGCTGCCACCGGGGCAGGCCAAGGTGGTGTGCGTGGTGCGCGGCGCCGTCCTCGACATCGTCGTGGACCTGCGGGTCGGCTCCCCCACGTGGGGAGTGCACGAGGCGAACTGGCTCTCCGCCGAGACGGGCGAGACGCTGTTCGTCGCCGAGGGCCTGGTGCACGGCTTCCTCGCCCTCACGGACGACACCTGTGTGTCCTACCTGTGCTCCACCGAGTTCGTGCCCGGCACCCAGGTGGACATCGACCCCTTCGACCCCGATCTCGCCCTGCCCTGGAGCCTGTCGGAGGCGCCGCTGATGTCCGAGAAGGACCTGAAGGCGATCTCCGTCGCCGAGGCCCGGGACACCGGACTCCTGGCCCGCTACGAGGACTGCCTGGCGCACTACGAGGCGCTGAGGGCGGACGCCCGCTGATCCACCGCCGCGGCCCTCCCCGGGCCGTCAGACACCTTTCGGAGAGCCGATGCCGCCCGGCACGCCCACACCCCCGCGCCACTACGCCCTGCTCCTGTTCGCCGACTACGGCCACATCGCCCCCACGCTGGGAGTGGCCCGCGAACTGCGCGCCCGCGGCCACCGTGTCACCTACGTCGTCGACGAACGCTTCGCACCGGTCGTGGCGGACTGCGGCGCCCGCGCCGTGACCTACGCCTCCGCGCGCGGCGACTTCTACCGGGCCGCCGACCCGAACCCGGACCGGCTCGCCCGCGACGGCTTCGACCTCCTCCTCGACACCGTGCGCACCGTCTACCCCGCCGCCCTGGACGCCCTGGCCGGCGACCCGCCCGACGTCGTGCTCTACGACTTCGAGACGGTCGCTGCCGCCCGCGTGCTCGCGCGCGTCCTGGGGGCCGTACCGGTGCAGGTCTGCCCGAGCCACGCCGCCAACGAGAAGTTCTCGCTGCGCGCCCAGATGTGGGACCCCGGGCACCCGCTGATGGCCGAGGGCGCCCGGGTGCTCATCGGCTTCATGGGCGAACACGGCATCGGACTGGACGAGATGGGCCGCTACGGCGCCGAGTGGGACACCCGCAACCTGGTCTTCCTGCCGCGCGCCTTCCAGATCGAGGGCGACAGCTTCGACGACCGGTTCGCCTTCGTGGGTCCCACGTTCGGCGAGCCCGAGCCCGGCCTCTGGTCGCCGCCCGGAGACGGGCGCCGGGTCGCCCTGGTCTCCCTGGGCACCGAGGCGGGGGACCGCGGCGACTTCTTCCGCCTGTGCGCCGAGGCCTTCCCGCCGGCCGACTGGCACGTCGTCATGACGCTCGGCCGGGGCAGCGACCCCGCGCTGCTCGGCCCGCTGCCGGCACACGTCGAAGCGCACCCCTGGCTGCCGCACCCCGCAGTGCTGCCGCACGCCGACGTGTTCGTCTGCCACGCCGGCATGGGCAGCCTGATGGAGTCCCTGTCCTACGGCACCCCCGTGGTGGCCCTGCCGACCGCCCACGAACTGGTGCTCAGCGCACGGCGGTTGGAGGAGTGCCGGGTCGGACGCGCCCTGGACCGGACCGGACTGACCGCTGATGGTCTCGCCGCCACGGTGGCGGAACTGCTCGCCGACCCCGACGGACCGGCGGCCCTCGCCGCCCTCCGCGACGCCATCCGCACGGCGGGCGGCGCCCCCCGCGCCGCCGACCTGCTGGAGACCTGGGCCACCCAGGACCCGGCGACCCCGGCGGCCGGCTGAGCGTCCGCCGCACACGCACGACGGGGTGGGTCCCGGCACCGTCCGGTGCCGGGACCCACCCCGTCGGTGTCGGGCGAGACTCAGTGCGGCAGGGTCACGTACTCCATGACCGTGTCGATGCTGTAGTCGATCATCTCGTCGGTCAGCCCCGGATACACACCGATCCAGAACGTCCGCTCGGTCGTGATGTCACTGTTGGTCAGCGGGCCGCTGACCCGGAACTCCCGCCCCTCGTAGGCCGGATGACGGGTCAGGTTGCCCGCGAAGAAGCGGCGCGTGGCGACCTTGCTGGACTCCAGATGGTCGATAAGGGCGGCGGGCTCGAACGGCGCGCCCGGCTGCACGGTGATGGCGAAGCCGAACCAGCTCGGGTCGCTGCCTGGGGTCGCCTCCGGGAGCAGCAGGTGCGGCAGCCCGTCCAGGCCCTCCCGCAGCCGGGCCCAGTTGTGGCGACGCGCCTTGCCGAACTCGTCGATGCGGCTGAGCTGCTGGAGTCCGAGCGCCGCGGAGATGTCCGTCGACTTCAGGTTGTAGCCCACGTGGGAGAAGATGTACTTGTGGTCGTAGCCCTCCGGCAGTGACCCCATCTGCTGCTCGAACCGCTTGAAACAGCGGTTGTCCTCACCCGGCTCGCACCAGCAGTCGCGGCCCCAGTCGCGCATCGACTCCACGACCCGGGCCAGGATCAGGTTGTCCGTCAGCACACAGCCGCCCTCGCCCATGGTGATGTGGTGGGCAGGGTAGAAACTCTCGGTCGCCAGGTCACCGAAGGTTCCGGTCAGCTGCCCCTCGTAGGTGCTGCCCAGGGCGTCGCAGTTGTCCTCGATGAGGAACAGGTCGCGGTCCTGGGCCAGTTGGGCGATCTCACGGACCTGGAAGGGATTGCCCAGCGCGTGCGCCATCATGATCGCCCGGGTGCGCGGGCCGATCGCCTGCTCCACCCGCTCCAACGACGCGTTGTAGGTGCCCAGTTCGACGTCGACGAAGACCGGCACCAGGCCGTTCTGCAGGATCGGGTTGACCGTCGTGGGGAACCCGGCGGCAACCGTGATCACCTCGTCGCCCGGCTTCAGCCGGTCCTCGCCCAGCTGCGGCGAGGTCAGGCTGCTCAGCGCCAGCAGGTTGGCCGACGAACCGGAGTTGGTCAGATGCGCCTTGCGCAGACCGAAGTACTTGGCCAGCGATCGTTCCAGCTTGCGTGAACTGACGCCGGCGGCGATCCGCATGTCGAGCGCCGCCTCCACCAGTGCCACCCGGTCGTCCTCGGTGAGCACCGCTCCGGATGCCAGCACCGGCGTGCTGCCCGGCACGAACCCCGACGAGGCGGTGGAACGGTGGTACTCCCGCACCAGGTCGAGGATCTCGGTCTTGTCGTTCCCCACGGCTGATGGCCTCCTGTTGTGTACCGGTGGGGACGATACGTACGGCCGGCTCGCAGTCGAAGCGGGTCCCCACACCCGTATCGCATTCGATCGGGGGAACTCCAGACCAGCACGCGCGCCCGCCCACGGGCCAGGCACACCGGACGATTCTAGGGAACCACCAAAAGCCCGCGCGTCTGGGGATTTCATCGTCCGGCATCCGGCACTGTGAAGTACCCGGCCCCCGTGGGGCTTTCGTCCATCCCTGGAGCCGCAAGCGATGAAGTACGGCCGCCCGCCGGGCAAACCCGAGCGCACCGTCGTCCTGCGCGGAGGAGGCACGTCCGGTGAGCGTGTCCGGCTCGGCGTCCACGACCTGATGAACGGCACCTTCGCCACACCGCGCACCTTCTTCTACCGGCAGACCCTGGACGCCGACGCCCTGGCCGACTCCCTGCGCCGCACCCTGGCGCACTATCCGCTGCTCACCGGGCGCCTCGTACGCGACGACGACGGCGGAC
Organism: Streptomyces sp. NPDC055966; assembly: GCF_042269865.1. Classification (NCBI taxonomy): domain Bacteria; kingdom Bacillati; phylum Actinomycetota; class Actinomycetes; order Kitasatosporales; family Streptomycetaceae; genus Streptomyces; species Streptomyces sp. NPDC055966. The sequence goes on from NZ_JBHJYK010000050.1 coordinate 21,253, forward strand.
TCAGCGTGGTGTGCAACGACGCGGGTGCCGTCCTCGCCGTCGCCCACCGCGACAGCGCCATGCCGGACTACGGGCCCGACCGGTCCGCCAGAGGGGACCTGCGCCGCTACATCCACTCCGTGAACGCCTTCCGCGTCGTCGGCCACGACACGCCGCTGCTCACCGTCAAGGTCACGCACATGCGCGGCGGCGGCTCCGTGCTCGGCGTCAGCATCAACCACAGCATTGTCGACGGCGGCGGTTTCCTCGACTTCCTGCACCACTGGTCCCGCACGCATGCGGGGCAGGACTTCCCCGCTTCCCCGTACGACCGTGCGCTCCTGGACGGCCTGGCCGACGACGCGCGACCCGAGCCGGACGACCCGCAGTACGAGGTCGTCACCGGACGGCGGAAATTAGGGTTCCTCTGGAAGGTCAACGCCCGCGCGCACACGATGCGCACCATCACCGTCCGCTTCACCGCCGCGGAGGTCCTCGCCCTGCGCGAGACCGCACGCGCCGGACAGGACCACGACCGGCCCCCCGCCTCCAGCGGCGACGCACTCGGGGCACACGTGTGGCGGGTCCTCGGAGCGCTGCGCGACCGCGCACCCGACGCCGAGGAGCGCCTGGGCATCGTCGTCGGCCTGCGGGCCGCCCTCAAGGACCGTCTCCCGGACGGCTATTGGGGCAACGCGGTGTCCAACACCACGGCCGTGCTCCGGGCCCGCGAGCTGCGCGAGGAGCCCCTCGCCCGTGCCGTCGGCGCGGTACACGCCGCCCTGGACCGTGTCACACCCGAACGGGTACGTCAGGAGGTGGCCTTCCTGGCGGCCCAGCGGCGCGCCGGGCGCTCCGCGCGGGTCCTCAGCCGGATGTCGCTGGACGCGTTCGAGGGGACGGTCGCGCTGAACAACGCCAGCCGACTGCCCGTGTACGCGCTGGAGTTCGGCGCCGGCCGGCCGTTCTGGTTCGAGTTCCCGGCAAACCCCATTCCCTGGACCGTACTGGTCACACCCACCCCGGACGACGACCACAGCCGCGACGTCCGCCTGAGCGTTCCCCGCGAGGCCGCGGACGCGCTGGCCGAGCCACGGTGGGCCGCATGTCTGCACAGCGCCGCCGACCGGCTGGGCAGCCCCTGAACGCGGGTCCCGGTCCCGACTTCCCCGGCCGGGACCGGGACCCGCTTCCCCATCGCGAAGGGGACGGAGCTACATCTCCGCGGCCTTGCGCAGGGCGTCCACGCGGTCGGTGCGCTCCCAGGTGAAGTCGGGCAGCTCCCGGCCGAAGTGGCCGTAGGCCGCGGTCTGGGAGTAGATCGGGCGGAGCAGGTCGAGGTCGCGGATGATCGCGGCGGGGCGCAGGTCGAAGACGGCGTCGATGGCCTTCTCGATCTTCTCGGTCTCGACCTTGTGGGTGCCGAAGGTCTCGACGAACAGACCGACGGGCTCGGCCTTGCCGATCGCGTACGCGACCTGCACCTCGCAGCGGGAGGCCAGCCCGGCCGCCACCACGTTCTT
>NZ_JBHJYK010000051.1:0-20797 GCF_042269865.1 Streptomyces sp. NPDC055966
TCCGCAAACGCCTTGCACCGACCATCCGCCGCCAACCCCTGCTGACGACTGAAATCCACGAACAGACCGGGCGTGGACATCACGGTGACGCCGCCCGCCAGGGCCAGGTCGCACTCCCCGGTGCGCAGCGCCTGTGCCGCGAGGTGGAGGGCGACGAGCGAGGACGAGCAGGCGGTGTCGACGGTGACCGCGGGGCCCTCCAGCCCGAAGGTGTAGGACACGCGGCCCGACAGGACGGCGGCGGAGTTGCCCGTGCCCAGGTGGGCGCCGACCTCGTCGCCCGGTGCGAGCGGACGGGAGGTGTAGTCCTGGTAGTTGGTGCCGGCGAACACACCGGTCCGGCTGCCGCGCAGCGACCGCGGATCGATGCCCGCCCGCTCGAACGTCTCCCAGGCGACCTCCAGCAGGAGCCGCTGCTGCGGGTCCATGGCCAGGGCTTCGCGGGGCGAGATGGCGAAGACGCCGGGGTCGAAGTCGGCGAAGCCGTCCAGGAAGCCACCGGTGAGCGTGGAGGTGCGGCCCGCCGTACCGGGTTCGGGGTCGTAGAGTCCGGCCAGGTCCCAGTCCCGGTCCGTCGGGAAGGGGCCCATGGCGTCGGTCCCGTCGGCCAGGAGCCGCCAGAACCGCTCCGGGGTGTCCGCTCCGCCGGGGAAACGGCAGGCCATGCCGACGATCACGACCGGGTCCTCGGCCGTGTCCCGGCGGGTGACGGTGACGGCACCGGCGGAGGCGGCGGGGCCCGCCGGGGCGAGCTGCTCGCCGAGGTGTTCGGCCAGGGCCGCGGGCGTGGGGTAGTCGTAGACGAGGGTGGCGGGCAGCCGCATGCCGGTCGCCTCGCCGAGCGTGTTGCGCAGCTCGACGGCGGTGAGGGAGTCGAAGCCGAGTTCCCGGAAGGCCCGGGCGGGTTCGACGTCGTCGGGGCTGGGGTGGTTGAGGACGTACGCGATGTGTCCGCGGACCAGTTCGAGCAGCGCGTGGCGCCGTTCGGCGTCCCCGAGGGCGGCGATGGTGGCCATCAGGTCGTTCTCGTCGGCGCCGGAGGCGGTCGGGGCGGCTGCGCGGCGGGCGCGCAGCTGTTCCAGGTCCGGGAGTTGGGCGTAGAGGCGGCGTGGCCGGCCCTTGTCGAGTTCGGCGCCGAACACCTCCCAGTCGATGTCGGTGACGACGAGTGCGGTGTCGTCCTGGTCGAGGGCGTCCTGGAGGGCGGTGACGGCGACGGCGGGGTCCATGAGGCGGACGCCGTGGCGCTGGAGGCGCTCGCCGACGGTGCCGGCCGCCATGCCTCCGTCGGCCCATCCGCTCCAGGCGACCGCCGTGGCGGGCAGGCCGCGGGAGCGGCGGTCCTCGGCGAGGGCGTCGAGGTAGGCGTTGCCGGGGGCGTAGTTGCCGTGTCCGGGGCTGCCGAAGACGCCCGAGGAGGAGGAGAACAGCACGAACGCGGAGAGGTCCAGGTCGCGGGTGGCGGCGTCGAGGTTCAGCGCGCCGCCCACCTTGACCCGCAGGACCTCGGCGAGGCGTTCGGGTGTGAGCGAGCCGATGACGCCGTCGTCGAGGACCGCGGCGGTGTGGAAGACGGCGGTGAGGGGGCGTTCCTCGGGGATGGTGGCCAGGAGTGCGGCGAGGTCCGCGGGGTCGGCTATGTCGCGGGCGACGAGTTCGGCGTGGGTGCCGGCGGCGTTCAGTTCGGCGAGCAGTTCGGCGGCGCCTTCCGCGTCGGGGCCTGAGCGGCTGACGAGGAGGAGGTGCGGGGCTCCCGCGCGGGCGAGCCAGCGGGCCACGTGGCGGCCGAGGGCGCCGGTGCCGCCGGTGACGAGGACGGTGCCCTGCGGACGCCACTGGCGGCGGCCGGGCAGTCCGCCGACGGCGGCGCGCTCCAGTCGGCGGCCGAGGACGCCGGTGGGGCGTACGGCGACCTGGTCCTCGTGGTCGGTGCGGGCGAGGACGGCGGCGACGCGGTCGGCGGTGCGGGCGTCGAGCTGGTCGGGCAGGTCGATCAGGCCGCCCCAGCAGTCGGCCTGTTCCAGGGCGACGACCCGGCCGAAGCCCCAGACGAGTGCCTGGGCCGGGGCGGTCGGGGCGGTGCCGGAGCGGGTGGCGACGGCGCCGCGGGTGAGGAACCACACGGGCAGCCGGGTGCCCAGGTCGTCCAGCGTCTGCACGAGGGCGACGGTGGTGGCGAACCCGCCGGGCAGCTGGGGGTGCCGGGGGTGCGGGCTGTCGTCCAGGGCGAGCAGGGACAGCACGCCGCGGGCGCCGTCGGTCGCGTCGGCCAGTGCGGCGGCGAGGCCGGTGCGGTCGAGGTGGCCGTCGACGGTCACGGGGACGCAGTCGGCGCCCGCGCGGGTCAGGGCGGCCCGGACCGCGGTGGCCTCGGGTCCGGTCTCGTGGCCGCGGGGGACGACGAGGGTCCAGCGGCCGGTGAGGGAGGGGGCCGTCGGGTCCTGCAGCGGGTGCCAGGTGATGCGGTAGCGCCAGCGGTCGGCGGTGGCGCGGTCGGCGCCGCGGCGCCGGTAGCCGGCGAGGGCGGGGGCCAGGGTGGCCGCGGTCTGTGTGTCGAGGCCGAGCGCTTCGGCGAGCGTGGCGTGGTCGCCGGATTCGACGGCCTGCCAGAACGGGGCGTCCGCGCCGTCGGTGGTCCGCGGGGTCGCGACGGTGGTGAACGCGGGCCAGTAGCGGCGGCGTTGGAAGGCGTAGACGGGCAGGTCGACGCGGTGTGCGGGCTCGTCGTGGACGGCTTTCCAGTCCACGGAGCCGCCGCGGACGGCGAGGCCGGCCACGGACTGCAGGAAGCGTTCGGTCCCGCCTTCGGAGCGGCGCAGGGTGCCGAGGACGGCGCCGTCGGTGATGCCGAGGTCGTCGAGGATGTCTCCGACGGCGGTGGTGACCACGGGGTGCGGGGCCATCTCGACGAAGACGCGCTGTCCGGCGTCGGCGAGGGCGCGCACCGTGCTCTCGAAGCGGACGGTGCGGCGGATGTTGTCGTACCAGTAGGCGGCGTCGAGCGTGGTGGTGTCCTCGATGCGTGCCCCGGTGACGGTGGAGTGGAAGGGGATCTCGGCGGGGCGCGGGCGCACCGGGGCGAATCCGGCGAGCAGGGCGTCGCGGACCTCCTCGACCTGGGCGCAGTGGGAGGCGTAGTCCACGGGGACGCGGCGTGCGCGGATGCCGTCGTCGGTGAGGCGGGCCAGCAGGGCGGCGAGCGGCTCGGCGTCGCCGGAGACGGTGACGGAGCGAGGGCCGGTGACGGAGCCGACGGAGATCCGGCCGTCGTAGGGGGCGATGAGCCGCTCGACCTCGGCGAGCGGCAGGGGTACGGCGACCATGCCGCCGCGGCCGGTGATGGCGGTCAGCTCGCGGGAGCGGGTGACGACGACGCGGGCCGCGTCCTGGAGGGTGAGGACGCCGGCGATGTGGGCGGCGGCGATCTCGCCCTGGCTCTGTCCGGCGACCGCGGCGGGGCGGACCCCGCACGCCATCCACAGTCGGGCGAGGGCGACGCAGACGACGAAGAGGGTGGGCTGGACGACGTCGAGCCGTTCCAGGGGCGGGGCGCCCGGGGCGCCGCGCAGGACGTCCAGGACGCGGTAGTCGGTGAACTCCTCGACGGCGGCGGCGGCTTCGTCGAAGAAGGCGCGGAACCGGGCGTCCGTGTCGAGGAGTTCGGTGGCCATGCCCTCCCACTGGGGGCCCTGGCCGGGGAAGAGGAAGACCGGGTCGCCCTCGGTGTCGGCGACGCCGCGCACCACGGCGGGGTCGGGGGCGGCGTCGGCCAGGGCGGTCAGGCCGCGCAGGAGCACGTCGTGGTCGGCGGCGACGACGACGGCGCGGTGTTCTAGGGCGGACCGGGTGCCCGCGAGGGACCAGGCGAGGTCGGCGGGGTGCGGCCCGCCGTCCGGGGCGGAGCGCAGGTGGGCGGCGAGCCGCCGGGCCTGGTCGCGCAGGGCGGCCGCGGTGCGGCCGGAGACGGCGAAGGCGCGCGGGCGGGGAGCCTCGCGCGGTTCGGTGGTGTCGTCCTGTGTGGCGGGCGGGGCCTGTTCGAGGATGACGTGGGCGTTGGTGCCGCTGACGCCGAAGGAGGACACGCCGGCGCGGCGCGGCCGGTCGCCGACGGCCGGCCAGGCGCGGGCTTCGGTGAGCAGTTCGATGTTGCCGGCGGACCAGTCGACGTGCCGGCTGGGCCGGTCGACGTGGAGCGTGGCGGGCAGCCGGCCCGCGCGCAGCGCGAGGACCGTCTTGATGATGCCGGCGACGCCGGCCGCGGCCTGGGTGTGGCCGATGTTCGACTTCACCGAGCCGAGCAGCAGCGGCCGGTCCGCGGGCCGGTCCTGGCCGTAGGTGGCGAGCAGGGCCTGGGCCTCGATGGGGTCGCCGAGGGTGGTGCCGGTGCCGTGCGCCTCGACGGCGTCGACGTCGGCGGGGGCGAGCTGCGCGCTGTTCAGCGCCTGCCAGATGACGCGTTCCTGGGAGGGCCCGTTGGGGGCGGTGAGGCCGTTGGACGCGCCGTCCTGGTTGACGGCCGAGCCGCGCAGGACGGCGAGGACGGGATGTCCGTTGCGGCGGGCGTCGGAGAGCCGTTCGACGACGAGCATTCCGGCGCCCTCGCCCCAGGCGGTGCCGTCGGCGGTGTCGGCGAACGCGCGGCAGCGGCCGTCCGGCGACAGGCCGCGCTGGCGGCTGAACTCCAGGAAGATCGTGGGCGTCGACATGATGGTGACGCCGCCGGCGAGGGCGAGGTCGCACTCCCCCGCGCGCAGGGCCTGCGCCGCCAGGTGGAGGGTGACCAGGGAGGAGGAGCAGGCGGTGTCGACGGAGACGGCGGGGCCTTCGAGGCCGAGGGTGTAGGAGATCCGGCCGGACAGCACGCTGGACGCGTTGCCCACCCCGTCGTCGCCCGCGTTGTCGGACAGGCTGAGCAGGGTCGTGTAGTCCTGCAAGTTGGTGCCGCAGAACACGCCGGTGCGGCTGCCGCGCAGGGCGAGCGGGTCGAGCCCGGCGCGCTCCAGGGCCTCCCAGCAGATCTCCAGCAGGATGCGCTGCTGCGGATCGGTGCCGACGGATTCGCGCGGCGAGATGCCGAAGAACCCGGCGTCGAAGTCGCCGACGCGGTCGATGAATCCGCCGGTGCGGGTGTAGCTGCGGCCGGGCGTGCCCGGGGTCGGGTCGTACAGGGCGTCGATGTCCCAGCCGCGGTCGCGCGGCCAGTCGGTCATGGCGTCGGTGCCGTCGTCGAGCAGCCGCCACAGGTCGTCGGGGTCGTTGACACCGCCGGGGAATCGGCAGCCCATGGCGACGATCGCCAGGGGTTCGTGCTGGTGTGCCTCGGCCGCGGCCAGGCGCTGCCGCGTCTGGTGGAGGTCGGCCGTGACCTTCTTCAGGTAGCCGAGGAGCTTGTCCTCATCGGTCATGTCGTGTCACCCGTTCTCAGGTCCCGTGGCCGTGCCGTCAGGAGATGCCGAGGTCGTTCTCGATGAAGTCGAAGATCTCGTCCGCGCCGGCGGACTGGATCCGGTCGCTGACGTCGTCCCCGCCGGTGGCGGGGGCGGCGAGGGCGGTTGTGGCCCGGCCGGTGAAGCCGCCGAGGAGCGACTGCAGCCGGGCGCCGATGCGGTCGCGCCGGGCGTCGTCCTGCGGCAGTGCGGCGAGGGCCGCCTCCAGGGTGTCCAGCCCGGCGAGGACGGCGGCGGCGCCGTCGGTGTCGTCCGAGAGCCGGCCGCGCAGATACCCGGCGAGTGCCGTGGCGCTCGGCTGGTCGAACAGCAGCGTCGCGGGCAGCGCGAGGCCGGTGGCGGCGCCGATCCGGTTGCGCAGTTCGACGGCCATCAGCGAGTCGAATCCCAGGGCGTTGAACGCCGTCGTGGCGCCGACGCGGTCGGTGCCGGTGTGGCCGAGGACGGCGGCGGCCTCGGTGCGCACCACGGCGGTCAGGGTGCGTTCGCGCTCGGCGGCGGACTGTCCGGCGAGCTGTTCGCGCAGGGCCTGCGAGGCACCGGCGGTGTTCTGGGGGCGGCGGGCGAGCAGGTCGCGGACCTCGGGGAGGTCGGCGAGCAGCGGGCTGGGCCGGGAGGTGGTGAAGCCGGGTGCGAAGCGGGCCCAGTCGATGTCGGCGACGGCGAGGACGGCGTCGGTGCGGGCGACGGCCCGGCCGAGGGCGTCGACCGCCCGCTCGGGGTCGAGCGGCTCGATGCCGCCGCGCCGCATACGGCTCTCGCCGTCGGCGTCGGCGCCGGCCATGCCGCCGCCGGCCCACGGCCCCCAGGCCAGGGAGGTGGCGGGCAGCCCGGCGGCCCTGCGGTGTTCGGCCAGGGCGTCCAGGTAGGCGTTGGCCGCCGCGTAGTTGGCCTGACCGATGGTGCCGAGGGTGCCGGAGACCGACGAGTACAGGACGAACGCGGTGAGCTCGCGCCCGCGCGTCAGTTCGTCGAGATGGCGGGCGGCCGCCAGCTTGGGGCGCAGGACGCGGTCCAGGGCGGCGCGGTCCATCCCGTCGAGGAGCCGGTCGTCGAGCACCCCCGCGGTGTGGACGACGGCGTCCACGGGGTGTTCGGCGAGGAGCGCGGCGAGCGCCTCGCGGTCGGCGGTGTCGCAGGCGGCCAGGACCAGTTCGGTACCGGAGTCGGCGAGCGCGTCCTTGAGGCGGGCGGCGCCCTCGGCGGCCGCGCCGGAGCGGCTGACGGCCAGGATGCGGCCGGCGCCCTGCGCGGCGAGCCAGGCGGCCGTGCGCACGCCGAGCGCGCCGGTGGCTCCGGTGAGCAGGACGGTGCCCGACCAGTCGGGCGCGGGCGCCAGGGGCGTACCGGCCGGGACGCGTTCGAGGCGGCGCAGGAAGGTGCCCGCGGGCCGTACGGCGATCTGGTCCTCGCCGGTGCGGCCGGCCAGTGCGGCGGCCAGGCGCCGGGCCACGTCGGCCGGGACGGCGGTGTCGGTCCCGGCGGGCAGGTCGACCAAGCCGCCCCACAGTTGCGGGTGTTCGAGGGCTGCGGTGCGGCCCAGTCCCCACACGGCGGCCTGCTCGGGGGCCATGGGTGCCTCCGTGCCGAGCACGCCCGCGGCGCCCGCGGTGAGCGCCCACAGCCGCGCCGCGTCGGTGCCGTCGGCGCCGTCGGCGAGTGCCTGGACGAGGGCGGCGGTGGCGGCGAGACCGGCCGGTACGGCGTCGTGTCCGGGCAGCGCGTCGGTGTCGGCGGCGAGCAGGGACACCACTCCGGTCCAGGGCCCGGCGTCGTCCTGGCGCAGGTCCGCGAGGGCGCCGGCCAGGGCGGTGCGGTCGGCGGTGGCGCAGTCGACGGGCAGGACGCGGACGCGGGCGCCGTGGGCGGTGAGCGCGTCGGCGACGGAGGTGGCCCAGGGGCCGCCGTCGAGACGGCCGGGGACGGCGAGGAGCCAGCCGCCGGTGAGGGTGGCGGCGGTGTCGGCGGCGGGCCGCCACACCACGCGGTGTTCCCAGCGCTGGATCTGCGCCTGCCTGCGGTCCTCGCCGCGCCAGGCGGCGAGCGCGGGCAGTACGGCGCTGAGCGGGGCGTCGCTGTCGACGGCGAGGCGCTCGGCGAGGGCCGCGGGGTCCGCGGCCTCGACGAGTTCCCAGAACGCGGCGTCCTGGCCGGCCGCGGCGGCGGGCGCGGACGCCTCCAGCCAGAAGCGCTCGCGCTGGAAGGCGTAGGTCGGCAGGGGCACGGGCCGGGCTTCGGTGTCCGCCGGTACGGCCGGTACGTCACCGAGCCCGTGCACGTGCAGGGTGCCGGCGGCGAGCAGCGCGGAACGGTCCTCGGGCAGGCCGCGGCGTGCCAGGGGTACGGCGGTCACCGCCGCGGAGTCGCTGACGCCGTCCTGGACCAGGGCGGTGAGGGTGGCGTCGGGGCCGAGTTCGAGGAAGCGGTTGGCACCGCTCTCCTCCAGCGTGCGGACCATGTCGGCGAAGCGGACGGCCTGGCGGACGTGGCGCACCCAGTAGTCGGGGGTGAGCAGGTCGTCGCCGGTCGCGAGGGCGCCGGTCACGTTGGACACGACGGGCACGGTGGGGGCGTGGAAGCCGACGCGGGCGGCGACGGCGCGGAAGTCGTCGAGCATGGCGTCCATCAGCGGTGAGTGGAAGGCGTGGCTGACCTTCAGGCGCCGGGTCTTGCGGCCCCGTGCGGCGAACTCGGCGGCGATCTGCGTCACGTCCTCGGCCTGGCCGGAGACGACCACGGAGACGGGCCCGTTGACCGCGGCGACGGCGACGCGGTCGGCGCGGTCGGCCAGCAGGGGCAGTACTTCCTGCTCGGTCGCCTCCAGGGCGGCCATGGCGCCGCCCTCGGGCAGGCTCTGCATGAGCCGGCCACGCGCCCCGACCAGCGCGCAGGCGTCGGCCAGGTCGAAGACGCCGGCGACGTGCGCGGCGGTCAGTTCGCCGATGGAGTGCCCGGCGAGCACGTCGGGCCGTACGCCCCAGGACGTGGCCAGGGCGTGGGCGGCGGTGCCGTAGGCGAAGAGCGCGGCCTGGGTGTAGGCGGTGCGGTCCAGCAGGGCGGCCTCGGCGCTGTCGGCCGCGGCGAAGACGACGTCGCGCAGCGGCGGTCCGTCGAGGTGGCGGTCGAGTTCGGCGCACGCCGCGTCGAAGGTCCGCGCGTAGACGGGGTGGGCGTCGTACAACTCGCGGCCCATGCCGGGGCGTTGGGCGCCCTGGCCGCTGAACAGGACGGCGAGCCGGCCGCCGTCGGCGGTGCCGGTGGCCGTGCCGGGGTGCGGCTCGCCGGAGGCGACGGCGGCGAGCCCGGCCAGGAGTTCCTCGCGGTCGGCGGCGACGACCGCGGCGCGGTGGGCCTGCGGGTGGCGGGCGACGGCGAGGGTGCGGGCGATGTCGCGGGGGTCGTCGTCGTGGTGCAGGAGGTGGGTGCGCAGCCGGGCCGCCTGGGCGCGCAGCGCGTCCAGGGTGTGTCCGGAGACGGGGTACACCCGGGGCACGGCGGCGGACTCGGGCCGCTCGGCGGCGGGCTCGGCGGCGGGGGGTTCTTCGAGGACGACGTGGGCGTTGCTGCCGCTGATGCCGAAGGAGGACACGCCCGCGCGGCGGGGCCGGTCACCGCGGGCCGGCCAGGGCCGGGCCTCGGTGAGCAGCTCGATGGTGCCGCTGGACCAGTCGATGTGCGGGGAGGGCTCGTCGACGTGCAGGGTGCGCGGCAGTTCGCCGTGGCGCATGGCCATGACCATCTTGATGACGCCCGCGGCGCCCGCGGCGGCCTGGGTGTGCCCGAAGTTGGACTTGGCGGAGCCCAGCAGCAGCGGTTCGCCCTCGGGGCGTGCGCGGCCGTAGGTGGCGAACAGCGCCTGTGCCTCGATGGGGTCGCCGAGGGTGGTGCCGGTGCCGTGCGCCTCGACGGCGTCGACGTCGGCCGGGGCGAGCCCGGCCGAGGCCAGCGCCTGGCGGATGACGCGCTCCTGGGAGGGGCCGTTGGGTGCGGTCAGGCCGTTCGAGGCGCCGTCCTGGTTGGTGGCGGAGCCGCGGACCACGGCGAGGACGGGGTGGCCGCCCCGGCGGGCGTCGGAGAGGCGTTCCAGCAGGAGCATGCCGACGCCCTCGGAGAAGCTGGTGCCGTCGGCGGAGGCGGCGAACGCCTTGCAACGGCCGTCGGCGGCCAGCCCGTTCTGGGCGGTGAACTCGGTGTAGGTGCCGGGTGTGGCCATGACCGTGACACCGCCGGCCAGCGCCATGGTGCACTCGCCCTGGCGCAGGGCGTGGGCGGCGAGGTGCAGGGCGACCAGGGCGGAGGAGCAGGCGGTGTCGACCGTCATGGTCGGCCCCTCCAGGCCGAAGGTGTAGGCGACGCGGCCGGACAGGACGCTGCCGGACACGCCGAGCCCGATGTAGCCCTCCATGCCCTCGGGGATGTCGGCCAGGCCGGAGGCGTAGCCGGAGCCCATCGCGCCGACGTAGACGCCGGTGCCGCTGCCGCGCAGGGACAGCGGGTCGATCCCGGCGCGCTCGAAGACCTCCCAGGAGGTCTCCAGGAGCAGCCGCTGCTGGGGGTCCATGGCGAGCGCCTCGCGGGGGGCGATGCCGAACAGGGCGGCGTCGAAGTGCGTGGCGCCGTACAGGAATCCGGCCTCCAGGCCGGGCAGGCGGTCCAGGTCCCAGCCGCGGTCGGTGGGGAAAGCGCCGATGGCGTCGCCGCCCTCGGACACGAACCGCCACAGGTCCTCGGGCGAGCTGACACCGCCGGGGTACTGGCAGGCCATGGCGACGACGACGACGGGGTCGTCCTCCTCGGCTGCGGCCGTCGTGGAGGTGAACTCCTCGGTGGCGCCGGTCAGTTCGCGGGCCAGGTGGCGGGCGAGCGCGCTGGGGCGGGGGTGGTCGAAGACGAGCGTCGCGGGCAGCCGCAGTCCCGTCTCGGCGTTGAGCCGGTTGCGCAGGTCGACGGAGGTGAGGGAGTCGAAGCCGAGGTCCTTGAAGGACTGTTCGCCGTCGACGGCACCGGCCGAGCCGTGTCCGAGGGCGACCGCGGCGTGCCGGCGGACGACGTCGAGCAGGAGGCGTTCCTGGTCGGGTGCGGACAGTGCGGACAGGCGGCGGCCGAGCGCGGAGGCGTCCGTGCCGGCCGCCCGGGCGGTGCGCCGGGCCGGTGCCGGGACGAGGCCGTGCAGCAGGGTGGGCAGCCGCCCGGCCGAGGCGGCGGAGCGCAGCGCGGCCGGGTCGGTGCGCAGCGGGGCGAGGAGGGGCTCGCCGGTGGCGAGGGCCTGGTCGAGCAGCCGCAGCGCGGCGTCGGGGTCCAGGGCGGGCAGTCCGGAGGCCGCGATGCGGCGCCGGTCCTCGTCGCCGAGGCCGCCGGTCATGCCGCTGTCGTGGTCCCACAGGGTCCAGGCCAGTGAGGTGGCGGGCAGACCGGCGGTGCGGCGGTGGTGGGCGAGGGCGTCCAGGACGGTGTTGGCGGCGGCGTAGTTGGCCTGTCCGGCGCCGCCGAGCAGGCCGGAGGCCGAGGAGAACAGGACGAAGGCGGTGAGGTCGGCGTCCCGGGTCGCCGTGTGCAGGGCGAGCGCGGCGTCCGCCTTGGCGCGCAGCACGGGGGCGAGCCGGTCGGGGGTGAGCGAGCCGAGCACGCCGTCGTCGAGGACGCCCGCGGTGTGCACCACGCCGCGCAGCGGCCGGTCGGCGGGCAGTGTGCCGAGCAGTGCGGCCAGCGCGCCGGGGTCGGCGGCGTCGCAGGCCTCGACGCGTACGGCGGCCCCGTGCGCGGTGAGTTCGTCCGTCAGCTCGCGGGCGCCGGGGGCGTCGGTGCCGCGCCGGGAGGTGAGCAGCAGGGAGCGCACGCCGTGGGTGGTGACCAGGTGGCGGGCGACCAGGGCGCCGAGCGCGCCGGTGCCGCCGGTGATCAGGACGGTGCCGTCGGCGTCCCAGCCGGGCGTCCGGTCGGACGCGGCGGTGCGGGCCAGCGCGGGTGTGCGCAACGTGCCGTCGCGCAGGGCGAGTTGGGTGGCGCCGGTACTGACGGCGGCGGCGAGGGCGGCGCGGGAGGCGTCGGTGTCGTCGAGGTCGGCGAGGACGAGACGGCCCGGGTTCTCGGTCTGGGCCGAGCGGACCAGGCCCCAGACGGCGGCGGCGGACAGGTCGGTGACGTCCTCGCCGTCGGCCGCGCTCACGGCGCCGCGTGTGACGATCACGAGCGGGGCGCCGTCGGTGCGCGGATCGGCCAGCAGTGTCTGCAGGTCGGTCAGGACGCGGCCGGCGATGTTCGCGGGGGTCTCGTCGGGGGCGGAGGCGTACGGCAGGACCACGGCCGTGGGCGTGTCGTCGGCGCCGAGTGCCGGCCGGGCGGGAACCAGGCCCGCCGGATCGCCGCAGCCGAGCCGCCAGCCGTCGGTGTCCGCGGTGCCGGGCAGGGTGGTGTCGCTCCAGCGCACGGTGAACAGGGCGCCGTCGGCGGGCCGGGAGGTGTGCAGGGCGTCCTGGGAGACCGGGCGGCTGACGAGGGAGGCGACGGTGGCGACGGGGCGTCCGGTGCCGTCGGCGAGGTGCAGGCCGACGGCGCCGGAGGGGCCGCGGTCCAGGCGGACCCGGAGCTCGGTGGCACCGACGGCGTGCAGGGTGACGCCGCTGAACGCGAACGGCAGGCCCACGCCCGCTCGTTCGGCGCCGTCGTCGCCGCCGTCACCGGCGAGCTGGGCGTGCAGGGCGGCGTCCAGGAGGGCCGGGTGCAGGCCGAACCGGGCGGCGTCGCGGTGCTGTTCCTCGGGGAGCACCACCTCGGCGTACCAGGTGTCGCCGGAGCGCCAGGCGGCCCGCAGGCCCTGGAAGACGGGACCGTACTGGTAGCCCTGGGCGGCGAGGGCGTCGTAGAAGCCGTCCAGCGGGAGGCTGTGGGCGTCCGCGGGCGGCCAGGCGACGGGCTCGGCCTCGGGCGCGGCGGGCGCCGGGGCGAGGACGGCGGTGGCGTGCCGGGTCCAGGGGCTGTCGTCGTCGGCGTCGGCCCGGGAGTGCACGGCGACCGGCCGGCGGCCGTCGGCGTCGGGGGCGCCGAGGGCGATCTGGAGCTGGACGCCGCCGGCGTCCGGGAGGACCAGCGGGGCTTCGAGGGTGAGGTCGTCGAGGAGGCCGCAGCCGACCTCGTCACCGGCGCGCAGCACGAGTTCGACGAACGCGGTGCCCGGGAGCAGGACGGTGCCGGACACGGTGTGGTCGGCGAGCCAGGGCTGGGTGCGGGTGGACAGCCGGCCGGTGAGCAGCACGCGGTCGTCGTCGGCGACGCGGACGACGGCCCCGAGCAAGGGGTGTCCGGTGCCGGTGAGCCCGGCGCCGGTGACGTCGCCGGTGGTGGCGGCGGGCCGCAGCCAGTAGCGGTCGCGCGTGAACGCGTAGGTGGGCAGGTCGACTTGGGGGTCGGCCGGGTCGCTGCCGAGCAGGGCGGCCAGGTCGACGGAGACTCCGTGGGCGTGGGCGGCGGCGACGGCGGCGAGCAGGGTGTCCGGCTCGGGGCGGTCCTTGCGCAGCACGGGCGCGCAGAGCCGGTCGACGGTGTCGTCGGGCAGTGCGGCGCGGACGAGCGCGGTGAGGGTGGTGTCGGGGCCGAGTTCCAGGTAGCGGGTGACGCCGTGGGTGGCGAGCCAGTCGACGCCGTCGCCGAAGCGGACGGCGTGGCGCAGGTGGCGCACCCAGTAGTCGGCGGAGGTCAGTTCCTCGGCGGTGGCCGGGCGTCCGGTGAGGTTGGAGACCACGGTCAGGCGCGGCGGGTGCGCGGTGACGCTCTCGGCGACGGCGCGGAAGGCGTCGAGGACGGCGTCCATGCGCGCCGAGTGGAAGGCGTGCGAGACCCGCAGTCTGCGGGTGGTACGGCCGCGGGCGCCGAGCGCCGAGGCGACGGCCTCGACGGCGGCCTCGTCGCCGGAGATCACGGTGGCGCGCGGGCCGTTGACGGCGGCCACCGACACGGCGCCGCCGTGTTCGGCGAGCAGCGCGGCCACCTCGTCCTCGGCGGCCTCGACGGAGACCATCGCGCCGCCGCGCGGCAGGTCCTGCATCAGCCGTCCGCGGGCGGCGACGAGCCGGCAGGCGTCGGGCAGCGACCACACGCCGGCGACGTGCGCGGCGGACAGTTCGCCCAGCGAATGCCCGAGGAGGTACTTGGGCGTGACGCCCCATGATTCCAGCAGGCGGTGGAGGGCGACCTCGACGGCGAACAGGGCGGGCTGGGCGAGGCCGGTCTCCCGCAGCGCCGCGTCGTCCGGGGCGCTGTCGAAGACGGCTTCCTTCAGGCTCAGTCCGAGTTCGGGGTCGAGGTGGGCGCACACCTCGTCGAAGGCCCGGGCGAACGCGGGGAACGCGCCGTACAGTTCGCGGCCCATGCCGGGACGCTGGGCGCCCTGTCCGGAGAAGAGGAACGCGGTCGCGCCGCGCAGGGTGCGGCCGGTCACGACGGCCGGGTGTTCCTCCCCCGCGGCGAGGGCGCGCAGGGCGTCGCGGGTGCCGGCCAGGTCCGCCGCGAGGACGACGGCCCGGTGTTCGAAGGCCTGCCGGGTGGCGGCGAGGGCGCGGGCGGTGACGTGCGGGTCGTCGGCGGGGTGGGCGTCGGTGTGCGCCAGGAGGCGGGCGGCCTGGGCGCGCAGCGCTTCGGCGCCGCGCGCGGACAGCGGCCAGAGCGCCAGGGGCAGCCGTACGGCGGTCGCGGGGGCGGGGGCCTGGGGCTCCGCCGTCTCCTCGGGCTCCTCGGGCTCCTCGGGCGCGGCCTCCAGGATGGTGTGCGCGTTGGTGCCGCTGATGCCGAAGGAGGAGACGGCGGCGCGGCGGGGGCGGCCTTCGGTGAGCGGCCAGTCGGTGGCCTCGGTGAGCAGCCGGACGTGCCCCGCGTCCCAGTCGACGTGGGTGGAGGGCTGGTCCACGTGCAGGGTGCGGGGCAGGCGCCCGTGCTGGAGGGCCAGCACCGTCTTGATGACGCCGGCGACGCCGGCCGCCGCCTGGGTGTGGCCGAGGTTCGACTTCAACGAGCCCAGGTACAGGGGCCGTTCGGCGGTCTTGGCCCGGCCGTAGGTGGCGAGCAGCGCCTGTGCCTCGATGGGGTCGCCGAGGGTGGTGCCGGTGCCGTGGGCCTCGACGGCGTCGACGTCGGCCGCGGTGATCCCGGCGCCTGCGAGGGCCTGTTCGATGACGCGCTGCTGGGCGGGCCCGTTGGGCGCGGTCAGACCGTTGGAGGCGCCGTCGGAGTTGACGGCGGAGCCGCGGACCACGGCCAGCACCGGGTGTCCGTTGCGGCGGGCGTCGGAGAGGCGTTCCACCAGCAGCAGGCCCACGCCCTCGGACCAGCCGGTGCCGTCGGCGGATTCGGCGAACGCCTTGCAGCGTCCGTCCGGGGCGAGCCCGCGCTGCCTGCTGAACTCGAACAGCAGGCCCGGGGTGGCCATGACGGCGACACCGCCGGCCAGGGCGAGGTCGCACTCACCGGCGCGCAGCGCCTGCACCGCCCAGTGCAGGGCGACCAGGGAGGAGGAGCAGGCGGTGTCGACGGTGACGGTCGGGCCCTCCAGGCCCAGGACGTAGGAGATGCGGCCGGAGGCGACCGAGGTCGCGTTGCCGGCGAGCATCAGTCCGTGCACGTCCTCGGGCACCTCGACCGGGCCCTGGCCGTAACCGGAGGTCGCGGCTCCCACGAACACACCGGTGGAGCTGCCGCGCAGGGTCTGCGGCCGGATGCCGGCGCGCTCCAGCAGCTCCCACGACGCCTCCAGCAGGATCCGCTGCTGCGGGTCGGTGGCGAGGGCCTCGCGGGGGCTCATGCCGAAGAAGGCGGCGTCGAAGGAGGCGGCGTCGCGCAGGAAGCCGCCCTCCCGGGTGGAGAAGGTGCCGGGCCGGTCGGGGTCGGGGTCGTAGCGGTCCTCGATGTCCCAGCCGCGGTCCTGTGGCAGCGGGCCGATGGCGTCCCGGCCCTCGTCGACGAGCCGCCACAGGTCCTCGGGCGAACGGATGTCGCCGGGGAACCGGCAGCTCATCGCGACGACGGCGATCGGCTCCCGGCTGCGGTCCTCGACCTCGCGCAGCCTGCGGCGGGTCTGGCGGAGTTCACCCGTGACCCGCTTGAGGTATTCCACGTACTTGTCGTCGTCAGCCACGAGAGTCACTTCCTTGAACCGGGCGGAGCCGGGGCGTCGGGTGCGTGCGGAGGACCGGCGGGGTGCTCACAGGTCCCCCAGCTCGCGGTCGATCAGGTCGAAGAGGTCGCCCGCCGTCTCGACCTCGGCCAGTTCGGCGTCCTCGTCGGCGAGGGCGGCGGGCGCGGCGGCGGGGGTCGGTCCGAGGGGCTCGCCCTGCCAGCGGGAGAGCAGTTCGCGCAGCCGGGCGGTGACCTTCTCGCGGTCCTCGCCGGCCACGTCGGCACCCCGCAGGGCGCTCTCCAGGCGGTCCATGTCGCCGAGGAGGGCCTGCGCGGTCCCGGGCGGCTCGGGCAGGGACAGCTCGCCCAGCAGGTAGCGGGCCTGGGCGAGGGCGGTCGGGTAGTCGAACACCAGGGTGGCGGGCAGCCGCAGGGCGGTGGCCGCGCCGAGCCGGTTGCGCAGCTCGACCGCCGTCAGTGAGTCGAAGCCCAGCTCCTTGAAGGTCTGTTCGGGATCGATCTCGGCCGCCGAGCCGTGTCCGAGGACGGCGGCGGCCTGCTCGGCGACCACGTCGAGCAGGAGCTGCTCGCGGTCCGCGGCGGGCAGCGGAGCCAGCCGGTCGGCCAGCGACCGCGGTGCCTGCGCGGCGGGCGCCGTCCCGGCGGCGGTGGCGCGGCGCCGGGCGGGGCTGCGCACCAGGCCGCGCAGGAGGACCGGCAGGACGTCGTGGTGTGCCCGCAGGGCGGCCGGGTCCAGGTCCATCGGCAGCAGCGCGGCCCGGTCGCTGCCGGCGGCGGCGTCGAACAGCCGCATGCCGGTGCCGGGTCCGAGCGGCACCATGCCGGTGCGGGCGTGCCGTTCGCGGTCGGCGTCGCCGAGTTCCCCGGTCATGCCCGCCTCGGGCAGCCAGGTGCCCCAGGCGAGCGAGACGGCGGGCAGGCCCTGGGCGCGCCGGTGCTGGGCGAAGGCGTCCAGGAAGGCGTTGGCCGCCGAGTAGTTGGCCTGTCCCGCGCCGCCGAACGTGCCGGCGACCGAGGAGAAGACCACGAACCGGGCGAGGTCGAGGTCACGGGTGAGCTCGTGCAGCGCCACCACGGCGTCGGCCTTGGGCCGCAGCGCCCGCTCCAGCCGGTCCGGTGTCATCGAGGACAGCACGCCGTCGGCGAGGACACCCGCGGTGTGCACCACGGCCGTCAGCGGCCGGTCGGCGGGGATGCCCGCGAGGAGCGCGGCGAGTGCGGTGCGGTCGGCCACGTCGCAGGCGGCGACGGTGACGTCCGCGCCCCACGCGGCGAGTTCGTCGCGCAGCTCGGCCGCGCCGGGCGCGTCCGCGCCGCGCCGGCCGGCGATCAGCAGGTGCCGTACGCCGTGCTCGACGACGAGGTGGCGGGCGGTGATGCGGCCGAGGCCGCCGAGGCCGCCGGTGAGCAGGACGGTGCCGGCCGGGTCGGGCGCGGTCGGCAGGGTCAGCACGACCTTGCCGACGTGCCGCGCCTGGCTGACGAAGCGGAACGCGTCGGGCGCCCGGCGGACGTCCCACACGGCCATCGGCAGCGGCTTCAGCGCACCGCGCCCGAACAGGTCCGCCAGGTCGGCGAGGATCTCGCCGATCCGGTCGGGTCCGGCCTCGATCAGGTCGAAGGCCCGGTAGGTGACGCCGGGGTGGTCGACGGCGACCTGTTCGGGGTCGCGTACGTCGGTCTTGCCCATCTCCAGGAACCGGCCGCCGCGCGGCAGCAGCCGCAGGGAGGCGTCCACGAACTCCCGGGCCAGGGAGTCGAGGACGACGTCGAAGCCGCGGCCCTCGGTGGCGGTGCGCAGTCGCTCCTCGAAGCCGAGGTCGCGGGAGGAGGCGAGGTGGGCGTCGTCGAGTCCGGCGGCCCGCAGCGCGTCCCACTTGGCGGGCGACGCCGTGCCGTACACCTCGGCGCCGAGGTGCCGGGCCAGCTGGACGGCGGCCGAGCCGACCCCGCCCGCCGCCGCGTGCACGAGGACGCTCTCGCCGGGCTTGAGCCCGCCGAGGTCGACCAGGGCGTAGTAGGCGGTGAGGTAGACGATGGGTACGGTCGCGGCCTCGGCGAAGCTCCAGCCCTTCGGGATCGGTGCGACCATCCGGGCGTCGGCGACCGCGACGGGCCCGAAGGCGCCGGCGAACATGCCCATCACCCGGTCGCCGGGTGCGAGGCCGGTGACGTCGGTGCCGGTCTCGGTGATCACACCGGCACCTTCGAGGCCGATCGCGGTGGCCTCGCCGGGGTACATGCCGAGCGTGGTGAGGACGTCGCGGAAGTTGACTCCGGCGGCGCGCATCGAGATGCGCACCTCGTTCGGGGCGAGCGCGGCCCCGACCTCGGGGCAGGCCGCGAGGCGCAGGCTGTCCAGGCTGCCCCGGTGGGCCACGCCGAGCCGCCAGGCGTCGGTGCCGGCGGGCGGGACGAGGGCGCGGTCGGCGGCCAGCGGGACGATGCGTGGTGTGGTCACCGTCCCTTCCTGCACGGCGAGTTCGAACGCGGTGTCGCCGAGCGCGGCGGGCAGTGCCGCCGCCGAGGCGTCGGTGCCGTCGGTGTCGGCGAGGACGAACCGGCCGGGGTTCTCGGTGCGGGCGGCCCGCACCAGGCCCCACACCGCCGCCTGCACCGGGTCGGCCGGCCGGGGTCCCGCCGGGACGGCGCCCCGGGTGACGACGGCGAGCCGGGCGTGCGCGAACGCCGGGTCGGCCACCCACCGCTGGACGACGGCGAGCACCCCGGTGAGGGTGTCGCGGCCCGCGTCGGCGAGGTCGCCCAGGGCGTTCTCCGGAGTCTGCGCGGTCACGACGTACAGGACGGTGTCCGGCACGTGCTCGTCCTCAGCGACGGAGGTGAGGCCGGAGGCCCGGCGCACGGTGTGACCGGCGGCCCGCAGGGCGTCGGCCAGTGCCGTCGCCTCGTCAGCGCCGACGACCGTCCACGCGGTCGGTGCGACGGCGTCCGCGGTGGCCACCGGCTGCCAGTCCAGCTCGTACAGGCCCTGGCGGTCCGGGGCGCCGACGGTGGAGCCCGCCAGGTCGCCGGCCAGCTCGCGCAGGGTGAGCGAGCCGACCGAGCCGACCGGGCGGCCCGTCGGGTCGGCGAGGGCGAGGCCGATGGCCTCCGGGCCCTCCTGGACCATCCGCAGCCGCAGCGCCGAGGCGCCGACGGCGTCCAGGCGCACGTCGCTCCACGAGAACGGCAGCCGTCCGGCGTCCTTCATCGGTACGAACATCACGGCGTGCAGCGCGGCGTCGAGCAGGGCCGGGTGCAGGTCGAAGGCGTCGGCCGCGGGAGCGGCGTCGGCAGGCAGGGCGGCCTCGGCGAACACCTCCGCGCCGCGCGTCCAGACCCGGGTCAGGCCCTGGAACAGCGGGCCGTAGAGGTGGCCGCGGTCGGCGAAGGCCTCGTAGAAGCCGTCGAGCGGCACCTCGGTGCCGTCCTCGGGCGGCCAGACGGTGAAGTCGTAGGGTGCGGCGGCCGGTTCGGCGGCGGTGGTGAGCAGGCCGCTGACGTGCAGGGTCCACGGCGTGCCGGGCTCGGCGGTGTCGGGCCGGCCGTGCACGGTCAGGGGGCGCGCGCCGGTGGCGTCCGGCGCCTCGACCCGTACCTGGACCTGCACGCCGCCCTGGGCGGGCAGGGTGAGCGGGGCCAGGATCGTCAGTTCGGCGACGTGCTCGCAGCCGGTCCGGGCACCGGCGTGCAGGGCCAGGTCGAGGAATCCCGTGGCGGGGAACAGCGCGGTGCTGGTGAGCGCGTGGTCCTTGAGCCAGGGGCTGCTGCCGAGGGCGAGCCTGCCGGTGAGGACATGGGTGTCGCCGTCGGCCAGTTCCACGGCCGCGCCCAGCAGCGGATGGCTGCTCGCGCCGAGGCCCGCGGACGTGACGTCGCCGAGCAGCGCGGGCGGCCCGGGCCAGAAGCGACGGCGCTGGAAGGGGTACGTGGGCAGGGGTACGGTGCGGGCGCCGGTGCCGTCGAACAGGCGCGGCCAGTCCACGGGCAGGCCGTGCGCGAAGGCCCGGGCGACGGCGTCGAGGAGCGTCTCGTCCTCGGCACGGTCCTTGCGCAGCACGGGCACGAACAGCGTGGTCTCGGCGTCCGGCAGGCAGCTCTGCGCCATCGCGGTGAGCGTGCCGTCGGGTCCGACCTCCAGGAACCGGTCGGCGCCGTGCTCGGCGAGCCAGCGGACGCCGTCGGCGAAGCGGACGGCCTCCCGCACATGGCGCACCCAGTACTCCGGGTCCTGCAGTTCGCCGCCGGCGGCGGCGCGGCCGGTGACGTTGGAGATCACCGCCATGCGCGGCGCTTCGTAGGTGATGCCCGCGGCGACCTCGCGGAACGCGTCGAGCATCGGTTCCATGAGCGGGGAGTGGAAGGCGTGGCTGACCCGCAGCCGGGTCGTGCGGCGCCCGTCGGCGGCGAGCCGCGCGGCGATGTCGGTGACCACGTCCTCGGCGCCGGAGACGACCACGGAGCGCGGCCCGTTCACCGCGGCGATGCCCGCGTCCGTGTGTCCCTCCAGGAGGGGACGTACCTCGTCCTCGGTGGCCTCCACGGCGAACATGGCGCCGCCGGACGGGAGTTCCTGCATCAGCCTGCCGCGCGCGGCGACCAGGGCGCAGGCGGCCTTGAGCGACATCACTCCGGCGACGTGGGCGGCGGCGATCTCGCCGATGGAGTGGCCGGCGACGAAGTCCGGGCGTACGCCCCACGACTCCAGCAGCCGGTACAGGGCGACTTCGACGGCGAAGAGGGCGGGCTGTGTCCACTCGGTGCGGTTCAGCCGCTCGGCGTCGTCGCCGAGGACGAGGTCGCGCAGTTCGGCGCCGAAGTGGGCGCAGACGGCGTCGAAGGCGTCCGCGTAGGCGGGGTGGGTGTCGTAGAGGCCGCGGCCCATGCCCGGGCGCTGGGCGCCCTGCCCGGAGAAGAGGAAGGCGGTCTTGCCGTCGCCCCGGTGTACGCCGGTGACGGTGTGCGGCCCGCTCTCGCCGGCCGCGAGCAGCCGCAGCCCGTCGCTGAGTGCGGCTCGGTCGGCGCCGAGGACGACGGCGCGGTGCTCGAAGGCGGCGCGGGTCGCGGTGAGGGACAGGCCGAGGTCCGCGGGCGTGATGTCGGGGAACTCCTGCAGATGGTCGAGGAGTTGGGCGGCCTGGGCGCGCAGGGCGTCCCGGCTGCGTGCGGTGACGACCCAGGGAACGTACGAACCGTCCGCGACCGGGACGACAGAAGTGTCACCG
>NZ_JBHJYK010000052.1:0-18763 GCF_042269865.1 Streptomyces sp. NPDC055966
GCCGAACCACGCCGCACAGGCCCATGGCGCTGGTACGTCGTGCCGTACCTGGCGTGAGGGTGCCGATCAGCCAGGCGATGGCCCGCCGATCCCGGGGACCAGTCCGCGGTGCCGGATCTGCCAGTTCAGTGGTCGGCCGAGGACGGCGTAGCCGACGGGTTGGCCGTCGGCCGTGGTCGGCTCGTCGGCGGGTTCCGGGGAGGGCGGGGTAACCGCGACCGCCATCGCCGGGAACATGTCGGTGAGCAGGTTGATCAGCAGCAGCTGACATGTCGACAGCGGCGACGTACCGGACAGCAGGGTGCCCAGGACGGAGAAGCCGACCTCACCGGCGTTCCCGCCGAGCAGGATGCTGATCGCGTCGGCCACGCTGCGCCACAGGGCGCGGCCCTCGCCGATGGCATCGATGAGGACCGACAGATCGTCATTGGGTAATCACGAGGTCGGCGGCGTTGCGTGCGGCTGCCGATCCGCGTGCCGCGATGCCGACTCCGACGTCGGCGGCGCGGATGGCGGCAGCGTCGTTGGCGCCGTCGCCGTCCATGGCCACCACGCGTCCGGCCTCCCGCAGGGCCTCTACGATCTGGAGCTTCTGCTCGGGCGCCACGCGTGCCACGACGCCGCAGTCCTTGAGCGGGCGTGCCCGCCCCGCCCGGTCCAGTGCGGCCAGTTCGTCGCTCGTGGCCACTGTGACATCCGGTGACCAGCCGAGGATAACGGCTACGGCGCGGGCGGTCCCGGGATGGTCGCCGGTCAGCATCACCGGCCGTACGTCTGCCTCACCGAGCCCGTCGACCAACGGGGCGGAGCTGGCGCGGGGGGTGTCGGCCAAGGACGCGAATCCGATGAGTTCCAGCAGTTCATGGGGCTTGTCCAGGCCCGCTGCGGCCTCCTCCGCCGCGAGGCGGCGCTGGGCCACTGCAAACAGTCGCAGGCCCTCGACAGCGAGGGCGTGTGTCGCGTCGACGGCCGCCGGGTCGACATCGGGGCAGCAGGGCAGGACGGCTTCCGACGCGCCTTTGATGACCAGCAGGTCCGCGCCGCCGCCGTGAGCCTCGCAATCCGTCTCTGCGCCCGTCCCGCGGCGGCCGCGTAGCCGCGGCTCACCTCGAACGGCTGGGCCCGGACCATGGCCCCCCGCCTCGCTCGGGGCGACCACCAGGACCGCCTCGTCGGTGGCGTGGGCGTGTAAGCCGGCCTGCTCGACGGCTCGCGGGCAGGCTCGGGCGGCGACACGCAGGACCGTCTGCGCCTCGGGGCCGGACGCGGGGCGGTCGGCACCTGCGGCGGTGATGACGCGGAGAACCCCCAGCCGAGCCCTGGACGTGGTCGACGCCCAGTAGCCCGAGTGCCGTCCCCGAGCGCGCCGAGCGGATCCTGAACGCCAGCCCAGCGGGGCGACGGCCGTCGATGTCCCGCAGCCACCACCGTCGCGGGGACGCTGATCCCTGCCAGGCTGACAACGCCGGAACCAGCAACACCGTTCCAGGGCCTTGTCGAGATCCTCGTGACAGGCCCGGGCGGGACCTACGTACCGCCGGTAGGCTAATTGCGTGGATACGCAAGAAGAGGCGTGGGACGCGGAGCGAACGGTGGCGGTGCTGAAGGCCGTGGCCGACCCCTCCCGCTTCCGTCTGCTGTGGGTGCTGAGCGGCCGTGAGCTGCCGGTGAGCGAGCTGGCCCGGCTGCTGGGCGCCCACGTCGCCGCGACGTCGCAGCACCTGGCCAGGCTTCGTACGGTCGGGCTGGTGACCACGCGGCGGGAGGGTACGCGGATCTACTACCGTGCGGCGGGCGTGCGCGGACTGCTGGCGGAGGCGCAGCGCGTGGCCCAGGCGGAAGGAGGCGCCGCAGGGGCCGAGGGCGGCGCACACGAGGAGCCGGCCGCAGCAGCGGAGGAGCGGCCCGCGGTGGCGCGCCGCGCACTGGGCGTACGCCGGTCGGCGCTGGGCCAGTAGTCCGCACATCGGCATCCAGGTTTTGCGCGCTGCCCTGATACATAGTCCCGTGGCCTACCTGGTCACCTGCGAAGGCAGGCCGAAAGTCGACGGTCACAGCCGGACTGACGAAGGCAGCATTGCTCCTTGTTGCGTTGATGTGCAAATATGGCGTAGCCAGCCTGGAGGCGGCTCGTGCCGTAGAGGTATGCAGCGACGCCGCCCGGGCTACCGGCCAGTGAACCGCGCGGGTCTCGCCCCGCGCCGGATCGAAAGGGGGCGGGCATGGACAGCAGTTGCAGTCCCGGTCATAGTCCGGCTCCTCGTCCGGACTCTCTTCCGCGTGCCTGACCGACTCCGCGCTGCCGCCTGACAAGCGGATACCCAGGTCACCGCAGGAGACCGTGTCCCGCATCTGGGCACCCCCCACGTCAATCATTCCGCGGACCACGCCAGTTACGGGCACGCCCTTGTCACGGTGGCGTTCCTGCCGCCGAGCCCGATCGCCAGCACGCCGATCCGCCAATGGCCCGTCCGCAGCCACGGCGGGCTGCACCGACCGCCACCGGCGTGACCGGCGCGTCAGCCTCCGTAGCGGGTGCCATGGCGCCCGCCACCCAACCCCTCCCCTAAAGAAGGAGGACACCGCCATGCGCCTCCCCGACCACCTCGCTCCCGCGCCTCACCCGTCCGATCACGTCTGCTCAGGCGTCCGGCTGACCCTGGACGACGGAGTCGAGCGCACGTATCTGCTCGACCTCCTCGCCTGTGCCGGCAAGCGGTGCGGGACCTACGAGGCGCGCGTCCACCTGGCCCACATCCTCGCCCGGCAGGGTCACCGCGCCGCCTGGCTCGCCGAGTTCACCGGTCTGCCACTGACCGCCGCGCAGCGCATCACCGACCTCGCAGCGCAGCCCTGACGCACAGGCCCTCTGCACCACCCATGCCCCTGGGCCGGCGCACCGGGCCCGCCAGCCCATGCGTGCCCGACGGCCGACCGACAGAGCGCGCCGAGAGCACACCCCATCGGAGGCAACCGCTTATGTCCGTATTCGCCCACCACCCCCTGCACCGCCCCCGCGCCCGCTCACAGGGCGCCTGGCGGTCCGTGCATGCTCGCCTCATCGGCATCGTCCGTCGCATCGCCGACGGCTCCCTGGAGCAGCCCGTGCTCCACGTGCTCGACGTCCCGATGGCCCGCCGGGCGACGACCTTCACCACCCGGCAACGCCCGCACGCCCACTGGAACTTGGTGTCAGACCCAGGCGTCGCCCGGCACCTCGAAGCAACCTGGCAGACCCGCCACTGACATCACCGACATCAGCGACACCACCGACCGGAGGTCCCGCATGATCACCGCAATCGACCACATCC
Source organism: Streptomyces sp. NPDC055966 (assembly GCF_042269865.1). Lineage (NCBI taxonomy): Bacteria > Bacillati > Actinomycetota > Actinomycetes > Kitasatosporales > Streptomycetaceae > Streptomyces > Streptomyces sp. NPDC055966. Next base: position 3,312 of record NZ_JBHJYK010000052.1, read on the forward strand.
AGCTGGCCGCCCCGCCGGGCAGCGAGGAGTTGCTGCGCGCCTTCTACGTCGACGCGCTCGGCCTCGTCGAAGTTCCGAGGCCGGGCCGCCTCGCCGCCCGCGGAGGCTGCTGGTTCAGCGACGACGACCAGCACGTCCAGCTCCACCTGGGCATCGAAACCCCCTACCGGGCCTCCGCAAAGGCGCACCCCGGCCTGCGTGTCGAGGCCATCGAATCGCTCGCCGCCCGCCTCGAAGCCTTCGGCGCCCTGGTGATCTGGGACGACACCACCCTCCCCAGCCACCGCCGTTTCCACAGCCAGGATCCCGTCGGCAACCGTCTCGAATTCCTCCAGCCCATCGGCAGGGAACCGGCAGGTCAGTAGTACCCGCGCATGAGCGCGGTGGCCCATTCCGGCTGGGCGACCGGGCCCTGGGGGCCGAACTCGGCCATGTAGGGCTTGATGTCGAGAATGGGAGTGCCGTCCACCGCGTCCAGGCCCTGGACGTGCAGATCGAGTCCGTCGACCTTGAACAGGCGGCAGCGGGAGACACCGAGCCGGTTGGGGCGGTTCTTGCCGCGCTGGGCGAAGATGCCGACCCGGGGCCAGTCGGTGTTGCCGCGGGGATGGCGGGCTCCGGTTTCGATCTTCTCCACCGGGATCCGGTCGAAGTGGTAGACGACCTCCAGGTGGGAGAAGGCGTCCAGGCCGGCCACCGCGTCGGGGGTGAAGCGGGTGGCGTCGAGGCGGATGACCGCCGTCTCCTTGCCCCAGTCGTCGTCCCGTACCTCCGACCGACCACCCATCACCCGGCCCACCGGGACGGAGACCACCTCGGCGGGAGTGCTGTGCTCGGGCATGCGTCGCGCCTTTCGTGAAAGCGTCCGGGAGTGGGCGCAGGTAGACCCACAGGTGGCTCACCGTATCGATCACCGGTCCAGAGCCGGCGCGCGGCCCGTGAGGCATGTGACCGCCATTACAGGCGCGGCCAGCCCCGGTCAAGACTCCGCCAAGAACTTGCGTTCATGTGCAAGTACGGGGCTACACTCAGGGAGGTTTGAAAAGGGCACCTCGTTCGGTGAGGCGTCTTCACGGACACAGGCCACTGACCCCACGACGTCGAGAGACGCCCAGGGTCAGGACAGGTCTCCCCGACCTAAGGGGTGACCCCAAGTGGCTTCCCCCGCAGGGGGATTACGCCGTGGAGTGCCAAAGCTCTGACGAGTTGGGGTGACCGGCCGTTCGGGCTGGGTTGCTCCTTGCCGAGTCGTTGCTGACGCGCACAGGTCGCGTCCCCGGCCGGAAGGAGGCGAGAGACATGGACTGCAGTAGCAGTAGTCCGGGCCATAGTCGGCCCCTGATCCGCTTGTCCTCGCATTCTTCCGGCACGCGGTAACCCTCTCCCCTGCGCGGATTCCCATCCGCGTCCTGCGCCCCGTACGGCCCTGCGCCGTGACGGGCCGCCGTCCTGCGCTCTCGCGCAGGGGGGACGGCTTTCGTGTGCCCCCTACCTCCCCCTTCTGGGGAGATTCGGGAGGTATGTCATGACCACCGTGACCAACGTGTCCGAGGCCCCGCGCGCCGCGGTCCTGGACGACGCGCACGTCGGCGACATCCGTGGCGCCCTCGGCACCATCAGGCTCGACGACACCGCACCCCGCACCGGTCTGTCCGCCAAGCTCAAGACGCTCCTGGCGATAGTCGGCCCCGGCCTGATCGTCATGGTCGGCGACAACGACGCCGGCGCCTTCGCCACCTACGGCCAGGCCGGCCAGAACTACGGCACCCACCTGCTGTGGACGCTGCTGCTCCTCGTTCCCGTGCTGTACGTCAACCAGGAGATGGTGCTGCGCCTGGGCGCCGTCACCGGCGTCGGCCACGCCCGCCTGATCCTGGAGCGGTTCGGGAAGTTCTGGGGCGCGTTCAGCGTGATCGACCTGTTCCTGCTCAACGCGCTCACCCTGGTGACCGAGTTCATCGGCATCACCCTGGCCTCCGGGTACCTGGGCCTGCCCAAGGCCGTCTCCGTGGTCCTCGCCGCGGGGATCATCATCGCGTCGGCGTTCACCGGCTCCTTCCAGCGGTTCGAGCGGGTCGCCATCGCCCTGTGCGCGGCCTCGCTGCTGCTGGTGCCGATCTACCTCATGGTCCACCCGCACGCCTCGCAGATGGCCCGGGACTTCGTGGTGCCGAACATGCCCGGCGGCACCGGCCAGCTCTCCACCGTCATGCTGCTGATCATCGGCATTGTCGGCACCACGGTCGCCCCCTGGCAGCTGTTCTTCCAGCAGTCGTACGTCATCGACAAGCGGATCACCCCGCGGTTCATGAAGTACGAGAAGGCCGACCTGTGGATCGGTATCGCGGTGGTGGTGATCGGCGCGGCGGCGATGATGGGCTTCACCGCCGCGACCTTCGCGGGCACGCACGGCTTCGGCCAGTTCACCGACGCCGGCGGCATCGCGACCGGCCTGGAGCACAAGGCCGGCAAGCTCGCCGGCGTGCTGTTCGCCATCGCGCTGCTGGACGCCTCGATCATCGGCGCCTTCGCCGTCTCCCTGTCCACCGCCTACGCCATCGGTGACGTCTTCGGCATCAAGCACTCGCTTCACCGTGGAGTGAAGGGAGCCAAGGGTTTCTACGCCGTCTACGCCGGTCTGGTCGCCGCCGCTGCCGCCATCGTGCTGATCCCTGGCTCGCCGCTGGGCCTGCTGACCGAGGGCGTGCAGACCCTGGCCGGTGTCCTGCTGCCCTCCGCAAGCGTGTTCCTGCTGCTGCTCTGCAACGACAAGGCCGTGCTCGGCCCGTGGGTGAACGGCCCGAAGACCAACGCGTTCACCTCGGCCGTGGTCGGGGTCCTGGTCGCCCTGTCGATCGTCCTGACCGCCTCCGTCCTGTTCCCGGACATCTCCTCCGGGGCGATCCTCGACATCATGGCCGCCTGCGGTGTCGTCGGGGTGCTGGCCGCGGGCTACGCCTTCACCCGCCGGCGCACGGGCACCAAGGAGGACCCGATCGACCGGACCGGCAAGGACGAGTGGCGGATGCCGCCGCTGGAGACCCTGACCCGGCCGGCCATGTCCACCGCCCGCAAGATCGGCATGGGCGCCCTGCGAACCTACCTGCTCATCGCGATGATCCTGGTCGTCATCAAGATCGTCCAGGTCGCACTCGGCAACTGACCCTCCCGGGGCGGCGGCCGAACCCGCGCCGCCGCCCCGGCACGGCTACCCACTCCCCCTCGGAAGGGAGGACCGGCCATGCACGTCCTGCGCCACCTGACCCACCTGACCGCCTCGGCCGTCCGCCGCCTCGCTCCGGCGGGGTGCGCCTCCCCGTCACTGCCGCTGCCTCTGTCCGACGGCCGGGAACGCACCTACCTGCTGGACGACCCGGCCGCCTGCCCGGGACTCGCATCCCGGCACACCGTCTACGACCCGCGCGTCCACCTCGTCCATCTGCTGGCCCGGCAGGGCCGCGACCCCCGCTGGCTGGCCCGGTTCGCCGGCCTGCCCCTGCCGGCCGTCGAACGCCTCGCACCTTCCCTCACTCCTCGTCGCCGCAACGCGCCCTTCCCGGAGGTGAGTTACCCATGCCTGCCCTGACCGTGATCCCCATCCCGCTTCTCGGCCACACCCCGGCCCACAAGCGTGACGCCGTGCGCGCCTGGTTCGCCCACATCCTGCGCCAGCTCGCCGACAGCCCCACGGACCGCACCGTCATCCGCGCGCTGCCCCGCCCGGCAGCCACTCGTACGCCGTTGGCGCACGCCCAGCACGTCGGGCCGCATGCCCACGGGCACACGGTCACCGGCTCCGACGGCCGACGCCACCTCGAAGCCACCTGCCACTAGCAACCCGCACGCCGCTGCTGGAAGGAGAGTTCGCATGCCCTTCCCTGCCCTGGGAACATCCTGGCGCCCGTCACTCGATCCGTCCCGCCTGTACGGCTGGAGCCCGCTGCCCGCGGACTCGCACCGGCCTGCGGAGGTCGTTCCGCATCGGCGGCCCGCTGCCTCGACCACGCACTTCGGCACCACACTGATCCGACAGGGAACCGACATGGGCTTGAGCTACCGCATGGCCCGCTGCGCCCACGACGACCGCAAAGAGACCGCTGCACCATGGGGACGCCGCCGGCACTGGTTCCCGCCGCGGTCGCCAGACACGCCTGCAGCGCCGGAGGCTCGGGCACCGGTTTACCGGGTGGCCGGGCTCGTCGTCGACTGTGCCACCCGCCGAGCCGAAGTCGAAGGGCATCAACTCGGCCTCACGTGGATGGAGTTCGAGCTGATCGCCCACCTGGCTGCCCACCCGGACCGCGTCTACACCCGCCGTCAGCTGATGGAATTGGTCTGGCAGCAGGCGCCCACGGGCGACCTGCGCAGCGTCGACGTCCACATCTCCCGCCTGCGCCGCAAGCTCGGGCCCGAACACCGGGCCCTGATCCGCACTGTGCGCCAGGCCGGCTACGCCTTGAACCCGCGACTCACACTCGAAACCCGCTTCCGGAATACCACCTGACCGCACCCTTCCTTTTCCACCACTTCCCGACCAGAAGTGACCCAAGAGGTACCCATGCGATTCCTGCCCCGTACGCATGCGAAGAACAGCGGACCGCCCACCACCCCGGTCTCGACTCTCGCCACGATCCACATCCACTGCGACCACCAGGTGTCGGCCAAGGTGCGCGCGCTGTGCGTGCTGGCCCTGAGCAGACCCGGTGCCCGCCTCCAGGCCCTGCACGCCAGCCGGCACGGTGCCACCGCGTACCTGTGCGTGACGGTCACCCTGGACGGCCCGGGCACCGGCCCCCTGGACCACCTCGTCGACCAGCTCTCCCGCGTGCCGCACGTTCGCGATCTGCACTGGCACCGGTGCGACACACCCGCGCCCGGTACCCCCGCGCACGAACAGGAAAGGAGCGCGGCCGGTGCATGCTGTCCAGGAGCCGCCTGACGTCGTCTTCCTCCCGGTCCGCACGACGACCGCACCCTTCGAGGACGCCGAAGTCGGCGCCATGGTAGCGATGTTGAAGACGCTGGGCGGGCCTATCCGGGTCCGGCTGCTGCAGACCCTGGCGCTCCAGGAACTCTCGGTCGGAGAACTGACGGAGCGCGTCGGTGTGCACTACGCCGCCGTCTCCCAGAGCCTCACCCGACTGCGGGCGGCGGGCCTGGTCACGGTACGCCGCAGCGGCAACCGCATGCTCTACCGCACCGCCAACCCGCACCTGCCGTCCCTGCTCGCCACCGTCCTGCACCTGGCAGCACACGCGGCACCGCCCGAGCCGGACAACCTTCGTGATCACCACTGACGAAATGAGAAAGCACATGCCCACCGAGAACTCCACCACCGAGTTCGCCTTCGGCCCGCTGCACCATGTCCAGCTCGCCATCCCGGTCGGCAGTGAGGAGCTGTGCCGCGCCTTCTGGGGCGGGGTGCTGGGCATGACCGAGCTGGAGAAGCCCCCGGTCCTCGCGGCTCGCGGCGGCTGCTGGTTCCGCGGCGGCGGCCTGGAGGTCCACCTCGGCGTGGAGGCCGACTTCCGCCCCGCCGCCAAGGCCCACCCCGGCATCCTCGTGCGCCCGCTGCACGGCCTCGCCAAGCGCCTGGAGTCGCACGGTCACGAGGTGACCTGGGACGACAACTTCCCGGGCCACGACCGCTTCTATGCCTTCGACAAACTCGGCAACCGCCTGGAGTTTCTCGAACCCCGCTCCTGACCGCTTCCGGTACGACAACACCGTCGGACCCGGAAGCCGGGACCGGCCTGACCGCCCTGACCGTGAAAGAGGTGCTCTGGTGCACTCCCTGTCCACCTTCGACTTCCTCATCCGACTCTCCGCCGGCACCGGCTGCGGCGCGCTGATCGGCGTCGAGCGGCAGTGGCGGGCACGGATGGCGGGCCTGCGCACCAACGCCCTCGTCGCCACAGGCGCCACCCTGTTCGTGCTCTACAGCGAGGCCGTCGGAGACGCGGGCAGCCCCACCCGGGTGGCCTCCTACGTCGTCTCCGGCATCGGCTTCCTCGGCGGCGGGGTCATCCTGCGCGACGGCGCCGGAGTGCGCGGCCTCAACACCGCCGCCACCCTGTGGTGCTCGGCCGCCGCAGGAGTGCTGGCCGCCTCCGGCCACCTGAGCTTCGCCGTCCTCGGCACAGTGGTCGTGCTGGCCGTCCACGTGGTGCTGCGGCCCGCCGGGCGCCTGCTGGACCGGGCTCCGGCCGCGGGCACCGACCCCGACGCCACCGTCCGAGCCACCGTGCACCTGGTGTGCGAACGCACGTCCGAGACCCATCTGCGCGCCCTGCTGCTGCAGACCCTGGCCGCTTCCGCGCTCGCTCCCAGAGGGCTGCGCGCACGCCGCGAGGGGGACACCGCGAGCCTGCGCGCGACCGTCTCGATCAGCGGCGACGTCGCCGCCGCGCTGGAGCAGGTCATCTCCCGGCTGTCCCTGGAGCCGGGCGTGAGCGACCTGCACTGGCACATGGACGACGAGGAGGCCGAGCGGGAACGACCCCAGGCGCTGGCCTGACACACCAGGGCGGCGCCTCCTGCCCCGCAGTCGGTAAAGGGGCTGTGCGGCCCCAGGACAACGTCCCGGTCACCGGCCAGGATGGAAAGGGAAGGGAGAGTCGAGTCATGAGGACCCTGCCTCACCCGCGCACGGGCGAGGGCGTCGCCCTGCTGGGGGTGCTCACGCTGGTCGTACTGGAGGTCACCGCGCTGGCAACCGCGCCGGCCCGGGACCGGCCGATCGTCAGCGGAGCTCTCATGGGCGCGGGCACCGCCGCGTTCGTGCTGGTGGCAGCCGTGTGGCACGCTCACCGCAACGCCGCCCGCCAGGCCAGGCGGCGCCTGCACGAGACGGTCGACGACTCGTGGTTCACGGCCCGCACACTGGGCGGGTTCCCCATGGAGGCCGTACGCCCCTACCTGCTCGGCAAGGACGCGCCCGGCCTGAACCGCCTGTACACGGCCTGGATCCTCGCCACGCACGGCGAGGACGCCGCCTGGATCGAGCGCCACCTGGACCTGCCCGCCGACCTCACCCGTCTCCTGGTCGACACTGCCACCCGGCAGCGTCACTGACCGACCGGGCCACCGGGGATCAGGAGCTGCCGAGCCGAATGGCCTTGATCAGCAGGAGCAGGGCGCTGAGGATCAGATAGCCGCGCAGCGCCATCATGCCCAGACGGGTCCCCGGGGACCAGCGCACCGGCCGCAGGAGCGCCAGCGGCGGCATGCGCCAGGCGAGCTTCTCGGCCTGCGGCATCACCGGTACCTGGCGGGTGGGCGCGCGGCGTCGGGCGGCACGGAGGGCTACTGCGGCAGTGAGCAGGCCCGTGACCAGCGCGATCGCCAGCCAGATCGTGAGCCGGGTGACGTTGACGGCCGGGAAGAGTGTGGTCGCCATCAGCGTGCCGGAGAGCATCAGCAGGACGGCGATGGTGACGGTGGCGAGCATGTTCAGCCAGCGCGGGTTGACCCAGGGGCCGAGCACTTCAGTGTCGTTGCACAGCAGGAGCAGGAACACGCTCGCGGAGGGCAGCAACAGTCCGGCCAGCACCTGGACGGCCTCGGTGATGAGGCCGAGCGGGGCGCCCGGGATGAGGACGATGGCGGCGGCGACCAGGACCAGCAGGCTGTAGGAGGCGTAGAACTGCTTGGCCTCACCGAAGCTGCGGTGCAGGGAGTGGCGCAGGTTGAAGACATCGCCGAAGGCGTAGCTGGTGGCCAGGGTGACGGCCGCCGCTCCGATGATGCTCGCGTCCAGCAGGACGATCGCGAACAGCACACCCAGCACGGAGTCGTGCCGGGCGAGAGCGTCGGCGACTCCGGCGGCGTCGGTGAAGTGGCCGTGGACGGCGGTGCCCCGGGCCGCGAAGTCGGCGATCATGATCAACGCGGCGGCGCCCGCGACGACCACGAAGGAACCGATCACCGTGTCGGCGCGCTCGTAGCCGATGAAGCGCGGGGTGATGCGCTTGTCGATGACATTGGACTGCTGGAAGAACAGCTGCCAGGGCGCGACGGTGGTGCCGACGATCGCGATGATCAGCAAAATGGCCTCGCTGCTGGCGCCGCCCTGGATGCCCGGTACCACGAAGTCGTGGGCGGCCCGACCCCACTGCGGCCCCGACATGAGGGTCAGGGGGATCAGCAGCAGGCTGGCACCGATGAACGCGAACATGGCCCGTTCCCAGCGGCGGAAGGAACCGCTCGCGGTCACGGCGACCAGGACGACGGCGGCCGCCGGGACGACGACGTACCGCGAGGCACCGAGATGTTCCGCGGCCAGGGAGATGCCGATGAACTCGGTCACGATCGTGAGGAAGTTCAGCAGGAAGAGGTCACCGACGCTGAACCAGCCCCAGAAACGCCCGAACCGCTCAGTGATCAGGCGCGCGTGGCCGACACCGGTGACCGCGCCCAGCCGCACCACCATCTCCTGGTTGACGATCAGGACCGGGACGAGCAGGAGCAGGACCCACAGGAGCGAGTAGCCGTAGTTCTGGCCCGCCTGCGCGTACGTGGCGACACCGCCGGCGTCGTTGTCGCCGACCATCACGATGATGCCGGGGCCGACGATGGCCAGCAGGGTGAGCAACCGGGTCCTGAGCCCGGGCCGTTCTTCGACGCGTTCGCGGGGGACGCGGCCGAAGGCGCCCTGGATCTCGCCGAGGTGGGCCTCATCGAGTACGGCGCTGGGCCTGGCCGGGCGGGCCTGGGGGGCCGCGGGTCGGACGGCGGGTTTCCGCGCTGGGGACGGGGCGGGACGTTCCGGGGGCGGAGGCCCGGGTGGATGCTTGCGCTCCGGTGGCTCCGGGGCGGGCCTGCGCTCCGCCGGGTGAGGCTGTGCGGGTTCGGCGGGGTACTCGGTGCGGCTCGGCGGCTTCGGCTGCTCCGGGCCTGGACGGGCCGGGGGCTCGGGGTGGCGTTCTCCGCTGATGGGCCGGTCGGGCTCGGGGCGGCCCGGTCCGCCTGTGGGCCGGTCGTCCTGGTTCATGACGCGGGCGGCATGTCGTGCGGGGCTGGTTCGGGGCCGGTTTCCTCCGTGCGGTGGGCTGGGTGCGGGGCTGGCTCGCGGCGGCGCCAGTCCTCCGGGATGACTGCGTCGAGGACGTCATCGACCGTGATGACGCCCAGAATGCGGTCCTCGTCGTCCACCACCGGGACAGTAAGCAGGTTGTAGTCGGTCATGAGCAGGGCGATGTCCTCGACATCGGTGTCAGGCCCAGCCCGGACCGGATCACGGTCCGCCACATCGTCCAGCGACGCGGCGGGATCCGCTTGCAGCAACTCCACCAGAGTGACCACACCGAGCAGCCTTTGCTCCTCACCGGCCAGATACACGCTGGTCAGCGCCTGGGGTTGCAGGGCCCGCGCCTCACCGGCCGCCTGAAGCCCCTCCGCGACGGTGCTGCCGCCCGGCATGGCGAGGACGTCGAGCGCCATCAGCCCGCCCGCGCTGGAGGGGTTGAAGCCCATCAGCGTCAGCACCTTGGTGCGCTGCCCGGCGGGAAGCGCGTCCAGGACGGGCTCGCGGCGGCTCTGCGGCAGGTCGTTGAGCGCGTCCGCGGCGTCGTCGGCGCGCATCCGGGCGAGCACCTGGGCGATCTCGGCATCGCTGCGTTCGCCCAGCAGACGCGTCTGCGAGTCCCGCTCCAGCTCCTCGAACACATCGGCCTCGAGCTCGGGATCGGCGTGAACGGTCTGGAGGATCTCGTGCGACTCGGTGCGGCTCGCCTCCTCCAGCAGATCGGCGAGGTCCGCGGGCTTCAACCGGCCGAGACGGGCGAACGGCCCCCGTACCCGGGCGGAGCGAGCGTGCCCGATCAACGGCTCGAAGGACTTCCAGTCCCGCCAGTCGGGCCGGGCGGCACGGCCCCGTATGCGACCCCACAGATGCGGTGGCCTGCGCGTGTCCAGGCAGGTCAGGACCCAGCGATCCAGCCGCTGCTCCAGTTCGATGTCGTACGCCCGGACCAGCTCGACATCGGTCACATCGATGACCCGGTGGCCCAGTACGTCCGACCGCAGCAGCACCTCGCCCTCGCGCCGCTCGAAGTGGCGCAGGTCCACGCGTGGGCTCGCCAGCGTGATCTGCTCCGCGTCCAGGTCGGCCACCTGCTCGGCCGGCAGGAAGACCTCGCGTCCACCTACTCGTGCGACCAGCCCGGTGACCAGCGGATAGTCCCGTCCCCGCAGTCGCACGATGACATCGGCGAGCCGGCCCACCACCTCGCCGTCGCCCCCGACCACCGGCGTACGGAGGAGCTGCGCGAGACGTACGACCCGATCCACATCCCCACGCTAGACACATGCGCACCAAATAGGGCATATGAGGCGGCTGCGTTTTCCCTTCGAGCCGGTCACGCGGACCTGGCGCCGTGACTGGACGAGGACCGGACGCTGACAGGCGCTGACGGCTACAGGTACTTCTGGGCGCCGGGTTCGAGGGTGAGTCGGGCGTCGTCGCGATCGTAGTCGTATAGCTCGGCGTAGCGGCCCCAGTCGATGGCCGTCTCCAGCTGGTTGCGGGCGTCCTCGGCGGAGAAGCCGCGGCGGAGCAGGTCGAGGAAGAAGCCCTCGCGCAGGGTGTTGCCGTCGGTGGCGGCCAGGGCCTGGACGATGGCACGAACCAGGGGCGCGTGCTTGGCGGCGTGGCTGGCGAAGAGCTGCTTGCTGGTGAGGATGTCGGCGGCGACGAACTCGCGGCCGGCGTCGGTGACGGCGATGTCAGCGCCGTCGACCTGGGCGAGTTCGAGCATGACGGCGGCGTCGACCAGGGGCAGCAGGTCGTCGATCTCGAAGCTCAGCTCGTCGGCGATCTCCGCCAGACCGTCCCTGCCGCCACGCGCGACGAGGATCTCCAGCAGACCGGCGAGCCCGCCGACGCTGACGTCCGGCAGCGGCGTGTTGGTCGGCGTCGGTGCGGGCCGGGCAGCGGCTGCCGCTGCTGCGGGGGCGGCCTCGACGGCTGCCGCGGCAGCTTCTTCGCGGCCGGTGAGGATGTCGTAGACGGTGTCGACGATGGACTCGAATCGGGGGCTGTTGCGGTCACGGGGGCGGGGAAGATCGACTTTGAGTTCGGCCTGGATGCGGCCGGGGTTGGAGGACAGCACCAGGATCCGGTCGGCCAGCAGCACCGCCTCCTCGATGTTGTGCGTGACGATCAGGATCGACTTCACCGGGGCCTCGTTCCCCTCCCACAGGCCGACCAGCTCGTTGCGCAGGTTCTCCGCGGTCAGCACGTCCAGGGCCGAGAAGGGCTCGTCCATCAGCAGCGCGTCCGGCTCCACGACGATGCCGCGCGCGAAGCCGACCCGCTGGCGCATACCGCCGGACAGCTCCTTGGGGTACGCGGACTCGAAGCCGTCCAGGCCGATCAGGTCGATCGCCTTCAGCGCGCGCTCGCGGCGCTCGTCCTCCGCGACGCCCTGGGCCTTGAGCCCGAGTTCGACGTTCTGCTGCACGGTCAGCCACGGCAGCAGCGCGAAGGACTGGAAGACCATCGCCACCCCGGGGTTGGCGCCGGTCAGCGGGGTGCCGCGGTAGGAGACAGTGCCGCTGGACGGGGCGATCAGCCCGGCCACGCAGCGCAGCAGCGTGGACTTGCCGGAGCCGGACTTGCCCAGCAGGGCGACGATCTCGCCCTCGGCCAGGGCGAAGCTGATGTCGTCCAGCACCGGCAGGGCCCGCCCGTCCGGCGTCGTGAACGTCTTGGTCACCGAATCGGCCTCCACGATCACCGCGCCGGCCGGACGGGATACGGAGGTGAGGGGCTGGCTGCTGGTCACGGGTCCTGCCTCGGAAACGGAGGGCGAACAGGGAGGTCGGGAGTCACAGGGCGAAACGGGTCTCGGACAGGCCGTACAGGCGGCGCCAGAACAGCCGGTTGGCGGCCACCACGTACAGGCTCATCACGCTGATGCCGACGAGGATCTTCGGAAAGTCACCGGTGGCGGTGGCCTGGGTGATGTAGGCGCCGAGCCCGGTCGCGCTCAGGTGATGGTGCCCGTAGTCGACGACCTCGGCGACGATCGAGGCGTTCCACGCGCCGCCCGCCGCGGTGATCCCGCCGGTCACGTACGACGGGAAGATCGCCGGCAGGATGAAGTAACGCCACTTGAGCCAGCCGCCGACCTTGTAGTTGGTCATCGCCTCGCGCAGGTCGGAGGGGATCGCGGAGGCACCGGCGATGACGTTGAACAGGATGTACCACTGCGCGCCCAGCGCCATCAGCAGGACCGCGCCGAAGTTCAGCGAGATGCCCAGCGCCACGAACGCCGCGGTGGCGAACGGGAACAGGAAGTTCGCCGGGAAGCTGGCCAGCACCTGCACCACCGGCTGCGCGAACCGCGTCACCTTGGGGTTCATGCCGATCCACACCCCGACCGGCACCCACACCACCGTGGCCACGGCCGTCAGGACGACGACCCGGCCGAAGGTCGCCGCCCCCAGCGCGAGCGCGTGCCCGAACGCGCCGAGCCCGATCGTGGAGTTGACGTAGCCGAACGCCTTCCACGCCCCGTAGACGACCAGCACACTGATCACCCCGGCGAAGAACACATCACCCGTGCGTTCCCGGACCGGCGAGACGCCGATGGGATGCTCGGCGAGGCCGAACGGCCGCGTCGCCCGGTCCAGCCACCGCCCGGCCGGCTTCAGCGGGCGCCCGATCAGGTGAGGCACCTGCGAACGGCGCAGGAAGTCCAGCACCAGGCTGCGCGGACGCTCGGCCGCCTCGGACTCCTCCACCCGGAAACGGTCCGTCCAGGCGACCATCGGCCGCCAGAACAGCACGTTCACCCCGATCACCATCACCACCATCACCGCGATGGCGATGCCCACCTTGCCCAGGTCGCCCTGCGCGATCGCGGCAGCGGCATAGGACCCTATGCCGGGCAGGGCGTAGGTGTGGTTCAGCACCGAGATGGACTCGGACGCGGCCAGGAAGAACCAGGCCCCGCCGAAGCTCATCATCCCGTTCCACACCAGCGGGATCATCCCGCCCGGCACGTCCAGCTGCCAGAACCGCTCCCACTTCGTCAGCCTCAGCACCCGCGCCGCCTCGTCCAGCTCCCTCGGCTGGGACATGAGCGAGTAGTAGAAGGCGAAGGTCATGTTCCACGCCATCGCGGTGAAGATCGCGAAGATTGAGGCGCACTCAAGGCCCAGCTCGGAGCCGGGAAAGAGGTTGATGAACGCGGTCACCGTCACCGACAGGAAGCCCAGCACCGGCACCGACTGGAGGATGTCCAGGACGGGCAGCAGCACCTTCTCCGCCCGCTTGAGCCGGGCCGCCGCGGTGGCGTAGACGAAGGTGAACACGACCGACACTACGAGCGCGGCGAACATCCGCACCAGCGAGCGCACCGCGTAGTACGGCAGGTTCGAAGGATCGGTCGACACTGTGGACGGCGCGGTTTTCGGCAGGAACGGCGCGTTCAGCGAGGGCGCGAGCCTCAGCAGCCCGTACAGCAGAGCCACCAGCGCGGCACCGACCACCACGTCCACCCACCGCAGCCCGGGCCGCCGCCACACGCCCCTCGAGGGGAATCCGCCTGTCTCTGCCACCGGGCTGCCTTTCGTCACGGCGTACGCGAGGCCAGCAAACACCAAGCCTCCCAAAGCGCGCATTACGTCACAATGGCTGATGCGTGAAGCTCCACCTATTGGCGGCGAGTACTGACCCGGCCACCTCCCCTCTCATCGCCAGGCCCTGACACGCCGTCCGACCCGTCGAACAAAAGTTCCGGATGTCGTGGTCGGAAGCTACGCAAAGCGGCCAGCCATGTACTTCCACGCCCTCGGCGACACCCTCCAGTCGTCTTCCCCCATCGCCGCCGTCATCGCCGTCGCCCTCATCCCGCTGATGGCGATCGTCACCGAGGGCAAGTACTACCTGGGCCGCACCGACGACGGCATCGCCGAATCGCTACTCGCCACGGAGGGCAAGCGGAGGGCAACCCGAGCGCGCCGACGTACGACTGCCACGTCTGCCGCCAGCCGTACGAGCGCCCGGACCCGGCCGCCTGCGCCACCCACGACGCGGCGTGTGCTCGCCTTGTCCGAGCACGGACAAGATCGGCAACCACGTCCTACCGGCCCGGACCTAGTGCTGCGTTCCTCAAAGGAAGTACACATAGCGGCGGCGTAAGCGCCTGGTGGGTGCTGCGGGTCTGCCCCAGATCCAGGGTCGGGCACGGGCGTTGAGCTGAGCTGTGGCCACTTCGGTGGCGTGGGTGATGTGGTCGCGGTCGCCGAAGGAGCGTCCGGCCAGGGCGGTCTTGCGGAAGATGCGCCACCATCCCTCTTGGAGGTTGAGCCAGCAGGCGCCGACCGGGATGAACACGTGCCTGATGCGGGGATGGTCCACGAGCCAGGTCCGGGTGGACACGCTGTTGTGCGAGGACAGATTGTCGGTGATCACATAGATGTCCCCGACAGGGTTGGCGTCCTCGACCAGCTGAAGGAACTGCTGGTAGAAGACGCTGTTGCGGGAGGTGGCGGTCATCGTGAGCTCCTGGCCGTCACGGACGCGTAAGGCGCCGTAGACCCAGGTCTTCTCCGGTCCGCGGGAATAGTCGATCTCGTTCTTGATGCGGTGTCCGTCCGGTGACCAGCCCGGCGCCGGCGGGAAGGTGCGGGGGATCACCGGGCCGAGCTCGTCGGCGCAGACGACCGTCGCGCCGGCGGGCGGGCTGGTGTAGAGCTCGACGATCCGCGTCCTTTTCCCTCGAACTCCGCATCTCTCGAGCGCGTCCATGAACGCGTGCGCCGCCAGCGCACGCCTTCGGCCAGCAGGATCCGGCGCACCTGGGACCGGCTGACCTCGATGCCCAGGTCCCGTGCCGCAGCAGCCAGTGTGTCCAAGGTCCACTCCGAAGGCCCCGACTCGTCCGCGGCCCACATCTCGTTCGACGGCTGCACCTCAAGCCGGCCGGGCGGGATCTGCTTGACCAGGCCAATGATCCGAGAGCGTTCGGCCTCGGTGATCCTTCGCCTGCGGCCCTGCCCGCCCAGATCCTCCAGACCCTCAAGCCCCGAGCGGTTGAAGCGGTGCAGCCAGCAGCGCACCGTCTTCTGACTGCACCGCAGCTCATCGGCGATCTGCGGGACCAGCCAGCCGGCCCAGCTCAGCTCCACCATCCGGCACCGCTCCACCAGAACTTTCGGCGCCTTTCTGGCCGACGCCAGGCGGTGGACTACCGCTTGCTCACCCTCGTCACGGCCCGGCCGTGCCCTCAGCACCATGACCCAGCACCCGCCCCCGAGTACCCGCAACCACCCCGCTACCAGTAGCTATACCCACTGAAAGAGGAATCGAGCACTAGGGCACAGCCGGAGCACGACGACCAGTTTGCATAAAAGCGTCCTCGTCGCCACGACGGCGACTCGGGCGCCACTGCCACGCGGAATGCCCGAGCCGCCGTACAGGCGCAGGAGCGGGCCAGCACGGG
>NZ_JBHJYK010000053.1:0-17478 GCF_042269865.1 Streptomyces sp. NPDC055966
GAGGCGTCGGCCGAAGACGTTGAGAAGAGGTTGAGAAGACGTTGAGCGGGGCGGGTGGCGACTCTGTCAGCGCAGGCGCGACGGTGCCGTCGGCAGGCTCGGGCGGCGAAGAGGGGCCGCATGCCGGGGCGCACGGGGCCGGGCGATCACTTTCCTCGCCGGGCCCGCCGCTGTTCGATCTCGATGGTGACGGCCAGGCCTCCTTCTTCGAACTGATGGTCCCGGGGATCAGGCTCAGTGGAACCTTGGTTGGGGCCGAGTCGCTGAGGCGCGGGTGCACTGTCAGGGCGAGAGAGGGATGGCACCGGCCAGGGGTTCGAGGTGGTCGTAGAGGGCGGCGTGCAGGGCGGCGGCCAGTTCGCGGGCCCGGGCCTCGCTGGCCACGTCGTGCAGCACGAAGTAGACGGGGCCGGCGGAGGAGTCGGGGCGGATCTGCCGGGAGCGGATCAGGACGCAACGGATGTCTGCGGTTGTGCTTCGGATTGCGACTGCTGCGCTTGATGGAGGCGCGATCCGCTCTGGCGCGTCGGCCGGGGCAGCGACTTCGCGGCCGTGGCGGTCCGCACCGGCGCAGAGGTGCTCGGTTGGACGTGGGACCAGGAAGCCACGCCGAGTACGTTTTCGGGCCCGAGACCCAGGTGGTGCCCAAGCCGGCCGCGCTCGGCTGGGAGGCGGCCGGGTCGCAGTACATCGCGCGCCACCGTGTTCGCCGCCACTGAAGCGGTCGGCGCGAGCGAGGGCGAGGTGGTGGCCGTCCCGGCGGCGGTCGGCGATGTGGGTGCCTAGGGGGTTACGAAGTGATATCCGGCGTCGAGCAGGCGGGGAAGCACGAGGCGCAGGGCGGCCACTGTCTGGGAGCGGTCGCCTCCGCCGTCGTGTTCGAGGATGATCGATCCGGGATGGGCGTGAGCCATGATCCGCTCGACGATGAGCGAAGTGCCTGGTCGTGACCAGTCGTGGGGGTCGACGGACCAGTCCAGCAGTCGCATGCCCATCACGCGGCAGGTGGCCAGGGTTGGCTCCGACCAGGCTCCGTAGGGGGCGCGGAAGATCGTGGGGCGCTGGCCGGTGACCTTCTCGATCGTGTCGCTGGTGCGTTCCAGCTGGGAGCGGACGGCCGTGGCGGATGCCCGGGCCAGGTCGGCGTGGGTCCAGGTGTGGTTGGCGATCGGGTGGCCTTCGGCGGCCACCGCCCGCACCAGGTTGGGGTACGCGCTGACGCGGGCACCGACCTGGCAGAACGTGGCGGTTACGGCGTAGCGGCGCAGGAGGTCCAGCGTCTGCGGAGTCCATTCGGGGTTCGGACCGTCGTCGATGGTCAGCGCGATCGCTCGCGGGCCCTGGTGAACGTAGAACTCCGGCCTGCCCGGCAGCTCGACGTAGGCCGGCTCGCTGGCGTGAGAGTCACCCGGATGCGTGGGCTTCACGCTGTCGGGCGCCGACGTCCCTGTGCGTTCAGGTGTACCACCAGGGGCTGTGCAGGCGCTGAGAAACACCAGTCCGCCTGCCGACAGCAGGGCCCGACGGGTGACATGCGTACGGCCTGTGTTCTCCATGCCATGGGTAACTGCATCACCCGGTACGGTGGTTGCGCTGTATGAGGGCAGAACACTGGGAGCCTGATCCACTTGATGGAACCAGCCCCTGGCCGGCATCAGACGGCGCTCGCGTTCACGGTCGTCCGGCGGTCGCAGTCCGGGCACACTCCGGACAGTTCCACCGTGTGCTGCACGTTCGCGAAGCCGGAGGCCTCTGCGATGGTGTCCGCCCAGTCCTCCACCGGGCCGGAGTCGACGGGCAGGCTCAGGCCGCACTGGGTGCAGAGGAGGTAGTGGCGGTGGTCGGGGCCGGGGCGGTAGCGGAAGAGGCGTTCGCCGCCCGTGTCGCGGACCATGTCGGCCCGGCCTGCCGCAGCCAGCGCGGTCAGGGTGCGGTAGACCGTGGACAGGCCGACCGGTGAGCCGTCGGCGGCGAGCCGGTTGTGAAGTGCCTGGGCGCCGACGAAGCCCTCGGCGCGGATGAGCGCCTCGACCACGACGGTGCGTTGCTGGGTGTGGCGGCCGATCAGCGTGACGTCGGCCAAGGGTGTGAGGGAGGGCTGTCGTTCGCGTTCCATCGGGTGCCTTCGCTCATGTGCCGACAGGGGCGACCGTTCTCGTACGAGGGCTGGAAGCGGGCCGCCGTATCAAGAACGTCGCGGCGTAGACGGCCGTGGCCATGGCCATGATGGCGAAGCTCGGGGGCATCCTCGGCACCGCGTACGAGGCGAACAGCCCGGCCCACATCTCCAGGACCGCCAGCGCGGCGGAGAGGGCGAGTGCCCGGTACGGGCGGTCGGTGAGCCGGATCGCGGCGCCCGCGGGTGCGGCGAGCAGGCCGAGCAACAGCAGGGAACCGACAGCCTGGGTCGCCTCGGCGGCACTGATCCCGGCCAGGGCCAGGAAGCCGTAGCCGAGCAGGCGGACCGGTACCCCGCGGGCGGCGGCAACGGCCTCGTCGAGCGTGGCGAACAGCAGCGGCCGGGCGATGAGGACCACCAGCAGCCCGACCCCCGCGGCCACCAGGGCGGCGACGACCGCGCCGGCAGAGGAGATGCCGAAGACGGAGCCGAACAGCACGCTGACGCCGGCGATTCCGTTCGCGGTGCTGCGGGAGGTCGTGTAGAGGGTGATGAAGAAGGCGCCCAGGCCCAGGATCCAGGAGAAGACGCTGCCGATGACGACGTCGTCGGGGCGGGCACGGCGGCCGAGGGTGCCGAAGAGCAGTGCCATGGCGATGGTCGCGGCGAATAGTCCCAGGCGCAGGTCCGCGCCGAAGGCGAGGGCGGCCATCGCGCCGGTGAAGGCGACGTGGCTGAGCGCGTCGCCGGTGAAGACCTGGGCGCGCAGGACGAGGAAGTAGCCGACCAGGCCGCAGGCGGCGGCGATGGCGGTCCCGGCGAGCAGGGCGTGCTGGAAGAACGGCTGGGAGAAGGGGGATGCGGCCAGCAGGACGGTCATGCGGTCGCCTCCGCGGAAGTGAGCGGGGCGCCGGTGCGGCTGCCGAGCAGCGTGTGCAGCGAGCGCCAGGCCAGGGCGAGTACGTATCCGGCGAAAGCGATGGTCGTCACGAAGAAGCCCAGGGGGTAGGGCGAGTAGTAGGCGGCGGTCAGGCCGAGCCAGGTGGCGGCGAAGGCCAGCAGGACGGCCAGGGCCAGACTCAACGCCGGGCGCGCCGTGAGGAGTTGTGCGGTGGCGGCCGGGATCACCATGAGGGCGAAGACCAGGAGGGTGCCGGTGATCTGGCTCGCCTCGGAGGTGGCCGCGCCGAGCAGGACGAGGAAGACCACCGACAGCGCCCGGACCGGCACCCCGCGCCCGGCGGCGACCTGCGGGTCGACGGACGCGAACAGCAGCGGCCGCCCGATCACCGCCAGCACCGCGAGCACCACCGCGCCGACCACCGTCAGCACAGTCACCTGCGACGACGTGATCCCCAGGAAAGTGCCGAAGAGGATGGTCTGCGGCCCCTCCAGCAGACCCTTGTACAGGGCGATGAACAGGAACCCGGAAGCCAGCAGGAACGCCTGCACGGTCCCCGTGAGCGCGGACTCATGATGGTCTCCGCCGCCGCGCAGGGCGGCGATGACCAGCGCGGCGGCCACGCACAGCGTGAAGTACCCGTAGACCGCGCTCACTCCGAGCAGGACCGCCCCGGCGGCGCCGGGAAAGGCCACCATCGAGACGGTGTGCGCGGCGAACGTCTGGCGACGCAGCACCACGAACCATCCCACGAGCGCGGAGACCACCGCCACGACCGCGCCCGCGCGGAACGCGTTGACCATGAACGGGTACGACCACATGTCCTGGAAGTCGGTGAGGAGGTTCCATGACCAGACGGGCGCCCCCGTCTCAGCGAGCGTCATGACTGCTCCCCGGGGTGTCGTGCCGGTCGGTGTGCAGCGCGGGCGGCTCCGGCTGGCCCACCACGACCAGCCGTCCGTCCGAGGCCCGCAGCACCTCGACCGGCGTGCCGTACAGCCGGGTCAGCGTCTGGGAGGTGATGACCTCGCCGGGCGTGCCCGTTGCGGCACCGCCTTCGGCCAGGTACACCACCCGGTCCAGGTGGTGGAGTATCGGGTTCACGTCGTGGGCGACCATGACCACGGAGACGCCCTCCTGGTGGCAGATGCGCCCGATGAGTGCTGCGACGGCGCCCTGGTTGGGCAGGTCGAGGCTGTCCAACGGCTCGTCCAGCAGCAGCAGTTCGGGCCTGCGGACCAGGGCCTGTGCGATCAGCAGTCGCTGCTGCTCGCCGCCGGAACACTGCCCGATCGGCCGGTGCGCGTACGCCGAGGCCCCGACCAGCTCGATCACCTCGTCCACCCGTGCACGGTCGGCCCGCCGTCGCGCGCTCGTGAACGGCAGCGGCACTCCCCACCGGTCGCCGTCCAGCCCCAGGCGCACCACATCCACACCGCGGATGCGCAGGGTGGCGTCGAAGCTTCGGCGCTGCGGCAGGTAACCGATGCGCTCGTTGGCCTGTCCGGGCCGGGTGCCGAGCACGCGTACGTCACCGGCCGCCGCGGGCAGGGTGCCGAGCAGGACCTTGATCATGGTGGACTTGCCGACGCCGTTGGGGCCGAGGACGGCGGTGAACTCGCCGGCCCCCATGCGAAGGTCCACCCCCGACCACAGCGTCCGGCCGCCGACCCGCACGGCGGCGCCTCGCAGGGCGACCACCGGGCCGCTTCCGGGTCGTTCGCTCGTGGTGTCGTGGCTGGCGTCGTGGCTGCCGCTACGGCGCGTGGGGACGGCTTCGCGGGCCTTCGCTATCGGGTTCATGGCCTCAGATCACTTTCCGGTGGCCTTGGCCAGGGCCTGCTCGATGCCCTGGAGTTCGGTGGTCTGCCACTGCTGGAAGGTGGCTCCGGCGGGGGCGAGGGTCTCGGTGACCGTGGCGACCGGAATGCCCTGGGCCTTGGCCGCCTTGACCTGCGCCTGCACGTCGGGCGTGGAGTTCTGGGAGTTGTAGACGTAGATCTTGATCTGCTTGGTCTTGATCTGCTGGTCGATGGTGGCCTTGTCCTTGGCCGTGGGGTCGGAGCCCTCGCTCATCGCGTCCAGGAACGTCTCCGGCGTGAGCATCTTCAGCCCGAGGCCCTCGGAGAGCGGCGTGACGATGGACTCGGAGGCGCCGATCGGGGTGTCCGCGTACTTCGCCTTGATGTCGGCTATCAGCTTGTTGTAATCGGCGAGCGTCTTGGTCTCGAAGGTGGTCTTCTGCTGGTCGAAGTAGGAGGCGTCGGCGGGGTCGGTCTTCTTGTAGTCGGCGGTGATCTTCTCGATGACCTGGTGGACGTTGTCCGGGGAGTACCAGCGGTGCGGGTTGCCGCCAGGCTTGATCCCCACCAGGTCACCGACCTTCAGCTCGGTCCGCCCGCTGCCGGGGTTCGACGCGAGGAGCTTGTCGGCCCATGTGTCGTAGCCGATGCCGTTGACGATCGCGTACTGGGCGCCGGCCACGGTGCGGGCGTCCGCAGCGGTCGGTTCGTAGGCGTGCGGGTCGGTGTCGGGGTTGGTGATGATGCTGGTCACCTTCACGTGGTCGCCGCCGAGCTGGGAGGCGATGCTGCCCCAGAAGTTCTCCGCCGCCACCACCTGGATGGTCTTGCCCGAGCTGCTGCCACTGCCGGTCGCCGCGGTGTCGCTGGTGTGCGAGGAGGACGTCGAGCAGGCGGTCGCCGTCGCGGCCGTCAGGGCGGCCGCCGCGGTGACGAGCGCAATCCTCGTGGACGGGCGGGAGAAACGGGAGGCGGGGACGGGGGACATATGGAACTCCTTCGAGCGGTACCAGGCGCGCAGCGGACACGCGTCGGCCGGGGTGGCGACACTTTCGACGCTAGATGGGAATGATTTTCAGATCAATGGAAGATGAAAACCGTTGCCATCTTTTGGCGACTGTATGACTTCGGCCATACGACGCCTTCCGCCCACTCGGGGAGTTTCAGGGGGTAAAGCGTCCGGAGGAGGGGAAGGGTGGTCTACGGCGCGCAGCGGGGAGTGGGGGCCGTGCCCGAGACGAGCCGGGCCCGACGTGCTGGGGGGAGGGTCGGGTATGGGCGGGCAGCCCTTGTATCTCGCACCGCGGTTGGGGGAGAGGCTGCGCTCGCTGCTGGAGTCCGGCGAGCTGCTGCACACCCTCGCCGACGCCCTCGGATCTTGGTCGTGCCCGATCAGCTCGCCGGCAACCTGGAGCGATTCCGGTCGGTATACCGGCGGCATCAGCTGTCCGGGCAGGTGTTCTTCGCCCACAGGGCCAACCGGTCGAGCGCCCTGCTGCGGCGGCTGGCCGCCACCGACGCCGGCGTGGACGTCGCCTCACTGGCCGAGTTGCAGCACGCGCTCGGCGCCGGCTTTGCCCCTGACCGCATCATGGCCACCGGGCGAAAGACCCGGAGTTCCTGTGGCTGGCCGCGCGCACCTCGGTCACCGTCGCGGTCGACGGCTGCGACGAGCTGGAGCAGTTGGCCGGACCGGTCCGCAAGCACGCACTCGCCCGGACGCGGGTGCTCCTGCGTCTGTCGGGGTTCGAGACGTCCGGGGTGCGGGTGCTGAGCCGGCGCAGCCGTTTCGGCACGCCCGTAAGGGACTTGGAGCCGCTGCTGGCAGCGGTCGAGCGCCACGGTGACGTGGTCGACCTGACGGGCGTGGCGTATCACCTGGACACGACCAGCCTCAGCGAGAAGGCGACGGCACTGGAGGGCTGTCTGCGGGTGCTGGAGGAGTGCAGGAGCCGGGGATTGCGGCCGGTGGTCGTGGACGTCGGCGGCGGATTCGGCGCCGACTACCTGGCCGACGGGGAGCAGTGGGAGCGGTACACGACCGAACTCACCCGCGCCGTCCTGGGCATCCGGCCGCCCCTGACCTGGGGCGGCCACGGCTACGGGCTGCGCAACGAGGGCGGCACGCTCCGCGGATCCCTCGGCCTCTACCCCGCCCACCGCCCGGTCGCCGGGCCGCGCTACCTCGACGAGCTACTCGCGCATCCGGCCGCGTCGTTCGACGGCCGCTCCCTGGCCGCGCTCCGCACGCCCTCGTTCATGAGGACTGGACCTCCTGGTGGGCGGCGGTCGCCGAGGACCCCGAACCGGCCGGACTCCTCGCCGAACGCCGCAGCCGGCAGCCGCTGACCGGGACCGGTTGTGAGGCCCGGCTGTCCCTGTCCGGCCACATCCACCTGTTGCGTCAGGCGGGGTTCGCACGAGCCGGCGCGGTGCGGCAGTACGGCGACAGCCACGTCGTCGTCGCGGTCCGCTGACCCCGCGAAGGGCTCAGCAGTCCCGGAACTCCGGTGACTGGTTGAGGATCTGGGAGCGCAGGGAGGTGAAGCGGGCGTGGGTCTCGCCGCCGCGCGCCTCGGGGTGGAAGGCTGCGACCCGGTGGCAGTTCTGGAAGGCGAGGACGACACCGAAGTGGCGTTCCAGGCTGCCGCGGATCGCGTCGCTGGACAGGGCGCGCAGCAGCTGACCGCGTTCCTTCTCGGAGGGCGGAGGGGTCTGGTTGTCGGCGAACTCGGCCGGACCGGCGTGCAGTTCGCCCGCCAGGCGGGCGATCAGGTCGTAGGCGTACGGCAGGGACGTGCGGACCGTTTGCACGAAGTCCTCCTCCCGCACCGCGCCGTTCTCGGCATCGGCGAGCAGCTGCGGGGAGACATCGAGTGACATGCGGAAGATTCCTTGTCTGTTGCGGTGTCGGTCTTGCCAGGTCAGGCGAAGGCGGCCAGGGCTTCGGGGCCGTGCCGGAGGTCCGGGTCGACCTGGGCGGAGAGGTCCTGGCCGGTTGCCTCGTTGGCCCAGGAGGCGGCGTTGCGCAGGTGGAAGTCGACCGCGTGCCGCTGGAAGGCGGCCCAGTCCTTGGTGCGGGCGTCCACGGCCGCGCGCAGCCGGTCCAGGGCCCAGGTGTTGTGCGGCTCCAGCTCGTCATGACCGCTGCGGCCCTGTTCCTGGGCTCGCACGTGGGAGGACTGCTCGCAGTGGGCGATCAGATCCTCGCCGACGTGGCCGCGCAGGAAGGCGAGGTCGTCCGCGCCGGTGACCTTGTTGCCGACCACGGCGACCGGGATTCCGAACTCGGCCGCGTGGTCGCGGTACTGGCGGTACACGGAGACGCTCTTGCGGGTCGGCTCGACGGCCAGGAACGTCATGTCGAACCGGGTGAACAGGCCGGAGGCGAAGGCGTCGGCCCCGGCGGTCATGTCGACGACGACGTATTCGCCGGGGCCGTCCACGAGGTGGTTGAGGTACAGCTCGACCGCGCCGAGCTTCGAGTGATAGCAGGCCACACCGAGGTCGCTCTCGGCGAAAGCGCCGGTGACCATCAGCGGTACGCCGGCCACCTCCTGTACGTGGTGACCGTGGACCTCGTCGTCGCCCAGCAGGCGTAGCAGCCGGGAGCCGTGGCCGGGCGGGGTCGTCTTGACCATGGCGGCGCCGGACGGGATCCGCGGGTTCGTGCCCCGCAGGTAGTCCTTGATCTCACCGGTGCGCGCGCTGAGCGGCGCAGCGGTGAACAACTCGTCCTCATCGAGGCCGAGGGCGTACGCCAGGTGCTGGTTGATGTCGCCGTCGATGGCGACGACCGGCGCGCCCGAGCGCACCAGATGACGGGAGAAGAGTGCGGACAGCGTCGTCTTGCCGCTGCCACCCTTGCCGACGAACGCGACACGCATGATTAGCCACCCCTGTTGAAAATGGATTTCATAAGCATAGGCTGGGGGTGCCGGCGGGCGGTGTCAAATCGCGCCGACCGCAACTCGCATGTCAGGGCGGCGAATTGAGGCAGTGATGGCGCAAAGGGGGCGTCCTTTGAACGTCACGAAGGAGAAGCAGGCATGAGCGATGCCGTATGCGGCCCCCGAGGCCGGCCCTTCACCCTTGTCGTCTGCGGATCCTGCGATGAGGTGACCGGGCAGGTGATGGACGGCCTGCGCCGCACGGTCCGCGACTGCCCCTACGGGGTCATGGTCTCCACGGGGTGCCTGGGCAAGGTTCTGCACTGCCGTCGCGATCGCGGGGTGCACGCCGCGGTGCAGCCGTGCACGGCCGACCGCAGACCCGCCGCGGCGGTCGTACTCCTGGGCCCGCTCGCGACCCAAGCCGACGCGGAGGCGGTCGGAGCGTGGCTGCGGGCCGGGATGCCCGAGGACGGCTCGCTGCCCGACCGGCTCCGTGCAACACCCGCGCCCCGGCGGGT
Organism: Streptomyces sp. NPDC055966; assembly: GCF_042269865.1. NCBI lineage: Bacteria > Bacillati > Actinomycetota > Actinomycetes > Kitasatosporales > Streptomycetaceae > Streptomyces > Streptomyces sp. NPDC055966. Next base: position 9,234 of record NZ_JBHJYK010000053.1, read on the forward strand.
CGCCGGCCTCAACTGACGGATACGGCCTCAGGTCAGGTCGTGCACGCCGAGACGCAGGTGCTCGATGTGGCGGACGTCCTGGTCGAGGAGCTGGGCCACGTGGTCGTCGTAGAGGCGGTAGACGATGCGGCGGCCGTCGCGCCGGCCGGTGACCAGGCCGAGGGCGCGCAGCAGGCGCAGTTGGTGGGAGACGGCGGACTGTTCCATGCCGATGGCGGAGGCGAGTTCGCCCACCGGGTACGGGCGGTCCCGTAGAGCGGTGAGGATCAGCAGGCGGGACGGTGTGGCGAGGGCCTGGAGCGTCGTCGCGACGGAGACGGCTGCCGCTTCGTCGAGCCGGGCGGCCGCGAGGACGTCGCGACCGTCGGCTCCGACGTCATCGGCGTGCACGGGTGCGGGCCTCGCGCGGTGGGCGGATGAACTGGAGCTCCAGGGTGGTGGGCGGTTCGGCGATGCCGGGTCCGCCCTGCGTCACCCACCGCACCAGGTCGTCGGTGCAGTCGTCGTCCATCGCGAAGCCCACCCAGACGGCGCGGCCCCCGGCCCGGCGCCCGGCGGTCGACGGCTGGACGACGATGACGTTGGCCTGGTCGCAGGGGCCGAGACAGTCCGTCGTACGTACCTGGAAGCCGCCATCCGCCGCGCCGGCGCGCAGTCGCTCCAGCTGCCAGGCGTGGTCGGTGCCGGGATGCTTGCGGGAGTTGCCACAGCAGCAGCCCCGGCACACGACGAGGGTGCAGGGCCGGGGCGCCGCCGCGCGGAGGACCGTGCGGTTCACAGGGCGGTCCGGGACGGCACGCCGTACGTCCGGACCCGGCCGTCCCGCCATGCGACCGCCAGCAGGTGGGGGCCTGCCCAGGCGAGCGCGCCGACCGCCGCACCGGCGCCGTCCAGCTCGCGCACCGGGCGCAGACGCGCCTGCGCCCGCCCGGCGGTGGCGTACCACAGGGCTACGGTCCCGTCGGCGCCGCCGCTGGCGAGGTGCCCGCCTGCGCCCGGCCGCCAGGCAAGCGCGGTGACCGTCTCGTGGCAGCGCAGCGAGCGCGGTGCCGTGCCCTGCGGGCCCTTGCCGGAGAAGTCCCAGACGGTCACGTCGGGGGCGCCGTCGGCGGCCAGCCAGAAGCCGGAGTCGTCGAAGGCGAGCCGGGAAATCTTCTCCGGGTAGCCGGACATGGTCAGTTCGCCGCCGTCGCGGGCGCGCCAGATGTGGATGGACGCGTCCTGGTTGCCGCTGCAGATCCACCTCCCGGTGGGTGCGACGGCGAGCGCGAGGTGGGAGCCGACGTAGGGGTAGGTGGCGACCGGCTTCTCGGTGTGCCGTTCGTGGCAGCGCACGGCCCCGTACGCCGCCACGGCCAGGCGCCGGCCCTGCCGCATCCAGGCGAGGTCGGTGACGGTGGACGCGGCAGGCTCCGTACGCCACAACTCGCCGCCGTCGGTGTCCAGCACGAGGGCTCGGCGCCCGGAGGCGACCGCGACCCGCTCAGTGTCCGCCCAGGCGGCGGCCGCCGACCAGGCACCTGACTCCCGTACCGTCGTCCGCCCGTCGACGCGCCGCCACAACGCGTACCCCATGGGGCCAGTGGCGACCAAGTGCTGGGCGTCCGGAGAGAGTGCGACCTTCAGAGCGCCTCCGGGGAGGTCGAGCGCGCCGATCTCGGCTCCCATTGCCGCGTCGAAGATCTTCACGGTGCCCTCGGCCCCCGCGACGGCGACCAGGTCACCGCGTGCACTGAGTGCGACGAGTACGTCGTCGACGTCGGTCTCCCACGCGGGCGGGGACTCCACTGCCGTACTCACGCGATCGCTCCCGCCGTGGCCAGGCAGTCGGCGAAGCCGCGCTGCAATGCCTCGCGGTCGAGGTCACGACCGATGAACACCAGCTTGTTAGTGCGGGGTTCGTCCTCCCGCCAGTCGCGTCCGAAGGTGCCGTCCAGCAGCATGTGCACGCCCTGGAAGACGTACTGCTTGGGCGCTCCGGCGATGGCGAGGATGCCCTTGGAACGGAAGAGGTCGACGCCCTTGGTGCGCAGCAGGGTTCCGAGCCAGGCGTTGAGGCGGTCCTCGTCCAGCTCGCCGTTCAGCTCGATGCCGACCGAGGTGACGGTGGTGTCGTGCTGGTGCTCGGTCTCGGTGAGGAAGGAGGGATCGTCGGCGAGCACCCGCTCCAGGTCGAACGCGCCGACGTCCATCACATCGTGCAGGCCGATGCGGGCATGCTCGGCGGGAATGATCCGGACGCCCGCGTTGACGGCCCGGATGCGACGGACCACCTGCACGATGGTCTCGTCGTCGACCAGGTCGGTCTTGTTGAGCACGACCCGGTCGGCGAAGGCGATCTGCTCGATGGCCTCGTTCTCCACACCCTCCGGCTTGACCTCGTCCAGGTGCTGGAGCACGTGCGCGGCGTCCACGAGGGTGACGATGGCGTCCAGCCGCAGCTGGGAGGCGATCTCGTCGTCCATGAAGAAGGTCTGGGCGACGGGCGCCGGGTCGGCGAGGCCGGTGGTCTCGATGAGGATGTGGTCGAACTTCTCGCGTCGGCGCATCAGGGCGCCCAGGATGCGGATGAGATCTCCGCGCACGGTGCAGCAGATGCAGCCGTTGTTCATCTCGAAGATCTCTTCCTCGGCGTCGAGGACGAGTGCGTCGTCGATGCCGACCTCGCCGAACTCGTTCTCGATGACCGCGATCCTCAGGCCGTGGTTCTCGGTGAGGATGCGGTTGAGGAGGGTGGTCTTGCCGGAGCCGAGGAAGCCGGTCAGGACGGTGACGGGGACCCGCTCGTCGCCAGGGTCTTGGGATTCCGGGGTGGTCAAGTCAGTCTCCTAGTCGTGCTGTTCGGGCGTAGCGAGCAGGGCGGCTCGCAGGTCGTCCTCGGTGATTTGGTCGGCGGGGCGGTGCAGGGTCCAGCGGCGGGCCTCGCCTTCCATCGGCAGCACGGCGACGACCGTTTCCAGCGGAGGGCAGCCCGGTTCGGTACAGGCGAGCTGGCGGATCAGGACGGCGGTGTCGTCGTCGAGCCCGAGCAGGGCGCGCACGCTCTCCTTCAGCTCGCGCAGCTCCGGACACGGCCCTGCGGGCCCACGGCGGGATCCCAGTGGCATGGCGTTTCCTCTCCTTCGTCCTCGGAGGGCCGGCAGTCGGCGCAGACGCCGGTGAGTTCGACCGTGTGCTCCACAGCGGTGAACCCCGTGTCTGCGGCGATCCGGCCCGCCCATTGCTCGACGACTTCGGAATTCACCGGGCGGCTGCGGCCGCAGCCGCGGCACACCAGGTAGTGGCGGTGCCCGTCGGCGGGGCGCAGCCGGTAGAGCCGCCCGCCGGCTTCGTCGCGTACGACGTCGACGCCGCCGTCCGTCTCCAGCTCGCGCAGGGCGCGGTAGACGGTGGTCAGGCCGATCGCGTGGTCTCCGGCCAGGAGCAGGGTGTGCAGCTCCTGGGCCGACACGAAGTCCTGGCAGGCGGCGAGCATCTGCAGGACCGCCCTCTGCTGCCGGGTCGTCCGGCCGCTCACGGCACGTCACCTCCTGTGGCTGGCGCCGAGTTGGCATGGCATCACCGTAGATGGAAATGAAATCCATGTCCATATGAACGGTGGGTCATGCGTAAACTTCTGGCCGCAGGGCCTTTTGAAGGGGGGACGCGCGACGGTCTACTGGCGGCTTTCGGTGCGAGCCCGCATCCGGGCCGCCTGCGGTATCGAGCAGCTGGGCCTCGGCTTGGGCGATGCCGGCGAGGCGGATCGCGCACAGGAGGCCACGCTCGGCGCCGCTTGCTGAGCAGTGAGCCGCTCAGTCGGGCCATGTCGTCGGCCAAGTGGCAGTGCGGTCGGTCGGGTGCGGCAGTCGCGCCGGGGCGGCAGCCGGAGGCATCCGTGCCGAACAAGGCGGTTCGGCTGCCGTGAGGGTGTCCGGGACCGTCGCTGTCTGAAATTGCAGGCGGATGGACAGAACGCCGTGGTTCCAGACGCTGACGCGGTCGGCGAGCCCGTACAGCCGCGGCGCAACCGGCGCCGGATCGGGGGTCTGCACGTGAGCGTGCGTGGTTTCTAGACAAAAGATGTCATTTAGATGCAGTCGCTGATCATTGTCTGGCAGAGTCGCCGAGGTGCGTCTGCGGGTGAAGGGCAGGCGTACGTAGGGCTGAGGAGAGGTTGCGAATGACCACGGAAACCGCAATGCCTGCTGTCCATGCTCACCACTCTCACCAGCACGGTCTTGGGTGCGGCCATGTAGCGGTGCCGCACGACGACCACGTCGACTATGTCCACGACGGCCATCTGCATCGCGCGCATGAAGGTCGTGTGGACGAGTGCGAGCCCGGCGGCCACACCGTCCATGACAGCCACACTCACCAGCACGGTCCTGGGTGCGGTCATGTGGCGGTGCCGCACCGACCATGTGGACTACGTCCACGACGGCCACCGCCATGCTCAGCACGACGGTCACTGGGATGACCACTGACGGTGGAGGGACATGCAGCGATCGACTGCCTCAGCTACAGGCTGGACCGTAGCGAGGCACGGCGCGGCGAGTCAGGAGCGGAGCCGGAGGAGTACGGCAGTAACGGCCACAGCGTGTGAAAGAGGTACGCCCTCCTGCCGAAGAGCGTTGCCATGAACCGGTAGATCTTCAACCGGTTGATCAACCCTTCGATCTCGCTTTCGCGGGCGTGGTGTACCAGGTCAAAGCCTGTGGGCCTACCGCTGCTGCTGCCGCAGTTGCTGTCACGGGACATGCCCGGCGTGCTGTTGACCTCCAGCGTGTACGGCTCACCGTCGTCGGTGAGGATGAAGCCGATACGCGCTGAACCGCGGAGCCCCGATCCCGTCCCACAGCGTCCGGGTGGCGTCGGTGATTTTGTCCAGCACATCGGGCGCCAACTCGGCAGCGAAGGAGCCGGCGGGAGAGCGGGTCACGGCCGGTTTGCCGTGACCCGCTCTCCGTCCATGCCGCCGAGGGAACCCCACGTCCCCCTTACGGCGGCGGCTCCCCGTGAGCCCGACGGGGAGGTCATACGGTGTCGATCAGCCGGCGCTGAAGGCGCTGACGCCCTCGGGGGTGCCCCAGCCGGTGGGGCCGTCGTAGCCGGTGCCGGCGGTGCAGAAGTACGACGGGGAGCAGGAGCCGTTGCTGCCGCTGGTCACATCGTTCAGCGCCGATGTGCCGGCCTTGTTGTAGGGGTACTGGGCCGGGTAGTCGCTGGAGCCCGGGGCGCCGGCGAGGGCGTAGACGCCGGCGATGATGGGCGAGGAGGCGCTGGTGCCGCCGTAGGTGTTCCAGCTGCTGCTGGTGCCGTAGGAGTCGTAGACCGAGACGCCGGTGGCCGGGTCGGCGACCGCGGAGACGTCGGCTTCCATGCGGTTGGAGCAGCCGGTGTCGGTCTGCCAGCTCGGCTTGGGGTCGTAGACGGAGCAGCCGGAGCCGGTGCCCTCGGTGGAGCTGGTGCTCCAGACCTTCTCGGTCCAGCCGCGGGTGTTGGAGGCGGTGGACAGCGAGGTGCCGCCAACGGCGGTCACGTACTGGGAGGTTGCCGGGTATTCGGCGCCGTAGGCGCTGTCACCGGCGGAGACGGTGACAGCGATGCCCGGGTGGTTGTAGTACTCGGAGTCGTACGTCGTGTCGGAGGGGTCCTCCGAGCCGCCGTAGCTGTTGGAGATGGCCGTGGCGCCCAGGCTGGCGGCCTCGCTCACGGCTGTTCCGAGGTCGTCCATCGAGGCGGAGTTGGCCTCGACGAGCGTGATGTTGCAGTTGGGGCAGATCGCGGAGGCCATGTCGAGGTCGAGCGAGATCTCGCCGGCCCAGCCGCTGTCGGCGGTGGGGAGGTTGGAGGAACCGTCCTGGGCGACCTTCGAGAAGCAGCCGTTGGACGACGTGCAGTCGGACAAGCCGTAGTTCGAGCGGTACGCGGCCAGGTCCGACTCGGCGTTCGGGTCGTCGTAGGCGTCGACGATGGCGATGGTCTTGCCGGAGCCGCTGGAGGAGGCGGCCGAGGTCAGGCCGTAGGCCGACTGGAGGTCGCTCGGGCCGTAACCGGTGGGGGAGTCCGCGGCGGCGTTCGGCCGGACGGTCTGCGGTGCGATGCCCTTCTTCACCGCCTGCTCCTCCTGGAAGGCGGTGGTGCCGCTGGTGACGCGGAGGGCGTTGCAGGCCGCGTAGCCCTTCTTCGGGGTGCCGGCGCACTGCTGGGTGTACTGCACATGGGCCTTGGCGACTGCGGCGGCGATCGCCTTCGGGCTGACCGTCTTGGCCGTGAGGGCGGGGGTGGCCGCGCTCGCGTGGGTCGCAGTGCCGAGTCCGGCGAGGACGAGGGCGGCAGTGGCCGCGGCGGCGGAGCCGACACGGCGCCATCTTCCGTGTCTGTGGGGGGAGTTGGAGAACGACGTACGCAAGGTACAGCCTCCTGATAGTGGGTGACAGAGGCGTGCGGGTGTGGGGGTCCACCGGTGCGGTTCCCGGTGGGGGCGGCGGCCCGCGACGACCCTCACTTGTTGAGTACGCGACAAACAAGACATGTTCCGGATTCCTGACCCCGGCGTTACCGAAGGGAGCGACGGGCTTGCCGGTCAATGGCAGCCCAATGGCCAAGCGATGGCCCGGACTTGACCATGAGTCCAGGGAGAAGCGCAGTGTTACGTGCGCGACGGAGGCCGTTCTCACCTCCCGGAATACTGCCTGTGCCTGATAGCCGACAGATACGTCTGCTCAAACACGGCTACACCAACCGCACCGCCAGCAACGGTGCCGCAGCGAACGTCTGCGAAGGGCTGAAGCCGGCCTTAGGATCCACCGCACGCACTGCTCACGCGACCCCGGTGTCGGTCTCCTGTTCCACCTCGCGCACGGCGATCGCCACCACCCCGACGCCCGGCTTGGTGGCCAGCTCGGCCGCCAGGATCGCCTCGACACGAGTCAGCCTCATGACGTCCTGGCCAGCGACGGGAAGCTGTTGCACCGCATCCACACGACCGCGCCGAGCGCGCTGCTGGCAGGTGAGGGACTGCCTGCTCCTGTCGGCGTCTGCCCCGCCCCCGGCTGATCACCAGGCCCGGACTGGGCTACCGTTTCCCTCCATGAAGGCTGGCATAGCACTGACGCTGGTCATCGTGGGGGCAGCCGCAGTGGTGGGGTGCGCAGCGGAGGAGATCCGTCCAGACGGAAGCAGCGGTCGCAGCAGCTACGGCAAGTCCGGCGAGCCGGGCCAGGTTCCCCGGGACCAGGACTCGTCGGCGACCGCCCCCGCCCATGACGGCACTGCGTACACCCCGCTCCGGACCGAGGAGAATGCCCGGATCGGCGCGGTCTTCGAGAAGGACGACCAGGGCACCCACTTCTGCACGGCGAGCGTGGTGCAGAGTCCGGGTCGGAACATGCTGATCACCGCGGCCCACTGCGCCTTCGACGCCGACTCGGGACAGCCGCTGAACGACTTGGTCTTCGCCCCCGGCTACCGCAAAGGCGACGAACCCACCGGCCTGTGGAAGGTCAGCAAGGTCGTCGTCGACGCCCGCTGGGCCAAATCCCAGGACGAGGACCTCGACGTCGCCTTCCTCACGGTCGACCCGAAGGGCGGCAAGAACATCCAGGACGTCCTGGGCGGCAACAGCCTCGGCACAGATCGCGGCTTCACCAACGAAGTCGAGATCACCGGCTACCCCACCAGCCGTGACACCCCGATCTCCTGCCGGAACCGCACCACGAAATTCAACGACACCCAACTGCGCATCCAGTGCACCGACTTCGAGGGCGGCACGAGCGGCAGCCCCTGGCTCGCCGACTACGACCCCAAGAGCCACACCGGCACCGTCATCGGCGTCCTGGGCGGCCATGAAGGCGGCGGCGACGAGGACGACGTCTCCTACGCCGCCTACTTCGACGACGACATCGCCAAGCTCTACCAACGCGCTCAGGACGCGGACGGGAACTGACCCCGGCGGTGGGGGTGGTCGAAGGGGCGAGGTGGTTCCCCTGCTCAGGCCAGAGGCTGTGCCTGCCGGTTCTGTTCGCGGTGTATGTCGCTGCTCGACACCATCGACGCACAGGGCAGCCGTCGCCGCGCCGGAGATGTCGATGTGGCTGACCGAGGCGAACTGGGTGCGGTCGCCCTCGGCCCCCTTTGTAGTTCCAGCCGCTGTCGTTGTGATGGTTGGCCCGGATGCGGGCGACGACGGCGTCGCGCAGCGATCCGTTGTGGTCGGCCAGGGTCGGATTCAGGGTGTTCCATGAGCTGGGATGGAACATGA
>NZ_JBHJYK010000054.1:0-16853 GCF_042269865.1 Streptomyces sp. NPDC055966
GCAGGCATGGATCAACGACCCGGCCAAGCGCAGGGAACCCGCACCACAAACCTCATAGCGTCACGACCGTCTCACTGGACTTGAAATCTTCCGGGGCGGCCGCGGCGGCCACCGGGTTCACGCGTGCGGATGAGCCCCTGTCCTGCCCATGCGCCGTTGACGCAGGGGATGCCGAGCCCGATGGTTCACGCGCTGCTGGGTCTTCCGTCATCATCATCCGCGATCCTGTAGGTCCCGCCCTGAGCGGCACCAGGACCGGGCCGTGGTCCGCGGCCCGCCTGCTCTTTCGGTACGACCTGTTCGGTATCCGCACCACACGGCACCGCGGGCCGGACGGTCTTGCACGGTGAGCCTAGCGTCCTGCGGCGGGGGCTGCGTCCCCCGGGAGAGGACAGCCGGGTAGCTCGCTCGGGGGATCCGCGGAGACGGCGAGTGCCCACCCGCCGGTGACGACGCGCAGGAGTCGCGGCCCGTAACTTTCCGGCATCGAAAGCGCAGACCACCCACCGGGAGCAGGTCATGAGGAGGAAGCCGTGTCAGGCGGCGGCGCGTGCCCCGAACGGGCCGAGCGGGTCGCCGTGGTCTCTCACCTCCTACCCGAGCTGGGTGTGCCCGCCCGGTCGAGCACCCGTTCCAGGTCTCGACAAGCGGAAGGAACGGAGACGTCGTGACGGAGGATGTTCTGGAGGCCGACGGTATACCCGGCAAGCAGTCCATACGGCCGCTGGGCGGGGTGCTGGCGGCCATGGCCTGTCGCTGACCGGTACTCGGATCTCGTCCGTCGCGCTGCCCTGGTTCGCTCTCGCCACGACCGGCAGCGCCGCCGGGACCGGACTGGTGACCTTCTGCGAGATGGCTCCCTACGTGGTGGTCAAAGCGTTCAGCGGGCCGTTGGTGCACCGGATCGGCCCGCGAGCCGTGTCCTGGACCACGGATCTGGCCGGTGCAACTGCTGCCGCTGCGGTTCCTCTGTTCCACGCCCTGGGCCTGCTGTCCTTTCCGTTCCTGCTGGCCCTGGTCGCGCTGATCGGCGCGGTGCGCGGCCCCGGCTACCGACTCAAGAACCGCCTCAAGGCCATCGAACGGGACACCAACGTCGCCTGACCGAGGAACGCGGGCCCCTGTCCTAGCGGGCGGGGAGACCGGCCCGGAATCGCCAGTAATCCGCATCACGAGGGTCTGCCAGCCAGCCCACCAACCGGTCGGCGCCGGCTCGGAATGCCTGACTCAGCGATGTCTCGCCGTTGATGATCAGGTGGAGTGCATCGACATCATGGGTCGCGTGGTCAGTGTCGCACCAACAGGCCACGCTCACTGCTGCGCTGACCGACAGCTCAGCCTGGTCCGTCCAGGCCACATCCAGCAGGAATTCCAGCTGATCGCCCCGCTCGGCCTGCTCGGTGATCTCTGCGAGAAGGATCACGGAGGCCCCCGGCCCAGCGCCGGGGAACACCGAATGGGTTGGTTCCCACAGCCACGTCGGCTCGGCTTCTCTGGTCCTTGCCGCATCGACGACCAGAGCTGAACATCGCAGGGATTGCACCTCAGCAGCCGAGAGCCGCGGGAAAAGCGTTCCCAGAGGGACAGCATCGAGGGAGCCACGGGCCATGACCATGAGCCCGATCATCGGTCCTCTCATGTCCGGACCACAAGGAGCATGGCCTCCCGCCCCAGCACCCAGTCAACCCACAAGCCGGGGACGTTCATTCGTACCGAACTGGCCGCATCGGAGGCTCTGGCAAGATTTTCGTAGCCGGAGATCATCTTGGTGCCGTGGTCAACCAGCGCAGCTGCGGGAGTCCCTTGTCGGCCTCTCGAACCCGGCGCTGTTCAAGGCATGCGCCGCCCTGGACGCGCAGGCGAGCGTGGTGCACCAGGCCCTGAATCTGCTGGCCCACCGCATCAAGCAGCTCTCCGCCGAGGCCACCACGCTCACCCGTCGGATCTCGGCGATCATCCAGGCCCACAGCCCGCAGTTGCTCGAACTCACCGGCGTCGGCCCGGACAGCGCGGCCGTCTTGCTCATAGCCGCTGGCGACAACCACGACCACCTCCGCGACGAGGCGTCCTTCGCCGCTCTGTGCGGTGTCAGCCCGGTCGAACGCTCTTCCGGCAAGAACCAAACGCCGACGCCTCAACCGCGACGGGAACCGGCAGGCCAACGCCGCCCTCTACTGCATCGTGCTCTCCCGTCTACGCTGGGAGGACCGCCTCCGCGCCTACCTCCTGCGACGCACCGCGGAGGGCAAGACAGACCGCGAGGTCATCCGCTGCCTCATTGAGGTACGTCGCCCGCGAGATCCACCGGGCTATCGCCTCCGTTCCACTACGTGTTCCCGACAGCCGTCCGGCTTGACATCCATAGGGGCATCTGTCGGCGCCCCGGCCTGCTGGCCGCGTATCGACACGCAATGTCACTGTCCGTGTCCCCCTGGGTGTGCCGTGGAGACGCCGAGTCACTAGGCTCGTCGTTGTGTCCACCGTGAGTGTGATGTCGGTTTCCCTGATCCCTGCCGGAATCACGGTTGCGACGCGCTATCTCGACCTTGCCGGTGTCTTCTCGTCTGCGCTGCTGGGAGGCGCCGTGGCCCGCACGGCCGGCCTGGACCTGTTCGGGTTCCTCGTGGTGGGCGTCATCTCTGGTCTGGGCGGAGGCATGATCAGGGACGTACTGCTGCAGCACGGCACACCGGTTGCGCTGACCGACTATGCCTACCTGCCGACCGCCGTCGCCGGTGCCGTGGTGGTCTTCCTCATCAAGATCAGCGAGGCGTCCTGGACCCAGCTCTTCACCGCGCTCGATGCTGCTGTCCTCGGGTTCTGGGCGGTCACCGGGGTCAACAAGACGCTCGCCGTGGGTCTGGGATGGCTTCCGGCCATCCTCCTGGGCACCGTGACTGCCGTCGGCGGTGGCGCCCTGCGAGATGTCGTCCTTGGCCGGGTGCCGGCTGTCTTCGGGGGCAACGGTCTGTACGCCACCGTCGCCGTTGCGGTCGCCGGAACCACTGTGATCTGTGTGTATCTCGGTGTGCCGGCGATCGGCGTCGGCCTGGGCATCACCGTGGCCCTGGCCTTCCGGCTCACTGCCGTGCGGTTCGGCTGGAATCTGCCCACCAGCCTGGACTGGCAGCCCCGGTCGAAGTTGGCCGCTTCGATGCGGCACCCTGCCGGTACCCCTGGCCGGAACGGGGATGTAGAGCAGCCCCGCCCGCGGAAGGAGCAACCGTGACAGACCGAAACTGTGCAGTGCTGTCCGGCCTCGCCGGGATCCGCTCCAATCTCGAGGACCTTTACCGGGACCTGCACAAGCATCCTGAACTCGGCCTGCGGGAGTACCGCACGGCGAAGAAGGCGTCCGACGCCCTGAGGGACCTCGGCTACGAGGTCGCCGACGGCGTCGGCGGCACGGGCGTGATCGGCGTGCTGGCTAACGGCGACGGACCCACCGTCATGGCCCGTGCGGACATGGACGCCCTCCCGGTACGCGAGCAGACCGGTCTGCCCTACGCCTCCACCGTGACCCTGACCGGCGCGGACGGCACCGAGCAACCGGTCATGCACGCCTGCGGGCACGACGTGCACGTGACCGCCCTCATCGGCTGCGCACAGCTGATGGGCCAGGCCAAGGGCGCCTGGAGCGGTACCTTCGTCGCGCTCTTCCAGCCCTCGGAGGAGAACGGCGACGGCGCCCGCGCCATGATCGACGACGGTCTCACCGCACGGGCGCCCCGGCCCGACGTGGTATTGGCCCAGCATGTTCTGCCCTATCCGGCCGGCTACGTTGGTACCCGTTCCGGGTCCTTCCTGTCGGCCGCGGACAGCCTGCGCATCACCGTCCATGGCCGAGGGGCTCACGGTTCCATGCCGCAGGCCGCGGTCGACCCCGTGGTGATGGCCGCCACGATCGTCGTCCGCCTGCAGACCATCGTCTCCCGGGAACTCGCCGCCACCACCCCCGCCGTCGTCACCGTTGGCAGCATCCACGCCGGCACCGGCCCCAACGTCATCCCCGACCACGCCGTCATCGAGCTCAACGTCCGCACCTACGACGACGCCACACGCACCCACGTCCTGAAGGCGATCGAACGCATCGTGCGGACCGAGAGCGAGGCGTCCGGGTCGCCGAAGGCACCCGAGACCGAGTCGACGGCCGCCTTCCCGCCCACCGTCAACGACGAGGAGGCGACCCGGCGCGTCGCCGAGGCGTTCGCCGCCCACTTCGGCCAGGACGCACACACCATCGACCTGCAGACCGCCAGCGAGGACATGAGTGAGATCCCCAGAGCGTTCGGCGTGCCGTTCACCTATTGGGGCATCGGAGGCATCGACGCGGAACTGTATGCCGAGGCCGCCAGGAAGGGCACCACCGCCCAGGACGTCCCGGTCAACCACAGCCCCGCCTTTGCCCCCGTCGTCCAGCCCACCCTGGACACCGGCGTCAGCGCCATGACGGTGGCCGGCCTCGCCTGGCTCGGCCACTGACGCGCACTCGGTGCTTACGGCGTGCCGGTGCCGACGAGACACAGGCGGCCCCGGCAGCCGGCGAAGCCCGGAACCTGCGCCGGGGCCGTGGCCTCCACGTCTGCGGTTGCGTTCCGACTGGAGCCTGGCGGGTGAGGGCGGCACGGCGTCCGTCCAGGGCCGACGGCAGGGCGCGGGGCTGTTGCTCACTTTCGGGTGAACGCCTCGGCTCTGGTGGGGTGGCGGGGGCTGGCGGATGGTTGCCTGGGGCCCTCGATTCCGCGGCGGGCAGCCCGCCGCCTCGTCAACTTGGTGCATTCAGCGCATAGATGGTCATTACAGTCGCGAGTAACAGGAATTTGTTGGATCAGTAATACTCTTCGCGATTCCCTCACGGTATGGAGGAGTGGCGTGGAGGGTGTGGGTGTGCGGCCGACCGGCCGCCATCCGCACAACACACGCCGTCCGGCCTGCGGTTTTGTGATGCCATGCCGGGCTGGGGTGTGGGCACCTTCGTGAAGGGGGACTTTGTGTCCGCTTCTTCTTCCGTCCGTCGTGTGACCGTGGTCGGCGCGATCGCCGCCGCCGCTGTGGGCGCGGTTGTACTGCCGGCCGCGGCCGCGCAGAAGCCGGCCCGTACGGCTCACGCCGCGGTGTACATCAGCAAGGTCCAGTACGACTCCCCGGGGCGGGACGACCGTTCGAACCGCTCGCTGAACGCTGAGTGGGTGGACATCGCCAACAGCACCCGCAGGGCTGTGAACCTGGACCACTGGACCCTGCGGGACGACGCCGGGCACACCTACACCTTCCGCCACGTCAGCCTCGCTCCCCGCGCAACGGTCCGCGTCCACACCGGCATCGGCCGCGACACCCGCTCGGACCTGTACCAGGACAAGCGGAACTACGTGTGGAACAACAACGGTGACACCGCGACCCTGCGCAACGACCGCGGCCGCACCGTCGACACCGCCTCCTGGGGCCGCGACCGCGGCCACCGCCACTGACCCAGGTCGCCGGCGGGTAGGTGACGCCGGCCGCTGAAGGGGGGCGTTGTACTGGCGGGCCACTCCTGGTGCGGGAGTGGCCCGCCACTTCGCGTGCTCATGCCCACCTGAAGGGCTGCGGCCCGGTGCGTCGTTGCGAGCGCAGTGGCCGCGACCTTCAGGGAGGGGCCGTTGCGGCACACTTCTCCTTCACGTGGTTCGCCCTGTTCGTCCGGGTGGTGGTGGCTGGTTGGTGAACGTGGTGTGGGGGAGCTGTTCGTATCCGGTCAACGCGCGTAGCGCACCGTGCGACGGTTGCGGTTTCCTCATACACGTAATCTCCAACACCCCACATCTATTGGAGAGTTCATGCGCCGCGCTTCCTTCGGCCTGCCCGCCGCTGGCCTGCTCGTGACCGTCGTGGCGGCCGGCCCGGCCCTGGCGGATCCTCCTGCGCCGCCGCCGGTGGCGACGGCCCGCAGCGAGCTGGCCGCCCTGACCATCGCGACTCCGCATTCGATGAACGGCTACGCCCGGGACAAGTTCGACATCTGGGCCAAGCAGCCCGACGGGTGCACCACCCGTCAGGAGGTCCTGGCGCGGGACGGGAAGAACGTCCAGGACAAGCCCGGCAGCTGCCAGCCCGCCTCGGGTTCCTGGTACTCCGTCTACGACAACACCACGGTCACCGATGTCACGAAGGCGACCGTCGACCACATGGTCCCCCTCGCCATGGCCTGGATCTCCGGCGCCGACACCTGGACCGCCGACCAGCGCAAGGCGTTCGGCAACGACCTGAAAGACCCCCAGCTGCTGATCGCCTCGGAGTCGTCGAACTCCTCGAAGGGCGACAGCGGCCCGGATGCCTGGAAGCCCGCGAACCACACGTTCTGGTGCACGTACGCGGAGGACTACACACACGTGAAGTCGGTGTGGAAGCTGACCACGACCGCGGCGGAGAAGCCGGCGCTGTCCTCGATGCTGGATACCTGCACGAACTGACTCGCTTTCGCCCTCGCGCGCCGGCTGTTCGGCAGGGCTGCTTCCAGGCCGGGCGGCTGCCGGCGCTCGCTCTCACATCTCAGTGGGACCGTTCCTGACCCGGCACAAGGCAGAAGTGCCCGGTCAGTGCCGTACACGACGGCAGCCAGCCGGTGCTGGCCCCCTGGCAAGCCTGTACTCGGTTCTCCCTGCAGCCGGCTTGACGCGGTGGCCAGGCCTAGACCGCGGGTGGCTGAGTGCCACTTTGAGGGCGCTCGGCGTGGAAGCGATGCCCGCCGTGGCTAAAACCGTGCAAAACAGGGTGCGGCTCGTGTGCCGCGCGTGCTTGTATGCGGCCAACGCGACCGGGGGGACGCGGAGTTGACCGCCTGCCCCTTGTCGGTCGCGTTCAACACAGGGGGTACAAGTTGAAATTGAGAGCGCTGCTCACTACGGGGGCCGTGGCGCTGGGGCTGCTGTCAACGGCCGCTGCTGGGTCGGCTGTGGCTGCGGCCGGTCAGTCCGGTGCCGGACAGCTGCGGGTCACCGTCGGCTCGGCCCGGTCCGAGATGAACGGACTTGCTGCCGGTCCGGCATCCGATGCCACCTGCTCCGTCAACAAGATCACGGTCAACCGGTTCAGTGAGTGCGAGTGGGTCACCATCCACGTCGACGTCATCAAGGTCATCGACGGGAAGCCTGAGATCGAGGGCACCGTCGACTTCGACGTCAAGCACCAGATGACCCTGAAGGCGAACTCCGCGAACTGGTCGGAGAAGTTCCACGTCTCCAAGGCACGCACCACGGGCGCGGGCAGCGGCGTCGCCGTGGCCATCGCCGCTGCTTCCGGAGGCGGCACCAGGGCCAGCGTCCACTTCTCGCAGGGCCACATCCTCAGCAGCGGTGCGGCGGACGGCAGTGTCGGTTACGCGACCAGCATCGCTCCGAAAAAGATCAACCCCAAGACGGCGACCAAGTACACCTACACCTTCACCAAGCCCGGCTACACCCCCGGCACCGTCTCCTACGACTCGGCCGTCTACCGGTGCGACAACTACTACGGCAGCACCCGGGCCAGCCGTGCCGGCTGCGCCGTCCCGGACGTCCCCACGGGCGTGAGCATGGTGGGCCTGGCCCGCATCGACGAGGGCATCCGCAAGCTCCGCGCCAACGGCGGCCACTACGGCGACCCGTACGGGGGCAAGCCCCTGCACTGGATGATCAACAAGACGCAGGAGGACGCGAACCGCAAGGCCGTGTGCCCGCGCAGCGCTCCGCCGGACATGCAGCGTGCCGGCCGTACCTCGTGCGACGAATACCCCTTCGCCTCCACCTACGAGGGCGGCACCCACCTCCCCGCCAACCAGCGGACCATCACCTGGGTACAGGTCCAGGAGAACAAGGCTCAGGGCGGGCGTATCACCGCCTGGCGCGGCCAGCTGCACGTCATGGACCACGACCCGTTCTACGTGATCGTCTGACCGCGGCTACACTCGCCGCCAAGCAGGGTGCCCCGCATCCCCGCACGTCCGGGAAGCGGGGCACCTTCTGTGCTGAAGGAGAGTTGGCATGCTGCTCCGCGAAGTGACCTTCACCGTCGACCTCGGCGAAAACGGCTACCTCATCGGCTTCGACGACGACTACGACATCCCCCGCCAGATGCCGTTCGGCTGGCGCTGCGGCCCGGCCACCGAATACCTCGCCGTCGTCCTTCCCACCACCGACACCGGCCCGCTCCAGATGACCGTCCAGGTCCACGACGCCTCGCCCGGCCCGGAAACCGGTGACGGCTGGGAGACGGCGGAGGAGATGAGCCTGCCGGCCGAAGCCCCCACCCTCTGCCTCGCCACCATCGGCCAGGGCGATTTCTGGGATGCCTGGCCCGAAGACGAACCGCCCCTTGAGATTCCGCCGCCCGCCGACGGCGGGGACTGGGTACGCATGCGCCTGTACTGCCACGCCGACGACCCCACCCCCGGCATCGGCGATCACGGAGAACGCCACCTGGTCCAGCTCTGGCACGCACCCCTCACAGACCCCGTGCACCCACCCCTCAGCGACGCCGACCGGCAGGCGCGCGCCCAATACGCCGCAGACATGGCCACGCCCGTCGACGACTACACCACCGAGTACCCGATTCACTACGGCGACGACGACTTCGACACGTAGCCTCCGCCGCGCGCCGGGTCGGCGGCACTCGGGTGGGGGACACGTCGAAGAGACGTACTGGCATAGACGCCGCCGGAGGGCCGCCGAGGCGATGGCCTCACACAGGTGCCAGGGCAAGGGGCCGTGGGCTCAGCACTCCCGTCGCGAGGGAGGTGTGCGCCTGTGCGCCCGGCCCCTAGGGAGTAGGCGGGTGCAGGGGTGGGGGAGTATTCGCTCAGCTGCTGCTGTTCGTCCGTGAGGGGTCGTCATGAGTTCGTTGGGTCGTCGTGCTGTCCCGCTGGTGGTGCTGTCCTGCCTTGTGCTGGCGGGGTGTTCATCCTCGGGCACGCATTCGGGTGGAGGATCTGGGGGGAAGAACGGTGCGTCGGCTGCCGGCCCGTCGAATACGGCGGGGGCCGCGGGGTCGGTGGGGGAGATCCCGGTGGGTGCGGGGCCGCAGTCGTCGTACACGGTGCAGGAGCAGCCGCCTGCGGGCAGTTGCCACTACCGCATGGAGAAGGGTGAGCCGCTCGAAGACCTGAAGTGCACGCCGGGGGCGACGTCGCCGGCGGTGACGCAGGCGAATCTGGCGACGACGATCTGTCGCAAGGGCGGTTACACGAAGAACATCCGGCCGCCGGAGGCGGTGACCGGCAAGGAGAAGCGGCTGAACGCCGCTTCCTACGGCTACACGGGCAAGATGGGTGACGCCGAGTACGACCACCTCATCAGCCTCCAGCTCGGCGGGGACCCGAACGACGCCCGCAATCTGTGGGTGGAGCCGGCTGATCCGGGCCACAAGCCGGGCTCGGGGGTGAACAATCTGAAGGACCCGGTGGAGACCAAGCTGCACACCGCGGTCTGCTCGGGCAAGGTCACCCTGAAGGCCGCGCAGAACGCCATCGTCACCGACTGGACCACCGCACTGAGCAAGCTCGGGCTGGCTGCCTGACGGCCCGAGCTGCCGGGCGGCGGTGCGAAGTGAGCTGTAGCAAGGAGCCGTTGAGGGGCTGAGCGGAAGGTGCCCAGCCCCGCGGCACGCACCTACGAGGTGCCCTTGAGCTGACGAGCACCGCGGGGAGACGTTCCTGCTGTCGTCCATGCTGGGCGTCTGCACGAACTGATTGGGTGCCTCAGCGCTGTGGGCCGGTGGTTCGCGCGGGGCTGGTTGCCGAGCGGGTGGCCGGAGTGGGCACTGGCTGACCGTCCTGGCATCAACACCGGTGCTCTGTATTCCTCCGTATGCGATGGTGCACGGGCATCGGCGGGCGCAGGGATGCGGGATCGGCTGCGTAAGGTGGAAACAGCGGAGCGCGTCTGGAGACTGCATGAGCGAGAGCATTGATCCGGTGATCACCCCTGATCTCGAGCCGAGGCCAGATACGGGCGAGCCCACGTGCGGCTACGCAGACGATGACGGCTCCGGCGTCAGGAGCGCTGAACCATGCGGCCGTTCCGGTACCTGGCATATCGCCTGGCGACTGGCCACTGAGCTCCACGGCGCGCAGTGCAGCTTCGTGTGCGACGTGCACATGGAGGCCGTTGCCCACCACTTCGTATTCGCCGACCGGCATCAGGTTGGTCCGAACTGTGCCATGCCCGGAACACTCTGGTTCAGGAGTTGGATGGGCAAGGCAGAGTGCGCAGTGGCCCTGTGACCGCGAGGAAACCGCCCGCACCGGTACACTGAGTCCGAGTGGAACCCGGGTGAACCGCACCGTCCAGCCGAGCGAAACCCGCATCGCGTGGCGGGCATGAGTCCCCGGCCGGACGGGGCTTCGCCCGAGCCCGGAGTGGAATCGCGTTGGGGCGAGTCGCCAACGGACAACGGTCGCGGCGAGTCGCTCCGTGCCGGAGATCTTGGGGCAGGTACGCGGTGGTTACTGACCTTGCTGGCGTGATGTCGTGGGGATCGACAAACTGCTGTTGTCGCAGTAGGCCGGTCACATGAGGTATCCGCAAGGGGGCGGGCTGACCGCGGAGCGACGGGCGTTTCGCGAGCACATCCGGATGCAGGCGGCCGAGTTATTTGCCCTGGAACACGACAATGCCGCTATCGCCAGGCAGTTACGTGTCAGCGTGCGGTCGGTCCAGCGGTGGCGCCAGGCCTGGGAGCACGGCGGATCGCCGGCGCTGGAGTCTAAGGGGCAGGCTTCCAGGCCCAAGCTGAGTGAGGCGCTGTTCGCGGTGCTCGAGCAGGAGTTGGCCAGAGGGCCCGTAGCGCATGGCTGGCCGGACCAGACCTGGACGCTAGCGCGGGTCAAGACGCTGATCGGGCGCCGGTTCCACAAGAGCATGACGCTGTCGGCCATCGCGCAGATGCTGCACCGCCACGGCTTCAGCCACCAGGTCCCCGCCCGCCGCGCGACCGAGCGCAACGACGAAGCCGTCGCCGGCTGGGTGAAGGAGACATGGCCCCAGGTGGAAACACGGCGGCGGCGCTCGGGGCCTGGCTGTGCTTCGAGGACGAAGCCGGCTTCTCGATGACGCCGCCCACCTCCCGCACGTGGGCCAGGCGCGGACACACACCCGCCATCCGGGTGCGGGGACGCTCCCAGCGCCGCTTCTCCATCTCCGCTCTGGCCTGCTACAAGCAGGGTGAACGCTCACGCCTGATCTACCGCCCGAAACGGCACGTCGACCACAAACGGGGCGGCAGACGCAGTTTCACCTGGACCGAATACCGCGACCTGCTCATCACCGCCCACCACCAGCTCGGCGCACCGATCGTGCTCGTATGGGAGCATCCTGAACGTCCACCGAGACCGCCGGCTGCGGGAGTTCATCAACACCCACGACTGGATCACCTGCCACTTCCTGCCGGCCTACGCACCCGACCTCAACCCCGTCGAGGGCATCTGGTCACTGCTGCGACGCAGCAGCCAGGCCAACACCGCCTTCACCGACCCCGACCACCTCATGAGCGCGCTTCGACGAGGCCTCCGCCAGATCCAGTTCCGCAGCAACCTCATCGACGGATGTCTCGCCGAAACCGGACTCACCATGCCGACACCACGCCAACAAAGTCAGTAGCAGGCGAGGGCGTTGATGTACCGTCGCGCGAGGCTGGGCCCGTGGCCCCGCCGGGTCGGGCCGGTTTCGGCGGCGAGGGCCTTGACGATGCGTTCGAGAAACGAGCCGGCTCAGATCATCAAGCATCCCTTGATGCAAGAGGGGCGGCCGGTGACTGTCGCACAGCGGGGCTGCGGGTGCCTGCACCAACGCGGGTCGGGTCGCAGGCACCCGCAGCATCAGGAGGCCTCGGCGGCCTGGCCCTGCCGGATGCGGTCGAGCAGGCCCAGGTGGTAGGCCGCGAGGTCGCCGTCCGGGACGGGCGTGGGGCTGCCGGTGAGGGTGTACCACTCCTCGGCGCCGGTGTACTGGACGCGGACGCGCGCGGTGCACCCGTCAGCACCGAGATCTGTGCATACGGTCAGTTCGCCGGTGATGACGCCGACGTCGTCGGTCATCACCCCGCCAGGCCCCGCTGTGACCTGGTCCTGGTACGAGATGGTCCTGGGCCTGTCGGTCATGCGTCGCAGGTGTCCAGCATCTCGCCCAGTTTGTTCTTCTCCGCCTCGGTGATGTTGAGGTGGTACGTGTACTTCACGTGGGTCCAGGCGCGGGAGTAGGTGCACCAGTAGGAGTGCAGCGGGGGTGCCCACTGGTCGGGGGACTGGTCGCCCTTTTGCCGGTTGCTGGAGGCAGACACGGCGATCAGCTGGGGTTCGATGAGGTCGTTGGCGAACTTCCGCCGCAGCGTGGTGTCCCACTCGTCCGCGCCGGAGCGCCAGGCGTTGGCCAGGGGCACCATGTGGTCGATGTCGAGCTGGCCGGCGGCGGTGAAGGTCTTGCCGTCATAGGCGCTGACCCAGTTGCCGGAGACCGCTCGGCACTGCTGGTCCTGGATGACGTCCTTGCCGTCTCGTTTGAGGACGACTTCGCGGGTGTCGCAGGTGCCGTACTGGATGATCCAGTGCGGGAACTTCGCCCTTGAGTAGCCGGTCATCGGATGCGGGGCGGCGACGTTCAGCTCGCCGAGTTCCTTGCGGACGATGTCGGCGGGCGGCGGCTCGGGAAGGTCCCGGAGCAGTGTTGCGGTTCCGCCCGTGGTGTGCGCGGGTCCTGGTGTGGCGGCGGCGAGGGCGGTGACGGGGGCGAGCAGCACGGCGGTGGCCGCGGCCACCAGGGCGAGCTTCGCGTTGATCTGGCGCATGCCTTGACCTCTCTCGATCCGGCAAGGGGGTACCGGATCAAGAGAATTAGCGTCCCTCACGCTCCTGGTATCGGCGTACCTGAGCGGCTTCACCCGGATGGCTGGCGGAGGTTCACCGGAGAAACGACCCTCCGCCTCGCGCGAGTGATCGAGGTTCCGGGCACTCCGTAGCCCTGACGTCGGCTGCCGCGTGGACCTGGCCGACGGCTAGGGCGCGTATCGAGTCGTGACCAGCGGCTGGTCCGGGTGAGGTCTTTGACCAAGATCATCGAGGTGCGCAAGTGGAGGGTTGGAGAGGTAGCTCCCTGGCCGACGGGTCCTGTGGGACGTCTGGCGCAGGCGTGCATCATGGTCGTATGACCGATCTTTCACAGTTGCGGCTCAGCCAGTCTTCAACTGCCGTTGATTCGGATGCGGTGCTGGCGCTGGCCAATGACTATCACGCCCGCATGGTGCGCTCACTGGGCAGCCGCGCGGTCGCCGGGCACCTGGTGAAGCCCTATGCGATCGAGGCGCCCGGACGGAGTGTGACGGACGAGGACGTACAGACCGCGCTGCGGGTCGCTGCCGATTACCTGTCGTCGGCGCATCTGCGAGGTTCTCTTGGGCTCTCCGTGCTGCTCATCCATGCTGGTGGCGACGGCGACTACATCCTGGTGCACACCTGGATCGAGGGCTACATGTCCGACCTCGCCATCTTCACCGGTCCGGCTGGCGATGCCGCGCAGCTACGGCCCGGCCGGGCGGGCCTTGCCCCGTGCGTGTGGGAGGCGGTGGTCCTGGCACACGAGCGAGATGCCGTCACCCGTCACGTGCTCGACGGCCACGGTTCCGTCGATGAGCGGCTTGTGGCCTGGCGCGGCGATGTGCTGGAGGGCGAGGTCCGGTGACCGGCGCCGGAGTGGCCCGGGTGCGACGCGTACGCGTTGCCGATCTTCCTCGTGTGGCCCAGCTGGCAGCCGAGCATGCCGCCTACGAGCGAGCGGCGCCTCCGCCCACCGACTTGGCTCGGCGGCTGGAGGTCCTGCTGTTCGGTACGGAGACCCCGCGATTGCGGTGCTTCGTCGCCGAGTTGAATGAGGAGGAGATCATCGGCTATGCCTCGTGCGCCCCAGAGGTCTCCACGTGGGACGGGGCGGAATATCTCCATATGGACTGTCTGTTCCTGCACGAGGGTCACCGGGGCCTGAAAGTTGGCCCCCTGCTGGTGGAGGCCGTGGTGGCCGAAGCACGTGCACTGGGGCTCGGACAAGTCCAGTGGCAGACCCCGCCCTGGAACACAGACGCGATCAGGTTCTACGACCGGCTGGGAGCCCAGGCGAAAGAGAAGCTGCGATACCACCTGCCAGCCGGCTGAACTCAAGTTGTGACCGACGGGTGAGACCGGATCGAGTCGTGGTCAGTGGGTGGTCCGGGTGAGGTCTTTGACCCAGATCATCGAGGCGCGCAGATGGAGGCCGGCGAGGTAGCTCTCGGGAGTCTTGTCGTATCGGGTGGCGATGCCTCGCCATGCCTTGAGCTTGTTGATCAGGCGTTCGACGGTGTTCCGCTCCTTGTAGAGGTCGGCGTCGTGGCTGACGGGCCGGCCGCCTCGGGAGCCCTTCTTCTGTCGGTTGGCGGTTTGATCCTTCTTCTCCGGGATGACCGGCTTGTTACGGCGTTTACGCAAGTGGGCGCGGTTGCCGCGGGACGAGTAAGCCTAATGGCTTGTCCCCGGCG
The DNA here is from genome assembly GCF_042269865.1 of Streptomyces sp. NPDC055966. Taxonomy (NCBI): domain Bacteria; kingdom Bacillati; phylum Actinomycetota; class Actinomycetes; order Kitasatosporales; family Streptomycetaceae; genus Streptomyces; species Streptomyces sp. NPDC055966. Next base: position 14,512 of record NZ_JBHJYK010000054.1, read on the forward strand.
ACCGCGTCCGGCCGGGTGCGGGGGCGGCCGACAGGTCCGCGCACCCGCACTTTCTTCAGGACGGGGATGAATTGCGGGCTGTCCGGGTGCAGCTCGGATGGAGTGATCGTTCGGGCAGGTTTCGTCAGGTCGTGGCTGAGCGCCATAGCCATCGGAGCGCATCGGGGAGTAGGACTCCGCCGTGGTTGGGGCTGTGGCCACCGTCGCCGAGGACGAGACGGAAGTCGTAGCCTGCTTCCGCGAGAGCGGCTGCCACACGCAGATTGCTGGCGAGCCAGTTCCTTTCGGGCCCGTTCCAGTTGAGGTCGCGGTGGCCTGCTTGCATGAAGATGCGCAGCGGTTTGCGGGGGGCGTTGGGGATCAGGGCAGGGTACGGGTTTCCGTTCGGCATCTGCGTGAAGCTGGAGAGGTAGCAGATGACTCGCCGGAACTTGTCCGGGCGCATCCACGCAGCCGTGAAGGCGCAGTTGCCGCCGCTGCTGCCACCGCAGATGCCCCATTGGCTGGCGTCCTCGGCGATCGAGTAGCGCCGTGTGACCTGGGGGATGATCTCGGTCAGGAGAAAGGTGACGTAGCGGTCGTCGAACGCGTCGTACTCGGCGTTGCGGTTCTTCGATTGTTCGGCGTTCTTGAGGACGCCGGGGTCGACGAAGACGCCGATAGTGACCGGGATCTCGCCGCGGTGGATGAGGTTGTCCAACACGATGGCCCCGCGGACCTCCCCGTCCGGGTCCAGATACCACCATCCGTCCTGGAACACCATCAGCGACGCGGGTTCGCAGGGGTCGTATTGCGCGGGCACATGAACCCAGTACCGCCTCGTGGTGCCGGGGTAGATCGTGCTCTCGCACCAGTCGAACTCCACGGTCGAGCCGGCGGGGACGCCCGGCTGTATATCCGAATCGGGCCCGTAGGCGTAGCGAACGTCTTGCTGGTCGATGGGGAGCGGACGAAAGGGCAGCTCGATGGTCACGTCCGCACCCTAGAGATGCTGTCCGATCGTCTCAAAGGGATTGTGTGCGGTTTGTTCGCAGCGACGGCCGCGATCAAGAGGTGAGGGCGTAAGTTCGCTGGTCGGGGGTGGGGTAGAGGCGTTCGTGCTCGCGGGCGGCATGGTATCGCCAGTAGGGGTCGAGGTCGCCGTTGGAGACGACGGCCCGCTTTGTGCTTCAGGTCCGCCCCCTTTGACCTGGCCTTCTCCTCCTCGGCGGCTTTCTCCAGGGCGGTGACGACATCCTCGTCGAGGTGCATCCCGGCCGCGTCGTGGTGAGCCCGGGCGGTGGTGGAGTCGATGCTGACTAGGGACAGGTCCACCTCACCGCGCTTCGCGGCTTCCGCGATCAGGCCCTCCAGCAGGGCCTCGAAGACCCCGCCGGGGATGCCTGTCATGGTCAGGGAACCGGCTGGGTCAGGTGGCGGAGCATGACAGCGTAGTTGGGGCTGTCGGGGAAGGGCTGCCTTCGGCCGATGAGGGTGTAGCCCCATGTTTCTAGAGGGCTTGGACTTTGGGGTGGTCGGGGTCGACCAGGAGGACGGCCAGGGCCTCGGGCCGGTCTGCGATGAGTGCGGCGTGCAGGCGTTCGGCGGTGCCGGTCTTGCGCCAGCGTGGGCGCACCATCAGCTCGGAGACGCTGAAGGTCGAGTCGCTGGCTGGCGGTTCGGTGAGGTGCTCGCGCCACCATTCGCGGCCGGGTGTGGCCGGGGCGCCGTAGGCGAAGCCGACCGGCTCGGCGTCGTCGTAGGCGATGACGCAGGCGTAGCCGGGGTTGCTGCCCCAGTGGTCGATGAGCCAGGGGAAGCGCTGGTTGAACTCGTCGTCCATCTCGTCGGCGTAGGCGTCCGCGTGTACGTCCAGGAGGGTCTGCCGGATCGCGGCCAGGTCCGCGTGGCCGAAGCGGCGCAGTTCGATGGTGGTGGTCATGAGGGGCTCCATTCGCTGCGGTAGCGGTCGGTCCATGCGTGTGCGACGTGTGCGGAGGGGGCGCGGGCGATCAGGTCGCGCTGGAAGTCTCCGAGGAGCTGGCGCACCCGGCCGGGGAGCGGGTCGCCGTCCATGATTTGCAGAACCTTCACCGGACACGACTGCAAGATCGCCCCCTCCACCTACTACGCCCACCACAAACGACGGAGCACGCCGTCGGCCAGGACCGTGCGGAATAGCACAACGCTCCATGAATGCAAGGTCAGTTGACAAGAAGACTCTCAGTAGGGTGGTAATAGCTCATGCCATCCCAGGCCTCTTCTGATCGTCCCGGAAGATTTCAAGTCCAGTGAGACGGTCGTGACGCTATGAGGTTTGTGGTGCGGGTTCCCTGCGCTTGGCCGGGTCGTTGATCCATGCC
>NZ_JBHJYK010000055.1:0-15588 GCF_042269865.1 Streptomyces sp. NPDC055966
GGGTGGTTCTGGTCATGAGGGGGTGGTTCTCCTGTCGTGCCCTCTCAGGCTAACCCGACGAAGCGGGACGTCTCACCCAAGGCTGACAGAGAGGGTCCAGGCACTGCGCCTGGCCAGCAGGTCGCTGGCGAAAGCGAAGCGGTGGAATGAGGCACTCACCTGGCTGCAGCGCGCGGCAGCGGCAGGACTCGACGACCGAGCCCTCGCGGTCCGTGCACTCACGCAGCTCCGCGCCTGGGCGGGGGCGTCCTGGACCCATAGCTTGGTGGTGACGAACAGTTCCTCGCGCGGGATGCCGCTGTTCTTGATGGCGTGGCCAACGGCTTCCTCGTTGTCGTAGGCGGCGGCGGTGTCCAGCAGCCGGTAGCCGGCCTCCAGGGCCTGGGTGACGGCGCGCTCGGTCTTGTCCGCGTCGACCTGGAAGACGCCGAAGCCGAGGATCGGCATCTGGACGCCGTTGTTCAAGGTGACGTGCTGCGCGGAATTCTCCTGGAAGGGACGGGTGGCCGGCCGATGGTGCCGGCTCAGCGAGTGGGTTCGGTGACCTGGGCCAGGACGCCGGTGGCGCCCATCGCGGCAGGCCAGCCGGCGTAGAAGGCGAGGTGGGTGATCGCCTCGGCGAGTTCGCCGGGGGTGAGGCCGTTGTCGAGGGCGCGGTTCAGGTGGCCGGTCAGCTGGGCGTCGCGGCCCAGCACCACCAGGGCGGCGACGGTGACCAGGCTGCGCTCGCGCGGGGACAGCTCCGGGCGCTGCCAGAGGTCGGCGAACAGGACGTCGTCGGTGAGGTCGGCGAGTTTCGGGGCGGTGCGGCGGACGAGGTCCGGCGCGATGCGCGGGTTGGTGCCGGTCATCCGCGTTCCATCATGCGCATCTGGGCCTCGTTGTGGGTGTCGCCGGCGGCCGGGGGCAAGCTGCTGAGCGCGGTGAGCTGGTCGTCGGTGAGGCGGACGGCGTCGGCGCCGGCGCTCTCCTCGACGCGGGCCACCCGGCGGGTGCCGGGGATCGGCACGATGAAGTCGCCCTGCGCGAGCAGCCAGGCCAGGGCGACCTGCGCCGGAGTGGCGCCGATCTCGGTGGCGATGGCGGCGACCTGGTCGGCCAGGCGCAGGTTGTGCTCGAAGTTCTCGCCGGTGAAGCGGGGGTTGTCGGCACGGAAGTCACTGGCGTCGAACTGCCCCGGATCGCGGATCGCGCCGGTCAGGAAGCCGCGGCCGAGCGGGGAGAACGGGACGAAGCCGATGTTCAGCTCCCGCAGCACGGGCAGCACACGGGCCTCGGGGTCGCGGGTGAACAGCGAGTACTCGGACTGCACCGCGGTGATCGGGTGGACGGCATGGGCGCGGCGGATGGTGTCGGGCCCGGCCTCCGAGAGACCGATGTGCCCGATCTTGCCCTCGGCGACCAGTTCGGCCAGCGCGCCGACGGTCTCCTCGATCGGGATGCCGGGGTCGACGCGGTGCTGGTAGTACAGGTCGATGCGGTCGGTACCCAGGCGCTTGAGAGAGCCCTCGACGGCGGCGCGGACGTTGGCCGGACTGCTGTCGGTGCCGCCCTCGCGGCCAGTGTGAGAGATCAGGCCGAACTTGGTGGCCAGCACCACCTGGTCGCGGCGGCCCTTGAGGGCGCGCCCCACCAGTTCCTCGTTGGTGTAGGGGCCGTAGACCTCGGCGGTGTCGATGAGGGTGACGCCGAGGTCCAGGGCGCGGTGGATGGTGCGGATGGACTGGCCGTCGTCGGTGCCGGCACCGGTGTAGCCGTGGGACATGCCCATGGCTCCCAGGCCGATGCGGGAGACGTCCAGATCGCGCAGTTTGGTGTGCTTCACGAGTGATCCTGTTCGTTCGCTGGTCAATGCCGGTTCGCCGAGCACCGGCTGCGCGCCGGCCGCGGCGCGGCGGCCGGTACGGGAAGTCCTGGGGTCTGCCGCGCCGCGGTGTTTCGTTCCGTGCGGACGGCGCTCGCGGGCGAGAGGGAAAGTCAGAGCGCCTGGCCGGCGGGGCGGAGCAGGATCTCGTTGATGGCCAGGTGCCGGGGGCGCTGGAGGGCAAAGGTGACGACCTCGGCGATGTCCTCGGCGGTGACCTCGGCGACGTCGTACAGCTCCTTGGCGCCCTGGCGGGTGGCTTCGTGGGTGATGTGGGTGGGCAGCTCGGTGGCGACGACGCCCGGCTCGATCACGGTGACACGGACGTCGGGCAGCAGCTCCTTGCGCAGGGACTCCGACCAGCCGTTGATGCCGAACTTGGTGGCCGCGTACACGCCGCTGCCGACGTTGGCGACCCGGCCCGCGACGGAGGAGACGTTCACGATGTCGCCACCGCCGTCCTTGAGCTGGCCGAGGAACACCTCGGTAGCCGTGATCGCCCCGAGCAGGTTGACCTCGATCATCTTGCGGTAGTCCTCACGCTGCTCGGCCGAGAACGGCCCCAGCAGCATGACCCCGGCGTTGTTCACCAGCACGTCCGTGCCGCCGAACTCCCGCTTCACCTGTTCGGCCGCCGCGACCAGGGCACCGCGGTCGGTGACATCGGCGGAGACGGCGATCGCACCGTCGCCGAGCTCGTCGGCGAGGGCCTTGATGCGGTCCGTGCGACGGGCGAGAAGCGCGACCCGGTAGCCGGCGGCGTGCAGGGACCGGGCGGTCGCGGCACCGATCCCGGAGGAAGCACCGGTGATGACGGCGACGCGCCCTTGCTTCTGGTCCTGGCTCATCGTATTTCCTGTCCTTCATTGTCACGTTGCGTGGCCGACCGCCCGATGGAGGTCACAGCCCGGAGGTCCGAAAGGTCCGGATCACCCCGACGTAGCCATTCCAGCACCGCCCCGCAGACGGCGCGAGGAACCGCTTATACGTGTACTGGCAGTCACTCCTACACATCCCCGCACGGCCGTACCGTGGAGGCCATGGACAACCAGGCCGAGGTACGGGACTTCCTGCGCACCCGACGCGACCGCGTCACCCCCGAGCAGGCAGGCATCGTTACCGGAGGCCGACGCCGCCTGCCCGGCCTGCGCCGCGAGGAAGTCGCCATGCTCGCCGGAATGAGCAGCGACTACTACGCCAAGATGGAGCGCGGCAACCTCGCCGGCGTCTCCCCCGAAGTGCTCGACGCCCTCGCCCGCGCCCTGCGCCTGGACGACGCGGAGACCGAGCATCTGCACCACCTCGCCCGCGCCGCGAACCCTTCACCAAGCCGCCGCCGGGCCCGTCCCGCCCAGTCGACGGTCCGCCCCTCCCTCCAGCGGTTCCTCGACGCGATCACCGGCGCACCCGCATGGATCGTCAACCAGCGGGCCGACATCCTCGCCACCAACCCACTCGCCCGGGCCCTGCTCGCCCCGATGCTCGACGACCCGGACACCCGGAACAACACCGCACGGTTCATCTTCCTCAGCCCCGCCGCGCGCACCTTCTACCCGCAGTGGGAGCACGCAGCGGAAGCCTCCGCCGCGAACCTGCGCACCGCCGCAGGACGCAATCCGCGCGACAAGGCCCTTTCCGACCTCATCGGGGAACTCGCGACCCGCAGCGACGCGTTCAGCCGCCGCTGGTCGGCCCACGACGTCCGCCTGCACCGCACCGGCACCAAGCACATCCACCACCCCGCCGTCGGCGACCTCGAATTCGTCTACGAAGGCGTCGAACTGCCCGACCATCCCGGCTGGATGATGTTCGCCTACACCAGCGCCGCCGGCTCACCGACCGAGGACCGGGTCAAGCTCCTCGGCAGCCTCGCCGCCACGCAAGCCGACGCGCAGGACCCCGCACCCGTCTCCCAGCCTGGGGAGACATGAGCCACTCCGGCGGCAGGGGTCAGTGAAACAGCCCTGTCGACAAGAACGCTCGGCGAAACCACCCCCTCGGCGGCTCAGCGCCGCGCGTCGCCCGGCGCCAACAGGCTGGTGAGATCCGCAATGGCCTCTGCCGAAGGCTTGAAGTAGCGGCGGACGTTCTCGACCTTCTTGTGTCGAGACTTGGCCATCAGCATCAGCTCGGATGCCCCCTGCTCGCCGAGGTGGGTCAGGGAGGAGTGCCGGTACTCGTGCAGGTCCCAGCCGGTGCCCGGACCCGCGTGCGCGGTTTGCTGGTCGAGCAGCACGCGGGCCTGGCCGTAGGACAGCCGGGCCAGGCCGGTGTCCGGACAGACGTCCCGGGCAGAGAGCACCTTCCCCGGGCCGGCGCGGCGGTGGGTGACGAACACCGGGCCGCGAGTGCGGCCCTTGAGCAGCCGCGACAGCAGCCGGGCGGTTCCCGCGTCCCAGAACACCGTCTCCAGCACATAGTCGGCGCGACTCGCACCGCGCCGGCGCACCTTCGGCTGGGCACCCTTCGACTTCACCGGCCACCGGCGCCCGGCCAGGTCCAGCTCCTCGATGTTGACGTCCAGGATCTCCTCGCAGCGGGCGCACGCCACGTAGAGCATCCGCCACAGGGTCTTCTCCAGCAGGAGGTGGACGGCGCGGCGGGCCATCAGCCGGTCGATCGCCATCTTCGAGCGCACCGGGGTGTCGGAGTCCGGCGGCGGCATCCGCTTGGCCCAGGCCGGGACGGCCGGCCCGTCGTAGCCGCGCTCGGCGCACCAGCCGGTCCAGGACAGCACCGCGCCGCGGCGAGCGTTCCAGCTGTTCACCGCCGAGCTGCCCCAGAGCAGTTCCAACGCGCCGCCGATCTCGTCGTCCGCGACCGCGGCGAGCGGCCGGGCCTCGCCCAGGTGCTCGGCGATCTTCCCGACCGCGATGCCGTAGTTCCGGATCGTGTCCGGATTGATGAGCGAATCGAGGAAGGCGTCGGCTGCCGTCCGGACGGTCAGCGCCTTCCCGGGCGGCAGCAGGACGGGCACCGGCTTCCCCTTGACACAGATAACAGGGTCGCTTCGCGCAGCGGCCCGTCGGCGTCGCCGCAGGTCGTGATCGGCGATGCCGCAGTTATTAGGGCGTTATCTGTAGAACGACTCACGACCGGCCCAACACCGACGACCCGTCAGGTGCCCACCAGCGGCGATCCGGGCTTAGCGCACGATCTGGCGCGGATGTTCCTCAAGCCCCAGATCGCTCGCGCTGGTCACCCAGTCCACCACCGTGTATGAGCAAGCGTCGCCTGATCGAAGTCCGGCCCCACCAGAAAAGTCACTTATGGCTGTCCTCAGCAGGGGGTCTGGCCGGCGGGTACAGATCGGGCAGGCAGGGAGGTTGTCTGGGCACAAGGACGCAACGCCCACGGACGCGTCCACGGACCAAGGAGTAGACCGTGACGAGCGGAACCCCTGCCTATTTCACCGCCTTCCCCGACCTGGCGATGAGCCGGACCCCCTCCGGGGTGCTCACCCTGCGATTCCATACCCATCAGGGCCCAGCGACCTTCACCGGCCGGCTGCACACCGACTTCCCCCGCGCGCTGTACGAGATCGGTGAGGACCGGAACAACCGGGTGCTGGTGCTCACCGGTACCGGGGACCGCTTCATGACCGACATCGACGGCGCGAGCCTGGGTGACATCACCAAGCCCGCCCAGTGGGACCGTACCCTCAGTGAGGGCCGCCGCGTCATGCAGCGGCTGGCGGACCTGGAGCTGCCGATCGTCGCCGCCGTGAACGGCCCGGCCTCGGTACACAGCGAGTACGCCCTGCTCGCCGACATCGTCGTGGCCGCCGACTCCACCGTCTTCAGCGATTTCCCGCACCTGACCTTCGGGATCGTTCCCGGCGACGGCATCCACATCGTCTGGGAGGAGGCGCTGGGTCTGAACCGCGCCCGCCATCTCGCCCTCACTCAGGGCTCCTTCACCGCCGAACAGGCCGAACGCTGGGGCGCGGTGGCCGAGGTGCTGCCTTTGGACAAGGTCCTTCCCCGCGCCCAGGAGCTGGCCGAGACCCTGGCCGGCAGGCCGCAGCTGCTGACTCGCTACCTGGCTGTCACCCTGCGTCAGCGCATCAGCCGCCGGATCGCGGAAGGTACCCAGCTCGGCATGGCCCTGGAGGGCCTGACCGCGGCCGATCTCGCCCACCAGGGCTGAGAGGCCGGCCAAGACGACTGGAGCGACCATGCAGCACACGACTCCCCTGGAACACTGGCTGGCGGCACTGCACGCCAGCTCGGACCGGCTCAACACCGCTGTCGGGAACCTGTCCGACGAGGACCTGTCCCGACCGTCCTTCGCCGACGGATGGAGCATCGCCCAGGTCCTGTCCCACCTGGGCAGCGCCGCCGAGATCTGCACCACCCTGGTGGAACGCGGACTCAAGGGCGACACGAGGGGCCCGCAGCGCGAAGACCTCCTGCCCGTGTGGGAACGCTGGGACGCCCTGCCCGGGCCGACCCAGCGTGCCGCCTGGCAGGAAGCCGACGTGCGCCATCTGCACCTGCTGGACGGGCTCACCACCGACCAACGCGAGAGTCTTCGCGTGCCGTACTTCAGCGGACTGCTCGGCCTCGCCGACTACGCCGGATACCGGCTCTCCGAACAGTCCGTGCACGCCTGGGACACCGCGGTGGCCCTGGACCCGGCCTCGACGATTCCTGCGCAGGAGGTGGAACTCCTGTGGCATCGCGTCGACCTGGTGGCCACCCGCTTCCGGGACGCGGAAAGCCTGTCCCGGCTCGGCCCCCGCCAGTTTGCGGTGGAACTCACCGATCCGCAGCGCATGTTGCTGCTCGATCTGGACACTGAACTGCACGTCTACCCGTGCGAGCCAGCCGAACCGGCCGGAACCGTGTCGGGGACCGCCGAGGCGGTGCTGCGGCTGGTCTACGGCCGCAACAGGCCACAAGACGGTGTCACGGTCACCGGCGCCGCCACGCTCGACGATCTCCGATCGCTGTTCCCCGGCTACTGAACCGACCCGCGCAGCCCCGCCAAGGCGCCGCCGGGAAGCAGATCCCCGGCGGCGCCGACCGGCGTGAGGCCATGCGTCCCGCAGACGCCTTGAGGAGACCCGAAGCCGTGATTTCCAGAAGAGTGCTGATCTCCGGCGCTTCACGAGGCATCGGCCGCGCGCTGGCCGACCGCCTGGACGCCGCCGGCCACCGCCCCGTCGGGCTGGCCCGTTCGGCCCCACCGGACTTCCCCGGAGAGTTCCACACCGTCGACCTCGCCGACCGCGCCGCCACCGCGCGCACCCTCGACGCCGTCCTGCGCGGCGGGGCCGTCGATGCCGTGGTCAACAACGTCGGAATCGTCCGCCCCGCCCCACTGCCCGCCGTCGGCCTGGACGACCTGCAGGCCGTCTACGACCTGACGGTCCGCACCGCCGTACAGCTGACCCAGGCGGTGCTGCCCGGTATGACCGCGCAACGCTGGGGACGGATCATCAACGTCACCAGCCTGGTCACCGTCGGCCTGCCCGAGCGCACCTCGTACGGCGCCGCCAAGGCCGCACTGGACTTCTGCACGCGTGCCTGGGCGGGCGAGCTCGCCGATGCGGGGATCACCGTCAATTCGGTTGCTCCCGGGCCGACCGAAACCGAGCTGTTCCGTGAGAACAACCCGCCGGGATCGCCCGGTGAGGCCCGCTACCTCGCCGGAGTTCCGGCTGGTCGGCTGGCCCAGCCCCGGGAACTCGCCGCCGCCGTCTGCTTCCTGCTCTCCGAGGACGCCGGGTTCATCACCGGCCAGACCCTGCGCGTCGACGGCGGCGCGAGCGTGGGATGACTGATCCGACGGCAAAGCGCCCCGTGTCCTGATCATCCGGGACACGGGGCGCTCGGCTGTCGGGATCAGTTGACGCTCTGTCCGCCGTCCACCATGACCGACTGTCCGGTGACGAAGGAGGCCCGGTCGGACAGGAGGAAGAGAACCACCTGGGCGACCTCGTGCGCCTCGCCGACGCGGCCGAGGGGGATGTTCTCTCCGTGCGGGTGGTACTCGGAGCCGTCCTCCTTCTTCGTGATGCCGCCCTCGGTCAGCGGTGTGCGGATGATGGTCGGGTTCACGGTGTTGACCCGGATCGCGTCGGGCCCGAGCTCCACCGCCGCCGCGCGGGCGAGTGCGGCGACGCCGCCCTTGCTGGCGCTGTAGATGGAGATGCCCGGGGTGCCGAGTTCGGCGAACACCGATCCGTTGACGACGATCGCCCCGCCCTCGCCCTGTCGCTTCATCTGATCGGCCTCGGCCTGCAGGTAGAAGAACGTGCCCTTCAGATTGCCGTCCATCAGCTGGTCCCAAGCCTTCTCGTCCAGCTCGGTCAACGGGCCGACCGCGGCGGTGCCGGCATTGTTGAAGGCCACGTCGAGGCGGCCGAAGCAGTCGACGACCTGCTGCACCACTGCCCGCGCGCCGCCGAAGTCCGTGGCGTCAGCCTTGACGAACAGCGCCTCGCCACCGTCCCTCGTGATCTCCTCGACCACGTCCCGGCCCGCATCCTCCCGGCGCCCGGTGATCGCCACCTTCGCACCCTCCTGTGCGAACAGGCGCGCGCTGACCCGGCCGATCCCGGACGTTCCCCCGGTGACCAGAGCAACCTTGCCGTCCAACATTCCCATGGTTCTGTTCCACTCCGTTTAGGAATTCGCTACATGCCAGATGCGGACCCGGCTTCGAAATCGGTGCCGACTTTTCCGGCCAGGTGCCAGGCCCCCGCATTGGGTGCCGAGCGGTTACAGCGTTCGCTTCTCCGACGGGATTCCATGAAAGCCATAGGCCGTCGCGATAACCGGTATAAGCTCGCCGTCTGCCGTCTGGAGAATCCGTCGGCAGATACTCCATTCAGCTGACTGCACAACAGCCCCGGCGTTCCCGGCCGATGCCCTGGCCCGGAACGGTTGCGGGGCCCCGTTGCTGGTGATGCTGTGGATGTGCGACGGCGGTGCCTACTGCGCCGCTCTGAGCGGGCGGCGCGTTCCCGAGGGTGTGGCGTGATTACCGACGCAGCGGCCGTGTTCCCGTCCGTACGCCGATCACGTATCTCGTCATCAACGGAAGGAATCGGCCATGACGTCTGCATCCATGGAGGGGAAGGTCGCGCTCGTGACCGGGGCGACCAGCGGCATTGGCGCTGCCACAGCACAGGCGCTGGCCGAGCGCGGCGCGTACGTGCTGGTGGCCGGCCGTGATCCCGCCCGTGGCGAGAGCGTCGTGGGGGCGATCCGGGAGCAGGGCGGCAAGGCGGACTTCGTGAGCGCCGATCTGCGCGACGCCGAGGCGGTGCGACGGCTCGCGCACGACGCTCTGGGGCTGGGCGGCGGCCGGGTCGACGTCCTGGTCAACAACGAGGGCGTCTACCCCTTCGGCCTGACCAAGGACACGGAAGAAAGCCTCTTCGACTCGGTGTACGCGCTCAACGTCAAGGCCCCGTTCTACCTCGTGGCCGAACTCGCCCCGGCCATGGCCGACCGGGGCGGCGGAGCGATCGTGAACGTCAGCACCATCGCGGCCGCGCTTGGGTTCTCGGGCATGGCGCTCTATGGGTCGAGCAAGGCAGCAGTGAACCTCCTGACGAAGGCATGGGCAGCCGAGTACGGCCCACAGGGAGTGCGGGTCAACGCCGTACAGGTCGGCCCCACACGGACCGAGACCACCGCTGAGGCCGAGGAGGACCTGCAGAGCCTGGCCGCTCAGGCGCCCGCCGGACGGCCGGCGTCCGCCGCAGAGATCGCGGCCGCGATCGTGTACCTCGCCGACGACGCGGCGAGCAGCTTTGTGAAGGGTGCGGTGCTGCCCGTCGACGGCGGGCGCACCGCCGTCTGACCTCAACGTATCGCCCGGCCGCCTGGCCGCTGCGGGGATCAGTCGGTGGTGGGCTGCTCGAACGCGGCGATCAGGCGTCCCAGATCCTGCCGCCGCGAATCCGCCGGCCACACCGCCCACGTCCGGCGAATGAGAGGGTGCCCGACCAGCGGCTGCCACGTCACACCGTCGGGAATGGGCTGCGACCAGTCCGGCGGGGCCAGCGCGAAGGCCCGCCCGGCGCTGACGGCCGCCAGTTTCACCTCGGCGATCAGCCGCTGTCCCTCCGGCGCCTGAGTACCAAGGTCGAGGCCGTGGGTGCGCAGGATCGCCGTCAGCTCGTCGTACCAGGCGGGGCTGTCCGAGCGCGGGAAAGCCACCCATTCCAGCCGGGCCAGCGCGTCCAGCGCGATCCCTTCCGGCCCGGACAGCTCCGCCGCCTGGTCCGCGGCCAGCAGGACGCCCAGCCGTTCCCTGTTGACCAGCATCGCGTCGAACTCCTGCCCGGTGGGGCGCTCCCGCAGCAGTCCCAGGTCCAGCTCGCCGGCGTGCAGCGCGGCCAACTGCCCGGATGTGGACAGATGGCGGGCCTGTACCCGGGTGTCGGGGCAGGCCTCGGCCAGCTCGGTGAGCGCGGGGCTCAGCAGCCGCGAGGGGAACTCCAGCGGAATGCCGATCCGCAGCACGCCGCCGCCCCCACCGGTGTACCGGGCCATCGTCCGCACCACCTGATCGCGCCGGGCCAGCAGCGCACGTGCCTCCCCGAGCAGGGTGACGCCCGCGTCCGTGGGCCGCACACCGGTGCTGCTGCGCACCAGCAGCTTCACCCGCAGCTCCCGCTCCAGACCACCGACCGTCTGGGACAGCGCCGGCTGGCTGACGTGCAACCGTCGGGCCGCGGCCGAGAAGCCGCCCTCCTCGACCACTGCCACAAAGGCATGCAACTCCCGCAACTCCATGCCCCCATCGCATCACGCCGAAAACGCCGGATCCACCGTCGGCCACAGCCTTGGCCTATAGCGCCCATAACGTCCGGTAGCGGAGGCTACGGCCGCTGCCGTACCGGCGACGGTGAGATCGGCAGACCGCCCCGCGTCGTGCGCAGGGCGGGGCAGGAGCTACGCAATGCTGCCGAGGCGTGCCACAAGGCTGCAAGTAGGGGACCGCGTCGCGGCCTGGGGGCCCGTACGTCGCTTACTGGTCGGTGGGCCCCAGGGCCATGAAGCCGCCGTCTACGGGGAGGGTGACGCCGGTGATGTAGGCGGCGCGGGGCGAGGCGAGGAAGACGATGGCTTCGGCGATCTCGCGTGCCGCGCCAAGGCGTCCCAATGGCACCTTCGCCCCCAACGCCTCGAAGTCCTCCTGGCCGACCATGTCCGCCACGTTGTCGGTGTTCGTGTGGCCAGGGGCGACGGCGTTGAAGCGCACTCCACGCTTACCGAACTCGACAGCCCAGGCGCGGGTGAAGGAGTCCACGGCCGCCTTCGAGGCGCCGTAGACAGATGTGCCGGCCATGCCGGTCAGACCGGCGACCGTGGTGACGCTGACGACGCTGCCGGACCCCTTGGCCGCCATCTTCGCCGCCAGAGACTGGGTGAGGAAGTACGTGCCGCGTACGTTGGTGTCGAGCAGGGTCTCGAAGGTGTCCAGGCCCTGCTCAAGGGTGGGGGCGAAGGGGTAGGCACCGGCATTGTTGACCAGGATGTCCACCTCACCGGCCTCGTCGGCCAGGTGTCGGACCGAATCCAGATCGCTCAGGTCTGCGGCGATGAACCTGGCCTTGCCGCCCGCGGTCTCGATGGCCGCGACGGTCTTGGCTCCCTTGTCGGCATTGCGGCCGGAGACGATGACGGACGCGCCCTCCTGGGCCAGGAGGAGAGCCGTCTCCCGACCGATGCCGGACGTGCTGCCGGTGACGAGAGCAGTCTGATTCTCGAACTGCATGAGAAGCACCTTTCCGCAGGACCGGTACGGCCCCGCAGCCATTGGGTACGAAATATGTCGTGCCTACTCTCAGGCGCCTTCCGGATTCCGGCAAGCTGACCCGCAGAGCAGTCCAGCATTTCTAATTACTGACCTCTTCGCAGAATTTCCGGCCGCGATCGCCCCTACTTTTGACCGCCATAAGCAGTACCTTCATTCAGCGCGGAACGTGTCGAATTCTCCGCCCGCTCGGCATCTGGAACATGAGGGTTGACCGGGAGCACGGGTGGTCCGTGTTCTGGTGCCCCGCCTCCTCCGTGAAGTGACGCGAGTCCCAAAGCCTGCGCCGTGCGGAGATCGCGGCGGGGCCGCATCCGTATCCGACGCCCCGCATCTCCTCCGGAGCCCGCTGCGCCGATCACAGCGCCGCACACTCTCCCGTGGCCGGCCTGCCGGTCAGAAGCGGTGCTTATGGCAGCTCTTCGTGAGGCATATGGCCGCAGGAGAGGAACTGTGCGCACCTCGCGGTTACATGATCCGTACAGCGCGCGACTCCCCTTCCGGCTTGTGCAGGCGGCGGAATGGGCCGCCCGCCTGCGATCCGTTCAAGCCCGGGAAACCACCTGGATGTCCCACCCCATGGAGGTACCCCACGTCACTCCACAAATCTCAGTACAGCTCAGGCCTGGATGGCGAACTCCGAGGGAAGTTCATCAGTTGCGCAATCAAGAAAGCATCATCTGAACGGAGCCAGGGGGAAGGCCGGACCATGCGAGGCACGTCCGCTACAAAGCGCCCACTGGAAGAACTGGCGCAGGGATACCCGCCGCCTCCCCCGGACGCCCAAGTCCAGCTCACCTACCGGCCAGTGGCCGTGAACGGGCAAGCCGGATGGCCGCGGCCGGGCAGCGTCACCGCCTGGTGGACAGCCCTGGACAGCGCCACCCTGTCCCATGTGCGCCTGTCCGGAGCCCCGACGCCGCGCTGGGTGGTCTACGACCCCGACCGGATCGCTCTGCCGGTCGAAGACGGCACATAACGGTCCCGGCCGGCAAGAAGGTTGCCGGATGGCACAACAGTCGAAGTCAGCCTGGGCGACACACCCTCGGGGGAGGATGACCATCCATGGTGCATGGCGACGTTCAGCGGCGCGACGAAAATCTCCGGCTGGGAGCCACCGTGGCCGAGATCGAGGGGCTCCATACGGCCCTGCTGAAGACCACCTCCCCTGGACGGCGCCGGCGGCTACAAGCCGTGCTGTCGCGCGCCGCCGAGCGGCTCGCCGGCTGGCAGCCGCTCCCTGACCGGGGCGGGTAGCTCTGCCTGCGACTCCGAGACGTTCACGAGGATCGGTCGACCAATCCGGGGTCCCCGTGTTGGCGATGGCGGTTAGCCCACTTGAGGCGCACGCCCGGGAGATACCCATCTCGGCGGCGACGTGCGCGATCGGCCGGGTGCGGCAGCGTTCGATCAGGCGACGGCGACCTTCGATGGACAGTGGCGCATTGCGGCGAACCATCCGTGTCAGCTGGCGTCGAGGCGCATCGCGGCCGCGGTGTCCGTGGCGACGGTGAGCGGTCGGCCGAGTAGTTGGGCGAGGTCGGGGCTGGTGGTGCTGAGGAACCCGTGGCGGACGCTGGTCGCGATCGAGGCGAGCATCGGCGGCTGGAACGGCAGTAGCGTGTCGTCAGCGAGGAGTTGGGCCCGGTACTCCCCGAGCCCGATGGTCCGGTGCGCGACTCCGAGGGATTCGGCGATGCCGACGGCGGTGATCGGTTCGCCGACCAGGTCATAGGTCCTGCCGGCGTGCGCGGTCGGATTGCCGGCCACGACGGCTGCGGCCGCGGCCAGGTCCGCCCGCGCCACAGCGGCGAGCGCTCCGTCGCCGAACGCCGATTCCACGCCGTCAGCGGTCCAGGTCAGGAGCGCCCCGAAGAGTTCGGCGTAGAGTCCGTTGCGCAGGACCGTCCACCCAAGTCCACTGGCCTTGATCAGCTGCTCGGTGGCCCGATGGGCGAGGGCGAAGCCAAGGTGGTCACAGCACCACGGCATCGGCCGACGGCGGGGCGGGGCGGAGCCACCACCGGACGCGTGCCAAGGCCGGAGCCCACACTCCGAAGGCTCGAGGCGAACTGCGGAGCGGCAGCCGGTCATCGGCGGCGCAGGTCAGCCGCAGAGATCCCACTGCCGTGCGCCCCTCGCTGTCATGATGGTCCGATGGACAACCAGGAGAGGACCGAACCTCCGCGGGTGGCCGATGAGCACGCCACGCTGACCGGCTTCCTGCAGCGCCAGCGTGACACGCTGGCCATGGCATGTGCGGGGCTCACAGCCGAGCAGCTCAGGGAAAAGGCCGTGCGGCCCTCCGGCTTGTCGCTGCTCGGCCTCGTCCGGCACATGGCTGACGTCGAGCGGACCTGGTTCCGCAACGTGTTGAACGGCGAGCACAGTAGCGTGCACTGGCCCCGAAGCACCGGCGGCGCTTTCGACGTCGACACCGCAGACCCGTCCGAGGCGTTCGCGATCTGGCACGAGGAGTGCGCCCGATCCCGCGACATCGTGGATGCCGCCCAGTCCCCCGACGCCACCGGGCGGTACCGAGACGACGTCTTCTCCCTCCGCTACATCCTCACCCACATGATCGAGGAGTACGCGCGGCACAACGGCCACGCTGATCTCCTCCGCGAGCGCATCGGCGGAATCGCCGAACAGTAGTGGACGGCGGGGGCCGGTCCCCTGACGGGCCCCGGGACGGCCAGGCGCAGCACGGTCGTCCCGGGCAAACGAAAAGGCGGGCCATCGGCCCGCTCGGGGAAGCCCCCCGCCAGGGCCTCTGCACGGGCGCGGGCCGGGGGTCGAGCGGCACCGGCGAAACAGCCCGGGGCCCGGATCCGAACAGGGCGTTGGCCGGGCCCCGCTGGGCCCTGCACGGCAGGGGTACAAACCCGGGACGGCCGGCCACAGGACCGGGACCGCCGACCCGGTGCGGGTAGACGCGGAGCGGGACCATGGCGCGGTCTCAGAGCCCCTGACGCGGTGAGCCTTGCAGCCCTTCTCCCGTTTGAAGGACGGCCGGAGTAGCTCAGCGCCTCGCATCGCGAGGTCGTTCTCGAATTCCTTGGAGGCGAAGCCCTTGTCTGCGATGACCAGCAGCCCCGGCCGGTCGGTGGCCAGATGCGGCTCGCGGTCCAGCATCGCGGCCAGCACTTGCCGCTCATCAATCTTCGGGTTCGCGAGTGCCCAGGTGATGGGCATGCCACTAGGAGTACAGACCAGGTACAGGCGCAGACCCGAGAAGAACCGCGAGTGAGAGGCGCAGTACCCGTATCCGGCCCAGCCGACCACATCCGAGACCTGCTGGCCACAGACCTGAAACGGTGACCGCGAAGTCCGGGGCCAGGTCCCATCAGCGCTTACGGGTACAACAGTCGCGAGAGTTCGGGGCGAATCTGCTCGGCGAGGTATGCGTGTCCGGCGTCCGTGGGGTGCACACCATCGCTTCCGATGAACTGGTGCGCGGATCCGGTAAACCACCCTCGGCGCACCGCGGACAGGTAAGGGCTCGTAAAGAATCAACGCGTTGCTTCACGGTCTCTGCGTCGTTGGTGTGGTATGCGCATACCGAGCGAGGTTCGCGATCAACTCGCCCTGAGATTCGGGGTGTTGTTCCCTCATCTGAATGAGCGGCAGCAGCGGCTGGCGCTGGCCGCCGAGGCCCGGCTGCTGGGGCACGGCGGGGTGAGGGCCGTCGCGAGTGCCGCAGGGGTGAGCGAGACGACGGTACGGAAGGGCGTCTTCGAGCTGGAGGGCGGTGAGAACCCACTGCCCGAGGGCCGGGTCCGCCGGGACGGCGGCGGCCGCAAGAGCGCCGAGGAACTTGACCCGCTACTCGTTCCAGCGTTACTGGCACTGGTCGAGCCGGACATGCGCGGGGACCCGATGTCGCCGCTGCGCTGGACGACCAAGTCGACCCGGAACCTGGCCGACGAGCTGACGCGCCAGGG
>NZ_JBHJYK010000056.1:0-15241 GCF_042269865.1 Streptomyces sp. NPDC055966
AACACCACAAACGCACTCAAATCCCAACCACGCGTCAACTCATCCAAATACACCGCACCCCACCCCTTCGCCCCCACCACCCGCGACACATGAGCGGCGTCGACAGCGTCGAGGGGCTTGTAGTCGGGGACGCCCGCGGCATGGAAGACCGCACTGACACGGTGGCGCGAGAGCAGGTCGGCGACCGCTGTCCGGTCGGACACGTCGCAGGCCTCCAGGCTCACGTGTTGCGCTCCCAAGTCGCGCAGGTCTGCGACGAGTTCGTCGGCGCCGGGTGCGTCGGCCCCCTGGCGGCTGGTGAGGACCAGGTCGGTGGCCCCACGCCGGACGAGCCAGCGTGCGACATGTGCGCCGAGAGCACCCGTGCCACCGGTGACCAGGACCTTCCCTCCGGGCTTCCAGCCCTGGTCCGTGGGCTGCCGCGCCGGCTCCTGCCTGAGCCTGCGGGCATGGATCCGGCCGTCGCGGAGGGCGAGTTGATCCTCCACGGAGGAGGTGAGTGCCGACGCGAGGAGTCCGGCGGTGTCCTCGTCCGGCACCTCCGGCAGATCGACAAGGCCGCCCCAACGGTCGGGGTGCTCCAACGCGGCCACACGTCCCAGTCCCCAGACGGCCGCCTGCTCGGCGCGCAGCGGACCGTCGTCCTCCAGGTGGTCGATACGGACCGCTCCTCGGGTCACCAGCCAGACGGGCCCGTCGACTTCCGCGTCACCTGTCGC
Organism: Streptomyces sp. NPDC055966; assembly: GCF_042269865.1. Taxonomy (NCBI): domain Bacteria; kingdom Bacillati; phylum Actinomycetota; class Actinomycetes; order Kitasatosporales; family Streptomycetaceae; genus Streptomyces; species Streptomyces sp. NPDC055966. The sequence continues at coordinate 720 of NZ_JBHJYK010000056.1, forward strand.
CTGGGTGGCGACGAGCGCCTGCACGACCGTGTCGCACAGGACGACGACTCCGGCGAGCCGCGTGCCCGGAACGGCGGTGGCGACGGCTCGCGCGAGTTCCGCACGGTCCGGCTCGTCGGGGAGGGACAGAAGCAGGTGTTCGGGCAGAGCGGCGGTGATGGTCTCCAGATGAGCCGACTGCCCCGCCGAGTGGAGCACCAGCCACGGCCCGGAGCGGCCGACACCCGGCGTAAGAGCGACCTCTTGCCAGTCGACGCGGTACTGCCAGCCGTCCACCTCGGCGCGCACGATGCGGTCCCGACGCCGGGTCGCGAGCCCTGCCAGCACCTTCTGGACGACGTCCTCGCCCACGTTCAGGCTGTCCGCCAGCTCGCGTGCTTCCTCGGGTTCGGTCGGCTCCCAGAGTTCGACGTCGCGCACGACCTCGCTGCGCTTGGTCTGCGGCCAGAACCGCTCACGCTGGAAGGCGTAGGTCGGCAGGTCGACATCGACCATGGAGTGCTGACCGAGCACCGCCGTCCAGTCGACGAAGACGCCCGCTGTGTATCCGGCGGCGACGCACACGACGACGGTCTCCACCTCGCTCCTGTCCTTGCGGAGCATCGGTACGAACAGGGCGTCACCGGCGTCGTCATCCGGAACGCAGCTCTGCGCGAGGGCGGTGAGGGTGCCGTCAGGTCCGATCTCCAGGAAACGCGTCACACCCTCGGCGGCCAGCGCAGCCACGCCATCGGCGAAACGGACCGCCTCACGGACGTGCCGTACCCAGTAGTCGGCCGACGCCAACTCGCCATCCACGGCGAGGCGTCCGGTCACGTTCGACACGACCGGGATCGACGCGGTGCCGTACCCGATGCCCTCCGCCACATCACGGAACGCGTCCAGCATCGGCTCCATCAACGGCGAGTGGAACGCATGCGAGACCCGCAGACGCGACGTACGCCGACCCTGCGCCTTCAGCTCCTCCGCAACCTCGACCACGGCCGACTCGGCACCCGCAATCACCACCGCCCGGGGGCCGTTGACCGCGGCGATCGACACCTCGTCCGCACGGCCCTCCAGCAGAGGCAGCACCTCGTCCTCGGCGACTTCCACCGCCACCATCACACCGCCGACGGGCAGTTCCTGCATCAGCCGGCCACGAGCCGCCACCAGGGCGCAGGCGTCCTCCAGCGACAACACACCCGCCACATGCGCGGCAGCGATCTCACCGATCGAGTGCCCGATCAGGAAGTCCGGACGTACCCCGAACGACTCCACCAGACGGAACAACGCCACCTCGACCGCGAACAACGCGGGCTGCGTCCACTCCGTACGATCCAGCCGCCCCGCATCCTCCCCGAAGACCACATCACGCAACTCCGCGCCCACACATACGCACACGGCGTCGAAGGCGTCCGCGAACACCGGGAACGCCTCGTACAACTCACGCCCCATCCCCAACCGCTGCGCACCCTGACCCGAGAACAGGAACGCCGTCTTGCCGGAGTCCGCTGCCGTGGCCTGTACCAGGTTCGCCGCGGGATCTCCGACGGCCAGGCAGTTGAGGCCGGCCAGCAGTTCCGCACGATCACGGCCGTGAATGACGGCTCGGTACTCGAACGGCGTCCGGGTGGTGACCAGAGCGCTCGCCACAGCGGCGGGTGTGAGGTCGGTGTTCGTCTGCGCGTAGGCATGCAGGCGGGTGGCTTGGGAGCGCAGGGCGTCAGGAGTGCGCCCCGACAGCACCCACGGCACCACCGGCAAACTCGGCCCCTCGTCCACCTCCGCCGTCTCTTCGGGTGCCTGCTCCAGGATGACGTGCGCATTCGTACCGCTGAGACCGAACGACGACACACCCGCACGCCGCACCCGCCCAGCGTCCCCCATCCACGCCTGGCTCTCGGTCAGCAGGCGTACGTCCCCCGCCGACCAGTCCACATGCGACGACGGCTCACCCACATGCAACGTCGCCGGCAACACACCGTGCCGCAACGCCTCCACCATCTTGATCACACCGGCCACACCCGCAGCAGCCTGGGTGTGACCGATGTTCGACTTCACCGACCCCAGCCACAACGGACGCTCCCCCTCACGCCCCTGCCCATACGTCGCCAGCAGCGCCTGCGCCTCGATCGGGTCACCCAACTTCGTACCCGTACCGTGCGCCTCCACCACATCCACATCAGCCGCCGACACACCAGCCGCCTCCAGCGCAGCCCGGATCACCCGCTGCTGCGACGGACCGTTCGGAGCCGTCAGACCATTCGACGCACCATCCTGATTCACCGCCGAACCCCGCACCACCGCCAGCACACGACGACCCGCCGCAACAGCATCCGACAGCCGCTCCACCAGCAGCACACCCACACCCTCACCCCAGCCGGTACCGTCCGCCTCCTCCGCGAACGCCTTGCACCGACCATCACCCGCCAGACCACCCTGACGACCGAACTCCTCGAAAGCAGACGGAGTTGACATCACGGTGACGCCTGCGACAAGGGCCTTCGAGCACTCGCCCGCGCGCAGGGACTGCGCCGCCAGATGCAGCGCCACCAACGAGGACGAGCAAGCCGTGTCGACCGTGACCGCCGGACCCTCCAGACCCAGCACATACGACACCCGACCCGACGCCACACTCGCCGCATTACCCGTACCGACATACCCCCCGAAGTCACCCTCCGACAAACTCAACAACGCCGGATAATCCTGACCGTTCGTCCCCGCGAACACACCCGTACGACTCCCCCGCAACGACCGCGGATCCATCCCCGCCCGCTCCACCGCCTCCCACGACGTCTCCAACAACAACCGCTGCTGCGGATCCATCGCCAACGCCTCACGCGGCGACACCCCGAAGAACTCCGCATCAAAACCACCCACACCCGACAGGAACCCACCCTGTCGGGTGTACGTCGATGTGCCGGTGCCGGTGCCGTTCAGGTCGTCGAAGGTGGTGAGGTTGTCCCAGCCACGGTCGGTGGGGAAGGCGCCGATGGCGTCCTCGCCCTGCACGAGGAGTTCCCAGAACTGTTCGGGGGTCTCCACGCCGCCCGGGAAGCGGCAGCCCATGCCGATGATCGCGATGGGATCGTCGGCGAGCGCGGCGGACTCGGAGAGGCTGGCGGCGGTGACGCCCATCCCGGTGAACGGGCCTGTGGTCGGCGTGAGTTCGGTCAGGAGGAGTTCCGTGACCGCTTCGAGCGTGGGGTGGTCGAAGACCAGGGTCGCGGGCAGGCGTACGCCGGTCGCGTGGCTGAGGGCGTTGCGCAGTTCCAGCGCGGTCAGGGAATCGAGGCCCAGCTGGGTGAACGGCGTGTCGGGGCGGATCCGGGTGTCGGAAGCGTGCCCGAGCACGCCGGCCAGAGTGGTCCGCACGAGGGTGTTCACCGCCTCCCGGCGGCCGGACTCGGGCAGGGCGAGGAGACCCAGCGGGGAGGCGGCGGGGTGTGCCGCTGACGCGGCCTCGCGCAGAGTACGGCGACCCGTGAGGGAACGCAGCAGCGGGGGCAGCCGGTCGGCGGCCCGGCGCAGTGCGGCGCGGTCCAGGCGGAGCGGGAGTGGTGGGCCGTCGGTGTGGGTCAGGGCGCGGTCGAAGAGGGCGAGGGCGTCGTCGGTGGGCAGCGCGCCGATGCCGTTGCGGGTGGCGCGGCCCTGCGCAGCGTCGGCGAGCGCGCTGGTCATGGCGCTGTCGGCCGCCCACAGGCCCCAGGCCATGGACACCGCCGGGCGCCCGTCCGCGCGCAGCCGGGTGGCGAAGGCGTCGAGGAAGGCGTTCGCGGCGACGTAGTTGCCCTGCCCGGGCCCGGCGAAGGTGGCGGCGGCCGAGGAGTACAGCACGAACGCCGACAGATCGAGGTGCTGGGTGAGTTCGTGGAGGTGGACCGCCGCGTCGATCTTGGATCGCAGCACCGAGGCGAGTCGCTCAGGGGTGAGGGAGGTCACGACGCCGTCGTCCAGCGTGCCGGCGGCATGGACCACGGCGCCCAGCGGGTGCTCGGGTGAGATGTCGCGGAGGACGTCGGCGAGGGCGTCCCGGTCGGCCGCGTCGCAGCTCACGACGGTGGCTCGGGCGCCGAGGGCGGCGAGTTCGTCGACCAGTTCGGCCGCGCCCGGTGTCTGCGGGCCGCGCCGGGTGACGAGCAGCAGGTGCCGTACGCCGTGCCGGGTCGCCAGGTGCCGGGCGGTGGCGGAGCCCACGGTTCCGGTACCGCCCGTCACGAGTACGGTCCGGTCCTCGGGGAAAGCGGGGAAGCCGGGGAAGGCGGGTGCGGTGGGTCCCTGTCCGACGGGCGTGGCCAGGGCGAGTCTCGGTGCGAGCAACTTCCCGTCGCGGAGGGCGAGTTCGTCGCTCTCGTGGCGTGTCGCAGCGCTGAGCTGGTCCTCGGTGGGAGTCGTGTCGCTGTCGAGGAGCAGGATCCGTCCGGGGTTCTCCGACGCGGCCGACTTCAGCAGTCCGCGCACGGTCGCGGCGGGCAGGTCGGTGACGCTCTCGCCGGGGCGCGCGGCGACCGCGCCACGCGTGAGCAGCAGCAGACGTGACTGGTCGGCGCGAGCGTCGGTGAGCCACTGCTGAACGAGGGAGAGTGCTCGCTGCGCCGCGGCGTGCACGTCGGGTACGAGTCCGGCGTCGCTTTCGGTGTGGGCCGTGTGCCAGGGAACGACGACCAGGTCGGCGTGCGGGGTGTCCGAGGTGGCTGACAGGGCGGCCTGGAGCTCGTCCGGGCTCCACTGGACCGAGGTCCCGAGCGGCTCCCGCTCGCTGCCGGCCTCGGCAGCGGTCCAGGTGACGGTGTAGAGGTCGCTGCCACGGCCCTGGACGGAACCGGGGAGCCGGTCCATGTCGAAGGGCAGCACGGTGACCGTCGAGGCGGTCAGCACGGGGACGCCTGTGCCGTCGAGCAGCCGGAGTTCGCATTCCGTCGTCGAGCGCGCAACGATGTGCAGACGCACGCTCGCGGCGGCACGCGCGTGCAGGGTGAGCCCGGACCAGCTCACGAGATGCGGCACGGGCCGGCCGGCTGCCGTGAGCATGAGCAGGGCGCAGTCCAGGAGGGCGGGGTGCACGGCGAACCTGGCGGCCTCGGCCTCCGCCGTCTCCGGCAGGGCGGCCTCGGCGAAGACCTCGTCTCCCCGGCGCCAGGCTGCTGTCAGCACCTGTGAGCCGGGCAGGTCCAGGTTTGCGTACACCTCGTCCGGGTCGACCGGCACGGCCCCGGGCGGAGGCCAGGCCATGCCGGCGGCGTCGGCGTCGGGTTCCGTACCGGCCGGATCTTCGAGGCCGCCGACCAGCGTGCCGTGGGCGTGGCGGGTCCAGGGCTGGGCGTCGTCGGACGGGCCGGCGTCCGGGTCGTACGGCCGTGCGTACAGGGCGAAGGTCCAGCGCTGCTCGCCGGGGACCGCCTCGGTGACCGTCTGGATCTCGATCTCCCCGGTCGTGGGGAGCGGCAGCGGCGTGTCGACGCGCAGTTCGGCGAGGTGGTGGGCGCCGAGGGTGCGTCCGGTGTGGAGAGCCAGGTCGGTGAGGACGGAGGCGGCCACGAGGGAGCCGCCGCCGGTGGCGAGGTCGCCGAGCCAGGGCTGGATGCGCGGGGAGAGACGTCCCGTGGCCACCACGGTGGTGGAGTCGGCGAGGCCGATTCCGGCCGAGAGCAGTGGGTGTTCTCCTCGGCGTCCGGCACGGTCCGCGACGGGATCGAGCCAGTAGCGCTGCCGCTGGAAGGGGTACGTGGGCAGCTGCGCCCACCCGTACGTGTCGGGCAGGAGTACGTTCCAGTCGACGTGCCTGCCGGACGCGTGCAGCGCGGCCAGCGCCGCCAGCGTCGTGTGAGGTTCGTCCCGGTCCTTGCGGAGCGTCGGAACGAACAGAGCGTCTTCGCCGCCGTCTCCGAGAGCGGTGCGTGCGAGCGCGGTGAGGGTGCCGTCAGGGCCGATCTCCAGGAAACGTGTCACGCCCTGCGCCGCGAGTGCACTCACCCCGTCGGCGAAGCGGACGGCCTCACGGACATGCCGTACCCAGTAGTCGGCCGACGCCAACTCGCCGTCTGCGGCGAGGCGTCCGGTCACGTTCGACACGACCGGGATCGACGTAGTGCCGTAACTGATGTCCACCGCCACGTCACGGAACGCGTCGAGCATCGGCTCCATCAACGGCGAGTGGAAGGCGTGCGAGACCCGCAGACGCGACGTACGCCGACCCTGCTTCTTGAGCTCTCGAACGACGGGCTCGACAGCGGTCTCGACACCGGCGATCACCACCGCCCGGGGGCCGTTGACCGCTGCGATCGACACCTCACCCGCACGGCCCTCCAGCAGAGGCAGCACCTCGTCCTCGGCGGCTTCCACCGCCACCATCACACCGCCGGCGGGCAGTTCCTGCATCAGCCGGCCACGAGCCACCACCAGAGCGCAGGCATCCTCCAGCGACAACACACCCGCCACATGCGCGGCAGCAATCTCACCGATCGAATGCCCGATCAGGACATCCGGACGTACCCCGAACGACTCCACCAGCCGGAACAGCGCCACCTCGACCGCGAACAACGCGGGCTGCGTCCACTCCGTACGATCCAGCCGCCCCGCGTCCTCCCCGAAGACCACATCACGCAACTCCGCGCCCACGTAAGCACACACCGCGTCGAAAGCCTCCGCGAACACCGGGAAGCTCTCGTACAACTCACGCCCCATCCCCAACCGCTGCGCACCCTGACCCGAGAACAGGAACGCCGTCTTGCCGCCGCGTCGGGCGGTCGCGGTGATGACGTCGGGCGATGTGCCGTTGTCGACAAGGGTGTTGAGGCCTGCGGTGAGGGTGTCGCGGTCGGTGCCGAGGACGACGGCGCGGTGTTCGAACAGGGAGCGACCGAGGGTCAGTGTGCGGGCGACGGCGAGGTCGTCCGTGTCCGGGTGCGTGGCGAGGTGGTCGAGCAGGGCGGTGGCCTGGGCCCTCAGGGCGTCGGCGGTGCGGGCGGAGAGGGTCCAGGGGACGACCGGCGGCGGTGTGGGTTCGGCGGTCGGGGCGGTGTCTTCCGGTTCTGCCGCGCCGGTCGTCTCGGCCTCGGTCGGCGGGGTCTCTTCCAGGATGACGTGGGCATTGGTGCCGGAGACGCCGAACGCGGAGACGCCGACGCGGCGGGGCCGGTCGGTGGGCGGCCAGGCAACCGGTTCGGTGAGGAGGCGTACGTTGCCCTCGGTCCAGTCGACCTTGGTCGTGGGGGTGTCGACGTGCAGGGTGCGGGGCAGTCGGGCATGGCGCAGGGCCATGACCATCTTGATGATTCCGCCGACGCCGGCGGCGGCCTGGGTGTGGCCGATGTTGGATTTCAGCGAACCGAGCCAGAGCGGGCGGTCCGCGGCGCGGTCCTGGCCGTAGGTCGCCAGGAGTGCCTGGGCCTCGATGGGGTCGCCGAGGGTGGTGCCGGTGCCGTGCGCCTCGACGGCGTCGACGTCGGCCGGGGCGAGTCCGGCGGAGGCCAGCGCCTGGCGGATGACGCGCTGCTGGGAGGGGCCGTTGGGGGCGGTGAGGCCGCTGCTCGCGCCGTCCTGGTTGACGGCGGAGCCGCGGACGACCGCGAGCACGGGATGGCCGTTGCGGCGGGCGTCGGAGAGGCGTTCGAGGAGGAGGACGCCCGCGCCCTCGCCCCAGCCGGTGCCGTCGGTGGCGTCGGCGAAGGACTTGCAGCGGCCGTCGGGCGCGAGTCCGCGCTGTCGGCTGAACTCCAGGAAGGTGACCGGGGTCGACATGAAGGCGACTCCACCGGCGAGGGCGAGGTCGCACTCGCCCTGGCGCAGGGACTGCACCGCGAGGTGGAGGGCGACGAGGGAGGAGGAGCAGGCGGTGTCCACCGTGACGGCGGGGCCCTCGAAGCCGAAGGTGTAGGAGACGCGGCCCGAGGCGATGCTCGCGGCGCTGCCGTTGCCGAGGTAGCCCTCGACGCCGGGGGGCGGCTCCGGGAACCGGGTGGCGTAGTCGTTGTACATGACTCCGGCGAACACGCCGGTGGCGCTGCCGCGCAGGTCGGCCGGGCGCAGGCCGGCGCGCTCCAGGGATTCCCAGACGGTTTCGAGGAGGAGGCGCTGCTGGGGGTCGGTGGCGAGGGCCTCGCGCGGTGACATGCCGAAGAAGGCGGGGTCGAAGTCGGCGGCGTCGTGAAGGAAGCCGCCTTCCCGGGTGTAGGAGGTGCCGGCGTGGGCGGGGTCGGGGTCGTAGAGGGCGTCGAGGTCCCAGCCTCGGTTGTCCGGGAAGGCGGAGATGCCGTCGGTGCCCGTGTCGACGAGGTGCCACAGATCCTCGGGGGTGGTGACCCCGCCGGGGTAGCGGCAGCTCATGGACACGACGGCGATCGGTTCCGTGGCCCTGCCCTCGACCTGGCGCAGCCGGGTGCGGGTGCGCTGGAGGTCGGTGGAGACACGGGTCAGGAATTCGCGCAGCCTGTCCTCGCTCACGGAATCGGTCTCCCTTCGGCGGCGGGCGCGCTGGCCCGCCGTGGGGCGTGGGGCATCGGGTTGGCCCCGGCACCACGGGGTGCCGGGGCCGGGTGAGGGGCGGGCGGGTCGCCCGGTGGCCTCGCGGGGACCGGCCGCGGCGCTCCCGGTGCCGGGCCGGTCCCCTGGGCCGATTATGGGAAGCGCGCCGCCTCTTTCGGGCCGTGGGCGGGGGGCTCTAAGAGAACTTCTAGCGTTGCCGGGGCGGCCGGGGTCCGGCTGTCGCCGGGGTCGGCGGCGGGCGCCGTCGCTCAGAGGTGGAGGATCGTGTCCAGTGCGCCGTCGGCGGCACTTGGCAGCAGGCCGAGTTCGGCCGAGCGGTCGAGGAGGGTGCGTACGGCGTCCAGCCCCTCGGTTCCGAGGTCGGCGGTGAACTCGTTGACGTACAGGCCGATGTGCTGGTCGACGACGTCCGGCTCCATCTCCTGGGCGTGCCGAAGGACGTAGGCGCGGGAGGCGTCGGGGTCGCTCCAGGCCGCGCGGACGGAGGCGCGTACGGCGTGGGTGAGGCTGCGCAGCAGGGGTTCGCCCAGGGAGCGGCGGGCGACGATGGCGCCGAGCGGGATGGGCAGTGCGGTGTGCTTCTCCCACTCCTCGCCCATGTCGGCCGCGCAGTGCAGGCCGTAGCGGCCGTAGGTGAACCGGGCTTCGTGGATGACGAGTCCGGCGTCGACGGCGCCGTCCCGGACGGCGGGCATGATCTCGTGGAAGGGCAGGACGACGACCTCGCCGACGCCGCCCGGTATCGCGTCGGCCGCCCACAGCCGGAACAGCAGGTAGGCCGTGGACGTGGTGCTGGGCACCGCGACGCGGGCGCCGGCGAGGGCGGCCGGTTCGGTGGGCTCGGCGACCAGGAGGAGGGGGCCGCAGCCGCGGCCGAGCGCGCCGCCGCAGGGCAGCAGCGCGTAGTCGTCCAGGATGTGCGGCAGGACGCCGTAGGAGACCTTCAGGACGTCCAACTCGCCTTTCTGGGCGAGGCCGTTGGTGACGTCGATGTCGGCCAGGGTGAGCCGTGTCCCGGGGGCGTCGGGGAGCAGTCCCTCGGTCCAGGCGTGGAAGACGAACGTGTCGTTGGGGCAGGGCGAGTGCGCGAGGGTCAGCGGTGCCGTCATGGCGGATCCTTCCTTCGTGTCCGTGGTGGGGTGGCGGTGCCCTCGGCGGAGCCGTCGCCGGCGCGAGGGCCCTGCCCACCGTCAGGAGGGGCAGGGCCCTGGGCGCGGGACCGGGGTGCCGGTCAGGCGCCTCGGCCGGTGAGCCAGGCGTCGGTGGCCTCGGCGGTGGAGCGGGCGTGGTCCTCCATCATCGTGAAGTGGTTGCCGGGGACGTCGAGGACGGTGTGGGCCCGGCGCCAGGAGGTCTGCCACTCCTCGGGCCGCATCTCCTCACCGGGTTCCGCGGGTACGGGGGGCTCGCTGGAGCGCACCAGCAGCACGGGGCACTCCAGGGGGCCCGGCTCCCATTCCCCGATCATCGCGACGTACCAGCTCATCGCGGTGAGCCGGTCGGAGTCCATGTGCGCGAACAGGGACTCCCGTTCGAACATGCCGGCCAGCATCTGCTGGGAGAAGCGCAGGAACGGGGAGTCGGCGCGCGGCATGTAGGTGTCGAGCAGGACGACGGCGGCCGGTGCGGCGCCGCGCTCCTGCATCCGCCGGGCGGCGGACAGGGCGAGGACACCGCCGGAGGACGAGCCGAGCAGGACCGGCGGGGTGTCTCCCACGGTGCGGTGCACGGCGTCGGCGTGCAGGTCGGCGATGGCGTCGTGGGTGGCCGGCAGCGGCTCTCCGGTGCCGAAGCCCTGGGTGGGCAGGGCCCAGACGTCGCGCCGGCCGCGGAAGGCGGAGGCGAACCGGGCGTACTGGTGGACTCCGGCGAGGGCGACGTAGGAGCTGAAGCAGACCAGCGGTGCGGCGGTGTCACCGGCGGAGAGCCGGATCGCGCCGGGCAGGGCGGGCAGTTCGTCCGGTGCGGTGAAGGTGGGGCGCAGTCCGGCCGCCGCCTGGAGCAGGGTGAAGCCGTCGTCGACGCGGCCGTCGAGGCAGGCCTGCTTGAACAGTCCGCCGAGGGTGTCCTCGGCGCGGATGTCGGGCGTGCCCGCGGCCGGCCCCGGCCGACCGGTGTCCTGGGCCTGGGCGGCCTGCTCGCCGAGCCTGGCGTGCAGATGGGCGGCGAGGGCTTCGGGGGTGGCGTGGTCGAACAGCAGGGTCGGCGCCAGTTTCAGGCCGGTGGCGGTGGCGAGGTGGTTGCGGAGTTCGACCACGGTGAGGGAGTCGAAGCCCTGCTCGGTGAAGAGCCGGTCGGGCTCCACCTCGTCCGCGCTCGCGTGTCCGAGCACGATGGCGGCGAGGTCGCGCACCAGGCCGAGCAGCAGGGCGCGGCCCTCGTCGGGGGTGCGTCCGGCCAGGAGCGACGGGGCGGCCGCCGCGGACGGGCCGGCCACGGTCCGGCGCCGTGCCGTCGCGGTGGCCGGCCGCAGCATCGACCGGACCCCGGCCCGGCCCGCGCCGGTGGCGACGGCGATCACCGCGGGATCGGTGGTGGTGAGGGCGTCGTCGAGGAGGGCCAGGGCGTCCTCGGTGGTCAGGGGGCGCAGGCCGCCGCGGGCCAGTCGGCCGCGGTCCGCCTGTGACAGGCGGGCGGTCATGCCGCTGGAGTCGCCCCACAGTCCCCAGGCGACGGAGGCCGCGGGCAGGCCGAGTGAGCGCCTGAGGGCGGCGAGGCCGTCGAGGAAGGCGTTCGCCGCGGCGTAGTTGGCTTGGCCGGGAGCGCCGAAGGTGCCCGCCGCCGAGGAGAACAGCACGAACGCCGCCGGGTTGTGGGCCGTCGTGGCGTGGTGCAGGTGCCAGGCTCCGTCCGCCTTCGGGCGCAGCACCGTGTCGAAGCGGGCGCCGTCGAGCGCGGTGAGGACGGCGTCGTCGGTGACACCGGCCGCGTGGATCACTCCGGTCAGCGGGGTGTCGGCGGGCAGCCGGGTCAACAGCCGCTCCACGTCGGTCCGTTCGGCGATGTCACAGGCCTCCAGCCGGACTCGGGCGCCCAGTTCGGTCAGCTCGGCGACGAGGGTGTCCGCGCCGTCGGCGGCGGGGCCGCGCCGCCCGGCGAGCAGCAGGGAGCGCACGCCGTGCCGGGTGACCAGGTGGCGGGCGACCGCCCGGCCGAGGGTGCCGGTGGCGCCGGTGACGAGCACCGTTCCCGCCGCGAGGTCCGGCGTGGGGCCCGTGGCGGCGGGTGCGGCGTCGGGGTGCAGGACCTGTTCGGCGCGGACGGCGCTGTGCGGGCGCCCGGAGGCGATGGCGGCGGCCGACGCCGCGTCGTCGCCCTCGGTGTCGCCGGACAGGTCCACCAGCTGGAACCGGCCGGGGTGTTCGGCCTGTGCGGCGCGTACCAGGCCCCACAGGGCGGCACCGGTCACGTCCGGCAGGACCACGCCGGGGGCGTCGGTGTCCTGGCCGGCGGTCACCGCGGAGCGGGTGACGAACACCAGCCGGGCGTCGGCGTACCGCTCGTCGGCGAGCCAGCCGCACATCAGCTCGTGGGCGCGGGACAGGTGGCCGCGGACCGCCTCGGGCATGCCGTGGCCGTCGGGGTGGCGCGGCTCGGCGGCGACGATGACCACCTCGGGCATGGTCATGCCGGTGTCGACGGCCTTGCCGAGGGCTTCGAGGTCGGCGTAGGTCTCCAGGTGTACGCCGGCCGCGTCGAGGGCGGCGGCCACCCGGTCGTCGCCCTCGCCGAGGACGATCCAGCGCGCCGTGCGCGCGGCGGGCGGCTCGGGGGCCGGGCGGCTCTCCTGCCAGTCCAGGCGCAGCAGTTCGGGCCGGTCCGGCTCGGCGGCCGGGGCGGCGGCCACCGTGCGCAGGGTGATGGCGTCGGCGGTGGCGACGGCCCGCCCGCTGGTGTCGGTGACCAGGACCCGGTAGCCGTGGTCGTGGTCGGCCGGGGTCAGGCGCACCCGGAGCGCGGTCGCGCCGGTGGCGTGCACGGTCAGTCCCGTCCAGGCGAACGGCAGCATGGGCGCCGCGGCCTCGTCGTCGTCGCCCCTGCCGGGCCGTGCCACCAGGAGTGTCTGGACGGCCGCGTCGAGCAGCGCCGGGTGCAGCACGTGCCGTGCGGCGTCCTGCCGGTACGGCTCCGGCAGCGCGACCTCGGCGTACATCTCGTCGTCGCGCTCCCACACGGTGCCGAGGCCCTGGAAGCTCGGCCCGTACGTGAAGCCTGCGGCGGCGAAGGCCGCGTAGGGGTCCTGCTCGGAGACGACGGAGGCGTTCGGCGGGGGCCACGCGGTCAGGTCGTCGGCCGGTACGGACGGGGGTTGCGGGGCGAGGGTGCCCTGGGCGTGCCGCTGCCAGTCCCCGTCGCCCGTCCCGGGCCGCGACCACACGGCGAAGGCACGCCGTCCGTCGTCGGCGGCGTCGACGGTGACGTGGAGGTCCACGGCGCCTTCGGCGGGCACGACGAGCGGGCGGAGCAGGGTGAGTTCGCTCAGGTGGCCGCAGCCGGTGCGGTCGCCCACGTGCACGGCGAGGTCGAGGTATCCGGTGGCGGGCAGGATGACCTGGCCGAGGACGGTGTGGTCGGCGAGCCAGGGGTGGCTGCGCAGGGACAGCCGTCCGGTGAACAGGAGGTCGTCCGAGCCGGCGCGGGCGATCTCGGCCGCGAGGAACGGGTGCTGCGCCGCGCGCAGTCCGGCCGCGCCGGGATCCCCGGCGGGTGCCGCGGTCGGCAGCCAGAACCGCTGCCGCTGGAAGGCGTAGGTGGGCAGGTGCGTGGTGCGGGCGCCGGGCAGGAGCGCCGCCCAGTCGAGGTCGGTGCCGTGTGCGAACAGGGTGCCGACGGCCCGGAGCAGGCAGTCGGTCTCGGGCTTGTCCCGCAGGACGGCGGCCACGAGCACCGGCTCGTCCGCGGCGGCGGACTCCGTCTCGGCCAGGGCCGACTCGGCGAGCGTGGTGAGCGGGCCGTCCGGGCCGACCTCCAGGAAGCGGCGGGCGCCGAGGCCGTACAGCTGGGTCACGCAGTCGTGGAAGCGGACCGGCTCACGCACGTGCCGTACCCAGTACTCGGGGTCGGTGAGCCGGCCGGTGTCCGCCGTCCGGCCGGTCAGGGCGGAGACGACGGGCAGGTTCGGCTCGTTGTAGGTGATGCCGGTGGCGACGGCCCGGAAGTCGTCGAGCACCGGGTCCATCAGCGGGGAGTGGAAGGCGTGGCTGACCCGCAGCCGGGTGGTGCGCCGGCCGGCCGCCGAGAAGTGCTCGCAGATCCGGGCGACGGCCTCCTGCGTACCGGAGACGACGGTCGCGGCGGGCCCGTTGAGGGCGGCGATGCCGACTTCGTGCTCGTGTCCGGCGAGGAGCGGCAGCACCTCCTCCTCGCCGGCCCGGATCGACGCCATCGCACCGCCGGACGGGAGCGCCTGCATGAGGCGGCCGCGGGCGGCGACCAGGGCGCAGGCGTCGTCGAGGGAGAAGACCCCGGCGACGTGGGCGGCGGCGATCTCGCCGATGGAGTGTCCGGCGACGAAGTCCGGGCGTACGCCCCACGACTCCAGCAGCCGGTACAGGGCGACTTCGAAGGCGAACAGCGCGGGCTGGGCGTGCTCGGTGCGGTTCAGCAGCTCGGCGTCGTCGCCCAGGACCACCTCGCGCAGTCCGGGAACGCGCTCGCACACGGCGTCGAAGGTGTGCGCGAACACCGGGTGGGCGGCGTGCAGTTCGCGGCCCATGCCCGGACGCTGGGCGCCCTGCCCGGTGAAGAGGAACGCCGTGCGGCCGTTGCCGCGTGCGGTGCCGGTGACCGTGCCGGGCAGCGGCACGCCCTGGGCCAGCGCCGCGAGTTGGGCGGTGAGCCCGTCGCGGTCGGCGCCGACGAGGACGGCGCGCCGGGGGAACGGTGTCCGGGTGGTCGCCAGCGCCAACGCGGTGTCGGCGAGGTCGACTTCGGGGTGCTCTGTGACGTGGTCGAGCAGACGGGCGGCCTGGGCGCGCAGGGCGTCCCGGCTGCGTGCGGTGACGACCCAGGGAACGTACGAACCGTCCGCGACCGGGACGACAGAAGTGTCACCG
>NZ_JBHJYK010000057.1:0-13616 GCF_042269865.1 Streptomyces sp. NPDC055966
GAGGCGTCGGCCGAAGACGTTGAGAAGAGGTTGAGAAGACGTTGAGCGGGGCGGGTGGCGACTCTGTCAGCGCAGGCGCGACGGTGCCGTCGGCACGCTCGGACGGCAAAGAGGGGCCGCACACCCGGGGGCGCACGGCGTCGCCTCCCGTCGGCTGGTTTGTGCATCCGGGCACCCTGCACCGGCCCATCGCCCGACTCGGCCTGGGCCCACGCCCGCCCACCCAGCACCGCCCCTACCTCCCCCACACCGAATGTGGCCTGAGCCTGCGCGTCAGCTCCGGCCCGGTGGAGGACCGGGCGGACACCCTCGCGCGCACCCGGGTTCGCGAACGTCCGACACACGGTGGAGCTGTCCGGAGTACGCCCGGACTGCGACCACCGGCATGCGACGAACGAACGGCCGTGACCGCGAGCACCGTCTGATGTCGGCCAGGGGCCCGTTCCTTCGAGTGGGTCCGGCCCGTGTTCTGTCTCCAAACAGCGCAACCCCTCTCCGGGACGACACAGTTACAACGCGGCCGAGTTGGGCATCAGCCCCGAGCGTCTCCTCATCGCCGGTGCCAGCGCCGGAGGCGGGCTCGCGGCCGGGACCGCGCTGCTCGCCGGCGACCGGGACTTCCCCAAGCTGAGCCACCAGGTACTCATCTGCCCCATGCTCGACGACCGCTTCCAGACGCACAGCAGCCGCATGCTGGATCACGAAGGGTTCTGGGACCGGAACAGCAACCTGTACGGCTGGACCGCGCTGCTGGGCGAACGCCGAGGCGGTCCTGACGTGTCGCCGTACGCCGCGCCGGGCCGGGCCGAGGACCTCAGCGGCCTGCCTCGCGCCTACACCGACACCGGCTCCGTCGAGCTGTTCCGCGACGACGTCCTCATCTACGCCCGCCGTCTGTCCGAGGCGGGTGTGAACGTCGACCTCCACATGTGGGGCGGTGGCTTCCATGGGTTCGACGGGCTGGCGCCCCACACTGCCCCTATCGATCCAGTCGAGCATCTCCGCGCTCTCGCGGCCACTCTCCTCGGCTCGCCCCGGAGACCGCGCCGAAAGGTTCTGCATCATCGTGATCCGTGCGGCGATGGACTCGTAGATCTTCCGGAGCAGTCCGTTACCGGCACCGGAGAAGAGGTCCTCGTAGTAGCTCGACCACGGATCGAATGCCCGGTCCGGGCGCGCCGCCGCTTCCGAGATGTGTCGGCGCAGGTTGGAAACCTGCTCGTCGGACGCGTTCGCGACGAAGAGTTCAACCGCAGCGCTCTCCAGATACTCCCGCACCTCGTACAGCTCTGCCAGCTCCGGCTCGGTCAGCACTGTGACGCGAAGCCCTCGCCCCGGCGCGGGCTCCACACGTGCACGGGGTACTCCCATCCGGTCTGCCATCTACACGGCAGGGCCGAGCAGACGCCGCCCTTGGTGTCCAGGCCGTTCGCACACAGGGCCCGACAGCCCTCGAAGGACCTCCGCAGCCGCCCTCACGACGACTCCCCGACGGCGTGCCGGAACTGTCACCCCGACCCGACGTACGGCCTGCCGGTCTGTCGCTTCAGTGGAACAACCGCCTGGACGATCGGCACAGCTCCGGAGGCGGCGGTGATGCGGTGCCGGTACTCCTCGTCCGTCATCGAGGCCGCCCTCTCGTAACCCCGTGCGATGGTCTGGCCAGGGTTGCCGTGGCGGTGGGTGTGTCGGGGACAATGCCGGACGATGACGTCACCACTGCATTCCGAGCCGGACCGAGCCGGGTACGCCGCCTTCGCGCACCTGACTGTGCCCAACGCTCCTCTCTACCGCCGGGTGATGCGCACGTTCCTGACGGCCAAGGAACGGTTCGCGGTGCACCTGCGGCCCGAGGACGTGCACGCGGCGCTGCCGCCCGAACACCGGCCCGCCGACCCGGACACCGTGGTCAAGGCACTGGACAGCCTCGTCGAGTGGGGAAACCTGCGGGCCGACCCGGACACCTCGCGGGTCACAGCCGTCGAGGACTTCTACCGCAAACGCTTCATCTACCAGCTCACACAGGCCGGTGAGGCCGCCGAGCAGGCGCTGTCGGTGTACGACGAGACGCTGGGGCGGCGCGGTGCGCTTCAGGCGGTGGCGCTGCACGACATCGTCACGCAGCTGCGGGCACTGCTGGTGATCGCCGCCGAGGAGGAGCCGGACGGGGCCAAGGCGCATCTGGCGCTGTCCGCGCTGACGAGCCGGTTCGAGGCGCTGGCGGAGAACGCGCGGGCGTTCATGGGGTCGTTGCAGCGCACCATCGACCTGCACGGCGTGGAGGTCGAGGTGTTCCTGGCCTACAAGGACCGGCTGATCCAGTACCTGGAGCGGTTCATCCAGGACCTGATCACACTGGGTGGGCGGATCGCCCTGCTCATCGGCGAGTTGGAGGAGCAGGGCCGGGTCGGCCCGTTGCTGCGGCTGGCGGCGGCCCGGGAGGCGGCCGACGCAGCTCCGGAGGAGGCCGAAAGCGCGGAGGCGCAAGGCTGTGCGCGGTGGGCGGGGCGCTGGGCGGGGCTGTCCGCCTGGTTCGTCTCCGCGGACGGCCGGGAGTCGCAGGCCCGACTGCTGCGCGCTCGTGCTTTGGGTGCGATCCCGCAGCTTCTCGCGGTGGTACGGCAGTTGAACGAGCGGCGGGCCGGGCGCTCGGACCGGTCCGCCGACTTTCGCACCCTGGCCCGCTGGTTCGCCGAGGCACCGGACGACGAGGCGCGGCATCGCCTGTGGCGCGCCGCTTTCGGCCTCTACCCGGCTCGGCACCTCACCGTCGACGCCGACACTCTCGCCGAGCGCACGGCCCGTCCGGTGGCCGCGTCCGCCCCGTGGGCCGAGGCGGAGCCCCTGCGGATCAGCCCGCAGCTGCGCCGCACCGGCAGCTACGAGCGGCGTGGCAGGGCGCGCAAGGTGGAGGACCGGTCCGAGCAGCGGCGTCGGCTGGCGGAGATCGCCGCGCGGCAGGCGGAGGAGATCGCGGCGGCTCGCGCCCGGCTGACGACGGACGGCGGCACACGGTTGTCCGCGCTCGGGGAACTCGACCCGCTCGTCTTCGGCCTGTTTCTGCAGTTGCTCGGCGATGCCCTGGCCACCTGGCGGCCCGGCATGACGACGACGGTGGCGACCAGCAACGACGGCACGATGGAAATCCGGCTCACCGCTCTGGGGGACGGTACGACGGCCGAGATCCGCACGCCGGGCGGCGTGTTCCGCGGCCCCGACCACGCCGTCGAGATCACCGATCTCACCCGTGCCGAGCGGGCACGGACGCACGACGCGCCGGCGCAGGAGGTCTCATGACCACACCCCTGGGCGAGGTCCTGGACGGCCGGCGCGCGGCCGAGTTCCGGAAGGCCGCCCGTGCCCTGCTGAAGGAACCGCTGCTGCTGGCCCACGGAGCGTACACGGACGAGTTCCGCCTGGTTCGGCAGCATGCCTCGGAGCTGCGCGACTGGTTCGACCGCAACACCGGCTGGTCGCTGCGGGTGGACGCGGAGGCGGCCCGGCTGCGCAAGACTCCCGGTAGCCTGGCCGATCCCACCCATCCGGCGCGGGAGGCGTCCCGCGCCCGGTCGCCGTTCACCCGGCGCCGTTATGTGCTGCTGTGCCTGGCGCTGGCCGCTCTGGAGCGCGGGGAGGCGCAGATCGCCCTCGGCCGGCTCGCCGAGCAGGTGGTCCTGGACGCGGCCGACCCTCATCTGGCCGCTGCCGGGGTGGAGTTCACCCTGGAACGGCGCGACGAGCGCCTCGACCTCGCCGCGGTGGTGCGGCTGCTGCTGCGGTACGGGGTGCTGCGGCGGGTAGCGGGGGACGAGGAGGCGTACGTCAGCGGGGCGGGCGATGTGCTGTACGACGTGGAGCGCCGCGTTCTGGCCGGGCTGCTCGCCGCCCGCCACGGCCCGTCGTTGATCGGTGCCGAGGACTTCGGCACCCGGCTGGCCGAGCTGACCGCGGAGACCGCCCTGGAGAGCGAGGAACTCCGGTTCCGCACGATCCGCCAGAAGCTGACCCGCCGTCTGCTGGACGACCCGGTGCTGTACTACGACGAGCTGACCGACGAGGAACTGGTCTACCTGACCCGGCAGCGCGCCTTCATCACGGCACGGATCGGCGAGCTGACCGGCCTGGTCCCCGAGGTGCGGGCCGAGGGCATCGCCATGGTCGATCCTCTGGATGACCTCACCGACGTACGGATGCCGGAACAGGGCACGCACGGGCACGTCACGCTGCTGCTCGCCGAGCACCTCGTGGCTGCGGGCGGCGAGGTGACTCGCGGCAAGTTGGAGGAGCGGGTGCGGGAACTGGCCGCCGAGCACGGCGGGTTCTGGTCCAAGAGTGCCAAACAGCCGGGGTCGGAGGCGGAGTTGGTCGACCAGGCGTTGAGCCGGCTGACGGCTCTCGGCCTGGCGGCCCGCACTCCTGGGGGTGTGGTCCCGCTGCCGGCGCTCGCGCGGTACGCGGTCGGCGAGACCCGCGTGGTGGAACCAGGCGCCCCGGCCTCCCGCGCATCCCGTACCTCTCAGCGAAAGGCGCACGCGTCGTGACCGCCCTGCCCGTCCCCGCGCCCGGTCGGTGGCGACCGCTGCGCATCGGTCTGGTCGACCTGTTCTACTACGACACGGAGGAGTTCTGGTTCCGCGACGGCCGGCTGCTGCTGCGTGGCAACAACGGCACCGGCAAGTCCAAGGTTCTCGCCCTCACGCTGCCGTTCCTTCTGGACGGCGACCTGTCCGCGCGCCGGGTCGAACCCGACGCCGACCCGGGCAAGCGGATGGAGTGGAACCTGCTGCTCGGCGGGGAGCACCCACACCCCGAGCGGCTCGGCTACGCCTGGATCGAGTTCGGCCGCCGCGACGAGGACAGCGGGCAGGCCCACTTCCGCACGCTCGCCTGCGGGCTGAAGGCGGTGGCGGGGCGGGGTATCGCCCGGCACTGGTACGCGGTCACCGACCAGCGGATCGGCGAGGAACTCAGCCTGCTGGACGCGACCGGTACGGCGCTGTCGCGGGACCGGCTCGCGGAGGCCGTCGCCGGGCGCGGCATGGTGTACGACCAGGCGAAGGCGTACCGCAGGGCGGTGGACGAGGCCTTGTTCGGGCTGGGCGAGCGTCGCTACGCCGCCCTGGTGGACCTGCTCATCCAGCTGCGCCAGCCCCAGTTGTCGAAACGGCCCAACGAGGCGGCGCTCTCCCGTGCGCTGACCGAGGCGCTGCCGCCGATGGACCAGGCCGTGATCGCAGACGTGGCCGAGGCATTCCGGTCCCTGGACGAGGAGAAGGAGGAGCTTCGGGCCGCCGCCGAGGCGGAGCGGGCCGCCTCCGCGTTCCTGGAGTACTACCGCCGCTACGCCCGCGTCGCGACGCGGCGCCGTGCCCGGCTGCCCCGCAGCGAGCACGCCCGCTACGAGCAACTGCACCGTGACGTGGCCCAGGCCCGCGCCGAACAGGCCCAGGCCGGTGCGGATCGGGCAGTGGCCGCCGAGAGGCTCGCGGAGCTGGAGGAAACCGCCACGCGTCTGAAGGCGCAGGAGGCGGCACTGCGCGAGGGCCCGGAGATGCGCAATGCCCGGGAGCTGGAGCAGGCGGCGGCCGACGCCCGCCGCACCGGGCAGGAGCTGTCCCGCGCCGAGGCCGACCGGGAGCAGGCCGCCGAGGCGCACACCCGGGTCCTCGGCCGTGTCGAGGCGGCCGAGGGGCGGCTCGCAGGGGCCGAGCGGCAGGTCACGGAGACGCTTGCCCGCGAACGGGAGGCGGCTTCGGCGGCCCGGCTCGACGGCGAGCTGCGTACCGACGGTGTACCGGAGGCCGAACTGCGGCGTACGGCTGAGGAGTCGGTGGCCCGCAGGCGGCGCACCGTCGAGCACGTGGAGGAGCTGGCGGCACGTGCCGAGGCGGAGCGGGCCGAACGCAGGGCGGCCGCACGACGCCTGGACGAGGCACAGACCGAGGCCGGTCACACCGCCGAGCGGCAGGCCGGGGCCGAGGGGAGGGCCGCCGATGCGGGCCTCGAACTCATCGCCCTCGTACGCACGCATCTGGACGAGTGCGAGGAGCTGGCCGTCGCCGACCGGGCAGGGCTCCTGGACAGCCTGCAGGACTGGGTGACACACCTCCAGGGCCCGTACCCGGCACGGGAACAGGCCGGTGAGGCCCATCGCACGCGGGCGGCGCGGCTGGCCGACCGAGCCGCCGTGCTCGGGCGGGAGCTGGCCGGGCTCGAGGACCGGCAGGCCGAGTCGGAGCGGGAGCTGGCCGAGCTGGAGGCGGGCGGCCAGCACGGACCCACGATGCCCCATACTCGTACGCCCGGTGCGCGCGAGCGGGCCCCGGGGGCGCCCCTGTGGCGGCTGGTCGACTTCCGCGAGCACGTCGGCGCCAGTGAACGGGCGGGCCTGGAGGCGGCGTTGGAGGCATCCGGGCTGCTGGACGCCTGGGTGCGTCCGGACGGGTCCGCGGTGCACGCGGACGGGCACGACGTCCTGTTGTCCCCGCTGCCCTCCACCGCCCCGCCCACCGGGGCGACGCTCGCGGACGTGCTGCTGCCGGCCGTGGATCACGGCGACACTCCCCCAGAGGGGGTACCCCCAGCCCTGGCAGTGGGCGAGGAGAGGGTGGCACGCCTCCTGGAGGCCGTGCGACTCGGCTCCTGCGGCGGTGACACCTGGGTGACAGTGGACGGCCGCTTCCGCATCGGGGCGCTGACCGGCAGCTGGTGGAAGGACGCGGCCGTGTACGTCGGCGAGGGCGCCCGCGAGGAAGCGCGCCGGACCCGGATCGCTGCCCTGCGCGGCGAACTCGACGCCCTGGCGGACGGTACGGCCCGCGTCGAATCCGAACGTGCCGCGGTGGCCGGGCGCCGCCGTTCCCTCGACGCCGAGCTGGCCGCCGTCCCCGACGACTCGGCTCTGCGCCACGCGCACGCGCTGGCCGCCGCGGCGGGGGACGCCGCCCAGCGGGCCCGCGCCCGGCACGACGAACGCTCCGCTGAACTGGCTGAGGCCACCAGGAGAGAAGCCGAGGCCGCCACGGAACTCACAGAGGTCGCCGCCGCCGTGAACCTGCCGGTCGACCGGGCGGGGCTCGCCGGCGTCCGCCAAGCCCTGGCCGACCACACCGCCGTCCTCGCCGCCCTGTGGCCGGCCCTGCGTGAGCGCGCCGATGCGGTGCGGGCACTCTCCGACGAGCACGCGGAAGCCCGGCGGGCCGGAGCCCGGACGGCCGAGCTGGCCGTGCGCGCCGAGGAGTCCGCTCGTCTCGCGGCCGCCGCCGACGAACGCCACACCACGTTGCGCTCCACCGTCGGCGCCGCCGTCGCGGAGCTGGAGCGGCGCCTGACCGAGACCGCCGATGCCCTGGCCGCGTGCGACCGCGGGCGGCACCGGGCGCGCGAGGAGCACACCGCCGCCGATCGGCGCGCTCACCTGGCCCAGGGGCACATCGAGCGGCTGGAGGTGGACGTGCGGGAGGCCACCGCGGCCCGCGCCGAGTCCATCGCCGCGCTCCAGCGGTTCGCGGGCACCGGACTGCTGGCCGTCGCCCTGCCCCAGGCAGCCGTGCCGCCGCTGGACGGCGGGCCGTGGGCGGCCACTCCGGCCGTGGCGCTCGCCCGTGCCGTCGAGGCCGACCTGTCGGGCACCGACGACTCCGACGGCGCCTGGGAACGCGTACAGAAGCGGCTCAGCGAGGAGTACAAGAAACTCCAGGACGCGCTCTCCCGTGGCGGCCACACCGCCACCGCCCGCATGGTCGAGGACGGCATGGTCGTCGACATCGTCTACCAGGGCCGCGAACGGGCCGTTCCGGAACTGGCGGAAGCGCTCGCCGCGGAAGTGGCCGAGCTGACCCGCATCCTGTCCGCACACGAACGCGAGATCCTCGAAACCCACCTGTTGACCGAGGTCGCCGGCACCCTGCAGGAACTGATCGGCACCGCGGAGCGCCAGGTGAACGCCATGAACGCCGAACTCGAGGAGCGGCCCACCTCCACCGGCATGAAGCTGCGCCTGGTCTGGCGCCCCTCCCGCAAGGCGCCGGCCGGCCTGGCCCAGGCGAGGGAACGTCTACGTCAGTCCGCCGACGCCTGGACGCCCGAGGACCGGGCAGCCGTCGGCGAGTTCCTGCAGACCCAGATCGCACACCGGCAGAGCGACGACACGGCCGGCAGCTGGCTGGAAGTGCTCACCCAGGCGCTCGACCACCGGGCCTGGCACGAGTTCGGCATCGAACGCCACCAGCACGGCAAGTGGGTCCCGGCCACCGGTCCCGCCTCCGGCGGCGAACGGGTCCTGGCGGTGTCCGTACCGCTGTTCGCCGCGGCTTCGTCGCACTACGCCACCGCCACCCCCAACGCCCCGCGCCTGGTCACCCTGGACGAGGCCTTCGCCGGTGTCGACGACGACTCCCGCGCCAAGTGTCTTGGCCTGCTGCACGCCTTCGACCTCGACGTGGTGATGACCAGCGAGCGCGAATGGGCCTGCTACCCCCAGGTCCCCGGCATCGCCATCGCCCAGCTCTCCCGTGTCGACGAGATCCCGGCCGTCCTGGTGACCCGCTGGGAGTGGGACGGCACCAACCGCGTGCGGGGCGCGGAACCGCGTCAAGAACTCGCGTCTTTGCCCGCGCAGGCGAACGCGGCCGCCCCGACGGCAGGCCCCGAGGACCAGGGCGCCCTGCGGTCATGACCGAAGACAGGGGCACACCCCGGCGGCCGCCCGCACCCATCGACCGCCAGCGCCTGATCCGTCTCCTCGGCGGCCCCGAACTCGTCTGGCTGGTGGACCGGTGCCGCCGCCGCATGGAGCGGGACGAGCCCCTCACCGGCCCGGTCGCCCTGGCCGCCCCCACCGCCGCCCAGCGGGCCGGCGCCGAACGCCTGCTGGGCCGTGCCCCGGGCACCGGCCGCTCACTGAGCATGCGCCTCGACGCAGTGGACGCCCTCCTTCGCCGCTCCGGCATCAGCCCCGACGGCCTGGCCGCCGCCGTCACCGCGCTCACCGGCCCCGTCCCCCGGCTCGCCGACGTGCGCGGGCAGGAGGCAAACGCCTGGCGTGACGCATACGCCCCGCTCGACACCCTGATCCGCACGATCCGCCCCGAACTGGCCGACTGGGCCGACCAGTTGCACCAGGACGGCCGCATACGCCGGCTCGCCCGCACGCCGGACGCGGCCCGTACGCTGCTCGGCCACGCTGCCGAGGCCCTGGGCCGCCTTCCGGCCGACCCGGCCCTGTCCCTGCCCGCCTTCGCCGCCCGCGTGCTCGGAGACGCCCATGCCCTCGACGACGGCACCCCACTCGCCACGCTCGTCCTGTCCGGTGCCCGCGCCCTGACCGGCTTCCCGGACGGGAGCGGAGCCGAGTGGCGCCGCGAGGCCTGGGCATCCGCCGGCCTCCTCAAGGACGCCCTGTCCTCCACCGTCCTCACCCTGGGCGTACGCGGCACGCCCGCCCTCGACTGGGTGGCCGACCGGGGAGAACCGGCCGTGCTGACCCTGCGCCAGCTCACGCGTACCCCGCCGCGTACGGCGCCCACCGTGGTGTACGTCTGCGAAAACCCCACGGTCCTGGCGACTGCGGCGGACACCCACGGCTCCCTCTGCCCGCCTCTGGTCTGCCTCCAGGGACAGCCGTCGGCCGCCGCCCTCACACTGCTGCGCCATCTCGAAGCCCAGGGGGCGAGCCTGCTGTACCACGGCGACTTCGACTGGGGCGGTCTGCGCATCGCCACCGCCCTGCTGCACCGCGTCCCCTGGACCCCCTGGCGCTACACCGCCACCGACTACCGCGCCGCGGCCGCCACCACTCCCCTGGCCGGACCCCTGACCGGCACGCCCGCCACCGCACCATGGGACCCTGAGCTGCGCCCTGCTCTCACCGAACTCGGCGTACGGATCGAGGAGGAGACCGTACTGAACGACCTCCTGACCGACCTGACGGCCTGACACCGGCCGCCCGGAACACACGTGGTTCCGCCCGCGCCCACAGGTGCTCTTCAGCCGTAGCGTGATGGTGCAGATCCTCTCCCTGACGATGCTGTCGGCCCTGGCGGTGCTCTTCTGCGCAGTACGTGAGCGCCGCCTCCCGCCAACTGGCCCGGGTGCGTTCAGCCGCCCAGGCCGTACAGCACGTGCTGCTGTGGCCGCTGCCCGACCAGCTCGGCTGTGTGCAGATCGCGGTGCTCTGTCAGGCGGCCCACGAGCAGGCGTGATCCGGCGCGCGTCGTGGCGACGGCCTTTGATGGGCGGTCACAGCATGGGGTCGGCAACGCGCCCATGAGGCTGTGCCAGGGCTACGCGGTGTCGGCCGCTGCGGCACTCGGGGCCTGCGTGCCCATGCTGCCGAACCGAATGCCCTTGGCCTCTTTGCCCACAGCGCTCAGCAGCATGACCATGGCCAAGGCGGGCGCTACGGTCCACGCCATCGCTGCCGGATAGCCGTGATGCCCGGCGAGTGCCTCCTGGATCGGCAGGTTGAGGGCCGCGATCAGGTTGCCGAGTTGGTAGGTGACGCCCGGGTAGAAGCCCCGGATCGCGTCCGGGCTCATCCCGGTCAGGTGCGCCGGGATGACGCCCCAGGCTCCCTGTACACACACCTGCATCAGGAAGGAAGAGAGAGATTCTCGAGACGGCGCTGCGCCTGTTCACCGAGCAGGGCTACGACGAGACGACCATGGCCCAGATCACCCGAGAGGCCGGCGTCTCCCAGCGCACGCTCTTCCGCTACTTCGGCGCCAAGGAGGACCTTCTCGGCGGCGGCCAGGACCGGTTCGGGCAGGTCCTGATGGACACGATCAGTGAACAGCCCGCCGATGCCGGTGTCTGGGACGCCCTGCGCGCAGGGGTTGCTGCCGTACTGGCCTTGCACGACAGCCGAGAACAGGCCCTGGAGCGGTTCCGCCTCCTGCACAACACCGCCTCGCTGCGTGCCGGTCGGCTCGAAAAGCGACTGCGGTTCCAGGAGAACCTGCTGCCGCTCATCGAGACCCGAATGGGCGCAGGTACCGGCAACGAAGGCGCGAAGGCCCGCGCGGTGATCGCGACGGCGTTCGCATGCCTGGATGCCGCATCGATGACCTGGGTCGCCAACGACGGCAAGGGCGAAATCATGGACCTGTACGACGAGTGCATGGCTGCGGTGCGCGGCTGACCCGCAGCGGCCGACCAGCCCGGAAACCGTGGACGGGAACTGGGCACATCCGGGGGACCGGCAGACGGCTGCCCGGTATTCGGTCGGCGGCCCGGTCCGCGGCGGTCAGTACAGCGGCCGACAGCGCGGTGGTGAGCTGTGCCGCTGAGCTGACGCCCTTACGGGAGAGCAGGTGGAGAGTGTCGGAGGCAAGTGGTCAGCGGGTGGTGAGCATGCCCTCGCGCAGCCGGGTCAGGGTGCGGGTCAACAGGCGGGAGACGTGCATCTGGGAGACACCGATGCGTTCGCCGATCTGGGCCTGGCTGAGTTCCTCCACGAACCGCAAGTGGATGATCTCCCGGTCCCGCTCGCCGAGTTGGTCGATCAGCGGGGCGAGGGCGTGGAAGTCCTCGACCAGTTCCAGCGCGGTGTCCTCAACGCCGATGAAGTCCTGCAGCGCTGCTTCGCCGTCCTCACTGTTGCTGACGGCGGCGTCCAGGGAGGCGGAGTTGTAGCCGTTGGACGCAAGCCTTGCCTCCCCCACTTCTTCCTCGGACAGGCTCATCAGTCCCGCCAGTTCCTGCACCGTGGGCATGCGGCCCAGACGGCTGTGGAGTTCCTCGGTCGCGCGGGACAGCTGGGCCCGGGCCTCCTGCAGACGGCGCGGTACATGCACGGCCCAGGTCGTGTCGCGGAAGAACCGCTTGATCTCCCCCACGATGTACGGGATGGCGAAAGAGGTGAACTCCACCTCACGGGACAGTTCGAACCGGTCGATGGCCTTGATCAGCCCGATCATGCCGACCTGGACGATGTCCTCCATCTCCTGCGGCCCCCGGCTGCGGTACCGGCCGGCAGCGTAGCGAACCAGGGACATGTTCATCTCGATCAGCGTGTTGCGCGCGTACTGGTGCTCCGCCGTACCCTCCTCCAACTGCTGCAACTGGTCGAAGAAGAGCCGGGAGAGTTCGCGGGCGTCCCTGGGCATCACGTGGGAGGGGTCGACCACCTCCGGCAGCTGAGCCGTCCGCCTGTGCGTTGCCGTGGTGCTCATGAGCGCCATCCCTGCATCCCTTCCGACTTGGGCCAACCAGACCATCGACCGGCTGTAGCGGCCGACAGCACCGCGGCTACCCCGAGATCGTCAAGCCATTCCCGACCTCACCCGGGCGGAGCCGCAGACGGTATCCAGACGCAGCTAAATGGGGCCTCGCTGACTCGTCTCGACGACGGCCGGCCCTGGTTCTGGATCACTTTTGGTGCCAGAGCCACGGAGGTCACCACAACCGCGATCATGAACGATCGTGACCCGCGACCTGCTCCAGGATCTCTGGCTTCACCAGACCACCGACGTCGCGGTCAGCGCCGTCACCATCGACGCCAACCACGTCACCGTCCACGCCGCCACGACCCGGCTCATGCCGCGTGGAGGACGCGCAGCAGGTCGAAGTTGGCGCGGCCGAACATCTGGCGTTTGAGCACCTTGGGCTACTTCGAGCGGAACGTCCGCACGATCGAGGTCCTGGTCGACCGGGACACGGTCGCCTCCGGCGCCGCCGCGGGCGGTGAGCCCTGGCAGTACTACGACCTCGGACACGGCTACCGCAGCTACACCTTCTTCGGGCAGTGCCAGCACCGCATGGCCTGCGCACGATGCGACTTGTACGCCCCAAAGGAATCCACGCGATCCCAACTCCTGGCAGCCAAAAGCAACTTGCAGAAGATGGCCGTGTCCATCCCGCTGACCGACGACGAACAGGCAGCCATCGAGGACGGCCAGGCAGCCCTGGACCGGCTACTCGACCGCCTCGCCGAGGTCTGCGCTGTCTTCAGCCTGCCCGGCCGGGACCACCATGTTCGGCACCGCGATCGGCACTACCTCGACGTGATGCACGAGCACACGGCTTGACATCGCTGATTCCACAGAATGATCTTGTTGTGACCCTCGCCAGCGCCGGAGCTGTATCGCAGGGTCAGTCCGGCGACGACTGCGTCGAGGTCCTGCAGGAGGCCGGTGGCGAAGGTCTGCAGGGCGGGGACCTGGTCCTGTTGGACGCGGGCGATCCAGTCTGGGAGGTGGTGGCCGCGGCGGTCGTTCATCAGCTCGGCGAATGCCCGGACGTGCTCGGCGGTGCGGGCGAGCGTCGGGACGCGCGCAAGGGTCTCCTTGAGCTGCAGGGCGTCGTCGGTGGCCAGTCGGTCGGGATCGGGGGTGTTCCACCCAGTCGCGTGCCTCACAGAGGGCTTGCGGCGGGGCGGGTCCTGGTGTGGGAATGTCACCGTCAGTGACGAAAATCAGTTATCCCTGTTGCTTGGTCCAACCCCTGCCGGGTCAGGGGGCGAGGTCGGACCGGACGTCGGCGTGGCGTCATGTCCGGCTGGGTAGTTGCGGTGACGTCTCGCTCAGGGTCGATGTCGGGCGCGGTGAAGCGGGCGGACAGGTCATCCGGCCGCTGTGATGGTGTCCGATGGTCCGGCAGGGGGATGCCGGCCTCGC
>NZ_JBHJYK010000058.1:0-13537 GCF_042269865.1 Streptomyces sp. NPDC055966
GGGTCCCACAGCGCGGCGCGCTGTGACAGCGAACCCCCGGCGCTGCGCGCCGGGGGTTGCGCGCACGCGCCGCGTGAGCGCGGGTGACTCGCTTCGCTCCCCACCCAACGGGACCGCTGCGCGGTCCCGTTGGCACTCCGTCCGCTCCGCTCCCGGAGTGGCGGGGGCTACTCCCCCGCGTCTTGCCCGCGTTGCCGACAAGACCTCAACATGCTTGCTTCGCAAGCCTATTGATGCTCCCTCCGCTTCGCTCCAGGAGCAGATAAAGCCGCACCAGCAGGACGGGGGTGGGTCGAGGTTACGTGGCAACGATCGGTACCCAGCAATAGATATGACGCACTGTCAGACATGAGCAGTGCGGGAGAAGGGGACCGCACACCCTAGCGTGCTTCAAAATGAAGCTGAGACCTAAACTGGGCTGGACGCCTCCCACCGATGACACCCGTGACGCGTCACCAGAACGTCACCATGATCGCGCCACCTACGACAATGCACGGTGCTCGGCGTAACCAACCGTATGCGTGGCGCCCCGCCACAGGCGGCGCGGAGGGAACGCCACGAACACTGCCGACAGGCTACCCCGGCAGCCGAACCTGGAATCACAGAACGGGCGTACGGGGCCACGATAGTCAGCCGACACATCAGCTCCGCTCATGGCCGCAGGGTGGAGGTGTACTGACTCCTGCTGTCGCCCAAGTAGTTGTCGTCGTAGGCGCCCTTCGGGGTGAGCACCAGTAGGAATTCACCATTGGCTCGAAGTGCCACGTGCCCGTGTAGGCGGCCTTGCTGAAGGTGACGTGCAGGTAGACGTGGCCGGCCTTGCCGGAGGGGACCTTCACCGTGGGCGAGTAGCCGCGCAGGTTGAGACCAGATGCGCACCAGGACCTTCCCTCCCAGACCGCCCCACCGCCTCCCAGAACTCCAGGGCTCCCACAGCGGCTGTAGAGGCCCGCGGCGATACCGAAGAACGTGGCAGTCCTTCTGTGGATCTCCAGCGCACGGTACAGAGATGGGTCACCATGGCAGCCCCGAGGGCACGCCCGCCAGTGGGCCCGAGCCGAGGCCGACGGGTTTGTCTTCCACACCAGGGCGCGGATCGGATTCGCCGCTCCGGCAGGATCGTCGGACGATCCGCGGGTACGGCTGATGACCCAGTACCCGTCGGGAGAAGTGGTCCCGAGCCGTTCGCGGCCGGGGCGCCGGCCTGCCGACGCAGGGCTGCGAGTGCCTCCATGCCCGTCGCGTCGGGGATGAGGTCAGCGGGGCAGGGAGCCGGCAGCGGCTGCATGAGAAGCATCGTGCCAGGCCAGGCAAGACGGCGCGCGTTGACACGGGCCCGTGCCCCGCAGCGGGTGCTACGAGGGCGTCGTTGTCGTGTCGCCGGGCCGGACACCTGCCACGCACGGTGCCGCTCCACGCGGGCCCTGGCCCAGGCACCGACGGGTGAAGTCGGCCGTGTACCGGGTCAGGGCCCGTTGGAGGCGACCTGCTCGGCAACCAGAGCAGGACACCGAGCAGGTCAGCCCCTGCGAGCGTTCTCAGTGTGACTTCTGCCCGGCAAGGGTGTCACCTGATGACGACCCCAGCTGGACCAGCCGACGACCACCGGGGAAAGCAGGTCACCCAAAGCGGGAGCGGCCTGGTGTCGATGGCCCCTGGGCTTCGAGAGGGAAGACTAGGGGGCTACCTGCCACGACAGGGCGGTCGCCGGACCACGGTCTGTGTGGTCCCCGGTCCCACGCCGGCGAGAGCCAGGGGACCGCACGGCACTCCGATGCACGCCTGTCACCGGCCAACGCACATGAACCCAGCGTCGTCACGGCCTAGGGGTGTCCGATGGGTGGGCCCTCGCGCCGTCGCCTACAGGTTCGATCACGGTCTCCTCGTCGTCGGACAACCAACCGGCGGCTCATTCCCTCACGAATAGGGCCGGGCATGGTCGCTGGCGCTGCGGCGTTCGTCCTCGTCCCTGGCCAGCATCGACAGCAGGCACGCCACGGTCACGCCCTCCTCGGCCGGGTGGCGTAGCACCTTGTCCGGGTCGATCCTGTACTGATTGGAGCGGCCGTGGCGGGTGTGAGAGAGGTATCCGTCCTGCTCCAGGTCCGCGATGATCTTCTGGACGGCCCGTTCCGTGAGCCGGCATCGCGCCGCGATGTCACGGACCCGCGCGTGGTGGTTGTCGGCGATGCTGGCCAACACGCGCGCGTGATTGGTCAGAAACGTCCACCCCGTGTGCGGCTCGGGCACTCCATGGACGTCCGTCACGACTCCATGTTATGACCACACGTTCACGCACCCAAAAACACGAAGATAAATTCGTGTAGGGCTTGACGTGTCACATAGAGGCGGCTGAGCCTGGAAAAGAACAATCCGGAGGACCGGAGGAGGCGAGCATGACGACGCTACCGTCCCCGGACACACCGCTCGCCAGCGACGAAGCCGACCGCACATCACCGTCCACTGGCGCGCTGCCGGTGCAGGCAGGGCCGGCCGGGATCCGCGTGACCGTCACCGTGAGCGGTGGGTTCTGCCTCGACAACTGCCAGAGCCTCCGGCGCGCCCTGCGCGATGCGATCACGCGGTCGGCCAAGGGTGTGGACCTGGACCTCAGCGAACTTAGCTTCGCGGACTGCTCTGCACTCGACGTGCTGCTGGCCGCTCGCCGCGACGCAGTCGCGGCGGGGAAGACGATCACCGTCACCACGGCCAGCCCCGCCGTCGAACGACTGCTGACCTATATCGACACCCACAGCCTCTTCTCCCCCGCCCACCAGCATGCTGACCCGCCTGCCCGAAAGCCCGGGCCGCCGCGCGAGGAAACCGACGACGACCTCCTGCGGACCGAAGTCGTCCAGCTGAGGCGCGCGCTGCGCACCCAGGACATCGACCTGGCACGCGGCATCCTCATGGCCTCTTTCGGTCTGAACCCCGACGAGGCGTGGCAGGTACTGGTCACAGCGTGCCAGAACACCAACACCAAACTGCACCGCCTCGCCGAGGACGTCGTCACCACCGTCCAAGGCGCGCCCCTGCCCGACCCGGTCCAGCAGCAACTCACCGCAGCCGTCGCCAGAACACGCAATACCGGCGGCGGACCGGCATTCGCTGTCAGGGAGGTCTGGGCCGGCGGGATCTGAGCTGCTGGGTCGGTCTTGAGAGTCCGATGCTGAAGCCGGGCTTGCGTTGCGGATCTCATGCGTCGGCGCCGCAGGGAGCAGGTCCAAAGCCCGACTGTGAAGCACCGATGAACACACATTGGGAACACAGCGGATATCGCCCATCCATGAGGAGGTCGGTCAGATGTCAACCGGCATGCTTTTGGCGATCGTCATTCCCGTCGCGGTGGTCGTCGTGCTGATCGCCGCGGCCCTGGCTCTTTTCCTGCGGCACCGGGCTCTGCGCCAGCGCTTCGGCCCCGAGTACGGACGGACCGTCGACGGCGCCGACAGCAGACTCGCCGCCGAGCGGGAACTCAGCGCACGCGAGAAACGGCACGACAAACTCGACATCAAGCCTCTGCCCGACCGTCTCCGCGAGCGCTACTCACGGGACTGGGACCACGTGCAGCACGAGTTCGTGGACCGGCCCGAGGACGCCGTACACGACGCGGACCATCTGGTGACCTCCCTGATGCACGACCGCGGCTATCCCACCGAAAACTACGACCAGCAGCTCAAGGATCTTTCCGTCGAGCACGGCCGCACCCTGGGGCACTACCGAGCCGCCCACGAGATCGACACACTCAGCGCGAGTCACAAGGCCACCACCGAGCAACTGCGCGGCGCCATGGTGCACTACCGGGCGCTGTTCGACGAACTTCTCTCCGACGGCGGCCAGACCCGCCACGCCCCGGCCTGACCTTCGGGCAGCCGGGACCGAACGGACACGGAGGAGACATGCAACGCGACGACACACCGAACACTCGTGACAGCGGGCTGTCCACGGAGGACCTCGCCCAGCCCCGCAAGGCCGACGCAGCCTCGAACACCACTCCACCGCCCCCCGTCTACCCGAGCGAGGGCGATGACAGAACGGATGCGGCCGACGACCTCGCGTCCCGCGACGGGGCTACCCCCGCGGCGGACGAGGCGGCGGGCGCACGCACCACAGACGCTGACGAGATGCCGCAACTGCTGACATCGCAGGACGAGGAAGGCTTCCGTAAGGAGTGGGAGAACATCCAGGGTGCCTTCGTTGACGATCCTCGCCAGGCGGTACAGGCCGCGGACAACCTGGTCGCCAAGGTCATGCAGACGCTCGCCGCGACGTTCGACGAGCACAAGAAGAACCTCGAAGAGCGGTGGAGCCGAGGCGAGCAGGTCGACACCGAAGCCCTGCGCAGGGCCCTGCGCCACTATCGCTCGTTCTTCAACCGCCTGCTCACCACCTGACAAACACACCCGTGAGGCGAGGCGCAACGGGTCCAGGAAGGGAACGGCATCCCGCCTCACAGCGGCCGGCACACCGGCCGGAGAGAAAGAAGAACGCCGTGATCGCACTTGGCATCATCCTGCTCGTCGTCGGATTCGTCCTGAACATCGGCATCCTGTGGACAATCGGGATCATCCTGCTCCTCATCGGAGTCGTCCTGTTCCTCCTCGGCTCCTTCGGCCACGCGGTCGGCGGCCGACGCCACTACTGGTAGAGGGCGCCTGTTACAACTTCCCTTCCAGCAACACCTGCCTGCCCCCGATACACCGACGCGGTTCGTCAGGACTTCGCATCCTGGAACTGTTCTGCACCGGCCTCCCAGCCTGCGGTGGTTCAGATTGCGCGAGACGGAAACTCGGCCGGCGTCCCGCTCAATCTGAGTTCTGAACGCCAGGACTTGCCTCGCGTTCGGCAGCGAACTCGTCGAGAAGCTGGAACAGGACCTTGATGGCGTGCTTCTCGTCCTGGGGCGGCAGGTCGGCGGTGTTGTTCCAGCCCTCTGGTAGCGCGATATGCAGGACCTGTCCAGGCCAGGCATGGTTGCAGCTGCGGCCACGGCGGGCGACGAGCCACTCGCGCCAACCTGTAAGCCCTGTCCGCCGTGGCGCATCGCGTGCTGGTCGTAGCCGGTGAGAAAGGCGGTCAGCTGGTGGAACGACGAGGCTGTGCCGACGAACATGCCGGGACGCCGACCCACGCAGGCGAAGTACTCGCGCTCGCTCATTTCCCTGATCTGTCCCATCGGTCTCCTTGGCAGGTCTGGCGCGGATCCGGCTATGCACCGTGCGGATGCCGACGGTCGTGCCAGAGTCGTCTGAGGGCTTCGAGTTCGGTTCGGGGGAAGTGCTCGCCCCACTTGCCCCGGTAGCCGCTCTCGCCATGAGTCTGTGCGACCTCGTCGAAGCAGCGGATCACAGCGCGAGCGAGTTGGCTGATGCCCAGCTGACTCGACCAGACCTCGGTTCCCCTGTTGTCGTGATCGCTGCCGTGACGCAGTTCCAGCACGCGGATCCAGACGTCGTCGCCTTCGCGATAGAAGATCCACCGGTAGGCGGTCGGTTCGGCCTCGAACTGGACACGGGTCTCCGTCTCCCCCGCGACGAGCCGGGCCACCGCGGTCAGGAATTCCTCGGGCGCACTCGTGATGTACGAAGCGGTGAGCTCGGCTTTCGCGTGGTGATCCTCAAGGGTGCAGTCGGCCCATCCGTGGCTCCCCAGCACCCAAGTGATGCGCATGCCGGATGTCACTGGTGCTCCTCGGCGAGGAAGCACCGGACGTCGGCGGCCAGGGCAGTCATCTGCTCGCCGGCCTCTAGCCACGTGGTTGCCGAGGCGCTCCAGCCGCCAGTGGCCCTCGGCCGGGGTCGCAAGGTCCAGGTCAGCCCGACATGGCCGCCGGACCGGAAGACGGCCGACACCGTCAGATCTCTGTCGTTGGTCTGCCAGCTCCGTTCGCCGTCCCATCCCCGGTAGTCCGCGGCCAGTTCTTCCAGGAACGCGGCGAGATCGCTGTCCCGGACCCAGGCGACGACCTCGTTGACGCGAGCCGTCAGGCCTGGGGCCCGCAGCTCGACGGCATAGTGCACGCAGTCCGCGTCGAAGCTGAACCGGTCACAGAAGGTCACGCCGACGAAGGTGTTGTCCTGGCAGCGGATGGTCACGCTGGCCTTGTCGTCGGCGTCGGCGCCCAGGGAGGTCATGGGCGGAACGCTAAGCCAGCGCCGCGTTCGACGTCATCGG
Source organism: Streptomyces sp. NPDC055966 (assembly GCF_042269865.1). Taxonomy (NCBI): domain Bacteria; kingdom Bacillati; phylum Actinomycetota; class Actinomycetes; order Kitasatosporales; family Streptomycetaceae; genus Streptomyces; species Streptomyces sp. NPDC055966. The sequence goes on from NZ_JBHJYK010000058.1 coordinate 6,175, forward strand.
GATTCTGCCCCTTTCGGGGCTATGCCGCCCTCAACCTGAACCACTAGGCGAAGAGTTGCCTCCCGCTGCCTTAGCGGCGATCAGCAGCGCGGCGAACGCTATGGGGGCGGCTGTCTGATAACCGATCCAGACTTCACCCCCGGCGCTGCTGCCTTGCCATGCCATCAGACCGCCGACGAGTGCCGCCAGCACCCATCCGCTGTCGTAGGCGACCATGAGCCAGGTATAGGTGCGCATCGAACGGCTGCGCGTATATCCGAGCTCGATGCCACCGCCGATCAGCAGCGCCACTCCTGAGACGACCATCAGCCAGGCCGGCGTGCCGAGTAACCGGCCGAGCGGGGCGGCGCCGGCGATGTAGACAGCGGCGAGCAACACCTTGAAGGCGCCGTCGGCGATGGCTCCCACCGTCCGACGGGTCACCCGCGATGCCACGACCTGGGCCATGAGCGCCCTCCTTGAAGCTCGTCCGGAATGGTTCCGTAACAAGATTACGGCAATAATCAAGCTATGAGAATGACGAGAGCGGAGGCCAAGGAACGCAACCGCCGCGCCTTGCTGGACGCCGCGTTCCAGGTCGTTGCCCGGGACGGGTACCGGGCCAGGCTTGATGAGATCGCCGACCGCGCCGGCCTGACCACCGGCGCCGTCTATTCACTGTTCGGGAGCAAGAACGGCCTGGTGGTCGCCCTGGTCACCGACTACCTGCGGCCGTACTACGAGGAGATCGAGCAGGCGGTTCCCGCCGGACTCGATCTGCTGGAAGCGGTCGACGCCTTTGCCCGGTACTACCGGCGCAGTTGTGACGCCCCGGACGCGCTGTCTGGTCTGTCGCTCCAGATCACCCTGCTGGACATGGCCCTGCACGACCCGGACCTGGGGTCCCGGCTCGCCACGTCCGTCCGGGCGCAGGAGAGCCATCTGGTCACGCTGTTCACCGGAAGGTCGCACCACGGAAGCGTCGTGACGTCGCAACAGGCACAACGCCTGACCACCGCGCTCAGGGCACTGTTCGTCGGCCTCAGCCAGGGCGTCCCCCTCGGTCTTGCCCCCGGTGCCGACGAGCAGTACTTCGCCGACGTTGCCCGCGCTCTGGCATCCCTCATCGATCACGACGCGGACGGTTCGTGATGGTCACTGCAGAAGAGCCGCGCCAGTTTCACCTTGCGTGAGACGGGGTGTGGCGCAGATGTCTGCGCAGGATGAGCGGAGGCCACCACTCTCGGGTGCAGTGCCGTGGGCCATGCTGCCTCCGGTGGCGTGTTCTGCGGCGTCGTGGATGGTGTGTGCGATGACGCGGAGCTGGTGGATGAACCACGGCTTGGCCCTTGTGCGCAGAGGGTTCTCGTTGGGGAGCCGGCGTGTGAACTCCGTATGGAAGGGCCAGAAGTCTTCCTCGTCGCTGGACATGGCCAGGCGGCGCCAGCGCGGAGAGGCATAGAGGGTCATGGTTGTGACGATCTCCGGATAGACCGCGGCATAGCGTTTGGGGTCCCAGGGCCGGACGCTACTCGGCCGCCTTGCGGCCCACCTCGTCGTACTTGTAGCTGATGACCTTGCCGCGGCTGTCCGTCATGGTCAGCAGCTGGCCGGCGTTGTCGTAGGTGGAACTGGACGAGCCCGTGTCGGGGTCGGTCTGGGAGGTGCGGCGGCCCAGCAGGTCGTAGGTGCTACTCCAGATGTGTCCCTGGCCGTCGTCCTGGCCGGTCTGGTGGCCGGCGGCGTCGTAGGTGTAGGTGAAGGGCCGGTGGGGGTGGTGCCGTGGTAGCGGAGCGGGTTGGGACGATCAAGAGATGACCGAAACGAGCAGTGCGGGCGGCGGCTCCTTCCGGCGCGAGACCGAGCGGGTCGTCAACGAAATCGCCCAGGAGCTCCGCTCCTTGGACGACGGGGCAGCCTGGTTCTCCAACCTCTCCCCGGCACGCCGCCAGGAGGTGCTGCGGGACATCGCCGGCTACGCGATGCAAGCGCACATCACGGCCGCGGACGGCCGCGCGGGGGTGACGCGGTCCGGGGTGAAGCTCACGGCCGACCCCTCAGTGATGATCTGCATGGACCCGCCCCGCTACGGATTCGCCCACCTGCCCGCCGACGAGCACGTGAACGCGTTCCGCGTACTCGTCTCCGTGTTCGCCGTCGCCGACACCCGGCGCAGGCAGACCTACTGCAAGGGCACCTGCGGACACACATGGCACCACCTGCCCACGCTCTCCAAGGAGCCGTAACAGCGGCTGCTCCCCGCTGGAGCCGACGCAGCCGACAGAGACCGCCAGGAACCACCGTCCACACGAAGCAGAGCTACCCCGCCACGTACCCAGCCACAGTCACCCGCTGACAACCAACCGCCGCCACCACACCACCCATTCACGCCGCCGAACAAGCGAAGCTCCTGCCTCCCGTCACACGTCCCGATTCGGCTCCTGGTGAGGGCGTGGCAGGATCGTCCCATGGCGCACTCCTGGCCCAGCCACCTCGACGTCGGAGCGGTCCGCTTCGCCCGGCCGACCGCGAAGTACGACGAGGTCCTCGTCTTCTACCGTGACGTCCTCGGCCTGCCGGTGCTCGCCCAATGGCGGGGCCACCAGGGCTACGACGGCGTCGTCCTCGGCCTGCCAGGCACCCCGGTGCACATGGAACTGCTGCAGCACGGCGACCCACCCCGCATCCCCGAGCCGCACCCGGAGAACCAGTTGGTGCTCTACCTTCGCGGCCCCGAAGCCGTCGCAGTCGCCACCAGGAGGCTCACCGACTTCGGGTACAGCCCGGTCCCCGCCGCGAACCCCTACTGGCCGGAACACAGCGCCGTTCTCTTCGAGGACCCGGACGGCTGGCAGGTCGTGCTGGCGCCCTGGGTTTTCGGCGAAGAACCCCCACCGGCCGGTTGAGTCGAGCGAAGGATCACCATTCCTCGCGCAGCACCGCCCACTGAGCCTGTGGCAGGTCACCCCGACCCACGGGACGCACCGGCCTTTTCAAGATCTTCGACGGACCAGACCGTCTGAGAAGACGGGCGCTGCTGTCCTGTCGCAACGAAGTTTTGTCCGCTGCCATCCAATCGAGTCGCTTGACAGCGAACCTAGTCGTGGCCGGCTTTCCGCCTGCCGGACTGCCCCGGCTGCTGCGCCTTCGCCGCGAGCGCGCCGTACGAGTGATGGCTGGGTCACTGCGCTACGAGCAGACTCCAGGGGCTACCGCTGGTCGGGCCATGCATCCAGCACGACACCGCTGTCCTCATCAGACAGGGTCACACGGGCGCCGGGCATCGTGCGCCGGTACACGTCGCGCCGAGCGGATCCACGAGATCATCAAGACCGCCGCTCCGGACCTTGGCCGGGCCCTACGCGAGGAGAAGAACGTGTCCCAGCACAGGTCCTCGGCGGTGAAACCGTTGTACTTCTCGGTGGTCGTGCCGACCAGCACGCTAGGGGATGCGCGGCGGCCGCGGCTTCTCGATTCCTGACCGGTCTTGAGACTTGCTTGGCCACGCACGCCGCCAGACTGTGGCGTCTCCCGGTGAGACGAACCCAGCATCCGTCCCGGCGACGGCCCAAAACGGTCTGCCGCTATTGAGGTGCGATCGTCTTGAGCCAGTCATCGACCATTGCGACATCCGCCCACTGCGGGAACAGGCACTCGATGAGGACCCGGTGCACCCCCGGGTCGGTGTCTCTCTTGGTGACCACCATGTCGCCCGGGCCGGGGCGCGACCTCGGGATGGATCTCGGCGCCCGGGGCGCCTTCGACGTAAAGGCCGCCCGTGCGATCGCAGTCAGAGCCCTGTTGCGCGTGCCGACTTCCGGGAATCCGGGACGTAATGCGATGACCACGTAGATCACGGGGATGTTCGCCGCACGGGCCCCGTCGATCGCCCTGCGCAGGCGTGGCACGTATCCGGAGTCGTCGCCGGCGATGTCCACGATGGCCTTCTGGACGTCCCTCACGAGAAGGCACTGGTCATGCCGTCTCCAGGAACGAAGTCAGTTCGGCGTTGAAACGGGCCGGGTTCTCCGCGTTCGGATTCTGCGCGGCCTCGGGCACCGTGGTGGTGCGCCCATCGGGCAAGATGAGACGGGTGCAGGCGCTCAGCCGGCGAGCGCTCCCCGGTCCTCCGCCGCTCCCGCGCGTCCTGTCCCGCCCACTTCGCGCACACCTGGCGCAACGCGGGGCCTCGCGAGGCGAAGCGGCCCTACGATCGGTCCCCAGCCGGCCGAACTCCCGCAGGGTGTCCAGCCAGGTGCCGGTGTGACACCGCCGTCCCTCGCGCACGAGGGACGGCGGGGCCAACGGCGTACCAGGTAGGGCTAGTTGGTGAAGTACAGGTACTTCCAGGACCCGTACGTCGTCGTGTTCACCGTGTCGCCGGAGGTGCCGTTGATGTACGAGGACCGGATCCGCGCCTTGATGCCGGAGTGGCCGGGGGCCGGGATGTAGACGACGGACCTGCCGTCCGTGCCCAGGCTGAAGTACTTGGAACCGTCCGCCTCCCACTTGCCGTTGACGTAGACCTGCAGTTCAAGGCGCTGCTTGCGGCCCGGGTAGTAGGTCATGGTCGTGGTGAACAGGGGCGCGACGTTCTTGTGGAACCAGTAGTAAGGGGTCGTGCCGATCTTCGCCGTCCTGTACTGCCGGGAGACCGCGAGGGAGACGGCCACGCGCGCGTACGCCGTGGACTTCACCGTCTTGGGCGCGTTGCGGGTGTCGCCCTTGAAGACGGCGGTGACGTCCGTGTCCCGGAGCATGTTGAGGGTGACGGCGAGGTTGCCGCTGGAGTCGACGGTGCCGCTCTTCACCAGCTTGTTGGGCTTGTCGGCACCGTAGGGGTTGGCCCAGATCTCGACCGTGCGGTTCTTGTACGTCGGCCCGAGGTGGGCGGTGAAGGTGACGGCCTTGTTGTAGTCGTACACGTGGCCGTTGTTGTTCAGGGTCAGGCTCGGCGTCGCGAACGACACCTTGACCTGGGCGGTGGCGGTGGCCGCCGCGTGGGTGCCGTCGCCCGCGTAGGAGACCTTGTAGGTGGCGGTGCCGCCGGCCTGCGGGGTGTCGGTGAAGGAGTACGAGCCGTCGGCCTGCACGGTGGCGTCGGGCAGCGCCTTGCCGTTCGGGTTCTCCGCGTCGGTGCGGACGGCCTTCAGCGTGGCGCCGGCGGGCAGCTGCGACGACGTCGACAGCCTGCCGGAGACGGTGAGCTGCCTGCCGCCGGTCGCGGTGGACGGGGCGTTCACCGACAAGGTCGGCTGCTCCAGCGTCGGATTGCCGAGCGGAGTGACGACCCAGCCGCTGTTGGTGCCGACGAGGGCGAACAGCCCGGTGGAGTCCGGGGACCAGGCCAGCGGGGTCTTCGCCGCATTGGAGCCGGTGTTGTAGGTACGGATCGGCACGGTGCCGTCCGGCCGGTAGACCGACACGGTACCGCCGTTCGCCTGCGCGACCAGCCCGTTCGGGGCGATGTCGGCGTCGGTCCCGGCCGGGTAGGCGCCGTCGGCGGCGAACGCACCGTTCGTGTACGCCTGCCGCTCGGTGCCGTTGACCAGCACGTGGGTACCGCCGGGCACCAGGTCGATGTCGTGGATGCCGCTGTTGAGCGAGTAGTCGCCGTGGTAGTACGCGACCTGCTGCGGCGTGCCCGAGGAGACGTCGAGGACGGCCATCGAGTCGGTGGACAGGCCGGTCTCGCCGACGGCGAGGATACCGGGCCGGCCGGGGTCGGTGTCGAGCAGCGCCTGGCCCCAGAGCTTGTTGGTGTACTGGCCCGTCGTCACCGTGCCGGCGCCGGCCGGGTCGACCGAACCGAGGTTGCCGTCCCACTGGTCGCCGTACGTGAACCACACCTTGCCGCCGGACACGGCCACATGGGTCGGGCCGGTGGTGGTGGTGGGCACGGTGTAGCGGGACTTGACGGTCAGGGTGGCCGCGTCCAGCGCCACGATCTGGTGGCTGCCCGAGGCGGCCGCGTACAGCGTGCTGCCGTCGTCGGACAGGGCGAGGTCGGTGACGTCGGTGATGCCGTCCGCCTCGCCGACCTGGTTGCCGTTGTAGTCGGCGGCGAAGACCTTGCCGGTCTCCGCGTCGCCGACGAAGACCCGGCCGGTCGCGCCGTCGACGACGAACCCGCCGACCGCGTACACGGAGGCGGGAGCCGCCGAGGCCGTACCGGCCGATATCACGCTCAGCGCCGCCGAGCTGAAGACGACCGCGAGCGCCGTCGCGGTCGAGATGCTGCGCCTTCGCACAGTTGTGTAACCCCCACGAGGAGTCCCGGCCTGAGGCCGGGAGCCGATGGCGCCGCGCATCGCCCGGCCGTGACCGAAACGGTGCGGTGACGACCGGGGCGCGACTGCCAGCGGCAGCGTATGACACGGGTGTGACAGCCGATGAGCGGGAATGGTTGTGCGCCAGGAGGGACAGCCTGCCCCGGGGTGGCTCAACCCAGGGGTGCCACCGCGTAGTCCGGGTCTGAGAACGCCGTCTCCCTGGGAGTGCCCCGGGTCGTGGCTTCCTCGGTGGTGTGATGGCCTGGCCGGGGTGATCACGTCTCAGGCCGAGGTAGCCGTCGTCCAGGAGCACTTCCACGTCGGGGAAGTGCTGGAAGCAGTCGGCGATGCCTTCGCTGCGGGCGGCCGTGGCGTCATGCATGCGGCCAGGTCGCAGGGCATCGGTCCCTAACGTGCGGCCACGCCAGTCGGCGATGACGGTGGCCTTCATGGTGTTCTGTTTCCTCTTGCCGGAGACGAACGCGCGCCGCCCGCCACGGCTGGGCGAGGGGCCGACGGACTTGGATCTCGATGGCGTCGAGGCGGAGCTCGATGCCCTCGGCCTGGGCATAGGCGAATACGTTCGCCAACGTCCGCAACCGCAGATCAGGACGGTTGGGGACCGCGCATCCCCGCTCAGCCAGGAGCATGCGCACTTCTTGGACTGCCCTGGTGATGGTGGAGCGGTCGACGCCGAACAGCAGCCCGAGCACGGAGTGTGGGAAGTCATGCCGCAGGTGGATGAGTGTGGCCACGAGCCGGTCGACGAATACGAGCTGGTGGCGGGCGCCGGCACCCGCGGCCCGCTTCCCCGCCCCGCCTCGTACTTCATGACGGCGGCCTTCGACGGCGGCCTGCCATGGCAGGACCAACTCCTCTGCCAGACAGCTCAGATGCCGCCGGGAGATCCCTGTGAACAGCTGATGCGACAGGACCGCCCGATTGACCATGATCGCCACAGATGGATCATGCCATCCACCCGCACGGACGCTTCACCCGCTATCACGCACCAACTCGTTAGGGCCCGCAGAGAATCAACATGTTGCTTCCGGTGGTGTGGCTCGTTGATGTGGTATGGGCATAACGCAGGAGATTCGAGATCAACTGACCGT
>NZ_JBHJYK010000059.1:0-11819 GCF_042269865.1 Streptomyces sp. NPDC055966
GGGTGGTTCTGGTCATGAGGGGGTGGTTCTCCTGTCGTGCCCTCTCAGGCTAACCCGACGAAGCGGGACGTCTCACCCAAGGCTGACAGAGAGGGGTACACCCCGGACACAGCCGTCAACGACCTGATCGTCCTCATGGACACCATCGGGGTCGACCAAGCCGACGTCCTCGGCTTCTCCTATGGCGGACTCCTGGGCCAGCGACTCGCCCTCGCAGCACCCCACCGGGTACGTAGCCTCATCCTCGCCTCCACCACGGTCAAGGCTGTCCCCGCCGACGCCTTCGATGACTGGCCAGATGCGGTGGACCGCCGCACAGCACAAGCCCGCGTCTGGTCAAACCCACACCTGGTCGGACCGGAACTGACCCGCGCGGCAGCCGTCGCAGCCGCACCGGCGAACCTCTAGTGCCACGAGATTCTCCCCGCCTACCTACGCCGCTTGGAGTCCGTCCGCTTCTCAGCGGAGTGGCTGAGGCCCTTGCGCGCCGGCATCCTGCCCCAAGCAGTCCTCGAACACGCCGTGCCCCGTCTCACAGCCCTTGCGATCCCCACGCTCTTCCTGCACGGCCGATACGACATGACCTTCCCTGCCCTCTTCGTCCAGCAGGCCGCCGACATGATCCCCTCCGCCAGCGCCAAGATCCTGGAGGCAGCTGGGCACATGGCTCATATCGATCAACCGGACACTTGGCTGGCCGCTGTGTCCCAATTCCTTGATTGAGCACGGCACCGCTCTCAACCCGCGCTCCCTGTCCGGAAGTTCAAAGACACTCACTCAACGGCACGGGAGCCCTGTGCGTTGCGCATCCCACTCTCACGCCGGCTCAGTCTCCCGATTGGCAGCCGCTCCGGGAGTGTCTAATCATCGGAACGGTTGGCATGCCGACGGGCGCGCCCGGGGCCGGGCCGGCGCACAGTGACTTCGCAGGTGACGGTGAGCGGCAAACGCTCGGGACGGCTTTCGGTGGCCGGACTGATCGCCCTGAGACCCGAGATGGCCAGTCACCTGGTCGACGGTCCAGCCTCCGTCGGCCGAGAGAGCAGAAGGAGCCGAAGGAGGCGGGTGCCGGCGCGTGACCGCCGGCACCCGGTGGCGCACAGGACGCCGCCGCGGTCAGGCGGTGGCGAACTCGGGGGCGATACGCGCCGCTGCGGCCGCCGCGTGACGCTTGACCTCCTCCTCGTCCAGGTGGTCCAGGCCGAAGTCGACCACGAGCCGGTCGGCCTGCTGGCGGGCCAGCGCCCCCAGAGTATGGGCCAGGCTCTGGGTGTCGGTCGGCTGTCCGGACTTCTTCAGCTTCTGGGCGGCCTCCCAGGCGGCCGCGTGACCGGCCTGCTCCTCGGTGACGAGACGGTCCAGGCTGGAGCTGCCGTAGATGACAGTGTGCGCGTCCTTGTACTGCTTGATGCTCTGGGACACGGATTCTCTGGACCGGCAGCTCATGCGGACGACGGCCCCAACTGATCGACAGCACCTCACCGTTGCCCGGACCGCGTCAGGTGGCCGACCCGAACGGCTCGCCGCGCAGCAGGTCAGGGCGGACATCGGCCAGGGCGAATGCCCGATAGAGGCCGGCCACGAGTCCGTCGTCGATTTGGTAGCGCCGGGCTCGTTCGTCTCGCTGGAGGAGAGGGCCGCAGCTGTCCGGTCCGACGCGGCGCTGGACCGCTTTGATGCTGGTCAGCGTGCCGCCGATCGTCGACGGCAGGATTGGCGTCGACGGATGGTCGGCGAAGTACCGCTGGACGTCGTCGTAGGAGGCAGTGCCGCCCAGCTCGGTGACCCGGCGCAGCGCCGCCCGAGCTCCGGGCACCAGCGAGGCGATCACGCGGAACAGCAGCTGGTCCGTCCAGCCGCCGGTGAGGGCGTCGTCGGCGAGGTCCTGCGGGCCGGGGCGGGGTTTCGCGTCCGGGGCGTCGCGCCAGGCATCGGGGACAGCCGGTCGCAGCCCGTACGCGGCCTGGACGGCGGCTATCGCCTGCTCGTAGGTGTCCGTCTCGGTGTCCATCGTCAGCCGCATCCGCGGTCCTCCTGTGATCGGTGCCCCATGATCCCCGTCGCTCGGAGTCCTCTGTCCGCAGGGGACCCGGCCGACCCTGCCCGGTATGGATGATCAGCACACCATGCAGCAGCAGGCCCGGCTCCGGGACAAGATCCTCGACAGCCTCGGGCGGGCGGAACGCGCCCTGTTCACCCGTCTCGCGCCGAAATCCCCGCGCGCCCAGATGAAATTCCTTCGCACGCGCGCCAAGGGCTCCACGCAGGCAGTAGCCGAGCGTCTGGGCGTCTCCCGTAGCACCGTGGAGCGCTACCTCTCGGGCGCCTCCAGGAGGCCGCAGAAACGTCTCCAGGCGGCTCTGGTGGAGGAGACCGAAGCACAGTGGCAACCACAGGTCAGGGCGCAGGCGAGGCAGCGCGCGGCCACCACCGGTGGGTTCGTCATCTCCTGCCGGGCGTACTTCGGGTTCGGCCCGGAAGGGACCTCGGACGCGGGCCGGATGCGGGACATCAGCGCGGCTGTCTCACCCGCGCATGCCGACCGGATCCTAGCCGCGCAGGAGGGCGGGGCGACGGATGACGATCTGCACGAGTTGGTAGCGGACGCCTATTTCCGCCGAGACGGCGGCGGGCGCGCGGGCGTGCACGTGGAATTCAAGGACGTGGAGTGGCTGAATATCAAGTTTTAGGGCGCGGAATTCAGGATTGCTATAAACCTGTCCTGCGCCCACAGCGCGCCACATGCTGCGGGCCCGGTATCCGTTCCTCCCGCGACGATTGGGAGGCTCGTGTGAGCACCCGTGCACCCTGGTCCCGCCAGCGCCCTCGCGTCCCGGTCTCCCGCGCCGCCGCCGACCGTGAGCCGGTCGACCAGGCGGAGATCGGCCGCCACTCGGTCCGGCGGCGCACCCGCGGTATGACGCACCCGGAGGCGGCGGCCGCCCTCGAGGACCTGGCCGACGATGACCGCGGCACGGCAGAGGCCGCGGAATGGGCGCGCATCGTGCAGCTGCCGCGGAATGGGCGCGCATCGTGCAGCTGCTCGCCACCGTCGGCGGCCCGTACGACGCCGACGCCGACGCCGTCGTCCAGGACGAGCTGGCGGCCGGCGCCGAACGCGAGCGGGAGAAGCAGCGGCAGAAGGAGAAGCGCCTCCAGGAGGAGGAAGCCGAAGCCGCCCGCCACGCCGCCCTCGCCCCGGACGTCCTGCGTCACGCCCTGCTGGGCACGCTGGCCCGTACCGGCCTGCTGGACTCGCTCAGCGAGGACGAGCGGGCGGCCGTGGGCCGCCCGGCGCACGCCGCTACTACGACAAGCAACGAGCACGGGAATCCGGCTACAACGCTGCCCTGCGTAAGGTCGGCAACCGGCTCGTCGGCATTTTCCACGGCTGCCTCAAGTCCCGCACTCTCTACGACGAGGCGACCGCTTGGTCGCATCACGCGCACCTCCAGTCCGCTTGACCTCAAATGTCATGGGGTGTCTACTCAGCCCTGACGACGAGGACTTCGTCATCCAGACGGCCACCACCTGCCCCGCCAAGCTCGGCCAGCCCTTCACACGCTGGTCATTGCGTAAATTCGTCGACTACCTGCGGAAAGTGCAGGGCCGGGTGATCCGCATCGGCCGCGAAACCTTACGGCGCCTGCTCGCCCGCCGCGGTGTCACCTTCCAGCGCACCAGGAAATGGAAGGAATCCCCCGACCCGGACCGCGAGGCGAATCTGGACCGGATCGAGGAGGTCCTGGACCGCTTCCCACGGGCTGCTACTCCATCGGCGACGACCGGCTGTGGGGGTGTCAACCGCTGCAAGAAAGGTGCCGCGAACACGCTGGCCGCGCTGAAGTCGATCCGTGCCGCCCGGCTCGACGGTGCACCGATCTACGTCATCCTGGACAATCTGTCCGCCCACAAAGGCGCCGACATCCGCCGCTGGGCGAAGAAGCACAAGGTCGAGTTGTGCTTCACCCCGACTTACGCCTCGTGGGCGAACCCGATCGAAGCGCACTTCGGGCCGCTGAGGCAGTTCACCATCGCCAACTCCCACCACGCCAACCACACCGTGCAGACCCGGGCCCTGCATGCCTACATGCGCTGGCGCAACGCCAACGCCCGCGCCGCGACGTCCTGGCCGCCGAACGCAGGGAACGCGCCCGCATCCGCAGCGAGAAGGGCATCCGCTGGGGCGGACGCCCCCTCAAAGCCGTAGCCTGACGCAGCTCGGCGAGCCTGTGCGGTCATAGCGCCTGGCGGGCATCGACAGCGCCGCCCGTGGGATCGACGCTCCAATGCGAGCCGTGCTGGACGAGGAACTCCAGGAAGTCGGCGGGTGAGTAGGCCTGGGCCGGGGCAAGGACACCGGGCTTGGCGCCGTCGGCAACGAGCCGACGTGCGCTTTCGACCGCGATGACCGCGGTGGTCCCCTGCATGTCGATGCCTTGGACGATGCCGCAAGCGTGCCGCCCGTCCTCGCTGGTCGCCTCAACGACGATGATCCAGCGCGCAGTGCGGCGGCTGTCCGCGGGCGGTCCTTCGGGAACGCTGTCGATGAGCGCGGGGGTAATGTCGGCGAATGCGGCCGCCAGTTCCGCACGGACCACCCCCTCGACCCGGCGTGCCGCGACGTGGTGGGGAACCGTGACCACCGCCGGAAGAGGGAACTTCACCACCGGCATCGGGTCGGAGCGGTCCGGAAAAGTGAGTGCCGTACGCCGTGCGGCGATATCGGGATGCCAGCGGCCGTCTTCGTAGCCGAGGCCGCCGCCGGTGAACGTGTCGATGTTCTCCAGCGCCGACTGGAGAGTCCCGCGGGACGGCATTGCGCCAGTGCGGACCAGTTCCAGGCCGATGACGAGTTCGCGTACAGGACGGACACGTGCGGCAACGAGGTGAGCGAGCAAGTCGCTGGGCAGGCCATCGTCGTTGGCGCCCGGGACCACTGTCACCCCCGCCGCCTCGGCTGGCACGGCGAAGGCGCTGAAGACGCGATCGAGGTGGCGCTGTTCACCAGCAATGTCGACGTAATGGCATCCGGCGGCGATGGCGGCCTGCACGACCGCTTCGCCGGACAGAACGAATGGCCCCGCGCAGTTGATGACCGCGGAGCAGTCCTGGAAGGCATGGACGAGTGCGGAGTGGTCCCCGGATTCGGCGCGCCGTATTGCGGCGCCGTCGACTGCGGTGAGTCCAGCTCGGGCGGCTGCCTCGCTGAGGCGTTCGACGTTCCGGCCGACCAGTACCGTCTCGATGTCCCGCCGGGCCAACTCGGCGACGACGAGCTTGCCGGTGTAACCACCGGCGCCGTATACCGCGATCCGCATGTCCGATGTCCTTTCCACGACCTCCGAAGGCAGCGTATGGCTCTTCGACGAGATGGTTAATTCGTCAGGGTCTCCTCTGTATACGTGATCGTCTCGGGTGCCGAGGATTCGAATACGCTGGCCGAATGGACCTGCTCAGTGACGTGATCGCCGCCATGCGCATGGGGCGGCCGCACTATGCGCGCACCGAGCGACGCGCGCCGTGGGCGGTACGCCACCGGCCCTTCGCCGGTGCCGGCTTCCACCTCGTCCTCGAGGGCAGGAGCTGGCTGATCCCTCCGGATGGCTCACCGATCGAACTCCAGGCCGGGGACGTTGCCTTCCTCCCCCACGGCAGTGCCCACTCTGTGGCCGGTGATCCCGCGGTGCTGGTGGCCGACCTCCCCTCCTCGCCGCTCGCCGATCCCCACCAAGGCGATCACCTCGACGGCGCCGGGGCTGGGTCCCGGACCGTGATGCTCTGCGGCGCCTACCTCATGGACCGCGCCCGGCCCCACCCACTACTAGGCGAGTTCCCGGAGCTCGTTCACCTGCCAGCCCGCCTCGGACAACACTCGTCACTGCGCGGAGCCACCGAACTCCTCGCGACCGAACTGGCGGAGCCCCGTCGCGGCAGTGACGCCCTGCTGCCCGCACTGCTCGACGCCCTGTTGCTGTACGTCATGCGGGCCTGGCTCGACGAGCGGCCCCGGCACGATGCAACCACCGGCTGGACCGCGGCCCTGCACGACCCGGCCATCCACGCCGCACTCCAGGGCATTCACCGCGCCCCGCACCGGCCATGGACGGTGGAAGAGCTGGGAGCACTGGCCGGGCTGTCCCGAGCGGCATTCGCACGGCGGTTCACCACCCTGGTGGGTCAGCCACCGCTGTCGTACCTGACCTGGTGGCGTATGACCACCGCAGCCCGGCTCCTCCGCAACTACGATGCTCCGCTGAAGACCGTGGCCAACCGGGTCGGATACACATCCGAGTTCGCGTTCAGCACCGCCTTCAAGCGGGAGCACGGCCTGACCCCCGGCGCATACCGCCGCCAGTCGACATCCGCAGATCCTGACACCACGGACGCCGACCGTCGCGTCACCGGATCCGGCGAACGTATGCGGCCAGAGCAGTAAGAGAGAAGGAGGGCTCTTCAGCAGGGGCAGGATCGCGGTACGGACGCCCGTCTGCCCCCTGCTGCAGAGCCATGGTGGGCCGTGAGAGCGGAACGGGCCCGGCGGCACTCACCCAAGTCTGCCGCCCGCCCCTTGGAAGGCCCTGCGCATCACGCCTATGTGGAAGGGCAACGCATGAGAAGAACGCTCCCACATTCACGGGGAGCCCTCTTCACTCAAGCGCGGTCATGCGGCACCCGGTCGTGGGTGCAGCGCGGCAACGGCCAAGACATCCTCCGACGCCAGCCCAGCCGGGTGGGCCCTGCGTGGTCAGGGGTAGATGGGCCCGTAGGCGCCGGTGAGGTACTCCAGGCAGCTGTTGGTGTTGGGGCCCGCCTGGCCGTCGACGCCCTGCGAGCAGGGCGAGTCGTTCTGGAACTTCTTGACCCAGGACTCGGTCTGCGGCCCGAAGTTGCCGTCCACGGCCAGCGGGGTGCCGCCGTAGTACTCGTCGATGCCCTTCTGCAGCAGCTTCACGCAATAGTCGCCGTAGTCGCCGTAGGCCAGATTGTGGTTGGGGACCAACTGCTGGAACAGCAGGGCGTTGTTCTTGTAGTACACCGTGGTGCAGCTGGTGGAGGAGTACGCCGCGGAGACCTGCGCGGCAGTGGTCGCCGCGTCCGCAGTGGGCGCCACGGCGAGTCCGCCGCCGGCGAGGGCTACCGAGGCGAGTCCGAGGGCGAGCAGCTTGCCGATGACCTTCATGAGCGTGGGTTCCTTCTGTGCGTGGGTCGCTGAGGCACCGCACCGTCGACGGACGTGAGGATCCGGGCCGTCGGGGCGGCGCGGTTCCGATATTGGGGGCGGCGACCGTCGGCGCACCACACCCGGCCGCCGATTGACGAGATTGCGGGTCATCGAAGCTCTGACCTGCTCTTCTCTCGTCCCGGGTGACGGTGGGACGGGTCATGCCCAGGGAGCGCGAACCTCTCAGAAGCGTGCGCGCCGGGAGCAAGCCCGCGCACACCTCACCCGTGATCGGCTACACCACACAGCGGGACGCCGTCCCGAACTGGTCGGCGGCCCGCTCGATGGGCTGCTGCTTGACCCGCCGGATCCGGGTCCTGGGTGCCACCGCGCACCCGACCGCCTCCTGGGTGGTACAGGCCGCGAGGAATCTCGTCATGGACCTTGAGGAGTCGGGCTGCCGGGCACGGTTCCTCATCCGGGACCGGGACGGCAAGTTCCCCGAGTTGTTCGACAGCGTCCCGGAAGACGCGGGGATTGAGGTCGTACTCAGCGGCATCCGTATGCCGCGCATGAACTCGATCACGGAACGCTGGGTACTGACCTGCCGACCGATCACCGACCTGGACGCCATCGCCCACCTCGACGTACGACGACGCGACCGCCTCGGCGGAATCCTCCACGAGTACGAACATGCCGCGTGACCTTCGCGGACGAGTTTTCCGGCAAGAGCAATGTCACCGAGTTGCGGCCCTGGCCGGATGAGCGCTTCAGAGTGTCGGCAGGCCGAGCGCGATCATGGTGGACGACAGTCCGTGCCAGGTGCGTACGTCCCAGTCGGTGAGTTGCTGCCAGCGCTGAAGGCGGTACTTCACAGTGTTCGGATGCACGTGCAGGACGCGGGCTGTCGCGGTGAGCGAGAAGCCGTTCTCGGCGAACCTGAGCACGGTCTCTGCCAGGTCGGGGTGTTGTTGCGCGGCCTCTCGGCGCGGTTCGAGCAGCACCGCGAAGCGTTGCGCCGTGGGCGCCAAGGTGGCGAGCAGCCAGTGGTCTGCGAAGGATTTCACCTGTCCCGGATCCGCCAGGGGCAGCGCCGCTCTCGCGTCCGCCATGCTCATCGCGGCGCCGGGGAGCCCGGTCCGCGGCAGGCCGATGCCGAAGCTCGCGTCAGGGGCCCTACCCTGCCCTGCGCAGGCGGTCAACGGCGGGCGTCGCCGGGGGCGAGCAGGCTGGTCAGCTCGGCGATCGCCTCGGGGGAGGGCTTGAAGTAGCGGCGGACGTTCTCCGGCTTCTTGTGCCGGGACTTCTGTGCCGTGGGGACCAGTGGTACAGCCGTTGGCACTGAGATTGATCATGGTTGCGTAGCAGGTCGGATGCCCGATCGGGGGGCTTGCGTGGAAGACCGGCGACGGGCTGTCGTTTGGGGTTAGGGTCGCCGGGCATGTAGTCGTACGCGAGGTGGAACCCGCGCGATGCCCGAGCGGATGTGGCACCCCATCAGCAAGCTGGAGTTCTTCATCGACCACACCCGGCGCTGGGCGGTCGACGTGCGGGAGCATCTGGAGACGCTGGAGGAGGCTCGTGCCAAGCCGCACGCCCTGGCCGATGCCGACGTAGCGCGGATCAAGCGGGTCTACACCGAGCAGGCCGGCGATCTGACCTGTTCGAGGAGCAGCCGGAGAAGTGGGCCAGCGGTGGACTCCGCGCCGGCCTTGGCGATCTGGTCGGCGATGACCGAGGGGTCGATGTACCGCAGGGTAGAGCGGGGTTGGATGCCCATGCGCTCGGCGACGGTGTTCACCGCGTGGGCGACCACGTTGTGCACCCCGACGGGCACGACGTCCAGGCCGCGGGTGAGCAACTCGGCCTCGGTCTGCGCAAGGAGGGCCTTGAAGCCCTGGGTGTTCTTGGTGTCTGCCACGGCATCGAGCCTACGGCCCGGCGCAGATCGGCCGGGCCCCGGCGACGTACGGCGCTCGTACGGGGGAACAGCGGTGGCCGGGGCCCGGCCGAGGCAGATCAGCGGCGGGGGCGCCAGCGGGTGAACATGCACTGGTCAGCGCCGGCGCCGAGCCTGAAGGGCAGGCGGCGCGGTCGAGCATGAAGGGGTGTGGACGGTCCAGCCGCACCCGGTGCAGAAGGCGCCCAGGTCGCGGTCGGCCTCATACGAGCCACACAGCAGAACGCAGCCGAGCTGCTGGTACACCTGCCAGGTCCGCTTGAGACGTTCGGGGCGAGTTGGAGGGCACGCGAGGGTTGACCCCGGCTTCAAGTACCTCGAACGGGTCATCTCAGGCTCAGCGGATCGGGTGCCGCTGGGCGACGAGGGCAGCGATGTCGTCGTCGAGCTTGCCGCCGCTGTAGGCGATCAGGTCGCGGTGGAGATGGTCGAGGAGCTGGCGGGGAGTCTCGCCGCTCCATGAGCGGATGCGTTCGGCGAGGGGGTAGAAGGCGCCGGAGCGGTCGCGGGTCTCGGTGACCCCGTCGGTGTACAGCAGGAGCTGGTCTCCGGGACGGAAGGGGGCGAGGTCGACGTGGTACCCGTCGCGCACCCACATGCCCAGGTTGAGCGGCGGCGAGGGAGCGGTGGGCTGCAGCTCCCGGACCTCGCCGCGGTGCAGCAGCAGCGGGGGCGGGTGGCCGCAGGTGAGGGTCCGGACGACCGGTTCATCGTCCGGGATCTCGGCGAGGAGAGCGGTGATGAAACGTTCAGAGATCTCCGAGCCCGGGACCCCCGGGTACTGGGAGGCGTGGCGGCTCATGCTCGTCTCCAGGCGGCGCGCGAGGTGGGGCAGGTCGGGCGCGTCGTGGGCGGCCTCGCGGAAGGCGCTGAGCAGCGTCGCGGCCGTCTGGATCGCGAGCAGGCCCTTGCCGCGTACGTCGCCGATGAGCAGCCGTACGCCGTGCGGGGTGTGTATCGCCTCGTACAGGTCGCCGCCGATCCGGGCTTCCGCCGCGGCGGCCAGGTACAGGCTCTCGAGCGTGACGTGCCCGAGGTGTCGCGGTACCGGATGCAGCACCGCCATCTGGGCGGTCTCGGCTACCGAGCGGACCTGAACCAGCTGATGGGCGTGGCGGTGGAGCATGCGGTTGAAGAAGACGGAGAACGCCGCAATCGCCCCGAGGGTGGCCAGCTCGGAGTAAGCGGTCGCATCCCGCAGATCATTGAAGTCTGCCATCAGGCCGACAAAGATGGCACACGCGCCCACTCCGATGAGCACGGTCCCCCACAGGGGCAGCAGCGCGGCGGCGGACACCATGGCCGTGATGAGGAGGGCATTCGGCCTGACAGCGCGGGGTGTGAACAGGCCGACGAGCAGGCCGATGACCAGCAGCAGAGCAGGCAGCATGGGCAGCCACTTGCCCCGCGCACCAGCACTGTGCGTGACTCCGCGTTCCTCAGGTGACCTTGCCACCGTGCCGCTCCCAAGGTCGCACAGGCCGCCGATTTGGGTAATTTTATCGCTGTTCGTTCATAGCCTACGAACAATCTGGTGTCCGGTGGCGACGCGCATAGGTGTCATCAGGTCACCGTGCCGCCTATCGACAAGATCGATGGAGAAGGTACACACAAGGTCACCAGGGGGTTCATCATCGGTGTGCTCCGTTTGCATGCCGCTCATCACGGCCGCGATCCCTCTCCTGGGCCAGTTGGGCAGCAGCCGGCCTCACTCGCAGCCGCCTGAAGATCCTTGCATTGCCCGTTCGGGCGCCCGCCCGTCGTGCCAGCGGCCGAACGGCCCGAAGGGCTGCTCGGGGTGGCGCCGAGTACGCCGGGTCCCTTCCTGCTGCGGGAGCCACATCTCTACAAGTTGATCACGAGCCACTTGCTCCGATCATGTGTGGCATGCCGCGTTCGGCGTAATGCCTGGTGTTGGGCCGTTTGGCGGGTCATGCCGTGCGAACTGTTGATCACGGCCGTATCAGGAGTCCGTGGGGTGTACAGATCGCGTGACAGGCACCGGTGACGGCAGGGAAACCGGACGAGCCCGGACCGTCGGATCAGTCCAGTCAGGCCAGCCGTCTGCGCCTGGGCGTCGAGCTTGAGCAGATTGCCGAGCAGCTCAGAACACTGGGCCGGGCACAGGAGCGGCTGCATGACCTGTATGAAGCGGTCCTCGCCCGGGACGTGGACCTTTCCGTGGTGCTACAGCTGATCGTCGATACCGCGATGGAACTGGTCGGAGCCGGCTGCGGTGCACTCGGCGTACTCGATGAGAACGGCGAGTACATCGACCGGTTCATCCCGGTCGGCCTGTCGGAGCAGGAGCGGGCCGACCTGGCGGGGGTGGAGTTCCCGCATGGCCGCGGCCTGCTGGGACGCTTGATCGCCTACCCGGAACCGCTACGCGTCGACGACATCCCCGCCCACCCGGACTCGGCCGGCTTCCCTCCCGGCCACCCGCACCTGCGCACCCTGCTCGGAGCCGCGATCAGCACCCGCGGCAAGATCTACGGAGACGGCAGATGCAGGGGTGAGCCGCCTCGAAGAGGGGCAGGCGGCGCAGTCCGATTGCCGTGACGGCCATGGCGGCCCGTCAGGCTCGGCTCGACCCGGAACGGGCTCGGGTTGCGGAGCGCGGGTGCCCGGGGCCGAGAGCGGGTAGTTGGCCGCCGCTGCGGTCCCGGTCCTCGGGCTGCTTCTCGGGTTCGC
>NZ_JBHJYK010000060.1:0-10607 GCF_042269865.1 Streptomyces sp. NPDC055966
AAACGCCCGGTTACATTCCGAACCCGGAAGCTAAGCCTCACAGCGCCGATGGTACTGCAGGGGGGACCCTGTGGGAGAGTAGGACGCCGCCGAACTCCTTTTACAGCTCCGGCTCTTGGGCACTGCCCGAGGGCCGGAGCTTTTTTGCGTTGAGGTAAGGTCAGGGGGCATCGTTGGCTCGTTTTCGCACAGGAGGCCCCCGGGTGGAGGTCCAGGAGACCCGTGTCCAGACAGACCGGGTCCTCACCATCCCCAACATCCTCAGCATGGCTCGGCTCGTCGGCGTACCCCTCTTCCTGTGGTTGATCCTCAGGCCCGAGTTCGGGGGTCCCAAGAGTGATGGCTGGGCTCTCCTCGTGCTTGCCTTCAGCGGGATCAGTGACTATCTCGACGGGAAGCTCGCGCGGCGCTGGAACCAGATCAGCAGCCTCGGCCGGCTTCTCGACCCTGCTGCTGACCGGCTCTATGTCCTTTCCACCCTGCTCGGTCTCACCTGGCGCGGCATCCTGCCGCTCTGGTTGACCGGGCTGCTGCTGGCGAGGGAGCTGATTCTCCTGGTGATGGTGGGTATCCTTCGCCGGCACGGGTATCCGCCGCCGCAGGTGAACTTCCTCGGGAAGGCGGCAACCTTCAACCTGATGTACGCGTTCCCGTTGTTGCTCCTCAGCGACGGCAACACATGGATCGCGTCACTCGCTGCCATTTTCGGATGGGCGTTCGCCGGGTGGGGTACAACGCTCTACTGGTGGGCAGGAGTGCTCTACGTGGTACAGGTCCGCCGTTTGGTCCGGGCGGACACCATGGCCGATTGAGCTCGGCGATTGTCCTGACGTTATGTCGCGATGGCCCGCAGTGGAAAAGTGCGGGACAATCAGGACGGGTGAAGTCGGCTAGACCGTCGTCTCTTGCGAGGAGGACGCTTCCGACATGAAGGCCGTCGTGATGGCCGGGGGCGAAGGCACACGCCTGCGCCCCATGACCTCTAGCATGCCCAAGCCGCTCCTGCCCGTGGCCAATCGCCCGATCATGGAGCATGTGCTACGGCTGCTCAAAAGGCACGGGCTCACCGAGACCGTTGTTACCGTCCAGTTCCTGGCATCGCTCGTCAAGAACTACTTCGGCGACGGTGAAGAGCTCGGAATGGAGCTCACCTATGCCAATGAGGAGAAGCCACTCGGTACCGCCGGAAGCGTCAAGAACGCCGAGGAGGCGTTGAAGGACGATGCCTTCCTCGTCATCTCCGGCGATGCCCTGACCGACTTCGACCTCACCGAGCTGATCAATTTCCACAAGGAGAAGGGTGCGCTCGTCACGGTCTGTCTGACCCGTGTGCCCAATCCGCTGGAGTTCGGCATCACCATTGTCGACGAGGAAGGCCAGGTCGAGCGTTTCCTGGAGAAGCCGACCTGGGGTCAGGTCTTCTCCGACACGGTCAACACGGGCATTTATGTCATGGAGCCCGAAGTCTTCGGATACGTCGAACCGGATGTTCCGGTCGACTGGTCAGGTGACGTCTTTCCGCAGCTGATGAAGGAAGGCAAGCCGGTCTACGGCTATGTCGCGGAGGGCTACTGGGAGGACGTCGGCACCCATGAGAGCTATGTGAAGGCCCAGGCCGACGTACTTGAGGGCAAGGTCCACGTCGACATCGACGGGTTCGAGATCTCGCCCGGTGTGTGGGTGGCGGAAGGCGCCGAAGTGCATCCCGACGCCGTACTGCGCGGGCCGTTGTACATCGGCGACTACGCGAAGGTCGAGGCCGGCGCGGAGATCCGGGAGCACACCGTCGTCGGATCGAACGTCGTCGTCAAGAGCGGTGCCTTTCTGCACCGGGCCGTCGTGCACGACAACGTGTATGTCGGTCAGCACAGCAATCTGCGCGGCTGTGTCGTCGGGAAGAACACCGACATCATGCGCGCCGCCCGGATCGAGGACGGCGCCGTCATCGGTGACGAGTGCCTGATCGGTGAGGAATCGATCGTTCAGGGCAACGTCCGCGTCTATCCGTTCAAGACCATCGAGGCCGGCGCGTTCGTCAACACCTCGGTCATCTGGGAGTCCAGAGGGCAGGCCAATCTGTTCGGCGCCCGTGGGGTGTCCGGCATTCTGAACGTCGAGATCACGCCCGAGCTGGCGGTGCGGCTTGCCGGGGCGTACGCGACGACCCTGAAGAAGGGCTCGACCGTCACCACGGCCCGCGACCACTCCCGGGGTGCCCGTGCGCTGAAGCGGGCGGTCATCTCCGCGTTGCAGGCCAGCGCCATCGACGTACGCGACCTGGAGAACGTGCCGCTGCCCGTGGCCCGGCAGCAGACCGCGCGCGGCAGTGCCGGCGGCATCATGATCCGGACCTCGCCGGGCGTGCCGGACTCGGTCGACATCATGTTTTTCGACGGGCAGGGCGCCGATCTGTCGCAGGGCGGCCAGCGCAAGCTGGACCGGGTGTTCGCACGGCAGGAGTACCGGCGGGCGTTCCCCGGCGAGATCGGTGACCTGTACTTCCCGGCCAGCGTCTTCGACTCGTACACCGGCACGGTCCTGCGGAACGTCGACACGACCGGCATCGCCGACTCCGGTCTGAAGGTCGTCGTGGACGCGGCCAACGGCAGCGCCGGACTGGTGCTGCCCAGCCTGCTCGGCAAGCTCGGCGTGGATTCGCTGACGATCAATCCGGGGCTGGACGAGTCGCGGCCCACCGAGACCACCGAGATGCGGCGGGGCGGGCTGGTGCGGCTCGGCGAGATAGTGGCCTCCTCGGGTGCCGCCTTCGGCGTGCGGTTCGACCCGGTCGGCGAGCGGTTGTCGCTCGTGGACGAGAAGGGCCGGATCATCGAGGACGACCGGGCGCTGCTGGTGATGCTCGACCTGGTGGCCGCGGAGCGGCGCAGCGGGCGGGTGGCGCTGCCGGTGACCACGACCCGGATCGCCGAGCAGGTGGCCGCCTATCACGGCACGCAGGTCGAGTGGACCACGACCTCGCCCGACGATCTCACGCGCGTGGGGCGTGAAGAAGGGACGATCTTCGGCGGTGACGGCAAGGGCGGGTTCATCGTCCCCGAGTTCAGCGGCGTGTTCGACGGTACGGCGGCCTTCGTCCGGCTGATCGGGCTCGTCGCGCGGACGCAGCTCACGCTCAGCCAGATCGACGCGCGGATCCCGCGGGCCCATGTGCTCAAGCGGGACCTGGCCACGCCGTGGGCCGTCAAGGGTCTGGTCATGCGGCGGGTGGTCGAGGCGGCAGGGGATCGCTTTGTCGACACGACCGACGGCGTGCGGGTCGTGGAGACCGACGGGCGCTGGGTGATGGTGTTGCCCGACCCGGCCGAGGCGGTCACCCATCTGTGGGCGGAGGGGCCCGACGACGCCTCCGCACAGGCCCTGCTCGACGAGTGGTCGGCCGTCGTGGACAGCGCCGGCCGGTAGGGCACCGCGGGGCGGCCGGAAGGGGCGCGACACACCGCGCCGTACGGGAAAGCCCACGCACACGCGCGTGCCGGACAGATGTCCCCCAGGGGGCCTGTCCGGCACGTCGGTGGGGCCATTCGGAGGTATCGCCCGCAACATGCGACGATGTGCGGCATGCCGCAGCAACCCCCCGTTCGGAGCAGCCCTGCGCGGCCGCAGCGCCCGGACGCCTCCATGTCGTTGATCACCAATGTCATGGACCACAGCCTCGACGACGGATACGCCGAGGCCGCAGCCCGGAAGAAGTCCGCGGGCGAGGGCGGGCTGCCCAAGACGCTCCGGGCGAAGCTCGGTCTCGCGGGCGGTCTCGTCCTCGCGGCGCTGGTCGTGACCCTCGGTGCAGCGCAGGCGCAGGGGGCGGCACCCGTGGTGGCCAAGGAGCACCAGGAGCTGATCGACCGCATCGACAGCGAGACCGCGAACGCGGACAAGCTGGAGCACACCGTGGACACGCTGCGCGACGACGTCAGCGCCCGTCAGCGGGCGGCGCTGAAGTCGAGCGGCGGCAGCGGGCAGGCGGATCTGGTGGGCGTCCTGTCGGGTGCGACCGAGGTGCACGGGCCGGGCGTCAAGCTCGTCGTGAACGACGCCAAGGAGGCCAGCTCCGGCGGTGACGGGACCAATCCGCGGGAGACCTCGGGCTTCTCCGACAGCGGCCGGGTGCGCGACCGTGACATGCAGCGCGTCGTCAACGGGCTGTGGGCGTCCGGGGCCGAGGCCGTCTCCATCAACGGACAGCGGCTGACGGCCCTGTCCGCGATCAGGGCCGCGGGAGACGCGATACTGGTCGACAACCGGCCGCTGGTGCCGCCGTACACGGTGCTGGCCGTGGGGGACGGGGAACGGCTGAGCACCGGGTTCCAGAACAGTGCCGACGGGCTGTATCTGCATGCCCTGGAGGAGAACTTCGGCATCCGCGCCACCATTTCCACCCAGGGTGACGTACGGTTGCCCGCCGCACCGAGTGTGATCGTCCGTACCGCACAGCCGAGCACCGAGAAGACTGAGAAGGGCACATCGTGATCGCCGTACTGGGCCTCGTCGTGGGAGTCGTGGCCGGCCTGTTGGTCCACCCGGAGGTTCCGGCGATCGTCGAGCCTTATCTGCCGATCGCCGTCGTCGCGGCGCTGGACGCCGTCTTCGGCGGTCTGCGGGCCATGCTCGACGGGATCTTCGACGACAAGGTCTTCGTGGTGTCGTTCCTGTCGAACGTGGTCGTCGCCGCCTTGATCGTGTTCCTGGGTGACAAGTTGGGCGTGGGCGCGCAGCTGTCCACGGGTGTCGTCGTGGTCCTCGGCATCCGGATCTTCTCCAACGCCGCCGCGATCCGGCGTCACGTGTTCCGGGCGTGAGACCGATGAGCGAGCCGAACGAGCAGCCGGAGAACCGGCCGGAGAACCAGCCGGAGAACAGGCTGCGCAAGGAACTGCCGGCCGAGGTGCCGCCGCCGGCACCCGAGTCCGGGGCGACGTCCGGCGAGCCGCCGCAGGAGTCGCTGACCGGGCGGCAACGGCTGGTCAAGGGGCTGTGGCCGCCGCGTTTCACCCGGGCCCAACTCATCGTCGCCCTGCTGCTGTTCGGGCTCGGCTTCGGGCTGGCCGTGCAGGTGGCCTCCAACAGTGACACCGACAGCGCGCTCCGCGGCGCGCGACAGGAAGATCTTGTGCGCATCCTCGATGAACTGGATTCGCGTACGCAGCGTCTTGAGGACGAGAAGCAGGGACTCGAAAAGCAGCGCCAGGAGCTCCAGAACAGCTCCGACCAGGCTGCGGAGGCCCGCAAACAGACGGCCGAGAAGGAGAGGCAACTCGGCATTCTGGCGGGCACCGTGGCGGCGCAGGGTCCCGGCATCACGATGACGGTCGAGGACACGAAGGGGGCGGTCAAGGCGGACATGCTGCTCGACGCCGTCCAGGAGCTGCGTGCGGCCGGCGCGGAGGCGATCCAGCTGAACGGGGTCCGGGTGGTGGCGAACACGTACTTCGCGGATTCCGGCAGCGGCGTGAGCGTCGACGGGAACAAGATCAACGCCCCCTATCGTTTTACGGTCATCGGCAAGCCTCAAGATCTGGAACCCGCGCTGAACATCCCGGGAGGAGTGGTGCAGACGCTGGAGAAGGAGCAGGCCACGGTCACGGTGGAGCGCTCGGACAAGATCGTCGTGGACGCCTTGCGACAGACGAAGCGGCCTGACTACGCTCGGTCGTCCTCGTAGTGAACCGGCGGTGCATGCGGGACGTCCGGCAGGGGCATGAGGTTGCGGGGGGTCGACGCATCGAAGGGGTGGTGCGTGGTGGAAACTGTCTGGTGGATACGGACGTTGTGAGGATGTCCGGCTCGGCCGGTGTAGGCAATCAGGGTTCGTCCTGCCCCACGGGCGGGTCTGTTTCGGTCAAGGGGAATCGCCCGTGAAGTTGTTTGCGAAGTTGTTCGGCAAGAGTGCGCGAGAGGGTGGCGACAACGCGACCGCTCGCCATCGCGCCCAGCCCGACGCGGAGGGTCAGCGGCCGCTGTTCCGGGACCAGGTGGCTGGTCCGGGCGGTGACATTTCCGGAGGCCAGGGCGGGGCGTCGGTTGACCCTGCCCAGTCCGGCGGCATAGGTTTCGGACAACCGTCAACCTCAGGTACGGGTGGAGGGTTCGCCTCTGGTCCGTACGCGTCCAACGCCCCGGCGGGGCAGCCGCGGCAGGAGGATCCGTCCATGTCGGCCCTGGTGTGTTCGAGGTGCGGTAACCGCAATGCGGACAGCGCCCGCTTCTGTTCCAACTGCGGTGCGCCGCTGCGCCCCGGAGCCGTGCCGGAGCGCGCCTCCGAGACGACGTCCACGATCTCGATCTCCGGTCTTGAGGCGTACGACGCCGAGGTGACCGGCCAGACGCAGGTCCCGACGCTGTCGCCCGAGGCGCAGGCCGCGGTGGACGCGCTGCCGTTCGGCTCGGCGCTGCTGGTGGTGCGCCGGGGGCCGAACTCGGGCAGCCGCTTCCTGCTGGACGCCGACCTCACCACGGCCGGCCGTCATCCGCAGAGCGACATCTTCCTCGACGACGTGACGGTCTCGCGTCGGCACGTGGAGTTCCGTCGCCAGCCGGACGGCTCGTTCACCGTCGCCGACGTGGGCAGCCTCAACGGCACGTACGTCAACCGCGAGCCGATCGACCAGGTCGCTCTGTCGAACGGTGACGAGGTGCAGATCGGCAAGTACCGGCTGGTGTTCTACGCGAGCCGGAACCAGGGCATCTGACCCGCCCCCGGACCGGCGTCCGGGGGGACCCCAGGGAAGGTCCATGCTTCAAACACCGAGCGGCGGTGCCGGAAGCGGTACCGCCGCCAGGGACAGTGGGCTGATGAGCATCGGCACGGTGCTGAACGCGCTGCGCGACGAGTTCCCCGAAGTCACCATCTCCAAGATCCGCTTCCTGGAGTCCGAGGGGCTCATCGAGCCGCAGCGGACCCCTTCGGGGTACCGCAAGTTCAGCGCCGGAGACGTGGAGCGCCTGGCGCACGTCCTGCGGATGCAGCGGGACCACTATCTGCCGCTCAAGGTGATCCGCGAGCACCTGGACGCCATGGAGCGCGGCGAGGCCGTCCCGCTGCCCGTCGTGGGGCGCCAGCGCACGCCGGAGGACCTTCAGGAGCGGTCGGCGGTGCCCACGGTCGCCCGAATCGGCCGGGCCGAGCTGCTGGCGGCGGCGGACATCGACGAGGCCGAGCTCCAGGAGTGGGAGTCGTACGGGCTCATCGCTCCGCTGGCCGACGGGGCGTACGACGCCGAGGCGGTCACCGTGGCCGGGCTGGTGGCCGAACTGGGCCGGTTCGGGATCGAGCCGCGTCACCTGCGGGTGATGAAGGGCGCCGCCGACCGCGAGGCCGGTCTCGTCGACCAGGTGGTTGCCCCGCTCAAGCGCCACCGCAACCCGCAGACCAGGGCAC
The DNA here is from genome assembly GCF_042269865.1 of Streptomyces sp. NPDC055966. Classification (NCBI taxonomy): domain Bacteria; kingdom Bacillati; phylum Actinomycetota; class Actinomycetes; order Kitasatosporales; family Streptomycetaceae; genus Streptomyces; species Streptomyces sp. NPDC055966. The sequence goes on from NZ_JBHJYK010000060.1 coordinate 7,397, forward strand.
TTGCCGAAGCCCGTACGAAGGAGCTGGCGGCGCTCACGGTGAAGCTGCACGCGGCTCTGGTGAAGAGCGCTCTCGGTGTGAGCCTGCCCTGAGAGCGGCGGGTGGGCCGGGGGTCCGCCGGAGTCCGGATCGGGCACCTGTTCCCGGCCCGACTACCCAAACGTCCCGGGCACGGCCTAGGGTTGCTGTGTGAACGAGCTCGATGTCGTAGGTGTCCGGGTCGAAATGCCCTCCAACCAACCGATCGTGCTCCTGCGCGAAGTGGGGGGCGACCGTTACCTCCCCATCTGGATCGGGCCGGGGGAGGCTACGGCGATCGCCTTCGCCCAGCAGGGCATGGCTCCCGCCCGACCGCTGACGCACGACCTGTTCAAGGACGTGCTGGAGGCCGTCGGCCAGGAGCTGACCGAAGTACGCATCACCGACCTGCGGGAAGGCGTCTTCTACGCGGAGCTCGTCTTCGCCAGCGGGGTCGAGGTCAGCGCCCGCCCCTCCGACGCCATAGCGCTGGCCCTGCGCACCGGTACGCCGATCTACGGCAGCGACACGGTGCTGGACGACGCGGGCATCGCCATCCCGGACGAGCAGGAGGACGAGGTGGAGAAGTTCCGCGAGTTCCTCGACCAGATCTCGCCCGAGGACTTCGGCACCAGCAGCCAGTGATCACGAGCCGTCGGTGAGCGCGCCCGCCCGGTGAGCACCGGGTGCGGCGGGCCCGTGCGGGCGGTGGGGCCGGGCATGTGCCACCGGCCAATGAGGGCGTCCTACGGCCCCCCGCGAGCGCATTCGGCTAGCCTTTCCCCGCGGTGGGGCACGGGAAACCACTCTTAGGGTGATTATCACTCGGCGTGCCGAGTGTGGCGATCGTTGACGCGCCCCTGGTGACTGCCTACCGTCGAGAAGGCAGGTCAAGGACGGAGGTCGGCGTGAGAACGAGCGGCGACGGTACGGCTGGGGGTGCCCCCGGACGCGGGTTCGGGGAGAGCGGTCCGTACCCTCCCCCGAGTTCACAGCTGCGTTCGAACAGGGGGTGCCTCCCATCGAGCAGCGCGGTCGACCCCGCTCCGCAGCGGCCGACGGTGGTACCGGACGGCGGAGGGGCAGCGTCCATGACGTCCGAACAGATCGGTTACCGCGGGCCCACCGCGTGTGCGGCCGCGGGCATCACCTATCGACAGCTCGACTACTGGGCCCGCACCGGCCTGGTCGAGCCGAGCGTGCGGCCCGCCTACGGGTCCGGCACCCAGCGGTTGTACAGCTTCCGGGACGTGGTCGTCCTGAAGATCGTGAAGCGGTTCCTGGACACCGGGGTCTCGCTCCAGAACATCCGCTCGGCCGTCCAGCACCTCAGAGAACGCGGTTTCCGCGACCTGGAGCGGTTGACCCTGATGAGCGACGGCGCGACGGTGTACGAGTGCACCTCGCCGGACGAGGTCCACGCCCTGCTCCAGGGCGGTCAGGGCATCTTCGGGATCGCCGTCGGCGTGGTGTGGCGGGACGTGGAAAGCGCGCTCTCCCAGCTGCACGGCGAGCGCATCGACACGGGCGAGACCCTCGTCGGGCACAACCCCGCGGACGAGCTGGCGCGCCGCCGCAACCGAGCGGTCTGAACGCCGGGTCCCTCGCCGTCCGACAGCGGAGATCCGTCGCCGTCCGCTAGCCGGTGCCCGCCGGCATCCGGCGCGATGCCGCGCGGTGGGCGTCCCGTACCACGGCATTGTCAGTGCCGTGGTGCAGCATCGGAGATGTGAGACACGCGCCGACCATCCTGCATCTCGACATGGATGCCTTCTACGCCTCGGTGGAGCAGGCATCCAAGCCGAGCCTGCGCGGGAAGGCGGTCGTGGTGGGCGGGCTCGGACCGCGCGGTGTGGTGGCCACCGCGTCGTACGAGGCACGGATCTTCGGGGTCCATTCGGCGATGCCCATGGGCCAGGCCCGGCGGCTGGCGCCCAACGCCGCGTATCTCGTGCCGCGCTTCGGGGTGTACCGGGCGATCAGCGAGCAGGTGATGGCGCTGCTGCGGGAGCTGTCGCCGCTGGTGGAGCCGCTCAGTCTGGACGAGGCGTTCGTGGATCTGGAGGCGGGCGGGACGGCCTGGGACGAGGAGTCGGCGCGGCTGGCCGGGAACAGGCTGCGCGCGGACATCCGGGCGGTCACGGGGCTGACCGGCTCGGTGGGGCTCGCCGCGTCCAAGATGCTCGCGAAGATCGCCTCCGAGCAGGCCAAGCCGGACGGCCTGCTGGTCATCGAGCCGGGGACCGAGCGGGCACTGCTCGGGCCGATGCCGGTGCGGACCCTGCCGGGCGTGGGCCCCGCGACCGGGGACCATCTGCGCCGGGCCGGGATCACCACGGTCGAGGAGCTGGCCGAGGCGGGTGAGGACGAGTTGGTCCGGCTGCTCGGCAAGGCGCACGGGCACGCGTTGTACGCGATGGCGCTGGCCCGTGACGACCGGCCCGTGGTGGCCGAGCGTGAGGCGAAGTCGGTGTCGGTCGAGGACACCTACGACGTGGACATCCATGACCGGCTGCGGATCGGCATGGAGGTGCAGCGGCTCGCGGACCGGTGCGTGGGGCGGCTGCGGGGGGCCGGGCTGTCGGGGCGGACCATCGTGCTGAAGGTGCGGCGGTACGACTTCTCGACGCTGACCCGTTCGGAGACGCTCAGGGGGCCCACGGACGATCCGGCGGTGGTCCGGGAGGCGGCGGCCCGGCTGCTGGACTCCGTGGACACCACGGGCGGGGTGCGGCTGCTCGGCGTGGGCGTCTCCGGGCTCGCCGACTACACGCAGGAGGACCTGTTCGCCCAGGCCATGGACGCGCGGGCGGCGGAGACGCCGGAGGAGGTCGTGGCCGAGGCCGTGGTGGAGCGGCCGGAGCCGGTCGAGCGGCACTGGCGGGCCGGGCAGGACGTGCACCATGTCGCGTACGGGCCCGGGTGGGTGCAGGGGAGCGGGCTGGGGCGGGTGACGGTGCGGTTCGAGACGCCGCAGTCCCCTCCGGGGCGGGTGCGGACGTTCTTCGTCGACGACCCCGCGCTGGAGGCCGCGGAGCCGCTGCCGCTGGTGCCGGATCCGCAGGAGGAGGAGCTCCGGCGCGACCACCCTGCCGAGGCCTAGTAGTGCTTCGTTAGGTTCTGGCTGTGGTTCTGCTTGTGGTGAGGGGGCGGCCGCAGGTGGTGCAGGTGCCGGTCCAGCACCTCAACAGGT
>NZ_JBHJYK010000061.1:0-9392 GCF_042269865.1 Streptomyces sp. NPDC055966
AACACCACAAACGCACTCAAATCCCAACCACGCGTCAACTCATCCAAATACACCGCACCCCACCCCTTCGCCCCCACCACCCGCGACACATGAGCAGGTGTCATCGCATCGATGAGCTCCACGTCGAGGACTCCCGCGACATGAGCGATCCCGTCGACGTGATGGGCTTCGAGCAGCGCGGCGACCTGAGCCCGTTCGGCGACATCGCACGCGACGACGTCGACACGTTCCGCACCGGCCGCCCGCAGGCGGTCGACCGTCTCGGCCAGCCCAGGGCTGTCCGGGCCGCGCCTGCTCGCCAGGACGAGTTCCCGCGTCCCGCGCGTGACGAACCACTCGGCGACGCGCACCCCGAGCGCACCGGTGCCTCCGGTGACGAGGAGCCGCCGCGGAGACGGACGGCCGTCGCCGAGCGACGCTCCCGGATCCGTGCCGGACTGCGGTGCCGGGCACAGCCGACGGCCGTGGATCCGCCCGTCACGCACGGACACCTGGTCCTCGTCGCCATGGGCCAACACCGATGCGACGGCGGCGAGTTCCTCGTCGCTCGGCTCCGTCGCCACGTCGATGAGTCCACCCCACCGGTCCGGGTGTTCCAGAGCGGCCACACGGCCGATCCCCCATATCGCCGCCTGCGCGGGATCGTCGGGGCCGCGACCGGGGCCGAACCCGGCCCGGGTGACGACCCACAACGGCGCGCGCACGCCCGCGTCACCGAGGGCCTGAACCAACGCCATCGTGTCGAGCACACCGGCGGACGGGGAAAGGGAAGGGGAGAGAGGGAGGGAGAGGGAGAGGCACGACAGCACACCGGCCGGCTCGCCCTCGTCGACCGCCGACTCCAGCAGCGCGGCGAGCCCCTCCCTGTCCCGCACGTCACAGGTGAGCCGCTCCAGACCGGGGACGAACCGATCGAGCCCGGCGAGAGGGGCGGCGTCGGGCTCCTGCAGCAGCAGCCAGCGCCCGCTCAGGGAAGCCGTGGCCGGTACCTCCACCGGCGCCCATTCCACGCGGTACCGCCAGCCGTCGACCTCGGCGCGCTCCATCTGTTCGCGGCGCAGTTCCGTCAGCCGGGGGATGACCGCATCCAGCGCGTCCTGAGGCACGCCGAGCGTGTCCGCCAGGTTCTGCGTCCCCTGCTCCACCATCGACCAGAAGGACGCGTCACCGTCCGAGTCCGACGGCATCCCCGACGCCACCGTGTGCGCCGTGACCGTGGGCCAGAACCGGGTGCGCTGGAAAGCATAGGTGGGCAGGTCGACCGCCACGGCACCGTCGTGCTCACCGAAGACGGGGGTCCAGTCGACCTCCCCGCCGTCGACGTGCAGCTTCGCCATCCCCCGCAGCAGCGCCAGGTACTCGGAACCGTCCTTGCGGAGCATCGGTACGAACAGTGCGCCGTCGGCGTCATCGTGCGGAACGCAGCTCTGCGCGAGGGCGGTGAGGGTGCCGTCGGGTCCGATCTCCAGGAAGCGGGTCACGCCCTCGGCGGCGAGAGCGCTCACCCCGTCGGCGAAGCGGACTGCCTCACGGACGTGGCGTACCCAGTAGTCGGGCGACGCCAACTCACCATCACCGGCGAGGCGTCCGGTCACGTTCGAGACGACGGGGATGGAGGGTGCGGTGTAGCTGATGCCCTCCGCGACGTGGCGGAACACGTCGAGCATGGCCTCCATCAGCGGTGAGTGGAAGGCGTGCGAGACCCGCAGACGGGTCGTGCGCCGACCCTGCGCCTGGAGTTCTTCGGCGACCTCGATGACGGCAGCCTCGGCACCCGCGATCACCACCGCCCGAGGACCGTTGACCGCGGCGATCGACACCTCACCCGCACGGCCCTCCACCAGAGGCAGCACCTCGTCCTCGGCGGCTTCCACCGCCACCATCACACCGCCGACGGGCAGTTCCTGCATCAGCCGGCCACGAGCCACCACCAGAGCGCAGGCGTCCTCCAGCGACAACACACCCGCCACATGCGCGGCAGCGATCTCACCGATGGAGTGGCCGATCAAGATGTCCGGACGCACCCCGAACGACTCCACCAGCCGGAACAACGCCACCTCGACCGCGAACAACGCGGGCTGCGCCCACTCCGTACGATCCAGCCGCTCCGCGTCCTCCCCGAAGACCACATCACGCAACTCCACGCCCACATAAGCGCACACCGCATCGAAAGCCTCCGCGAACACCGGGAAGCTCTCGTACAACTCACGACCCATCCCCAACCGCTGCGCACCCTGACCCGAGAACAGGAACGCCGTCCGCCCACTACGCCGGCCTTCACCTACGACCGTGCGCAGTCCGGGCTCGCCCAGATGCAGAGCCTTGAGTTCTTCGGCCAGTTCCTGACGGGTGGCAGCGAGCACGACGGCCCGCTGCTCGAATGTGGAGCGGGTCGTGACCAGCGCGCGGGCCAGAGCGGCGGACGACGAGTCGTCCGGCTCCTCGACAACCGCCAGCAACCGCCCGGCCTGGGCGCTCAGGGCCGCTTCGCTGCGGCCGCTGACAAGCCAGGGCAGTACTGCCGCATCGTCCGTCGCAGAGCTTCCCGAGATCGACGGCTCGGGTGCCTGCTCCAGGATGACGTGCGCATTCGTACCGCTGAGACCGAACGACGACACACCCGCACGCCGCACCCGCCCAGCGTCCCCCATCCACGCCTGCCGCTCGGTCAGCAGGCGTACATCCCCCGCCGACCAGTCCACATGCGACGACGGCTCACCCACATGCAACGTCGCCGGCAACACACCGTGCCGCAACGCCTCCACCATCTTGATCACACCAGCAACACCCGCAGCAGCCTGGGTGTGACCGATGTTCGACTTCACCGACCCCAGCCACAACGGACGCTCACCCTCACGCCCCTGCCCATACGTCGCCAGCAACGCCTGCGCCTCGATCGGGTCACCCAACTTCGTCCCCGTACCGTGCGCCTCCACCACATCCACATCAGCCGCCGACACACCAGCCGCCTCCAGCGCAGCCCGGATCACCCGCTGCTGCGACGGACCGTTCGGCGCCGTCAGACCATTCGACGCACCATCCTGATTCACCGCCGAACCCCGCACCACCGCCAACACACGACGACCCGCCGCAACAGCATCCGACAACCGCTCCACCAACAGCACACCCACACCCTCACCCCAGCCGGTACCATCCGCCTCCTCCGCGAACGCCTTGCACCGACCATCACCCGCCAGACCACCCTGACGACCGAACTCCACAAACGCACCCGGCGTCGACATCACCGTCACACCACCGGCCAGCGCCAGATCACACTCCCCCGACCGCAACGCCTGCGCCGCCAGATGCAGCGCCACCAACGACGACGAGCAAGCCGTGTCGACCGTCACCGCCGGACCCTCCAGACCCAGCACGTACGACACCCGACCCGACGCCACACTCGCCGCATTACCCGTACCGACATACCCCCCGAAGTCACCCTCCGACAAACCCAACAACGCCGGATAATCCTGACCGTTCGTCCCCGCGAACACACCCGTACGACTCCCCCGCAACGACCGAGGATCCATCCCCGCCCGCTCCACCGCCTCCCACGACGTCTCCAACAACAACCGCTGCTGCGGATCCATCGCCAACGCCTCACGCGGCGACACCCCGAAGAACCCCGCATCAAAACCACCCACACCCGACAGGAACCCACCCTGCCGGACGAATCCCGAGGCCTTGCCGTCTTCGTTCGCGTAACGGTCGTAGACGGTCTCCAGCGCGGCCCAGCCGCGGTCGGTCGGGAAGTCACCGATACCGTCACGCCCGTTGACCAGCAGATCCCACAGATCCTCGGGCGACTCCACACCACCCGGGAAACGGCACGCCATACCCACGATCGCCACCGGCTCATCCAGCGCGGTCACGGCTGCCCTGTCCAACGTGGCAGCGGCGACGGCCTCGTTCCCGAACAGCTCGCTGTAGAGGAACTCGGCCAGAGCCTGCGGGGTCGGACGGTCGAAAACCACCGTCGAGGGGAGCGCGACGCCCGAGACCGAGGCCAGCACGTTGCGCAGCTCCACCGCGATCAAAGAATCCACACCCAGATCCCGGAACGCCCGCTCCGCACCGACCTGTTCGGCGCCGGCGTGGCCCAGCACGACGGCCGCGAGCCTCTGCACCTCGTCCAGTACGAGGCGCAGCCCGGCCGCACGCGGCAGACCGGCTATGCGTGACCTCAGGCTGTCGTCGGCCTCGCCGGCTCGCACGGCCCCGCCCGGTGCGGAGGTGACGACGGGAACGGCAAGGCGCGAGAGGAGGGCGCTGGGACGAGTCGTCGTGAACGCGGGAACGAACCGCGCCCAGTCGGCGTCCACGACCAACTGGGTGGTGAGACCCGCGTCCAGTACCGCCCCGAGGGCGGACAGGGCGAGTTGGGGGGCGAGTGCCGTCACGGCGCCCTGGTTCCGGCGGCGGCCGCCGGACTCCACGGCCATCCCGTCCCCTGCCCACGGCCCCCAGGCGACGGAGGTCGCGGGCAAGCCGTCGGCCCGGCGCCGCTCGGCGAGGGCGTCCAGGACCGCGTTGGCGGCGGCGTAGGCGCCCTGGCCCGGACTCCCCACCGTTCCGGCCAGCGAGGAGAAGAGGACGAACGCGGAGAGATCGCGGTCCCGGGTCAGTTCGTCGAGCAGGCAGGCAGCCGATGCCTTGGGGCGCATCACCCGCTCGATGCGCTCGGCGTCCGTCGCCAGCAGCGTGGCGTCGTCGAGGACTCCGGCCGTGTGGAAGACGGCATCGACGGAGTACTCCGTAAGGAGCGAGCCGAGGTCCGCGCGGACGGAGACGTCCAGGGCGCGCAACGTGACCCGCGCGCCCGCTTGTTCCAGCTCGGCACGCAGCTCGTCGGCTCCGGGTGCCGCTGCGCCGCTACGGCTGACCAGGATGAGGTCCCGGGCACCGCGCTCCACCGCCCAGCGGGCGACCTGTGCGCCCAGAGCACCGGTACCCCCGGTGATCAGCACCGTCCCGTTCGGCTCCCAGCGGTCAGCGTGCTGCGGCAACGGCGCGGACTGTACGAGCCGCCGACCGAAGACACCATGATTGCGGACGGCGAGTTGGTCCTCGCCCGGCTGAAGGCTCGTCAGCGCGTGCACGAGGCGGGTGTACGCTCGCTCGTCGACGTTCTCGGGCAGGTCGACCAATCCGCCCCAGACATCGGGGTGTTCCAGCGCTGCGACGCGCCCCAGTCCCCATACGGCACTGTGGGACGTGCGGACTACGCGTTCGGCTCCGTCGACTGCGACGGCGCCTTGGGTGACTGCCCAGAGTCGTACGCCCGGGAAACGCGAGCCGCCCAGCGCGCGCAACGCGTTCAGTGTCCCTACCGCCGCTACCGCCGGTTCGGCGGATGCGGCGAATCCGAGGAGCGAGAGCACTCCGTCCAGGTCACGGGGGGCGTCGAGCGTCTCGGCTCCGTCGGCGAGAACGCCGAGTGCCTCAGCACAGGCCGCGGGATCAGCGGCGTCCACTGCGATGACGTGCGGCGTCAGGCCCTGCTTGCGGAGAGCGGAGACGACGCCGTTCGCGGTCTCGCGTGAACCGGTGTCCGCGTCGGACGGGATCAGAACGGCCCAGTTCCCGGTGCGGGCCGCACCCCTTGCAGGTGTGATCTCGTCGTCCCGGGTCAACGGCCGCCAGGACACCTCGTAGCGCAGGGCGTCGACGGCCGCCCGCTCCTGTCGGCGGCGGTACCACTTCGACAGCGCCGGGACCACCGGCCCGAGCGTGTCCTGCGCGAGGTCGAGATCCGCCGCGAGCGCCGGCAGGTCCGCCTTCTCCACGGCCGCCCAGAACTCGGCGTCCACCACAGCGGACACCCGGGACGGGCCCAACGAGCCACCGGGAGAGGGTTCGTTCGGGGCGAGCCAATAGCGCTGTCGCTGGAACGGATACGTCGGCAGATCGACAGGCTCGATACCTTCACCGCCTCCGAACACCGCCGCCCAGTCGATCTCCCCGCCGTCGACGTGCAACTTCGCCATCGCCCGCAGCAGCGCCAGGTACTCGGAACCGTCCTTGCGGAGCATCGGTACGAACAGTGCGCCGTCGGCGTCATCGTGCGGAACGCAGCTCTGCGCGAGGGCGGTGAGGGTTCCGTCAGGGCCGATCTCCAGGAAACGCGTCACACCCTCGGCGGCCAGCGCAGCCACGCCATCAGCGAAGCGAACCGCCTCACGGACATGCCGTACCCAGTAGTCGGCCGACGCCAACTCGCCACCCGCGGCGAGGCGTCCGGTCACGTTCGACACGACCGGGATCGACGCAGTGCCGTAACTGATGCCCTCCGCCACATCACGGAACGCGTCCAGCATCGGCTCCATCAGCGGCGAGTGGAAGGCGTGCGAGACCCGCAGACGGGTCGTGCGCCGACCCTGCTTTTTGAGCTCCTCCGCAACCTCGCTGACGGCTGCCTCGGCACCCGCGATCACCACCGCCCGAGGACCGTTGACCGCAGCGATCGACACCTCACCCGCACGGCCCTCCAGCAGAGGCAGCACCTCGTCCTCGGCAGCCTCCACCGCCACCATCACACCACCAGCAGGCAGCTCCTGCATCAGCCGACCACGAGCCACCACCAGAGCGCAGGCATCCTCCAGCGACAACACACCCGCCACATGCGCAGCAGCGATCTCACCGATGGAGTGGCCGATCAGGATGTCCGGACGCACCCCGAACGACTCCACCAGCCGGAACAGCGCCACCTCGACCGCGAACAACGCGGGCTGCGTCCACTCCGTGCGATCCAGCCGCTCCGCATCCTCCCCAAAGACCACATCACGCAACTCCGAACCCGCAGAAGCACACACCGCGTCGAAGGCGTCCGCGAACACCGGGAAGGCCTCGTACAACTCACGGCCCATCCCCAACCGCTGCGCCCCCTGACCCGAGAACAGGAAGGCCTGCCGCGAGTCTCCACGGTCCTGGCCGACCATCGTGTCCGGTGAAGTGAGGCCATTTGCAAGGGCGTTCAGGGCCTCGATCGGACCGGTACCGTTCTCGGTGATGAGCACGGCTCGGTGCTCGAAGTACGTCCGTGTCGTCGCGAGAGACAGGGCCGCACGACCGGGTGCGATGTCGGGGTGTCGGTCGGCGAAGGTCGCGAGAGAACGTGCCTGGGCTCGCAGGGCCTCCTCGGTCCGGCCGGAGAGCAGCCAGGCCACCGGTGCGGAGGGCAAGGTGGCAGGGCGGGCATCGGACCGAGGTTCCGGAATCGGGGCCTGTTCCAGGATGACGTGTGCATTGGTGCCACTGACTCCGAAGGCCGAGACTCCCGCCACGCGGAGGCGGCCGGTTTCGGGCCACTGCCGCGGCTCAGTGAGCAGTCGTACGTCTCCTGCCGACCAGTCCACGTGTGAGGACGGCTCACCCACATGCAACGTCGCCGGCAGCACACCGTGCCGCAACGCCTCCACCATCTTGATCACACCAGCAACGCCCGCAGCAGCCTGGGTGTGACCGATGTTCGACTTCACCGACCCCAGCCACAACGGCCGGTCGTCCTCCCGCTCCTGCCCGTACGTGGCGAGCAGCGCCTGGGCCTCGATCGGGTCACCCAACTTCGTCCCCGTACCGTGCGCCTCCACCACATCCACATCAACTGCCGACACACCCGCCGCCTCAAGCGCAGCCCGGATCACCCGCTGCTGCGACGGACCGTTCGGAGCCGTCAGACCATTCGACGCACCATCCTGATTCACCGCCGAACCCCGCACCACCGCCAGCACACGATGCCCGCGCGCCACGGCGTCCGACAGTCGCTCCACCAGCAGGACACCGGCTCCCTCACCCCAGCCGGTACCGTCCGCCTCCTCCGCGAACGCCTTGCACCGACCGTCACCCGCCAGACCACCCTGACGATCGAACTCAGCGAAGACGTCGGGGGTGGACATCACGGTGACGCCGCCGGCGAGGGCGAGGTCGCATTCGCCCGCGCGCAGCGACTGGGCGGCCAGGTGCAGGGCCACCAGAGAGGAGGAGCAGGCCGTGTCGACCGTGACCGCCGGACCCTCCAGACCCAGGACGTACGACACCCGGCCCGAGACGACGCTCGCGGCGTTGCCGGTCAGCAGGTGCCCCGCGATGCCCTCAGGTGTGTCGTCTCCTGACACGGCGCCGTAGTTCTGGTTGCTGCATCCGACGAAGACACCGGTGCGGCTGCCGCGCACGGTGGTGGGTTCGAGGCCCGCGCGCTCCAGCGCCTCCCAGGACGTCTCCAGAATGAGGCGCTGCTGCGGGTCCATCGCCACGGCCTCGCGGGGTGACACTCCGAAGAAGGCCGCGTCGAAATCGGTGGCCGTGGTGACGAATCCACCCTGTCCCGTAGTGCCCGGGGAAGCGTCACCGGGCGTGTCCCAGCCACGGTCCGCGGGGAACGGCGTGATGGCGTCGACGCCGGCCGCGACCAGGTCCCACAGTTGTTCCGGGTCGGTGACGTCACCGGGGTAGCGGCAGGCCATGCCGATGATGGCGATCGGTTCGGTGGCTGCCCGGCTGAGTTCGTCGTTGCGCTGACGCAGACGCTCGTTCTCGGTCAGGGAGGCACGCAGGGCGGCGACCACGCGCTCTTCGGAGGTGGACATGCTCAAACTCCACTGGTTCATGGCCCGTTCGCGGGCGGACGGGAGGTCGTGGCGGTGGTGCGGCGGGACGGTGTTTCAGGATGCGGAGTCGCCCAAGGCCAGTTGAACGAGTGCGTCGACGTCCATGGCCTCGATCGCGCCGGGTACGGGTTCGTCCGCCTTCTGCGACTGATCGAGCGTGCCGCTGTCCGCCAGGGACAGCACGGCTGTCAGCAGGCCGCTCTCCTCCCAACGGGAGAAGGGAATCGCGGCCAGCGCACTGCGGAATGTCTCTTCGTCGCTCGCCGCCGCCCGCAGACCCGTGCCGGGCCCCGTCTCCCTGACCGGCGACTGACCGAACAGCTCGCCATGGAGGTGATCGGCGAGGTGACGTGGGGTCGGGTGGTCGAAGACCAGGGTCGACGGCAGCCGTAGTCCGGTCTCGGCATGGATCTGGTTTCGCAGTTCGACGGCGGTGAGGGAGTCGAAACCCACGTCCTTGAAGGGGCGGTTGAGGTCCAGGGCGGAGCCTGAGGAACGACCGAGCACCACACCCGCCCGCTCGCGGACCAGTTCCCGCAACGCGCGCAGCCGCTCCTTCTCGGGTCGCTGTGCCAAGCGGGCGGTCAGGACGGCGCGGGCGTCCTCGGTCGTCTTCTCCTCGACGGCCTCGGAACCGGTGGAGCCGGTGAGGTCGGCAAGGCCGGCGAGCAGGGGGCTGGGACGACGACTCGTGAACGCCGGAACGAAACGCCCCCACTCCACATCAGCCACCACCACCGAACCACCCCCACCCTCCAACACCGAACCCAACCCCACCAACGCCCG
>NZ_JBHJYK010000062.1:0-9383 GCF_042269865.1 Streptomyces sp. NPDC055966
GCCACCCTCTTCGAGTACCTGCGGATGATCGCCATCGCCCGCCTCTTCCTCGACAACGTCCAGCACATCCAGGGCTCCTGGCTCACCACCGGCAAAGAAGTCGGCCAGCTGTCGCTCCACTACGGCGCCGACGACCTCGGCTCGGTGATGCTGGAGGAGAACGTCGTTTCCTCCGCGGGCGCCAAGCACCGCTCCAACCTGCTCGAACTGATCGGCCTGATCCGCGGCGCGGGACGCGTCCCGGCGCAGCGCAACACGACCTACGAGCTGCTGCAGGTGCACGACGACCCGGCGAACGACCCCGCCGACGACCGCGTGGTCTCGCACATCTCGTCCACGGCCATCGAGGGCGGCACGGCCCACCCCGAGCTGAAGCTGATCGCCGCCCGCTGAGCCGGCGGCCATGTGTCCGGGACCGGGGACACCCGGGTCCCGGACACCTGTGCTTCCCGCACACCCCACGCAACGCCCCCACCCCTGCACACGAGGACGGAGAACCCCATGGCGGGTGCCATTCACGCCACGGGTCTGGTCAAGACCTTCGGTGAGGTCCGGGCCGTGGACGGAGTAGACCTGGACGTGCCGGAAGGCGGCGTGCTGGGGCTGCTCGGCCCCAACGGAGCCGGCAAGACCACGACGGTGCGGCTGCTCACGACCCTGTTGCGCCCGGACGCGGGCACCGCCGTCGTGGCCGGCCACGACGTGGTCCGGGAGCCGGACCAGGTTCGGCTGTCCATCGGCCTCTCGGGCCAGTTCGCGGCGGTCGACGACCGGCTGACGGGCCGGGAGAACCTCCGCATGATCGGTGAACTGTACGGCCTTCGGGCGCGGGCCGCCCGGCAGCGGGCCGACGAACTGCTGGACCGGTTCGACCTGAGCGCGGCCGGCGACCGGGTGTCGAGAACGTACTCGGGCGGCATGCTGCGGCGGCTGGACCTGGCCGGCGCCCTCGTCGTCCGGCCCTCGGTGATGTTCCTCGACGAGCCGTCGGTCGGCCTGGACCCGACCAGCCGCCTGATGCTGTGGGAGGCCATCGAGGACCTCGTGGCGCAGGGCACCACGCTGCTGCTGACCACCCAGTACCTGGAGGAGGCCGACCGTCTGGCCCGGGACATCGCGGTCGTCGACCACGGGCGGATCATCGCGCGCGGCACACCGCGCGAACTGAAGTCGCAGGCGGGCGGCCAGCGGGTCGAGGTGGTGGTCGCCTGGCCCGAGCAACTCGACGCTGCCGCCGGGCTGTTGGCCCGGTTCGGCGCCCGCGGTCCGGACGTGGACCGGCCGCGCGGCATCGTCTCGGTTCCCGTCGACGGAGGAGTGCGGCTGCTGACGGAGGTCATCACCGCGCTGGACGCCGAGGGGATCGAGATCACCGACATCGGACTGCGCCGCCCGACGCTGGACGAGGTCTTCCTGGCCCTGACCGAGGACGTCCCGCGGAACCCGGTGCGCGCGGCGGCCGCCACCGGCGCGGCGGGCGAGAGGAAGTGATGAACGTGTCGGCAACGGCACCGCCCGTACCCGAACTGAAACCCGGCACGGTCACCAAGTCCGTGCGTGACACACTGGTCGTCACGCGGCGCAATGTGATCCGGACGATCCGCATCCCCGAGGTGCTCGTCCTCAGCCTGGTGCAGCCCCTGGTCTTCGTGCTGCTGTTCGCGTACATCTTCGCCGGATCCTTCGCCCTGCCCGGTGCGCACGGCGCCGCGGCCTACCGCGAGTTCATGATGCCGGGGTTCTTCGCCCAGACCATCGCCTTCGGCACGGCCAGCAACAGCAGCGTCAGCATGGCCAACGACCTGCAGAGCGGCATGGTCGACCGGTTCCGGTCGCTGCCGATGGCGCGAGGCGCGCTGCTCACCGGCCGCACGGTCGCCGATCTGGTGCAGAACGCGATCGTCGTGACCGTGATGATCCTGTGCGCGCTGCTGGTCGGCTGGCGCGCCCATCACGGGGTGCTGCAGGCCGCCGCCGGGTTCGGGCTGCTGCTGCTCATGGGATACGCGCTGTCGTGGGTGGGCGTCGTCATCGGTCTGACGGTGCGCGCTCCGGAGGCCGCGGCCAGCAGCAACTTCCTGTGGCTGTTCCCGCTGACGTTCCTGTCGAACGCGTTCGTGGCGCCCTCCACTCTTCCGACGGTGCTGCGCTGGGCCGCGGAGTGGAACCCGCTGAGCGCGACGGTGCAGGCCGCGCGGCAGCTGTTCGGCAACCCGGGGCTCGCGGCCACGGGTGCCTGGCCCGCCCAGCATCCCGTGCTGGTGTCGGCGGGCTGGTCGATACTGATCGCGGTGCTGTTCCGGACGCTGGCGGTGCGCCGCTACCGTTCGGCCGGCGCATGAGGGGGAACGCGTGAGCGCGGACGCCATGTTCCGGGCGGAGCTGATCCGCCCGGTGCACGAACTGCTCGCCGGGCACGCCGCCCGGCAGCCCGACCGGATCGCCTTCAAGGATGCCCGCCGCGCGCTGACCTGGGCCGAGCTGGACCGGCGTACCGCGCGGGTCGCCGGTCACCTGGTGGGGCTGGGGCTCACGCGGGGCGCGTCGGCCGCCATCTATCTGCCGAACCGGGTGGAGGCGGTGGAGAGCCGTCTCGCCGTCGCCCGCGCGAGCGCCGTCGGCGTCCCGCTCGACCCGCACCGCACCGACGCCGAGCTCGGCCACCTCCTGGACGACTGCGCCGCCCGGCTGGTGATCACGGGAGCCGCACAACTGCCCCAGGTGCGGCGCGTGTTGGCGCAGCGCCCCGGCACCGTCGTGGTCCTGGTGGGCGACACCACCGAGCTCGATGCCGTACTCGTCGGCCGGGACGCGGCGGACGAGTCACTGCCCCGTTACGAGACGCTGGCGGCCACCTGGTCGCTGCGCGATCCGCCACGCGACGACCTGGGGCTCGACGAACCGGCGTGGCTGCTCTACACGACGGGCACGACCGGGAAGCCGAAGGGCGTGGTCTCCACCCAGCGGGCCGCACTGTGGGCGACGGCGTCCTGCAACGCTCCCCTGCTCGGGCTGTCGGGCCGGGACCGGGTGCTGGTGCCGATGCCGCTGTTCCACACCCTCGCCCACAACATCTGCGTCCTGGGCGTCCTGGCCGTGGGGGCCGGCGCGTACATCACCGACGAGCCGGCCGCGGACGAGGTGCTGCGCACGGCCCGGGAGGAGAACTCCACCTTCCTGGTCGGTTCGCCGGCCCTGTACCAGCACATGGTGGAGCGGACCCGCACCGGCGGTTCCGCCCCGCCCGGTCTGCGCGTGTGCATGGTGGCCGGATCTCCCTGCCCGCCCTCCCTGCACGAGGCGTTCCGGTCCCGGTTCGGGGTCGCCCTGCTGGACAGCTACGGCAGCTCCGAGACGTGCGGCGCGATCACCACCAACCTTCCGCACGGTCCGTACGTGCCGGGTTCCTGCGGGCGCGCGCTGCCCGGCGTGACCCTGCGGCTGACGGACCCGCGCAGCGGCGCCGAGGCCGGTGCGGGCGAGGAGGGCGAGGTCTGGGTGTCCAGCCCCGCCCTCATGCTCAGCTACCACGGCCGGCCCGAGGCCACCGAGGCCGTGCTCTGCGACGGCTGGTACCGCACCGGCGACCTGGCCCGGCAGGACGCGAACGGATACCTCACCGTCACCGGCCGGTTGAAGGAAGTCATCGTCCGGGGCGGCGAGAACGTCCATCCGGCCGAGGTGGAAAGTGTGCTCCTCCAGGTGCCCGGCGTCGGCGACGCGGCGGTGGGCGCGAAACCGCATCCGACGCTCGGCGAGGTGCCCGTGGCGTATCTGGTGCCCGGGCCGGACGGGCTCGACGTCGAGGCGGTGCTGGCCACCTGCCGGGACGAACTGCCGCCCCCGAAACGCCCGGAGGAGGTCCACGCGATCGACGAGGTGCCGCGCGACCCGGCGGGGAAGATCGCCCGGCAGCGGCTGTCCGGGCTGACGGGGCGGCTCCTGTGGCGGCGCTCCCCGGGGCCGTCGGGGCGCGCCCGCTACGGGAGTGCGGCCGACCTGGGGCTGGCGGACGCGGAACATCCGCTGCTGGCCGCGGTGATCGAGCGTCCGGACACCGACGAGGTGACGTTCACCGGGCGGCTCGTGAGCGGTGCGGACGGACTGGTGCTCTCCCGTTCGGCCGACGGACGGACGGTGGTGCCGGGTGTCGTACTGCTGGACCTGGCACTGCACGCCGCCGGGCATCTGGGCTGCGGCCGGCTGCGGGAGTTCGACGCGGTACGACCGCTGGTGCTGCCCGCGGCCGGCGGTGTGCAGGTACAGGTCACCGTCGGCGGGTCCGACACCCTGGGCGTGCGGGCGGTGACGGTGTACACGCGCCGGGACTCCGGTGCGAGCGGCCGGCCGTGGGTCCGGCAGGCGTACGGCACGGCGGCCGCCGCCGGTGCGCCGCCGCGGTGGCAGCCGGAGGTGTGGCCGCCGGCCGGCGCCTGGTGGGTACCCGTCGACGAGGTCTTCGGCGGCCACGGGGCCTTCGGTGCCACCGGCCCCGGCGGCGCGCCGGCCGCGTTGCACGGCGTCTGGCGGCGCGACGACGAGCTGTTCGTCGAGGTCCGGGTGCCCGAGGGGACACCGGAGCAGGGCAGTCGGTTCGGGGTGCACCCGGCGCTGCTGGAGGCTGTGGCACGTGCCGAGCTGTGGGCGGGCCTGGGCGGGGCGTGGGATCCCGCCGGATCGGCCGCGGACCGCCTCGGGGCCCCGGACCTCTGGCGCGGGGTGACCCTGCACGCCGCCCGGGCCTCCGTGCTGCGCGCCCGGCTCACGGCCGCGGCGGACGGCACCCTCGGCGTGACGGCTGTGGACGCCGCCGGCGCTCCGGTGCTGACGGTGGACTCGGTGCGCTTCGGCGCGCTGTTCCCCGCCGTGCTCCAGACGGCTTCCGCGACGCCGTAGGACCCGCTGTCCGAGGAAGCGCGCCGAGATCGAGAGACGACCGCCCACCGCTGAGCAGTACGAGCGGTGGGCGGTCGCATGTGTGCGCACAGGAACGCGGGCCCACGGCACCGGCCAACACGCAGGCGGCCCCGACCGGTTGGGGGAAACCGGTCGGGGCCGCCTGCGCACGGCGCCGGGGTTCAGACCGCCCAGGCGGGCAGCTCGTTGATCGTGACCACGCTGGCGGTGCAGATCCAGCCGGGCCCCTGGGAGACCAGCAGGACGTGGTCGCCCGGGCCGACCTCCCGGGTACGGACCAGGTGCTCCAGCGTGATGAAGACGTCCGCGCCGCCCACGTGTCCGACGCTCTTGCCGAAGTCCCAGCTGGACCGGGACATGGGCAGCCCCAGCGGCATCATCAGGGAGTACTCGATCATCCGGCCGTCCATGTTGATCGGCACGACCTTGGCGATGTCCGCCGCGTTCAGGTCGGCGTCGACCAGGGCGCGGTGGATGACGCCCAGGTCGAAGACGGTCAGCTTCTCCAGCGTCTCCGACAGGGACAGTTCCGTCTCGGTGAACTGCTCGGCCCGCTGCGCCATGTCGGCCATCGAGTCCGACTGCCCGCGCAGGAGCTGCGGGCCGTCACCCCGGTGCCACTTCTCCAGGGCCGGGAGCACCCCGGCGTGCAACGACCGCACCGTGGCGAACCCCTCGTCCGCGCTGAGCAGGACGGAGGCGGCGCCGTCGCCGAGGAAGTAGGACTGGCCGTAGCCGGTCCACCGGTCGATCTCCGGGGAGGAGAAGTTCTCGCCGGAGGTGAGCAGCACGGTCTCGGCCTCGGCGGCGCCGGTCATCTGGCCGACCGCCACCTCCAGGGCGCCCAGCATGCCGTTGCAGCCCTGCTGGAGGTAGAACGCGGAGATGTCGTCCAGGCCCAGCTCGCGCAGGATGTAGCCCGGCGGGTAGGAGCCGACGGGCCCCTGGTAGTACACCGCGCTGTGCAGGTGCGAGGCGATTTCGTCGGGCTCGATCTTGGAGCGGTCCAGGGCGGTGCGGGCGGCCGAGACGGCCAGGTCCACGGCCGGCACGTCACCGGACACGTGCGTTCCGGTGAGTCCGTTCGACGCGACGACCTCGGCGTCCACACGGCCGTCGGCCACGGCCTGTTCCGCGCTCGCCCACTCGTGCAGAACGACCCCCAGGGAGTCGATGTGGACGTTCTCAATCCTCATGCGGGATCTCTCCTTGTCCGTCCGGCGCCGGGGCCGGTCTCAGGTGAGCAACTGCTGCTTGATGTGCTGGGCCAGCTCGGCCGGTGACGCGAAGTCGAACGCCACGCTGGGCGCGAGGCTCAGGTTGGTGTCCGTGTTCAGGGCGTTGCGGAGGTTGATCGAGGTCAGTGAGTCGAAGCCGAGGTCCTTCAGCACCGCGGTGGCCGCGACGGACTGCGCGGAGGAGTGTCCGAGAACAGTGGCGATCCGCTCGCGTACGAGCCCGGTCAGGGCCGCGTCGCGCTCCTCGTCGGTCGCCATCGCGGCCAGGACGTGGCGCAGTTCCGTCTTCTCCACCTCGGTGTCCTGCGCCGTCCGGCGGGCGCGGGCGGGCAGCAGGGACCCCAGCAGCGCCGGCGCCCGGCCCGCCCTCGCTCCCTCGTAGAGCGCCGGGAAGTCCAGCCGGGCGGCGACGGCGAGACCGAGTCCGGCCCCCTGCACCGCATCGAAGAGCTGCATCCCCTGGGCCAGGGGAAGTGCCACGGATCCCGGCAGTGCCTCGGCCTTGCCCTCGGCGAGACCGCTGTGTCCCTCCCACAGGCCCCAGGCGATCGAGGTCACCGGGACCCCGCGGGCACGCATGTCGTACGCGAAGGCGTCCAGGAAGGTGTTCGCCGCGGCGTAGTTGGCCTGCCCGGCCCCGCCGAGCACGCCGGCGAAGGAGGAGAACAGCACGAACGCGGAGAGCTGTGCGTCCCTGGTCGCGTCGCGCAGTGCGAGCACCGCGTCCGTCTTCGGCCGCAGCACCGCGCTCAGCCGTTCGGGCGTCAGCGAGGACACGACCCCGTTGTCAAGAGCGCCCGCGGTGTGCACCACCGCCCGCAGCGGCCGGTCGGCGGGGATCGCCGCCAGCAGTCCGGCGAGCGCCTTGCGGTCCGTGACGTCGCAGGCGGCGATGGTGACCCGGGCACCGAGCGCGGAGAGTTCGGCCTCAAGGTCGACGGCTCCCGGCGCCCCGATGCCCTGACGACTCGTCAACAACAGTTCCCGGACACCGTGTTCGGTCACGAGGTGGCGGGCGAGCGCCGATCCCAGCATGCCCGTGCCGCCGGTGACCAGGACCGTGCCGTCGACGCCGTCCAGCAGCGTCGTGTCACCGCCGCGGTCGACGGCCAGGCGCGTCAGCCGCGGCACCCGGGCGGCCCGCTTGCGCAGCGCCCACTGCGGCTCGTCGGAGCCCGCGGCCCGCAGCAGCGCACGCCAGGCCGGTTTGCTCGCGTCGGTGTCCACCAGCAGGAAGCGGTCCGGGAACTCGGTCTGCGCCGAGCGCACCAGCCCCCATACCGCGGCCGCCGTCAGGTCGAGCCGTCCCTCCGCCCCCGTGCCGTCCCAGGCCGGTACCGCGCCCCGGGTGAGGAACACCAGCCGGGACCGCTCGAACGCGGGCGTCGTCACCCAGGCTCGCGCCCAGTCCAGCGCCTGGCGCGCGGTGTCGTGGACGCCGCCGGCGAGTTCCTCGCCCGTCCGCTCCCCGCCGGCGGCGGCGCAGGTCACCACGACCACGTCGGGCGCACCGGAGGCGTCGGCGACCGCGGCGGCCAGGCTCTCCAGATCCGGGTACGCCTCGGTGTACTGGCCCACGGACATCAGCGCGGACCGGGCCCGCAGCGTGTCCTCACCGATGATCGCCCACGTGGCGGGGACCGGGCCGGCGCTCGACGCGAGGTCCGTGTCGCTCCACTCCACGCCGAACAGACCGTCCTGCTGTGCGGCGCCCGCCGCGCTCACTTCGCCACGTGAGACGGGTCGCGGTGTCACGGACGCCACGGTCAGCGCCGGGGCTCCGGTCGCATCGGCGGCCCGCACCGAGAACGCGCCGTCGGCCAGCGGGCTGATGGCCACGCGCAGTATCGAGGCTCCGGAGGCGTGCAGCGAGACACCGCTCCACTGGGCCACCCGCCGCAGCCGTCCGGAGTCCGCCGGTCGCTCCCCGGTCGGCAGCAGGTCCAGCACGGCCGCCGCCAGCACCGGATGGAGCCCGAACCCGGCGGCCTCCGCGCGCAGCCGCTCGGTCAGGGCGACCTCGGCGAAGAGGTCGTCGCCCCGCCGCCACACGGATCGCGTGGTGCGCTGCTCCTCGGAGCGCTGCTCCCCGGAACCGTCGCCCGTCGCCTGCCGCTCCTGGGGCACGCTCTCGGCGCCGACCGGCGGCCAGGCCTCCAGGTCCCAGTCCGGCGCCGGTCCTTCCTCGGTGAGCGATCCCTCGGCGTGGCACGTCCATGGCCGTCCTACTCCGCCGTCGCCCCGCCGGGAGTGCACGGCCACCGAACGAGCGCCGGTCTGCCCGGGTTCGCCGACGGTGACGCGAAGCTGGACGGCCTCGGACGTCGGCAGCACCAGAGGCTCCCGCACCGACAGCGTTTCCAGCCGCCCGCAGCCCACCTGGTCGCCGGCCATGGCGGCCAACTCGACCAGTACCGGGTCCGGGACGACCTGGGAACCACCGACACGGTGCCCGGCCAGCCACTCGTACGCTCCCGCCGAAAGGCGTCCGGTGAACAACACGCCGGTGGAGTCGGGCAGTTCGACGGCCGCACCGAGCAGGGGATGCTCCGTGCTCACGGCTCCGATGCCGGTCACACCGCGGGAAGCTCCGGGGGAAGCGGTCAGCCAGTGGTGGTCGCCCTGGAAGGGATACGTCGGCAGGTCCGGATGCGGCACCACACGATCGCCATGCACGACCACACCCTCGACGAACGCCTGCCCCACCGCCCTCACCACATCACCGAGACCACCATGATCCCGACGCAACGTCCCCACCACCGCGAACACACCCTCCGGGTCAGCCCGCTGCACCGTCTCCTGCAACGGCACCACCAACACCGGATGCGGACTCACCTCCACGAACGCCCGGAACCCCGCCCCCACCAACGCCCGCGTAGCCGCCTCGAAATCCACCGCATGCCGCAAATTCCGATACCAATACCCACCATCCAACACCGCACCCTCAACCCGCGCCCCCACCAACGACGAGAAGAACGGCACCCCCGGCACCGACGCCACCACCGGCGCCAACACCTCCGCCAACTCCCCCTCAACCGCCTCCACATGAGCCGAATGCGACGCATAATCCACCTCGATCCGCCGCACCCGAACACCCGACTCCTCGGCATGGGCGACGAGTTCGTCCAGCGCATCCGCGTCACCGGACACCACCGTCGACGTCGGCCCGTTCAACGCCGCCACCGACACCCGACCCGCCCAACGGCCCGCCAACTCCGAAGCCTCCTC
>NZ_JBHJYK010000063.1:0-2500 GCF_042269865.1 Streptomyces sp. NPDC055966
CCTCTAAAAACAGCCTTTATGGACGTCTGATAACGAGGGTCTTTCGGAAGTAAAAAAAAAGAACAGTCAAAGACTGCTCCTTCGTTCGGAACCGTTATTTAAACACACTGAAGGTTTTCAAGACATTATTGGTTTCTTCTTCTGTGATGCCGATATACCTCAGGGTAATCGAAGGGTCCGAATGGTGCAGGATTCCCTGCAGCATCGCAATGTCCTTTGTCGCTTTGTAAAACCAGTATCCGAACGTTTTCCGCAGGGTATGGTTGCCGACATGGTCGACACCAGCAAAGTCGGCGGCCTTATTTAACTGCCGGTATGCCTGGGTCGGCGTGATGGCGCCGTCCCCCTTCCGGGATGGAAAAAGCCACTCACTGTCCACATTGACGGCATAGCCGTAGACTTCCTGAAAACAGTTTTCAAGGTACATCTCCCTGATTTTTTGTGTTTTTCCCTCTTTGATGCGCAGTATCTTCGTGTACTTTCCTTTCAAATTCAGAATCTGTTTGGTTTTGAGTCGTAAAAGATCTCCAACTCGCAGCCCGGTTTCACAGCCAAGGACAAACAGAATGTAATCACGTTCCGAACAATGGCGTTTAAGCGCCCACTTCATATCTTCCAGCTGCTGCTGGTTCCGAATGGGCTGCACGTTCTTAATAGGGTTCATAATTGTGTCCCCTTCTTTTTCAAGACGTTCCGAAAAGGTTGCGAGCCCTTATAAAACGGATACTTGAATGTATGATTTTATGTATTTATCTTCATTATAAGGATTAAAAACGAAGGAAGTCAATGAAATCAAGGAAATGAATGTACGGTCGTCTACAGAATCATACATAAAGTAACTTGCTAAAAAAATCATTGACATCATGTGTAAACTCTTTTATCATAAGGGAGTTGCTTATTTAGCAAGCAAGGCATTTTTGATCTTAGAAATTATTGATAGAGCAGTAAAAACAAGATCGAACATGTTCTTGAAAAAAACTATTGACGTCTTATTGAAATAGTAGTAAGATTAGGTAGTCGCTAAGAAATAGCGATTTTAAAAATAACTAACATTCTTCGCAGAAGTTGACAACTACTCAACTTCGTGATATGATGATTAAGTTGTTAAAGTGATTGCTCTTTGAAAACTGAACAAAACTAAGCGCCAACGTTTTAAAATAGTGAGCACACACTCTAAAAGCAAATGAGCAAGTCAAACATTTCTTCGGAGAGTTTGATCCTGGCTCAGGACGAACGCTGGCGGCGTGCCTAATACATGCAAGTCGAGCGAATGGATGGGAGCTTGCTCCCTGAAGTTAGCGGCGGACGGGTGAGTAACACGTGGGCAACCTGCCTGTAAGACTGGGATAACTTCGGGAAACCGGAGCTAATACCGGATGCTTGTTTGAACCGCATGGTTCAGACATAAAAGGTGGCTTCGGCTACCACTTACAGATGGGCCCGCGGCGCATTAGCTAGTTGGTGAGGTAATGGCTCACCAAGGCCACGATGCGTAGCCGACCTGAGAGGGTGATCGGCCACACTGGGACTGAGACACGGCCCAGACTCCTACGGGAGGCAGCAGTAGGGAATCTTCCGCAATGGACGAAAGTCTGACGGAGCAACGCCGCGTGAGCGAAGAAGGCCTTCGGGTCGTAAAGCTCTGTTGTTAGGGAAGAACAAGTGCCGTTCAAATAGGGCGGCACCTTGACGGTACCTAACCAGAAAGCCACGGCTAACTACGTGCCAGCAGCCGCGGTAATACGTAGGTGGCAAGCGTTGTCCGGAATTATTGGGCGTAAAGCGCGCGCAGGTGGTTCCTTAAGTCTGATGTGAAAGCCCACGGCTCAACCGTGGAGGGTCATTGGAAACTGGGGAACTTGAGTGCAGAAGAGGAAAGTGGAATTCCAAGTGTAGCGGTGAAATGCGTAGAGATTTGGAGGAACACCAGTGGCGAAGGCGACTTTCTGGTCTGTAACTGACACTGAGGCGCGAAAGCGTGGGGAGCGAACAGGATTAGATACCCTGGTAGTCCACGCCGTAAACGATGAGTGCTAAGTGTTAGAGGGTTTCCGCCCTTTAGTGCTGCAGCTAACGCATTAAGCACTCCGCCTGGGGAGTACGGCCGCAAGGCTGAAACTCAAAGGAATTGACGGGGGCCCGCACAAGCGGTGGAGCATGTGGTTTAATTCGAAGCAACGCGAAGAACCTTACCAGGTCTTGACATCCTCTGACAACCCTAGAGATAGGGCGTCCCCTTCGGGGGCAGAGTGACAGGTGGTGCATGGTTGTCGTCAGCTCGTGTCGTGAGATGTTGGGTTAAGTCCCGCAACGAGCGCAACCCTTGATCTTAGTTGCCAGCATTCAGTTGGGCACTCTAAGGTGACTGCCGGTGACAAACCGGAGGAAGGTGGGGATGACGTCAAATCATCATGCCCCTTATGACCTGGGCTACACACGTGCTACAATGGACAGAACAAAGGGCAGCGAAACCGCGAGGTTAAGCCAATCCCACAAATCT
>NZ_JBHJYK010000063.1:7500-9157 GCF_042269865.1 Streptomyces sp. NPDC055966
TCGCCTTACATCATTCATCGTGCGCAGCACGCCGATCGCCTGAGTATTTCTCTTTCCGAATTCATTGGCTCCATGGATAGAATCCATGAAATTCGGGATAGCTGAATAGCACCAATTTGAACATTCGAATAAAACAACCACGTATTCACTGGCACACAGTGCATTTGTTGTCTGTTCGCTTAAGGAGGGAGGAGTATCAATAACGATAAAATCGTATCTGTCCCTGACGGACTTCAAAGCATGATCTAAGACAGAACTTGGATTCCCGCTAAAAGGGATCGTATCGCCTTTATATGTTTTTCCCGTATACAGCCAGCGCGGGAAAGTTGCCAAAAAGTTGTTGGCAGGCAGAAGATCGAGGTGATCGTTGATATTCAGTATGTAGCCCTCAACATTATCTTCCTGCATCGCTTCCAGCACGGACTTGCCCATATACTCATTTGAAGGCTGCTCAGACAGAAGCTCTGTAAGGTTGCCCTGTGAGTCCATATCCACTGCAAGGACCCTATATCCATTTCTGCTCAACAAGTGCGCGAGAATGCCGGTTGTGGTGGATTTTCCGCAGCCTCCCTTTTGAATTCCCATTGTAATAGTAATCGCCATCCCTTTATCACCCTTTCTTCTTTTATTTTTTTCTTCTAACGTTGTTTTCTTCTTTTCTTCTTTTCTTCCTTTCTTCTAACGTTGTTTTCTTCTTATTTTATACGATGCCTTTGTCATCCAATTAAAAAAGGCACTCATTAATGGGTGCCTTTTTTTAATTTCTTAAGTTGCTTTTCGAACTTACGCTTGCGCTTTTCTAGCTCCTCTACTGAATCACTTTCAGCCTCCGGCTCCTGAATTTGCAGAACTTCAAATAATTCTTCTTTAATTTCTTCAAATGTAACTGCTGCTGATTCATGATCCAATTTCAGTACTTCCTCCATTTTTTCAATGGACTTTTCCCGTATATACCAAGCAGGCAGTACTTCTTTTGATTTTCTGAAGTCAGATACTAAGCGTATAAGGATGTCTTCTGATTCATCATTATCCTTGTTTGCTGCCTTTAAGACCTTGGTTATGTATCCGACGGGGTTTTCGATGTCCTTGCGGTCCTGTATTTTCTCCAGGAGGCTCATTACATTGTCCTGTCCATGCTTTTCCCATGAAAGAATGACTTCGTCCGTTAACCTTACCCCCATCTTTAAGCCGAGTTTTTTCACTTTCTCTATAAACGTATCGGCAAATTCCTGCAAATGATTTTGAAGCAGGTCCAATTGATCAGGTTTTCCATTGCTTCCTGAAGTAATGAAAAATTTGATTTTATCCACTCTTCGTCCTGTCCTGATTTCTTCTATTTCAAAGGATATATCCGTTTTAGCCTTCAATTCCTTCTGGGCTGGTACAAGAACACGCTGCTTAAAGTTTCCGTATGCAGGATAGATATCCTCAGCCCCGAGCATTTTGCGCAGGTCCTTCAGGTAAAAGGATCTTTCCTTCAGTCTTTCATATTGCTTCAGTAATTCATATATCCTTATGGCGTAGGAGCTTTTCAGCTTCACCACATTCTCAAGTTTGTAGCTTGTGAATTCCCTTTTCAGCTGAAGCAGGTACGGCCGCAGGAAGGGATCATACCTTATGTCTACAGTTCCTTCCTTTTCGTTATACGGTACATAGC
>NZ_JBHJYK010000064.1:0-7830 GCF_042269865.1 Streptomyces sp. NPDC055966
CTGGTTTTCTGACATGCTTTTGTCCCCTTCGCCTTTCGGATCCAGGTAAGTCATCGGGCCCAGGAACCTCCTTCCGAGTTCCTCCCGGCTGAACCTGGGATACAAACAGAGCGCCTCGTGGCGCACAAGCTCTGTTCGACGACCCACCGGTGGACGCCCAGTCCTGAGCCGTGTTCGGTGCCGCGGCGGGCGATGACGGGGGTGATCCCGACTGCCCGGACCTGTCGGCGGTACTTGTCGTGGTCGTAGCCCCGGTCGGCGTAGAGCGTGTCTGGTCGTCGGCGGGGCCGTCCGCGTCGGCCGCGCACCGGCGGGACGGCCTGGATCAGCGGGATGAGCTGGGTGACGTCGTTGCGGTTGCCGCCGGTCAGCGAGACGGCGAGCGGGATGCCGTGCGCTTCGGTGATCAGATGGTGCTTGGAGCCTGTTCGGGCACGGTCGACCGGGCTCGGTCCGGTTTTGGGCCGCCCTTCATGGCCCGCACGTGGGAGCCGTCGATCACCGCCCTCGACCAGTCCAGGGCGGCGGCGGCGTTCAGCTCGGCCAGCAGTGACTCGTGCAGACGCTGCCAGACGCCAGCGTCGTTCCAGTCACGCAGACGCCGCCAGCACGTCATCCCCGAGCCGAAGCCCAGTTCCTGGGGCAGGAACTCCCACGGAATGCCGGTGTACAGCACGAACAGGATGCCCGACAGCACTTTCCGGTCGTCCAGACGCCTGCGCCCCGGGTGATCGGCCCTCCGCGGCACGACCGGAAGCAACGGTTCGATCCGCGCCCACAACTCATCGGACACGACCCACGGAAGCTGCTCACCCTTTCTCACGTGAAGGCTAACGCTCCATCAGGCACCCACATTCCAAGGTAAGAAGCCTCACTTTGTTAGGAGTTCTAAGCCCTGCGGGCCATGCAGATCCGCTCCGCGCCGTGACGAGGCGTGTCGGCGTACTGGCCCCAGTCGTAGACGGCCCAGGCCATGTCGCTGGTGTCGGCGGGGCGCACGAACTGTGCCTCGTGTCCGTCGACCTCGTAGGTGAACAAGTCCGCCAGGCGGGCCGGGTCCGACGTGATCACGGTTGGCTCCTCGCCTCGCTGCTACCGGATCGGTGGGCCCGGCGGGGTTCGTCACGGGCGTAGTCCCTCTCCCTGCTGGGCCTGCCCAGCGTGGCCTACCAGCTGCTCTTTGGGGTATCGGGGGCAGCCTCGTTCGCCCACGCCTGGGCGGTGGCGACGTTGGGGGCGCGCCGACGCCGCGGACGTGGACAAGCTCCAGGCCCGGCGGCCGGAGTGGCAGGATCCGGAGTATTCCTGGCGGCCTCGCAGTAAGCCAAGAATCGTACTATTTAGTGACATGATGAGTGATGAATTCCGCATCATCACGGTCGTCCGACCAGGCGACACCTGAGCCATTCCTGCCTGTCAGTACGGAAGGCGGTGAGCAATGAGCGACACCGAGCAGGAACCCACTGCGGCCGAAGGGACAGAGGCGGAGACCACCCCCGAGGAGTCACCGGCCACGACTGAGGCCGGCCCTACGGAGGGCGAGGAGCCGACCCCCGAGGCAGCGGAGGCGGAAGCAGAAGAACCCGCCCCCACCACAGCCGAGGAGACTGGGGCTGAAGAGCCCGCGACCCCGGCAGCCGAGGAGGCTGGGACCGAAGAACCAGTCACCCCCGCGGCCGAGGAGACCGGGACCGAAGAAGCCGCCACAGAGGAGTAGGAGAACGGCTGTGCGCGACGGTCGTCGCGCACAGCCACGACGCAGCTCGGGACGCCCCTCAAGCGGACTCGCTGCCTGTACGCACCGGCCGCGCATCCCGCCGCGCGAGGGGCGGAAGTCCGGATGCCTGCAGTACCGCCGGTGCCACCGTGGACGGGTCTCTGCTGGCCATCCACCAAAAGCGGGCCACCATGATCATGTCGTCGACGCTCTCCCGCACGAACCCGTCCACGATGCCCAGTCCGCCCGGGCGTTCACGCAGCACCACATCGCCCGGCTCCTGATCATCCGCGATCTGCTGGTAGTCCCCCGAGTTGGGGCGACCCGAGAGCTCGTACACCCAGTGGCCCATGCCTGCCATCCTGCCGGGAACAACGAGCATCCCACTGATCACTCGACTTTCGATGTTCTCACTGATCGTCATGCCAAGCATGTGCTGGCTGCCGCCGATGCTTCTCTGCCGTGCGGACATCGCGGCGCCACACGCTCCACCACCCATGAGGCGGTGTGCTGACGACAGTCAGAGTGACGGGATTTGACGTGGGGGCGGCCTGGGGAATGCGCAGGGCGAGGATGGCCATGTCGTCGTGACCGTCGCTGGGATGTCGGTCGGCCAGTGTCTGTACGAAGTCGGCCAGGGGCACGCCCGCGTGGGCGGTGGCGAGGGCTGTGAGGCGACCGAGACCTTCTTCGATCGGGTGCTCGTGGTGTTCGATGACCCCGTCGGTGAAGAAGACCATCGTTGAGTCTTCGGGCAAGGGGTGGGTGTGGTCGTGGCGTGGCACGGCGGTGTCGACGCCGAGGGGCAGGGCCGGGTCGGTGTACAGGTAGCGGGTCGGTTGGCCGGGGGAGATCAGCAGTGGCGGGGGGTGACCCGCGGTACTCCAGTCCAGTGTCCAGCCGGCCGGTGGGGCGGGTTCGATGCGTGCGAGGCATGCGGTGGTGACGGGGACGTCGGTGATCGCCTGGAAAGCAGGGTCGAGCCGGGTGAGGACAGCGCTGGGCGGGGTGCGCAGTAGCGCCAACAGCGCGGCTACGACCACCACGTCCACCCACCGCAACCCGGGCCGCCGCCACACACCCCGCGAGGGGAAACCGCCTGTCTCTGCCACCGGGCTGCCTCTCGTCATCTCCGTGCGCGAGGCCAGACAACACCAGGTCGGGCAAACCCTATGGGCTCTCGTGCGACCGGCGCGTGAACACTCCTCCACCGGCCGGGGTTGTACCTGCCGACACGCACACCGCTCCCCGTCCTTCTGGGAGCGGAGTGCGCCTGCGTATGCGCCGGTCCCTTGCTCGGCGAGGACTCTACTCGGCCGGGACGAAGAGCAGCCCCTTCGCCTTGGGAGCCACGCTACCGAAGGCGGTGATCTGACCGGTCTTCAGGTTAAGCGTGCCCAGCCCGTTCGCCGCCGAGGCGAAGGCCTCGCCCTTGGAGAAGTGGCCCGTCACGGCGATCACGTCGCCCTTCGCGGTGTCCACCACGTAGAGGGTTCCCTCGGTGGAGGAGGCGAAGGCGGTGTCGTCCACCGTCTGGCTCAGCGGCAGGACGACCGCCTTCTGCTGTGCGCTGCCCCAGTGCTTGACGAAGACGGCCTGCTGGTCGGCCTGTCCGTCCAGCAGCAGGCTGCCGCCCAAGCCCGGCACGGAGCGCGGCACGAAGGTGCTGGAGTCGTCGTCGGTCAGGTTGAGCGGACCGGTCTTGCCGGTCACCAGGTTGGTGGCCGTGATGTTGTCGTCGAAGACCGGAGTGGTCTTGGCGATCGAGCCGCTGAAGGTCACCTTGTACAGCGCCGGGCGGCCCGCGGTGCTGCCCTTGGCGTCCGCGGCGGGGTTGGAAGCGACGATGTAGACGACGCCGTGCCGGACGCTCACGTTGTCCGTGCCGCCGCCGTGCGGCAGCGAGCTGTAGTGGTAGTGCTTCACCGTGCCGGCGCCGTGGTGGCGGCCACGCCGGAAGCTGATGGTGTAGACACTGCTGTTGCCGTCTTCGTTGACGGATGCGACGACCCGGTGGGTACGGGGGTCGGCGCCGAGGCCGTCGACCTTGCCGACGAGGTCCCAGTGCGCCACCTCCTTGCCGTGCTTGTCGAACTCCACGACGGTGCTCTTGGTGTTCCCGGTGGGCGAAGGCTCACCCTGCGAGCCAACCCCGTTCTGGAAGCCGACGAAGAGCTTGTCGCCCAGACGCGCGATGTCGTCGGCGCCCGTAACCTTGCCACCCGCGTGCGCGAAGACGGCCGCCTTGAAGCCGGCGGGCACACCCACGGGCGCCGCGTTCGTCGCGGCTCCCGCCACCCCCGAGAACCCGATCGCCACAGCCACCACACCGGCCGCCGCGCCGAGCACCTTGCTGATCCTCATACTCATGACCTTCCCTCACACAAGAGGCGAACCAGACCGCGCGCCAGCCTGTGTGCCCTTGAAGATCCAGCGATGGCGCGAACACGGCTCGAAGGGAACGAGGGAGTTAACGTCTACGGCTGTGTAGACCGTTCGGAGGCGTCCGGTCATGACGGCAGACAGCCCTCCTGCATGTTTGGTCCGCCGACTACGTCCCCGCCCCTGGACTCTCGTCGACCGGGAGGCTGTGACCAAGAGCCCTGGCATGGTCGGCGTAGACGTGGTGCAGCAGTGCGTGGGTCTCCTGGGCGAGCCTCAGCCGTTCCGCTTGGATACGGGAACGCTTGCGATTCGCCCGCACCAGGTGCAGCGTGCCGCCTGCCGCTATGCAGGCGCCCACGTCGCTGGTCACGTTGGTGTAGTTGCCGCCGTTCAGTTCCGCCTGCGCGCTGGTCGTGATGATGCCTGCCAGCGGCAGGACGATCAAATAGACGCCCAGCGCGATCAGGAAGACGACGTGTGTCTTGCCGGACACGGCCCGCGGCACCCACGCCGCAAGCCGGTCGAAGGCGTGTCGTGGATACGCGATCCGGGTCAGAGACTCGGCGGGGACACCATCGAGGATGTTCTCCGCCCCAGCAACTGTCTTCTCCTTCGATGTGCTTGCGTCGCGTTCTGTGCCCATGTTCGTCGCCAGAATGCTGGCTGCGCGGACGGTCCGTCCGTGGTGCCGAGCATCCTGCAACTGGCCGAAAAGGAAAGGAGTTGTGCCACATACGGACGAGGACCTGCTCGGCGAGTACTGGTTCGGCCCGGGCGAGGTGACCCTGGCTTGGATGCCGGCCCTCGAAGGAAGTTCACCAGTTGCGCAATAATGAAAGCATCATCTGAACAGAGCCAGGGGGAGGGCCGGACCATGCGAGGCACGTCCGCTGCGGAGCGCCTGCTGGAAGAACTGCCGCAGGGATACCCGCCGCCTCCCCTGGACGCCCAGGTCCAGCTCACCTACCGGCCAGTGGCCGTAAACGAGCAGGCCGGATGGCCGCGGCCGGGCACCGTCACCGCCTGGTGGACAACCCCGGACGGCGCCACGCTGTGCCGCCTGTGCCTGTCCGGAGCCCCGACGCCGCGCTGGGTGGTCTACGACCCCGACCGGATCGCTCTGCTGGTCGAAGACGGCACATGACGCTCCCGGCCGGCAAGAAGGTTGCCGGACGGCACAACAGTCGAAGTCAGCCTGGGCGATACGCCCTCGGGGGAGGAAGACCATCCATGGTGCACGGCGACATTCAGCGGCGCGACGCGAATCTCCGGCTGGGAGCCGCCGTGGCCGAGATCGAGGGGCTCTATACGGCCCTGCTGAAAACCACCTCCCCTGGACGGCGCCGGCGGCTACGAGCCGAGCTTTCGCGCGCCGCCGAGCGGCTCGCGGGGCTGGCAGCCGCTCCCGGACCGGGGCGAGGAGCTTTGCCTGCGGCTCCGAGACGTTCACGCAGGGCACGCCGGAAGGCACTGGCCGAACGAGGCGCCGCGTGGATCATCGCGCGCTACGGACGGAACGCACGCTGAGGCCATGCCGGCCGGGCGCTGACCGGCACGTTGCCCGGGCCCACCCTGATGCACATCCAGCTCGCATCCGGCGCGGCCCTTGTCTTGCGCCGCCACACGCTGGCCGACACAGCACAGAGCAGCATGATCCGCGGAGGAATGTCCGACTAGTCTGTTCCCAGGTGTCTCGGAAAGTCTGGTCGACATGGCCCGCCCGCAGTCACCGACCGGGAGACTCAATGCCGGAGCACTCGCCCGCCCCGCCACACGGACACCGCAGCCTCTGGGAGACCGCACGCGGCGCACTGCACCGACTGAGAGGGCGGACAGCCCGCACGGCCCGCGCCTCGGAGCACGTCGTGGTCCGGCTGTCGGGCGAGATCACCGCGAAGAACGCCGAGAGCATCAGCAAGGACCTGCTCGACGCCCTCGTGACGCATCCACGCGTTCTGGAGGTGGATCTCCAACGCGTCACCTACATGAACAGCGACGGAGGCAGGGCGTTCCTCTCCACGCTGCGCCAGGCACGACTCCATGGCACAAGGATCATCGTCACCCATACCAGCACCAACGCCAGCATTACGTTCCAGAGGCTCGGCCTGACCCAACTGCTCGACATCCACGAAGAGGGCGCACCCGAAAACGGCACACCAGATGGCCAGTCTCCGTGACGGCGCGGCCTTCCGCAGGACGAGCGGAGAAAGGCATGCAGGCCGGTCGCTGGCCCCGCGACGCTGCCTGACGCCACCGCGACGCCTGACCGCCGTTTCACGCCAAGGCGTAGATCGAAATTTGGACCAGAAGCTTGCCTGGCTGATCCTCACGGCGTGCGTCCCGGTCGCGGTCGCCGGTGTCGCGCTCGACGGCATCGTGCTCTTCGTCACGGAGCAGTTGCGGCGCGGCGGGACCGGCCGCCGGCGGGCCGGGGCGGCCGTCGCCCCCGGCGAGGAGCACCTGTCGGCGGACGAGCAGTCGGACCTGCGGATCACCCGGCTGACCATCCGGCAGGCCGTGGTCATCGGCGCCGCCCAGATCCTCGCCCTCCTCCCCGGCCCCGCACCGGCTCCACCATCAGCGCGGGCATCTTCAAGGGCATGGACCACGAGGACTCCGCCCGCTTCGCGTTCCTCCACGCCGCGCCGGTCATCGGCGGCGCCGCCCTGCTCAAGCTCCCGCCGCTGCTCGGCGCCCTTGGCGACGGCCTGCGCGGCCCGCTCCTGGCGGGCAGCGTCGCCGCCTTCGTGGCCGCCTACCTCGCGCCCCGCTACCTGGCCCGGCACTTCGAGCACCGCGCCCTGATCCCCTTCTCGATCTACTGCTCAGTTGTGGGCCTGGGCAGCCTCGCCTACTTCGCCGTTACGTAAGGGGCGTCCGTCTCAAGCTGGGCCGAGGGCTGGTTCATGCCGGAGTGAGGGACATCTGCCTCATACCGACGTGGCGGCGCTGCCTTGCCGGGCGAGGGGGGCACGCATTGTTCCTCGGACGGAGGGGCCGGTGCTTTCGTCCTCGGGCGAAGGGCCGGCGCGTTCGCTTCCGAGTGACGGCCCGGTCCTCCGGCGTATCCCTGATGGCTCGGTGCGGCCAAGGGGGTTGTCTGACCGCCCGTCGTGGCTCAGGTGGCGTCGGGATCGTAGGCGTGCGCGGGGGCCTGATCCGGCGAGGCCGCTCGGCTCGCCCCGCTCCCGGTCCGACCGGTCGGCTCGGTTCGCGCGGCCCGCTCGGTCGACTCGCTCGGCTCACCGTTCACCGCGTCGGCCAGCTCCGCCAGCTCCGCCCTCGGATCCAGGGCGGAGCGGATCTCCTCGATCCCGAGGCCGTCGCCGTCGAGGAGGTGCTTGCGCACGAACGTCTTCGGGTGCAGGTCCTCCAGCTCCAGGTCCTTGAACTCCGGACCCAGTTCCGAGCGCACGTCCTCCTTGGCGGCCTCGGAGAACGCGCGGACCTTGCGAAGGAACCCGGTCACCTTCTGTAGGACCTCGGGCAGCTTGTCGGGACCGAAGAGCAGGATGATCATGATCCCCAGAACGAGCATGTCCAGGGGACTCACGTCGAACAACATCGGTGCCTCCACTCTGTCCCCGAAGGGATGCCGGGCTCACGGACGTACGAACTGGGTCTCGGCGGCGTTGACGTCGGCGGCCGGCTGCGGCGGGGGACGGCGGGCCGTGTCGCTGACCTTGAGCAGGACGGCGACCAGCAGCCAGTTGGCGACCATCGACGAG
>NZ_JBHJYK010000065.1:0-6741 GCF_042269865.1 Streptomyces sp. NPDC055966
CGACGTGGTTGGGCACCTGCGCCTGGCCGCCGGCAAGTACCCCGAGGACCCCCGCCTGGCCTCGCTCATCGGCGAGCTGGCGATGGGCAGCGAGCGCTTCCGCCGCCTCTGGGCCCGCGCGGACGTCCGCGCCCGAACACATGGACGCAAGGCGTACCGGCACCCGCTGGTCGGACTGCTGGAACTGCACCAGGAGAACTTCGCACTGCCGGATGAATCAGGCATGGAGCTGCTGGTGCTGTCCGCGGCCCCCGGCAGCCCCGCCGAGGACGGGCTGCACCTGCTCACGGGCCTGGGCGCGGACAGCGCTGACGCGCATTCCCCAGTGAATGCTCAGGTCCGCGAGTAACTCAACGACGCCCACCCACCGCTGGGAGCGCCTCAACACTTGTGCCGGCCGCTGTCGTTTCTGCTGGACAGTTCGATTTCCGTCTGCGGCGGGAGGGCTCCCGAAGTGGTGTGCATCTGCTGTCCGTTCTCGGGTTCTGGCTCACTTTCCGGATGCTGTTGGTGATCTTCACTCGGTGGGGTGGCGTCTGCGGACCGCGATGGTGTTGATGTCTTCGTGGTGCTGCGCTGGTGGGAGCGGGGCGGTTTCGGCGGTCGGAGGGGTGACCGCGGTGGCGATGGGTTCGGTTTCGGGGCGGGTGATTCCGCCGTTGACGGTGCGGATGGCACGGGCGAGTAATCCGCGTGGCACGGCTGCGATGTGGGTGCGAGATCGGCTGGACGGTCTGTTCAGGGATGCTGACTTCGCCGGCTGGTATCCGGCTGACGGGCGGCGTGGGCTGTCGCCAGCTCAGCTGGCTCTTGTGTCGGTGCTGCAGTATGCGGAGAACCTCACCGACCGGCAGGCGGCGGACGCAGTCCGCTGCCGTCTGGACTGGAAGTAATGTCTGGGCTTTGAGCTGGACGATCCAGGGTTCGACTTCACGGTGTTGAGCGAATTCCGCGGCCGGGTAGCCGAAGGAAGGCGTTCTGGGAGACGTACGGCCCCCAGGACCAGTCCGACGCCGCGACCTGGCGCTCAAAGATCTACGAAGCCCGGCACCTCGGCGCCGTCCGTCTGGAGCGCCACCGCCTCGGCAACCGGGAAGGCGTGCTGAACAGCTACGAGGAGATGGCACAGGTCCTCGCCGCCGTTGGCTGAACGCGGGCTCAGCTCCTGCGGCAGGTAGGCAAGCCACGGCCAGCCGCTGCCCCTAACGCCGTCGGGGCCAAGCCTTCGAGGGTTGTCCAGTCATGACGTGCCCTTACCGGGATGGCGCCCGCTACACTCCCACCGCTCAACGTTTCAGCAGGGCAGGAACGAAAGCACTCCTGGAGTAGTAGATCCAACCCCTGGCAGATACGGTGATTGGGAGACGGCTGCTCGAGTGGGGACATCTGTCGCCTTGGGAGTCGGGGGAACGGAGTAGGTAGTTGGAGAAGGAACTGTGGGTGGGGCTCTCGGACGCGGTCCGCGGGATCCGGGAGGAGCTCGATAGTGCGCTCGATGATGGCAAGGGTGAGCGCATCCTCTTCGAGCTCGGCCCGATCGAGATGGAATTCAGTGTCGACATGCGCAAGGACCGCTCCGCCAAGGCTGGGGTGAAGGTCTGGGTGCTCAACGCGTCCGCGGGCGGTGACAACGGCACCACCTCGACCAATCGCCTCAAGGTCACTCTCAACCCGGTCACCAAGGATGGGAAAGCAGCCCGCATCGCCTCCGAGCGCGGCGCCACCCCACCGCCTCCGCCCGCCTTCTGAACACGACGGAGGCGTCGGGGAGTTCGAGGCAGGTGACATGCGGCACGACGCGTGGCAGCGGGTCATGGCTGTATGGTGCGGCCGCTACGGATCCGGCTATCTGGTTGCAGCGGACCTCGTACTCACTGCGGCGCACGTCATCGAGGACGCAGTCCGCGTCGGCACCCGCGTACAGGTCCAGCCGCTCGACGCCACCGACGCCGAGTCCTGGCTTCCTTGCGAAGTAGCCTGGATTCGGGACGACGACGGCGTCGATGCGGCCTTGCTGCGCATCACCGCCGCGCCGGGACGGGCGCCCGCCGTGCCCGAGGTGCAGCGCTGGGGCCGTCTCACCGGAACCGATCCGGGCATCTCCTGGCAGGCTGTCGGCTTCCCTGACGCCGCACCCGACGTGGCAGGGCTGCGCGAGTCGGAGCACCTCTCCGGCACGCTCAACCCCGGCTCGCGGCGCCGCGGCCGGCGCTACGCGGCGCTCATCTCCGCGACCGCCCCCGGCGACCTTGGCGACTCGCCCTGGTCGGGCACGTCGGGCGCCGCGATGTTCTGCGGCGACCTGCTCACCGGTGTCGTGGTCGTGGATCCTGCCCACTGGCGGCACGGACGAGTCGAGGCCGTGCCGATCCAACTCCTCTCCGAAGACGCCGAGTTCCGCGCCTTGATCGAGCAGGCGACTGGGGTGCCCCTCGCCGTGGAGTCCGTCGAACTCGCCGAGACCCTCGCTGCCCCTGCACCGCATCGACCGGTCACCCCCATGGGTCTGCTGCGCGCGGACGCTGAGGTCGCTCCCTTCCACGGGCGTATCGAACTGCTGGCCCGCTGCGAGAACTGGTGCACCGCACCGGCCGACGCTGCCGAAGTGTCCCTGCGACTGCTGACCGGACCCGGCGGTCAGGGCAAGACCCGGTTCGCCCTGGAGCTGATCCGGCGGATGCGCCGCCACGGCTGGGTGGCCGGGCGGCTCACCGAAACCGAACCGGACGAGAAGGCCGCACGGGCCCTGGTCCACGCACAGGCCCCGGTCCTTGTCGTCGTCGACTATGCCGAGGGCCGAGCGGCAGCCCTGCACACCCTGCTCACCGCGCTGGCTCGACGCACGTCCGGCAGCCCGCTGCGGTTGCTGCTCATGGCACGAGGCACGGGGGAATGGTGGACCACGCTGCGCGGCGCCCACCCCCTGGTCCGTGACCTGGCGGGCCCCGACGCCGAGTACGCGTTGCCGCCGCTGCACGCTGACGGGTCCTACACCTCCGAGGACCGGCGCCGTACGATGCACGCCTTCGCCACCGCACTGTCCGGCTTGCGCGACTACGGCCCCTGCGACAACGACGACAACACCGTGGACTGGCATGCCGCCGCCGACCGGCTCCTGGCCCTGCCCGTACCGAAGAACCCGACGGCGCCCGGCGCCGGCCCCGCGGCCCCATCCTCCGCCCTGGAGGAGCAGATAGAACTGCTCGCCGCGCTTCTGCAGGCTGGGCCCCGGCCTGTGCCCCAGCAGACGGGTAGCGTCGAGGACGTACTACTCGAACACGAGCACCGTTACGGACAACAGGCCGCCCGGGCCCGGGGGCTCACGCTCTCCGACAGGGTGCTGCGGCGTGCTCGCACCGCCGCCGCGCTCGTGCGCCCCGAGCATGAGACCGACGCGCTGACCCTGTTCGCCGCGATGCCCGGACTGCGTGACTTGACCGAAGACCGGCGTCTCGACCTCACGGCCTGCCTGGGCGACCTGCATCCCCCGGGCGAGCGCGAAGCGCAGTGGGGATCTCCCCAGCCCGACCGGCTCGCCGAGCACCTCGTGGCCACGGCCCTGCGCGAGACGCCCGACCTGCTCGACAGGTTCCTGCCCGCGCTGCCCGGGTCCCTCTGCTACCAGGCGTTCACCGTGCTCGGCCGCGGCTGGCTTCAGGAAACAGCAATGGGCGACGCCGTGACCCGAGTGATCGCGGCGCACGGCCGAGCCCTAGCGCCCGCCGCCGTCGCTGCAGTCGGCATGCTCACCGACCCCGGGCCGTCGTCC
This sequence comes from Streptomyces sp. NPDC055966, assembly GCF_042269865.1. Lineage (NCBI taxonomy): Bacteria > Bacillati > Actinomycetota > Actinomycetes > Kitasatosporales > Streptomycetaceae > Streptomyces > Streptomyces sp. NPDC055966. The sequence continues at coordinate 3,770 of NZ_JBHJYK010000065.1, forward strand.
GCGCCGTCGATGCGCTGCTGTCGGCCAAGGAGATCGACGCCGGTCTCCTGGTCGACCTGCTGCGGGCGGTGCCACAACACAGCGAAGCCCTGGCCGCACACGCTCTCCTGATGGCCGATCGCCTTGGGAACGGATTGATGCCGGTGCTGGAGGGCGCCCGCGAGCAGGTGCTGCCGCCACTCGCCGTCGCCCTGGAACAGCTCGCCTGGCGTCTCACGTTCGAGTACCACGACGAGCGCTCCGACCAACTCTTGTGGCAGTTCCACGTGGTGGCCGAGGCACTGGTACGGGAACAGGGCGAGCAGCATCTGATGTGGCTGGTGTCCGCGCTGAACCTGCGGGCCTTGTACGCAACGGAGTGCAAGCAGTTCGAACGGGCGTTGGAGCTGGCCGCCGAGGCGGTGCGGCGCGGACGCGCGCTACTCGACGACCCAGAAGGCAGCACACGGCTACTTGGCGCATTGAACACCCTGGGCGTGGTGCTCAGCTACCTCGGCCGGCACGACGCCGCGGTCGAGGCATTCGGGGAGGTTGGCCGCCTCGCCGACGACACGACGGACGGATCCCCACCCTGGAGCCGGTCGACCGGCTGGCGCGGCAACCTCGCGAAGGAGCTGTCCATGGCGGGACGGCACAAAGAGGCGGCCACGCAGTTCGCCCAAGCCCTCGCCGAGGCCCGCGATCGGGCCACGCGGCTTCCCGACACCGGTCGGGCCGAACTCGGCACAGTGCTGATGATGGCTGGCCACTCTCATCTGCTGACCGGCCGCACCGTCAAGGCGATCGCCCTCATCGAGGAAGGACTGCCGATCCTGCGCTCGCTTGAGGCGCAGCGCCCCGGCCCGCACTCCCGCACCCTGGTCCGTGGGCTCGTCATGCGAGCGACCTGCGCCCTAGCGCAGGGAGACGAGGCCACTCAGATGACAGTGCTCGACGAGGCGCATCGGCTCTGCCGTCGCCGCGCCCCACACGACCCGGCGATCCAGTTGCTGCTCGTCGACGTGCTCGGCATGCTGTACAAGTTGCACACGAAGCGGGGCGAGCAACGCCTTGCTCTGCGCGCCGCCAACGGCGCCGTGCAACTACTGCTCGACCAAAACGGAACCGACGATGGCCACAGGGCCCAGCTCCTCGACGCGCTGCTCACCCTGGACCATGCCTATGCCGACTTCCACGCCCCCGACCGCGCGACCGCCACACTCGAAACGGCCCTCGCCCTGTACGAAGACGGCGTACGGTCACCGACCTACGACGAACTCGACCGCTCCGACCTGCTCAACCGGCGCGGCAACCGGCGTGCCGCAGCCGGTGACCACTCTGGTGGCCTCGCCGACCTCACCGAGGCCGTCCGACTGCGCCGTGCCGCCGCCGAACGGGACCCGGCCAAGCAACTGCGCCTCGCCCTCACCCTGAACGACTTGGCCAACTACGAGCTGGTGGACCGTCCGCAACGTGCGGTGGACACCCTGGAGGAAGCCCTCCACATCCTCCGTGCTGAGCACCGTCGCGGTACCGTCTCCACCTACAAGCTGGTCGGGACCTTGATGAACTTAGCCTCGGCGCTGCGCCACGCCGAGCGTCCGGATAAATCCCTGGACGTCATTGAGGACGCCTTGGCCTCGTGGAAGCCGGTAGCCTCGACCAGCCGTCAGGACCAAGAACTGCTCGCCATGCTCTGGACGTGCCGCGCCCAGACCCTGTACGCCCTGAACCGCACAGCAGACACTCTTCACGCCGCGGACCGAGCCTTGGCAGTGTACGAACGGCTGACACGGGACGGCCACCCGCCCGTCGACTCCGCCACCTTCGGCCTCGCACTGGTTCGCCGGGGCACCGCGGTGCTGGATCTGCACAGCGGCGACAAAGAAAAGCTAAGGGACGGAGCCCATACGCTCCTGAACGCCCTCCAGCTTGCCGCTCGTCTCGGCTGGCAGGACCTCGCCGCTGCCGCGCTCGCCGCCCTGCAAGAGGCCGGGATCGAAGTCACGGCTGGCCAACCTCTGCCGCCCCATCGTTGACCTGATCGACAACGGACTGGCTCAGAACCCCGCCGTTGAGACAAACCACGCGACTTCACCCGCGCAAGTCCAGTAACTCGCTCGTGAGATCGGTGTCGCATGCCCACAGTACGGAGCCCGACGACATCAAGCCCGACAACCGACTTGCCTAGTGAACCGTCCACAAGTCCCCGGTGAGAAGACGGGGTTCGCTGACGGCATCGAGCACACCACGCTGCTCGGCGGCGAGGTCAGCGACCTTGCGTACGTCCGCAGCGTCCAGGCCAGAGGCGCTCAGATCGTCCGCGATCGCGTGCAGGGAGGCGAGCACGGCCTCACTCCACGTAAGGAGACCGGGACCGGCGACAGGGCCGAAGTACGGGCCGCAAACAGAGTGGACGCGGCTGACGATCTCGCCGAGCTGAGCGAAGAAGCCCCGCCAGAGGGGACGGTCGTAGGCGCCGAGACATTCGGGGGCCGGCGCTGTGGACGCTCACGTAATTCGGCTCTGGCGCTGATCCTGTGACGCGGTAGGTGTGAGTGGACATCGCCGCTGCGGCCACCGGCCCGCTGTGGATGCAGTTGTATTGGCTCAAGCGCCGTGACCTGATCCGCCGGGCCGAGGCCGCCGGTTTCCGTGCGCTGGTCCTCATCATCGACGCGCCCAGGATGGCGTTCTGTCCGGGGGAGGCCATCAACGGGTTCGCGGTGCCCCGGGCATCTGGGCGGTCAACGTGGCGCACGACGTGATGGCCGCCTCGCACGGCAGCCGGGACGGGGAGCCGGCCATCGCTCGGCAGTCCAAGGAGCAGTTCGATGCCTCGATCACCCGGGAGGATCTCGCCTGGCTGCGCGTAGTGACCTCCCTGCCCCTGGTGCTTAAGGGCTTGCCGGGAATCAACACGCTGATTTGATCTTGGGGTTGTCCGGGTCGAGGAACCTGGTGATGTCGGCTGGCGTGCGGAACCGGGCTGT
>NZ_JBHJYK010000066.1:0-5925 GCF_042269865.1 Streptomyces sp. NPDC055966
TTCTCCTGTCTGTTATCTCCGAGATGTCGGCTCGTCAGCCGACTGCGATCAAACGTACTCATGGCTGTCGTATCGGTCATTTCGGAATGTCGATGAGAGGGGGCCGATCGGGGTATATGCGGCTGCTTCCGCCGCTCGGCCGGGATGTGAAGTGACCGGAGAAAAAGGCGTATTGAATGACGATTAGCCCTTCCGAATGATCTGCTGACGCTTGCTCACCCCATATCGACCGCGTGTCGCTGCGAAATGCGTGAGTTGGTCCGTGCTAAAGGACCGGCTGTGCCGAAGTCTGCTCGTCGTTCTACCCGGCAGGACACGGCACGGCGGCGGCGAATCAGCGCTCCTCGGGCCCGGTGTTGTCGGCTGGCAGCAGGAAGCAAGCCGTGGCGGCCGGGTACGGGACCCTGCGGTGGGCTTGGAGGCAGAGGTCTTCGGGTGGCGGAGCTGCTCTTGCCGGCCGTCGGAAGTCGGTGCAGGGCGGGGGTGCGGGGTGCACGGGGCGAGCACCTCGCCTTGCTGAACGGCTGCATGCGGTCGGCGGGTTCCTCGGCGGCCGTGATGTTCGAGATGGCCGCCTCCTCCTGGGCGCGCCAGGGCACCCAGCCGTCGAGCAGGCGCGGCCGCCCTCGCAGGACGCGCACCGCCGACGCGGACCTGCGCGGAGTCGCTCAGGCGGTGAGGACCTTCCAGGCTGCCCCTCGATGGGTGCTCCATTGCCGACGATGGTGACGATGTGCCGGCCCGTCTCCGGCGCGAGCTGTCCGGCCTTGGCCATGCCGTCGGCGTACGACAGGACCGCCGATGCGGGGGAGTGTGCGATGTGGTCGTGCGTGGACTCCTCCCGGCTGAGGTATCCGGAGAGCCCGCCGCGCTGCCGCAGCCCGGAGAACTCACCGGCCCGCCCGGTGGCGACCTTGTGGACGTGTGTGTGGTGCCGGACATGCCATGGCAGTCGGTCGCGCGAGGAGTCGAGGAGCCGGTGCAGTGCCAGGGGCAGTTCCGCGGTGCCGAGGTTGGGTCCCGGATGGACGCCTGCGGCCGCGACATGGCGGATCAGGAAGCCGCGGATCTCCCCGGCGCGCCGGATCGGCTGCGCATGGCGCGGTTTCTTCAGGTCAGGGGGCTGGTTGACGCGTGCCAGCAGGCTCATGACGCTGCTTCTCCGCGATGCTGCCGTGCTGTCGGCGGATACTCAGGGGCAGCCGATCCTTGCTGGAAGCGTCGCTGCTCACCGGGAGACCGATGCCCCGAGGGCTCTCTGCTCCAGGGCGTGCCGGAGGGCGGAGCCGACCGCGGGGCGGGTGCCTCCGGCCGGCTGACGCATGCCACCGGGCGTCCTGCCGACCGGTGCAGACGTGGCGTGACGAGGGACCACGCACCTTTGCTCTCTGGCTCCTCCTGCACCCATCGCACGTTCGCGGCCGCAGGGAAGTGGGCGAGTTCCGCCGCGAGCTCTGCCTCGGCGAACGGGCAGAGGCGCTCCAGCCGGACGATGTCCGTGTCCGTCGGGCCGGAATGTCTTGGCGGTGGGCGTCGGGGTCGTGGGGGGACCTTGCCCGTGCACAGCAGCACGCGTTCGACCTGGACGGGGTCCACCGTGGCGTCCGGCAGGACCGGACGGAAGGAGCACTGGGCGCACTCGGCCAGGGTGGAGGTGGCCGCCTTCGACCGCGGCATCGACTTGGGGGTGAAGACCACCAGCGGCCTTCGGCCGCCCAGAGTCTGCTGCCTGACCGGATGGAAGTAGTCGCCCGGCAGAGAGGGGCGGGCCCACGGTCGTGTTGCCCTGCGCGCACAGTTGCTGGCGGTCTTTCGGCATGACCGCGACGACACCTACGTGCCGTGCCGGTGGCAGACCTCGGCGAAGGGCGCCGCCGGTCTTGGGCGTCCCTGTCCGTGTGAAACACAACGCCGTCGACTCGGCGGCCGCGGGTGCGGACCGCCATGTCGATCGTGCCGGTGACGAGTTGGGTGCGCATCCGGTCGGTGATGGACCAGCCGGTCGCGTGGAGCGGGCGGATGTCGATGACTGCGGCCGGATGCAGCCACCCGGCTGCCCCTTATCAGGCAGGCCCTGAGGGGAACGCCCTGGCGCTGCACTCGCCAGGGCGTCCGTATGGGTTACGGCTTCGGGAGGGCGCAGGTCGGCAGGGTGAGGTCTATCTGGTTGCCGGAGCCCACGCAGGGGGCGATGAGGTAGGTCTCCTCGGCGTAGCCGATGCCCTGGTGGATGGTGACGTTGCCGTTCTGGTCCACCTCACAGGGGTTGTCCAGTGTGCACTGCTCGCCGTTCTCATTGGTGGTGTTGTTGACCGCCACCACCTGGCCGGTCGAGGTGTCTATGACCGGTGAGCCCGAAGTACCGCCGATCACATGGCAGCCGGAGGTGTACCGGACGGAGTCCTTCCAGGTCCAGTCGGCCTCCCTCACCTCGTGGGCGAAGCCGTCTATCGCGCAGGAGTAGGTGGACTGCCAGTACCCGGAGACCACCTCGATGTTGTGCCCCTGCACCGGGTGCGTGGTGGCCAGCGGCAACGCGTCGATCTGGTACTGCTGGTGGATCTGGGCGTAGGTGCTGCTCAGCTGGTACAGCGTTATGTCGGTGTCGGTCATCGTCGCGTACAGCACCTTGGTGGCCTGCAACGTGCCGACCTGGTTCGCGTCGGCGTCCAGCAGCGTGAACGTACGGCTGGACGGCTGGTCGGTGATGACCTGCCCCGCGGCGGGCATGCCGCTCTCCAGGCAGTGCCCGTTGGTCATGACCATCGCCGGTTCGTCATCCGCCGCGGCGGGGGAGCGTACGACGGATCCGGAACAGTCGTCCAATGCCACGGTCCCGGCGAAGCTGACCTGTGCGTCCGCGGGCCTTGTCGCGGCCTCGACCGGTGCGGCGGTCACGCCGAGCAACGTGATGACGGCGAGACTTCCTGCCGATAGAGCGGCGATGAGAGAAGGTCTGTTCATGTGGGGGGATCCTCTCCGTACCGGAGTGTTTCCGGATTTGGCATGCACATTGTCGGATGGCGGGGTCGAGAAGAGAACCCCTCGGGCAGTGGACAGGGGCCCGCCGGGTGCGGAACGAAGCGTGGCGTGCATGCCTGACCCGGCCGAGCGCGTCGGCGGGGACGCCGGATACGGGACGGCGTACTGGGCGGACATGTCGGACGACGCCCGCGAGCCGTGCGGCCAGTACGGCTGCAAGTACGACGAACTGGTCCTGGACGGGGGTGCGGAGACCGACGTGTGCGATGGCGTGGTGCCCGTCCCCCCTCCCTGCGGAGCGGACGCGCTGGACGAGGAGGCCGGGTCGTCGAATCGGACGACCTCGGCGACTGCGAGACGGCGCGGGAGCCGAGCAGGAAATGTGGGACGGGGCATGATCGGCGCCCCTTGGCGTCGTGCCGATTCGGTAGTCATCCGCAGGCCGCGGCACCTCGGACATGGAGAAACGGGTGACGCGCAACCGCCCCTGCTGTTCGACCTCTCGCTAGACCGTCAGACGTTCCGCGTTGAGGCTGATCCTGCTGCGCACGTTCTGAACGAGGCGCCCGTAGGCATGTCGGCATGAGGGCCCAACGGGCGTGGGAATTCGCCATGTTGGGGTGCCCCGGTGCCCGGCGTGAGCGTTCAGCTCGGTTCTTCCCCGAGCCTCCCGCACAACAGATCCGTCACGAGCTCCCGTGCCTGCGCGAACCCGCTTGCCAGCAAGGGCTCCCGTTCTGGGGCCGGCTGCCGCACCTGTTGTCGTCGTTCGTCTCCCGCACGCTTGTGGGCGAGCGTGCGCTGGTGCTCCGGTACCAACCGGACAGAGATATTCGATCAACTGCTCAACTCGTCAAAGGGGCACGCCATAGGCTGCTGCCTCACACGAGCGTCAGTCGAAGGGGGCGTCGTGCCACGGTCCGACACGGCGGTCAGGGCGCGTACCCGCCTGTTGTTGATGTACAACCTCACACCTCAGGTACGGGTGCCCGACGAGATGCTCCGCCCGCTGACCGAGGCGTTCGACCTCGGCCGGTTCGCCGCCCACGTCGAGGCCGCTGGGTTGTTGCTGCCCCGGCTGGTGCTGCACGAGCGCGTACCCGAGATCACGCTGCCGCCGAGCGCGGTCCGGGTCGACGGTGCGGCGATCACCCTGGCCGTCACGCCTCGCCGGGACCCGCTGCTCTTCGTGGACGTCGAGATCGAGGACGGCGCGGACGGCTCGGACGCAATCGCCGAGACCCTCTACGCCACCTGGCAGGACCGCTCCGCGACGCGCGTCGGCGGGGCGCCGCTGACCGAGTGGCTCGACGCGCGTCTGCGCGCGTACGGCGTCACGGACCTGCCCGCCGACCAGCCGCCGCTGGAGTTCGGCCGGAACGTCCACCAGAGCGTCTTCCCTGGTGCGGAGCTCGCGCGACGGCTGCTCGCCGAGCACGTATCTGGCGACGCCGTCGGCCCGGACGTGGTGACGATCGTGCTCCGCGGCACCATGGACGGCGGCACCGGCGCCACGCTGGGCATACGTCGGCCCGAGATGCTGAACAACCCGGGCCAGACCATGGTCGCGCACGGCAGGGGCGTGTCAGTGATCGTCGGCTACGCGCCGCCGGTGGAGAACGCCTTCGGGTTGGCCGCGGCCGGCATCCTCAACGCGGTCGCGGCGGTGCACCGCATCCGGCGGCAGGCGTTCGAGGCTCTGGAGCTCGACCGGGTCGCGGTGGTCGAGACGGCGGACGATGCCCGCACTCTGGTCGCACGGCTCTCGCGTCGGCTCAGCGACCTTCAGCTCGACCTGAGCTTCAGCGTCGAGGCGTACGCCGATACGACTTTCATCCCGGAGCTGCTGGTCGAAGGCTTCCACTCGTCGCTGCGCGGCGTCGCGGCGCTCGCGGACGCGCTGGCCAACACGTCGCGCATCGTCGAGCGAGTGGACGCGGTGCTCGCGACGCGCCGCGTCGATCTGGAGACGGCGTCCCAGCGGTACGCCGAGCGCCGCGACCGGGTGCTGGCCGCGGCGCTCGCCGCCGGCTCGGTCATCGCGCTCCCGCCTGCACTGCTGCTCGCGTTCTTCGGTGTCAACAGCAGCGACGTGGACCCGCGCCGGTCGATCCTGGACGTCCACCACTACGGTGTCGCATACGCGCTCGCCTGGTTGCCGTTCCTGCTGCTGATGGGGGCCGGCCTGGTCGCACGCCGCCGCATATCGCTGCGTCTGTCCGACCCGGACGCCGACATTCCGGCTGTCGATCCTGACCGGCGCCGAACCCTGCGCACCTGGCTCGGACGATCGCGGCGACGCGGTCGGTGACGCCGAGCTTCGCGGACACCGCGGACACGGCGGACATGTCGCTGCGCAGGGTCTTGCCGGAGATGTCTGGCTCACCGGCCGGTCACCACCACGCGGGCGAACAGGGGCACCGTTCGAAGGTGGACGCGGTGTCGGGGCTGCGTGTCCGAGGTGTGGTCCGTGGCGGCGGAGTGCTGCGGCGCCTTGAGCGGCGCGTGTGTCCCGGTGTGGGGCAGCGCGGGGCGGGCGCGGCTCGTAACGGCTCCGATCTCACCCGTTCGGCGGTGGGGAAACGCCGGGAGGCAAGCCACTGGCGAGGGCGCGGGTAAACGTGCCCGCGGGCCGCCCGCGGTGCAGAAACCCCAGGTGGATCGGCCAGTGAGTGAAACGACGCCGCCCGGGCGCCAGGGTGTGACGCCTGGTGTACGGGCCTGGTGGTGTGTGCATGGCGTGTGGGTTGTCGGACAATGGTGGGGATGGGGTCCCCGGCCCGATTGCGGCAGGCCGGGGCCCCATATTGCGCGGTCGGTCTCGGATCAGTCGTTCCAGCCGCCCTCGCCGCCGCCCTCGCCGCCGCGGTCGCCGCCGCGGTCCCCGCCCCGGCCGCCCTCGTCCCAGCCGCCTTCGTGGTCGCAGACCACGCGGAAGCTGGC
>NZ_JBHJYK010000067.1:0-5326 GCF_042269865.1 Streptomyces sp. NPDC055966
CCCGCCCCGCGATGATGCACACCCTCGCCCAGATCGGCTTCCAGCAGTCCTACACCTACTTCACCTGGCGCAACACCAAGCACGAACTCACCGAACACCTCACCGAGTTGACCGGCGAGGCCGCCGCGTACATGCGGCCGAACCTCTTCGCCAACACCCCGGACATCCTGCACGCCTACCTCCAGCACGGCGGCCGCCCCGCCTTCGAGGTCCGCGCCGTGCTCGCCGCCACCCTCTCCCCCGCCTGGGGCCTGTACAGCGGCTACGAACTGTGCGAGAACACCCCGCTGAAGGACGGCAGCGAGGAGTACCTCGACTCCGAGAAGTACCAACTCAGGCCCCGCGACTGGGAGTCCGCCGAACGCGAGGGCCGCAGCATCGCCCCCCTCATCACCCGCCTCAACACCGTCCGACGGCAGAATCCGGCGCTGCGCCAACTGCGCGATCTGCACTTCCACCACGCCGACAAGGACGCGGTGATCGCCTACTCGAAGCGGAGCGGGTCGAACACGGTTCTGGTGGTCGCGAACCTCGATCCCCGCCACACCCAGGAGGCCACGGTCTCGTTGGACATGCCGCAACTCGGCCTGGAATGGCACGAGTCCGTGCCGGTGCGCGACGAGCTCACCGGCGAGACCTATCACTGGGGCAGGGCCAACTATGTGCGCCTCGAACCGGGCCTCAGGCCCGCGCACGTCTTCAGCGTCCTGCGACCGTCCACCCCGCAGATCGGAGGGTCACCCACCACATGATCGTCAATGAGCCCGTTCCGGACACCTTCGAGGACACGCCCGCCAAGGACCGTGACCCGGATTGGTTCAAACGCGCCGTCTTCTACGAGGTCCTGGTCCGCTCCTTCCAGGACAGCAACGGCGACGGCATCGGCGACCTGAAAGGTCTGACCGCCAAGCTCGACTATCTGCAATGGCTCGGCGTGGACTGCCTGTGGCTCCCGCCGTTCTTCAAGTCACCGCTGCGGGACGGTGGTTACGACGTCTCGGACTACACGGCCGTCCTGCCCGAGTTCGGCGACCTCGCCGACTTCGTGGAGTTCGTGGACGCCGCCCACCAGCGCGGCATGCGCGTCATCATCGACTTCGTCATGAACCACACCAGCGACCAGCACCCGTGGTTCCAGGAGTCGAGGCGCGACCCGGACGGGCCGTACGGCGACTACTACGTATGGGCCGACGACGACAAGCAGTTCCAGGACGCCCGGATCATCTTCGTCGACACCGAGGCCTCCAACTGGACGTACGACCCCGTACGCAAGCAGTACTACTGGCACCGCTTCTTCTCGCACCAGCCGGATCTGAACTACGAGAACCCGGCGGTGCAGGAGGAGATGATCTCCGCGCTGAAGTTCTGGCTGGATCTCGGCATCGACGGGTTCCGGCTGGACGCCGTGCCGTACCTGTACCAGCAGGAGGGCACCAACTGCGAGAACCTGCCGGCGACCCATGAGTTCCTGAAGCGGGTCCGCAAGGAGATCGACACCCAGTACCCGGACACGGTGCTGCTGGCGGAGGCCAACCAGTGGCCCGAGGACGTGGTCGACTACTTCGGCGACTACGGCACCGGCGGCGACGAGTGCCACATGGCCTTCCACTTCCCCGTCATGCCACGCATCTTCATGGCCGTACGCCGCGAATCGCGCTACCCGGTCTCCGAGATCCTCGCCAAGACCCCCGCGATCCCGTCGAAATGCCAGTGGGGCATCTTCCTGCGCAACCACGACGAGCTCACCCTCGAAATGGTCACCGACGAAGAACGCGACTACATGTGGGCCGAATACGCCAAGGACCCCCGCATGCGCGCCAACATCGGCATCCGCCGCCGCCTCGCCCCGCTCCTCGACAACGACCGCAACCAGATCGAGCTGTTCACCGCCCTGCTGCTCTCCCTGCCCGGCTCACCGATCCTCTACTACGGCGACGAGATCGGCATGGGCGACAACATCTGGCTCGGCGACCGCGACGCCGTCCGCACCCCCATGCAGTGGACCCCCGACCGCAACGCCGGCTTCTCGTCCAGCGACCCCGGGCGGCTCTTCCTGCCGACGATCATGGACCCCGTCTACGGCTACCAGGTCACCAACGTGGAAGCCGCGATGTCCTCGCCGTCGTCGCTGCTGCACTGGACCCGGCGCATGATCGAGATCCGCAAGCAGAACCCCGCCTTCGGACTCGGGTCGTACAACGAGCTCCAGTCCTCCAACCCGGCGGTGCTCGCCTTCCTGCGTGAGGCACCCCTGTCGCGGGACGGCGAGGACGACCTCGTGCTGTGCGTGCACAACTTCTCGCGCTTCGCCCAGCCGACCGAGCTGGACCTGAGCCGGTTCCGCGGGCGGCATCCCGTCGAACTGTTCGGCGGGGTCCGCTTCCCGGCGATCGGTGAACTGCCGTACCTGCTCACCCTCGCGGGGCACGGCTTCTACTGGTTCAGGCTGCGCCGCGAGTCCGCGTAGCGGACCCGTGTGGTTCCGGCCGGGCGGGGCGGTGGCGCGTTTCCACCGGCCCGCCCGGGGCACGCACAAGGAACACCCCCGACGACCCCGGGGAAAGGACATGACCCCCATGGCGGATCCGGTCACCACCCCCTCGCTCCTGGATTCCCTCGCTCCTCTGTTGCGCACCTGGCTGCCGAGACAACGCTGGTTCGCGGGCAAGGGACGCGCGGTCACCGGGTTCACCCCGGTCGCCGTCACCGAGCTGCTCCCGCCCCACGGCCGCCTCGGCCTGTACCATCTGCTGCTCCGCGTCCACCAGCCGGACCTGCGCGGCCCCGGCGACTGCTACCAGTTCCTCATAGGCGTGCGCGAGGCGCTGCCGCCCCGGCTGGCGCCCGCGCTGATCGGACACGTGGACGAGGGGCCGCTCGCCGGACGCACGGTGTACGAGGCCCTGTACGACCCCCGGCCCGCCGAAGTGCTCCTGGAGGCCCTGCGCACCCGGGCCCGCGTCGGCGGGCTGCGCTTCGAACGGGACCCGGGGCACGAGATCCGCACGGGTCTGGTGGCCCGGCTGCTGACCGCCGAACAGTCCAACTCCTCGGTGGTGTACGGCGACACGTTCATCCTGAAGCTGCTGCGCCGGGTGGTGCCCGGCGTCAATCCCGACCTGGAGCTGCCGCTCGCGCTGGCCCGCGAGGGCTGCCCCCGGGTGCCCGCGCCGACGGCGTGGGCGCGCGCGGAGATCGGGCGGGAGACGTATGTCCTCGCCGTGCTCCAGCCCTTCGTGCGCGGCGCGGCCGACGGCTGGGAGCTGGCGCTGCGCGAACTGGCCAAGGGCGAGGACTTCGTCGCCGAGGCGCGCGCGCTGGGCCGGGCCACCGCCGAGGTGCACACCGCGCTCGCCCGCGCCCTGCCGACGGTCACCCTCGGGCACGCCCCCCTGCGGGCGCTGGCCGAGGGGATGAGGGAGCGGCTGGGGGCGGCCGTACAGGCCGTACCGGCGCTGCGGCCGTACGAGGACGGGCTGCGGCAGGCATACGCGGATCTGGACCGGCCGGCCGCCGAGGGCCGCACCTGGACCGCGCAGCGGATCCACGGCGATCTGCACCTCGGGCAGTGTCTGCGCGCGGCGGACGGGACCTGGTCGCTGATCGACTTCGAGGGCGAGCCGGCCCGGCCGCTCGCCGAACGGCGCCTGCCGCAGCCGCCGGTGCGGGACGTCGCCGGGATGCTGCGCTCCTTCGACTACGCGGCCCACTCGGTGCGGCCGCCCGCACCGGACTGGGCGCGCGGGTGCCGGGCCGCCTACTGCGCGGGGTACGCGCAGGTGGCGGGCCGCGATCCGCGCGCCGACGCGGTGCTGCTGCGGGCCTACGAGACCGACAAGGCGGTGTACGAGGTGCTCTACGAGGCCCGGCACCGGCCCGACTGGCTCCCCGTACCGCTCTCGGCGATCCGCCGGCTCGCCGCGTCCGACCAGGAGGCCCGTCCGTGACGAACCGGCACACCGGCTCCGCCGCCGTGGACCGAGCCGACCGCGAGCGGCTGCTGCACGGCGTCCATCACGACCCGCACGCGGTCCTCGGCGCCCATCCGGTGCCGGGCGGTGTCGCGTTCCGGGCCTTTCGGCCGTACGCGCTGTCCGTCACCGTCGTCGCCGGCGAGCTGAAGGCGGAACTGCACGACGACGGGGACGGCTTCTTCAGCGGCCTGCTCCCGCTCCCCGAGGTCCCCGCCTACCGGCTGCGCGTGGCGTACGAGGGGACGGTCCTGGAGACCGAGGACGCCTACCGTTTCCTGCCCACGCTCGGCGAGCTGGACCTGCATCTGATCGGCGAGGGCCGGCACGAGCAGCTGTGGCGGGCGCTCGGCGCGCATGTCACGGTGCACGAGGGCGTGTCCGGCACCCGGTTCGCGGTGTGGGCGCCGGACGCGCGCGGGGTGCGGCTCGCGGGCGGTTTCGACTTCTGGGACGGCACCGGGCATCCGATGCGCTCGCTGGGCTCGTCCGGGGTGTGGGAGCTGTTCGTGCCGGGCCTCGGCGAGGGCGAGCTGTACAAGTTCGAGATCACCCGTCCCGACGGCTCGCGCACCCTGCGCGCCGATCCGCTGGCCCGCCGCACGGAGGCCCCGCCCGCCACCTCGTCGATCGTGACCGCCTCGCACCACGAGTGGGGCGACGCGCAGTGGATGGCACACCGGGGGGACAGAGACGTGCACCGGGCGCCGCTGTCGGTGTACGAGGTCCATCTGCCCTCCTGGCGGCCGGGGCTGTCGTATCGCGAGCTGGCCGACCAACTCCCTGCCTATGTCTCCGAGTTGGGTTTCACGCATGTGGAGCTGATGCCGGTCGCCGAGCATCCCTTCGGCGGCTCCTGGGGCTACCAGGTGACCGGCTTCTACGCCCCCACGGCCCGGCTCGGCACACCGGACGACTTCCGCCACCTGGTGGACAGGCTGCATCAGGCCGGGATCGGTGTGCTGATGGACTGGGTGCCGGCGCACTTCCCGCGCGACGACTGGGCGCTGGCCGAGTTCGACGGGCGTCCGCTGTACGAGCACCACGATCCGCTGCGGGCCGCGCATCCGGACTGGGGGACGCTGGAGTTCGACTTCGGCCGCCGGGAGGTGCGCAACTTCCTGGTGGCGAACGCCGTGTACTGGTGCGAGGAGTTCCACATCGACGGGCTGCGCGTGGACGCCGTGGCCTCGATGCTGTACCTGGACTACTCGCGCGAGCCGGGCCAGTGGACGCCGAACGAGCACGGCGGCCGGGAGAACCTGGACGCGGTGGCCTTCCTCCAGGAGATGAACGCGACCGTGTACCGGCGCTGCCCGGGGGTCGTCACCATCGCCGAGGAGTCCACGGCCTGG
>NZ_JBHJYK010000068.1:0-1871 GCF_042269865.1 Streptomyces sp. NPDC055966
GGCTGTTCGTGGTTTCAGAACCAACACAGTGGACGCGAGCAACTGAGGACAAGCCCTCGGCCTATTAGTACCGGTCACCTCCACACCTCACGGTGCTTCCAGATCCGGCCTATCAACCCAGTCGTCTACTGGGAGCCTTACCCCATCAAGTGGGTGGGAGTCCTCATCTCGAAGCAGGCTTCCCGCTTAGATGCTTTCAGCGGTTATCCCTCCCGAACGTAGCCAACCAGCCATGCCCTTGGCAGAACAACTGGCACACCAGAGGTTCGTCCGTCCCGGTCCTCTCGTACTAGGGACAGCCCTTCTCAAGACTCCTACGCGCACAGCGGATAGGGACCGAACTGTCTCACGACGTTCTAAACCCAGCTCGCGTACCGCTTTAATGGGCGAACAGCCCAACCCTTGGGACCGACTCCAGCCCCAGGATGCGACGAGCCGACATCGAGGTGCCAAACCATCCCGTCGATATGGACTCTTGGGGAAGATCAGCCTGTTATCCCCGGGGTACCTTTTATCCGTTGAGCGACGGCGCTTCCACAAGCCACCGCCGGATCACTAGTCCCGACTTTCGTCCCTGCTCGACCCGTCGGTCTCACAGTCAAGCTCCCTTGTGCACTTACACTCAACACCTGATTGCCAACCAGGCTGAGGGAACCTTTGGGCGCCTCCGTTACTCTTTAGGAGGCAACCGCCCCAGTTAAACTACCCATCAGACACTGTCCCTGATCCGGATCACGGACCCAGGTTAGACATCCAGCACGACCAGACTGGTATTTCAACGACGACTCCACGAACACTGGCGTGCCCGCTTCAAAGTCTCCCAGCTATCCTACACAAGCCGAACCGAACACCAATATCAAACTGTAGTAAAGGTCCCGGGGTCTTTCCGTCCTGCTGCGCGAAACGAGCATCTTTACTCGTAGTGCAATTTCACCGGGCCTATGGTTGAGACAGTCGAGAAGTCGTTACGCCATTCGTGCAGGTCGGAACTTACCCGACAAGGAATTTCGCTACCTTAGGATGGTTATAGTTACCACCGCCGTTTACTGGCGCTTAAGTTCTCAGCTTCGCCCCACCGAAATGGAGCTAACCGGTCCCCTTAACGTTCCAGCACCGGGCAGGCGTCAGTCCGTATACATCGCCTTACGGCTTCGCACGGACCTGTGTTTTTAGTAAACAGTCGCTTCTCGCTGGTCTCTGCGGCCACCCCCAGCTCTGGCAGCAAGTGCCGTCACCAGACGTGGCCCCCCTTCTCCCGAAGTTACGGGGGCATTTTGCCGAGTTCCTTAACCATAGTTCACCCGAACGCCTCGGTATTCTCTACCTGACCACCTGAGTCGGTTTAGGGTACGGGCCGCCATGAAACTCGCTAGAGGCTTTTCTCGACAGCATAGGATCATCCACTTCACCACAATCGGCTCGGCATCAGGTCTCACCCTGCATGAGTGGCGGATTTGCCTACCACTCGGGCTACACCCTTACCCCGGGACAACCACCGCCCGGGATGGACTACCTTCCTGCGTCACCCCATCACTCACCTACTAACCGCTTGGTCCGGCGGCTCCACCACTTTCCATTCCCCGAAGGGTCCGGAACGGCTTCACGGCCTTAGCATCACGATGCTCGATGTTTGACGCTTCACAGCGGGTACCGGAATATCAACCGGTTATCCATCGACTACGCCTGTCGGCCTCGCCTTAGGTCCCGACTTACCCTGGGCAGATCAGCTTGACCCAGGAACCCTTAGTCAATCGGCGCAAACGTTTCTCACGTTTGTATCGCTACTCATGCCTGCATTCTCACTCGTCAACCGTCCACGACTACCTTCCAGTGCCGCTTCACCCGGCAGACGACGCTCCCCTACCCATCCA
>NZ_JBHJYK010000068.1:1966-5308 GCF_042269865.1 Streptomyces sp. NPDC055966
GTGAATGACACGACTTCGGCGGTACGCTTGAGCCCCGCTACATTGTCGGCGCGGAATCACTAGACCAGTGAGCTATTACGCACTCTTTCAAGGGTGGCTGCTTCTAAGCCAACCTCCTGGTTGTCTGTGCGACTCCACATCCTTTCCCACTTAGCGTACGCTTAGGGGCCTTAGTCGATGCTCTGGGCTGTTTCCCTCTCGACCATGGAGCTTATCCCCCACAGTCTCACTGCCGCGCTCTCACTTACCGGCATTCGGAGTTTGGCTAAGGTCAGTAACCCGGTAGGGCCCATCGCCTATCCAGTGCTCTACCTCCGGCAAGAAACACACGACGCTGCACCTAAATGCATTTCGGGGAGAACCAGCTATCACGGAGTTTGATTGGCCTTTCACCCCTAACCACAGGTCATCCCCCAGGTTTTCAACCCTGGTGGGTTCGGTCCTCCACGAAGTCTTACCTCCGCTTCAACCTGCCCATGGCTAGATCACTCCGCTTCGGGTCTTGAGCGTGCTACTGAATCGCCCTGTTCGGACTCGCTTTCGCTACGGCTTCCCCACCCGGGTTAACCTCGCAACACACCGCAAACTCGCAGGCTCATTCTTCAAAAGGCACGCAGTCACGAGAATGTGCAAGCACATTCCGACGCTCCCACGGCTTGTAGGCACACGGTTTCAGGTACTATTTCACTCCCCTCCCGGGGTACTTTTCACCATTCCCTCACGGTACTATCCGCTATCGGTCACCAGGGAATATTTAGGCTTAGCGGGTGGTCCCGCCAGATTCACACGGGATTTCTCGGGCCCCGTGCTACTTGGGTGTCTCTCAAACGAGCCGCTGACGTTTCGACTACGGGGGTCTTACCCTCTACGCCGGACCTTTCGCATGTCCTTCGCCTACATCAACGGTTTCTGACTCGTCTCACGGCCGGCAGACCGTGAAAGAGAGATCCCACAACCCCCACGACGCAACCCCTGCCGGGTCTCACACGCCATAGGTTTGGCCTCATCCGGTTTCGCTCGCCACTACTCCCGGAATCACGGTTGTTTTCTCTTCCTGAGGGTACTGAGATGTTTCACTTCCCCTCGTTCCCTCCACACTGCCTATGTGTTCAGCAGCGGGTGACAGCCCATGACGACTGCCGGGTTTCCCCATTCGGAAACCCCCGGATCAAAGCCTGGTTGACGACTCCCCGGGGACTATCGCGGCCTCCCACGTCCTTCATCGGTTCCTGGTGCCAAGGCATCCACCGTGCGCCCTTAAAAACTTGGCCACAGATGCTCGCGTCCACTGTGCAGTTCTCAAACAACGACCAGCCACCCATCACCCCACCGGACAAATCCGGTGAGTGCACTGGGGCCGGCGACTGAAGGAAGATCATTCCCTCAGACACCCAACAGCGTGCCCGGCCGCGTCCCGTCCGGAGATCATGCGTTCCACACTCTTACGAGCAGTACTAACAGCCTCCGACCCGTGAACACGGCCGAATAATCAACGTTCCACCCATGAGCAACCAGCATCGGACACTCGCCGATGTACTGGCCTCTGACCGAGCGAACCCGGTAAGAAGTGCTCCTTAGAAAGGAGGTGATCCAGCCGCACCTTCCGGTACGGCTACCTTGTTACGACTTCGTCCCAATCGCTAGTCCCACCTTCGACGACTCCCTCCCACAAGGGGTTGGGCCACCGGCTTCGGGTGTTACCAACTTTCGTGACGTGACGGGCGGTGTGTACAAGGCCCGGGAACGTATTCACCGCAGCAATGCTGATCTGCGATTACTAGCAACTCCGACTTCATGGGGTCGAGTTGCAGACCCCAATCCGAACTGAGACCGGCTTTTTGAGATTCGCTCCACCTCACGGTATCGCAGCTCATTGTACCGGCCATTGTAGCACGTGTGCAGCCCAAGACATAAGGGGCATGATGACTTGACGTCGTCCCCACCTTCCTCCGAGTTGACCCCGGCGGTCTCCTGTGAGTCCCCATCACCCCGAAGGGCATGCTGGCAACACAGAACAAGGGTTGCGCTCGTTGCGGGACTTAACCCAACATCTCACGACACGAGCTGACGACAGCCATGCACCACCTGTACACCGACCACAAGGGGGGCACTATCTCTAATGCTTTCCGGTGTATGTCAAGCCTTGGTAAGGTTCTTCGCGTTGCGTCGAATTAAGCCACATGCTCCGCTGCTTGTGCGGGCCCCCGTCAATTCCTTTGAGTTTTAGCCTTGCGGCCGTACTCCCCAGGCGGGGAACTTAATGCGTTAGCTGCGGCACCGACGACGTGGAATGTCGCCAACACCTAGTTCCCACCGTTTACGGCGTGGACTACCAGGGTATCTAATCCTGTTCGCTCCCCACGCTTTCGCTCCTCAGCGTCAGTAATGGCCCAGAGATCCGCCTTCGCCACCGGTGTTCCTCCTGATATCTGCGCATTTCACCGCTACACCAGGAATTCCGATCTCCCCTACCACACTCTAGCTAGCCCGTATCGAATGCAGACCCGGGGTTAAGCCCCGGGCTTTCACACCCGACGTGACAAGCCGCCTACGAGCTCTTTACGCCCAATAATTCCGGACAACGCTTGCGCCCTACGTATTACCGCGGCTGCTGGCACGTAGTTAGCCGGCGCTTCTTCTGCAGGTACCGTCACTTGCGCTTCTTCCCTGCTGAAAGAGGTTTACAACCCGAAGGCCGTCATCCCTCACGCGGCGTCGCTGCATCAGGCTTTCGCCCATTGTGCAATATTCCCCACTGCTGCCTCCCGTAGGAGTCTGGGCCGTGTCTCAGTCCCAGTGTGGCCGGTCGCCCTCTCAGGCCGGCTACCCGTCGTCGCCTTGGTGAGCCATTACCTCACCAACAAGCTGATAGGCCGCGGGCTCATCCTTCACCGCCGGAGCTTTACACCGTCAAGGATGCCCAAGACGGTCATATCCGGTATTAGACCCCGTTTCCAGGGCTTGTCCCAGAGTGAAGGGCAGATTGCCCACGTGTTACTCACCCGTTCGCCACTAATCCACCCCGAAGGGCTTCATCGTTCGACTTGCATGTGTTAAGCACGCCGCCAGCGTTCGTCCTGAGCCAGGATCAAACTCTCCGTGAATGTTTACCGGTAATCCGGTCGAACACCACGAGAGCGGAACCAGGAGGAGGAATAGTCCTCCCGGTTCACAGCGTCCTCGCTGTGTTTTTCAAAGGAACCTCGCCCCGGTCGTGATGACCGGAGACGGGGTATCAACTAATCTGGCGTTGATTTTTGGCACGCTGTTGAGTTCTCAAGGAACGGTCGCTTCCTTTGTACTCACCCTCTCGGGCTTTCCTCCGGGCTTCCCTTCGGTGTT
>NZ_JBHJYK010000069.1:0-4959 GCF_042269865.1 Streptomyces sp. NPDC055966
GAGAAGTACCAACTCAGGCCCCGCGACTGGGAGTCCGCCGAACGCGAGGGCCGCAGCATCGCCCCCCTCATCACCCGCCTCAACACCGTCCGACGCCGGCACCCCGCGCTACAGCGCCTGCGGAATCTGCGTTTCCACCCGACCGACAACGACGCCGTGCTCGCCTACAGCAAGCGCACGGGGACGGACACGGTCATCGTGGTCGTCAACCTCGACCCGCATCACACCCAGGAGGCCACGGTCTCGTTGGACATGCCGCAACTCGGCCTGGACTGGGACGCCGCCCTGTCCGTACACGACGAACTGACGGGCGAGACGTTCCTCTGGGGCAGGACCAACTACGTGCGTCTCACGCCCGGCAGCGCGCCGGCGCACGTGCTCCACGTCGGGCGATCGACGCCCCAGATCGGAGGGCCCGCAGCGTCATGACCGTCAACGAACCCGTACCCGACACGTTCGAGGACACGCCCGCCAAGGACCGCGACCCGGACTGGTTCAAACGCGCCGTCTTCTACGAGGTCCTGGTCCGCTCCTTCCAGGACAGCAACGGCGACGGCATCGGCGACCTGAAGGGCCTGACCGCCAAGCTCGACTATCTGCAATGGCTCGGCGTGGACTGCCTGTGGCTCCCGCCGTTCTTCAAGTCACCGCTGCGGGACGGCGGTTACGACGTCTCGGACTACACGTCCGTCCTGCCCGAGTTCGGCGACCTCGCCGACTTCGTGGAATTCGTGGACGCCGCCCACCAGCGCGGCATGCGCGTCATCATCGACTTCGTCATGAACCACACCAGCGACCAGCACCCGTGGTTCCAGGAGTCCCGCAAGAATCCCGACGGCCCCTACGGCGACTATTACATGTGGGCGGACGACGACCGGCAGTACGAGGACGCCCGGATCATCTTCGTCGACACCGAGGCCTCCAACTGGACCTTCGACCCGGTGCGCGGCCAGTACTACTTCCACCGCTTCTTCTCGCACCAGCCGGACCTGAACTACGAGAACCCCGCCGTGCAGGAGGAGGTCCTGGCGGCCCTGAAGTTCTGGCTCGACCTCGGCATCGACGGATTCCGGCTCGACGCGGTCCCCTATCTCTACGCCGAGGAGGGCACCAACTGCGAGAACCTGCCCGCCACGCACACCTTCCTCAAGCGCGTGCGCCGGGAGATCGACGCGATGTACCCGGACACGGTGCTGCTGGCGGAGGCCAACCAGTGGCCCGAGGACGTGGTCGACTACTTCGGCGACTACGGCACCGGCGGCGACGAGTGCCACATGGCCTTCCACTTCCCCGTCATGCCACGCATCTTCATGGCCGTACGCCGCGAATCGCGCTACCCGGTCTCCGAGATCCTCGCCAAGACCCCCGCGATCCCGTCGAAATGCCAGTGGGGCATCTTCCTGCGCAACCACGACGAGCTCACCCTCGAAATGGTCACCGACGAAGAACGCGACTACATGTGGGCCGAATACGCCAAGGACCCCCGCATGCGCGCCAACATCGGCATCCGCCGCCGCCTCGCCCCCCTGCTCGACAACGACCGCAACCAGATCGAGCTGTTCACCGCCCTGCTGCTCTCCCTGCCCGGCTCACCGATCCTCTACTACGGCGACGAGATCGGCATGGGCGACAACATCTGGCTCGGCGACCGCGACGCCGTCCGCACCCCCATGCAGTGGACCCCCGACCGCAACGCCGGCTTCTCCAGGTCCGATCCGGGGCGCCTGTACCTGCCGACGATCATGGACCCGGTCTACGGCTACCAGGTCACCAACGTCGAGGCCTCCATGTCCTCGCCGTCGTCGCTGCTGCACTGGACCCGGCGCATGATCGAGATCCGCAAGCAGAACCCCGCCTTCGGACTCGGGTCGTACAACGAGCTGCAGTCCTCCAACCCGGCGGTGCTCGCCTTCCTGCGCGAGTACGGCGACGACCTCGTCCTGTGCGTGCACAACTTCTCCCGCTTCGCCCAGCCGACCGAACTCGACCTGCGCGCCTACGACGGCCGGCATCCGGTCGAGCTGATCGGCGGGGTGCGGTTCCCCGCCATCGGTGAACTGCCGTACCTGCTCACCCTGCAGGGCCACGGCTTCTACTGGTTCCGGCTCACCCGGGTCGCATCCCGCATCGGCAGCCACTGAACGCCCGGCGCCGAGGAAAGGACGCGCGTCATGCCGAAGACCATCACTGTCGGACCGGTAGCCGCGACCGGCCGGGGCGGGCCGCTGGCCTCGCTGGGCGGGCTGCTGCGCGAGTGGCTGCCGAGGCAGCGCTGGTTCGCGGGCAAGGACCGGCCCGTCACGGATCTGTCGGTGCTGCACGTGACCGAGCTGTTCCCCGGGTGTCTGCATCTGCTGGTACACGCCTCGCACGCGCCGGTGCCCACGCCCGGCGGCACTCCCCCGCCCGGCGACTGCTACCAGCTGCTGCTGACCTTGCGCGAGCAGCTCGCCCCGCGGCTGGAACGGGCGTTCCTCGGCCGCGCCGAGCAGGGACCTTTCGCCGGGCTCGCGGTGTACGACGCGCTGCACGACCCGCGCTCGGCGCATCTGCTGCTGGAGCGGCTGCGGCACCCGGGCGCGGCGGGCCCGCTGCGGTTCGAGGCGGATCCGGCTGTCCAGGTGCCCGGCGGGCTGCCGCCGCGGCTGCTGGACGCCGAGCAGTCCAACACCTCGCTCGTGTACGGCGACGCGTACATCCTGAAGGTCTTCCGGCGCATCCAGCCGGGCGTCAATCCGGACCTGGAGGTGTCGGCCGCGCTGGCCGCGCAGGGGTGCACCCGGGTGCCGGCGCCGGTGGCCTGGTTCGGCACGAGCGCACCGCGGCCGGCGACGCTCGGGGTGCTCCAGCCGTTCCTGCCGGACGCGACCGACGGCTGGACGCTGGCGCTGCGCGCGCTCGCCGCGGGCGACGACTTCACGGCCGAGGCCTGGGAGCTGGGCCGGGCGATGGCCGAGGTGCATCTGGCGCTGGCCGAGGCGTTCGGTGCGGCCGGGCCGGGTGAGAACGGCCGTACGGCGCGGGCGATGTCCGCGCGGCTGGACGCGGCCGCGCACGCCGTATCGGGGCTGCGGCCGTTCGTGCCGGGGCTCAGGGCCGCGTTCGGGGCGCTCGCCACGTGCGACGCCGGGCCGCCCGCGCAGCGGGTGCACGGCGATCTGCATCTCGGGCAGGTGCTGCGGGCCGGCCGCGACTGGTTCGTCATCGACTTCGAGGGCGAGCCGTCCCGGCCGCTCGCCGAGCGCAGGGCCCCGCAGTCCCCGGTGCGGGACGTGGCGGGGATGCTGCGCTCCTTCGACTACGCGGCCCGGCAGCGCCGCCCCTGGCGACCCGAATGGGCGCGCCGCTGCCGGGAGGCGTTCTGCGCGGGCTACGCGGCCCGCGCGGGCTGGGATCCACGCAAGAAGCACGCGCTGCTGCGCGCGCACGAGACGGACAGGGCGGTCTACGAGGTGCTGTACGAGGCGAGACACCGGCCGGACTGGCTGCCGGTACCGATGGCGGCGATCAAACGGCTCGCCGTGTGGGGAGGCTGACGGCATGGCTCTGCGCGACACCTCGCTCCCCGAGGCCGCCGGTCCCGCACCGGTCACGGCCGTCCCCCTGGACCCGGCCGAGCGCGGCCGGCTCCTCGGCGGCGCCCATCACGATCCGCACGCCCTGCTGGGCGCACATCCGGTGCCGGGCGGCACCCTGTTCCGGACGCTGCGGCCGAACGCCCGCGCGGTGAGCGTCGTGACCGGCGGCACGCGCCATCCGCTGGTGTCGGAGGGCGGCGGCCTGTTCGCGGCCGTGCTGCCGCTTCCGAGGGTGCCGAAGTCGTACACGCTGCTGGTGGTGTACGACGACACCGAGCAGGAGGTGCACGATCCGTACCGCTTCCTGCCCGCGCTCGGCGAGCTGGACCTCCATCTGATCCGGGAGGGCCGGCACGAGCAGCTGTGGCAGGCGCTCGGCGCCGAGCCGATGACGCACCAGGGCGTGGCCGGCACCCGCTTCACGGTGTGGGCGCCGAACGCCCAGGGGGTGCGGGTGGCCGGGGACTTCACGTACTGGGACGGCACCCAGTACCCGATGCGCTCGCTCGGCGCGTCCGGGGTGTGGGAGCTGTTCCTGCCCGGGATCGGCGAGGGCGCCCGGTACAAGTTCGAGATCACCTCCCGGCGCGGCGACCGGTTCCTCAAGGCCGACCCGATGGCCCGGTGCACCGAGGTGCCGCCCGACACGGCGTCGGTCGTCGCGGTGTCCCGGCACGAGTGGGACGACGCGGAGTGGATGGCCCACCGGGGTGACACGCCCGTGCACCAGGCGCCGTTCTCGGTGTACGAGGTGCATCTGCCCTCCTGGCGACCCGGATTGACGTATCGTCAGCTCGCAGACGAACTTCCCTCGTATGTCAAGGAGTTGGGCTTCACGCATGTGGAGCTGATGCCGGTCGCCGGGCATCCCTTCAGCGGGTCCTGGGGATACCAGGTCACCTCCTACTACGCGCCGACGCCCCGGCTGGGCTCGGCGGACGACTTCAAGTTCCTGGTGGACGCGCTGCACCGGGCCGGGCTCGGCGTGATCATGGACTGGGTGCCGGCGCACTTCCCGAAGGACGACTGGGCGCTGGCCAGGTTCGACGGGGAGCCGCTGTACGAGCCCGGGGACTGGCGGCGGGCCGAGCATCCGGACTGGGGGACCTACGAGTTCGACTTCGGCCGGACCGAGGTGCGCAACTTCCTCGTGGCCAACGCCGTGTACTGGTGCCAGGAGTTCCACATCGACGGGCTGCGCGTGGACGCCGTCGCGTCGATGCTGTACCTCGACTACTCGCGGGACTCCGGGCAGTGGCAGCCGAACGTCTTCGGCGGGCGGGAGGACCTGGACGCGGTGGCCTTCCTCCAGGAGATGAACGCGACCGTGTACCGGCGCTGCCCGGGGGTCGTCACCATCGCCGAGGAGTCCACGGCCTGG
>NZ_JBHJYK010000070.1:0-4353 GCF_042269865.1 Streptomyces sp. NPDC055966
GCCGACCACTCCTGGCTCGCGGGCCCGCCGCTGGGCCAGGAGGCGAAGGCGGTGTACGAGAGCATGAGCCGGAAGTACGGCGGACAGTGACACACACGTGACGAAGGGCCGCCTCCGTCGGCCGGGTGCTGCGGTCCGCAGCTTTCTCGCGGCGGTTGTCCGCGGCTCGAAGCCGTCAGGAGGCGGCGTCCGTGCGTGAGACCAGGTCGGCGATGCGGGCCCACATCTGCGGCGGGTTGCAGTACGTCGGTAAGTGGGCGCAGTCCCGGATCTCGGCGTGTTCGACGCCGCCTTCGGCCAGGGTCGGGAGATAGGACAGGGTGTTGTTCTGCTCCCCGTACTGGCCTTTGGCCTGGTCAGCGGTCGGCGGGGGCGTCCCCGCGGAACGCCCCGGCCACCACGGGGAACAGCTGCCGCTCGATCTGCTCGGCGGACATGGCGGCCAGCTCGGTGCCGATGGGCGCCAGCGCGAGCCAGTTCAGCAGGCCGGCTGCGCATCGCGTACGGAAGTTCAGTTCCTCCTCGTCGACTCCGGGCAGGTTCGGTGCCAGCGCCCGGACCGCCCCCCGGCGGCTCTGGTCGAACTTGCCGTCCAGCCGGTCCCATCCCTGGGGCGGATCGATGCCGACGCGCGCCACGGTCCGCATCACGGCCAGGTCCTGTCCGCCGGCCGCCAGCGCGCGCACCATCGGCCGGGCGAACGCTGCCGCCACGTCATGGAGTGTCGCGGTGGAGGGGAGGGAATCGAGTTCCAGGATCTTCTCGTCCAGATACTGTTCCAACGCGTGCTCGATCGCCGAGTCGCACAGTGCCTTCAGCGACCCGAAGTGGTAACTCACCGCGGCGACGTTGGCTCCGGCGCGATCTGTGATCTCGCGGAGTGTCACGCCCTCCTGGCCTCGCTGCGCGAGCAACTCCAGGGCGGCCGTCTGTAGGCCGTCCCGCGTGCGCTGACCAGCCTCCCGGCGCAGATCCATCTTTTTCGCCCGTACCATGCCATGTAGTCAAGCGGATGTTTGAGTACATTGTCAACAGTCGCCTCGCGGATCGAGGGCGAACCCGAGCGGATCCGGTCCCGCGAGGAGCGGGCGCCTGGGCCGCTGCCCCGGATCGCTGTCGCAGCCCCGTTCTGACCAGCCGCAACGCGCCCGCGCGCGCACCCCTCCGTGGCAGCGCGATCAGAGAATTCAAACATTGGCTTGACATGTCGCACTGTCAGTTCCTAATGTAAAGCGAGCGTTTGAATTACTAAGGACGTGAGAGGGACCGTTGCGGCGGCTCTCGGATCCTGAGAATCAACCTGGAGGAACGCGACATGAAGCTGCTCAGCCGGAAGTCGATCACCGCCACGACCGCGATAGCTGTCCTGGGTGGCCTTTCCATCGCCGCTGCGCCGTCACAGGCCGCAAACCCCGGCCACAGGAGCGCGGCGGTCCACAGCAGTGCGGCGGTCCCGGACCTGACTCCCCGCCAGCTGGCGGAGCTGCCGCTCACGAACCGCCACCTGACCAAGCATGAGACGCACAACCTGGCAGTCGTCCTGCGCGATTACTACGCGGCGGAGGGGAGCCACATCGACGTCCCGACGTTCGTCAACAGCTTCGCCAAGGACGGCGTCTTCGACGACATGGTCAGCGGCGTGGCCTACCGGGGCAAGGCGCTCGGCACCGTTCTGCCCTACATGAAGAGCCTCTTCTCCAATGTCCACCGTGACCTCAAGCGCATCACCGTGAACGGCGACGTGGTCAGCATCGAACTGTCGATCCAGGGCACGTTCGATGGCCAACTCCAGTCGCCGGCAGGCGTCATCAAGGGGAACGGCCACAAGGTCGACGCCCCGACTGCCGACTTCTGGTACCTGCACAACGGCAAGGTCGAGAAGTTCGACTGCTTCGTCGGGTACTCGAAGATGTACTCCGACATGGGCGTGAACTTCGACTGGGCCTCCGCGGTCAACAAGCACTGAGCCTTTCCCCGGCGGGTGATGCCCGGCACCACCGGCAGCGCACCACCCGCCAGGGCCTGGCCGCCGGCACGCCGGGCCGTGCGGCTCTGCTGGGGGTGGGACGCGGTCACCGGACACGGCGCTGCTCCAATTCCGTGACCGTCCACACCGTGGCGGATGCCGGGCGAGTCCTTGGGACGGCCGGCGTCGTAGACGAACGCGCTCTTCTTCGCCCGCACGGAGAACGCGATCTTCCCGCCGACCTCGGCCAGGTCGGCGATGACCGGGCGCAGCCGGGACGAGCCGGAGGCGATGTGCTGCTTGGCGGTGCGGGCCATCGAGGAGCGGTGGGTGTCGCCGACGACGTTCTGAAGTCCGGCATCAGAAGAGGGTCAACGGTTCGGGTCCGGTGGGCGAAGTCTGACTGGGTGCACCGATTGAGCCTTGACGCAACGGAGCTCGGCCCCGCGACCCGGGCCAGAGCATTGATCACCGTCGTTTGCGGCTGGTGACGATCCTGCTGGCTTATTCCGTGCCCGGCGGGAATGGCGGCTCGTTGGCCGTGACGGCAGCGGCCGTCTTGGCGTTCCCGGTCGCGGGTGGGGTGTGGAATGTCGATGCGGCCGAGGCCGTGGCCGAAGGTGCCTGACATGACCGTGCAGGTGGCGCGGGCGGTGGCGGCACGCGGCCCGTACCCGTTGGCGATGCGGGTCCGTGACGAACTGGGCGAGTTGTTCGCGGACGCCGAGTTCGCCGAGGCCTTCGGATCCAGAGGGAGGCCGGGCTGGTCACCGGGCCAGCTGGCGCTGGTGACGGTGTTGCAGTTCGCCGAGAACCTCACCGACCGGGCGGCAGCGCATCGGGGCGGTACGGCTTGGACCTGAGCCATCGACAACATCGCTACCGCACACCGCGATTACGAACGACCCGTCTTTCATTGATCCTGCGCGCCGAGCACCTCGGCGCGCAGGGTCGCGCCGATGGTGGACATCAACGCGGACCCGCGGGTCATGCGCTGGGTCGACGACGGCTCGGTGCGCGATCTGGAGCACACGGTGGAGGACATCGAGCGGTGGGAGGAGGAGTGGGACGAGGAAGGCTTCGGACTCTTTGCCGTCGAGCTGCTGGCCTCGGGTGAGCTGGCCGGCTTCACGGGGCTGTCCGTGCCCGAGTTCCTGCCGGAGGTACTGCCCGCCGTGGCGATCAGGTGGCGCCTCGGCTCACAGTTCTGGGGTCAGGGATACGCATCCGAAGCCGCCCATGCCACGCTGGAGTTCGCGCTTCAGGATCGCGGCCTCGACCACGTCATCAGCATCAACCGAGCGGGTGACGTCGCCTCCGAGAACGTCATCCGCAAGCTCGGCATGGTGCCGGAGCGAGAGACGACGCACCCGGTGTACGGCTGTCCGCTGCGCGTTCACACCATCGATCTCACCGAGTTCCAGGCGTGAGCCAGCCGAGCCGTGGCATCCGGGGCGAGCCCGATACCGCGACCGCGCGGGCCCCGAGGTGTGACGCGCCTCACGCCCCCTGCCCCGCCGGCATGTGGACGGGTGTCGGCGGAGTGCGAGCCGCCTGAAATCCGGCACGGCTTATTGCCCCCGTCTATTCCGGGCTATTCGGGTGATTTGCTTCACGCGCAAAGTTTATTGTTCAACCATGTATGTGTGAGTAGCTTTGCCAGAGCCAAGACAACGGGGCGTCCGCCGTCAGCAGACACGGCAGGCGGACAGTGCAAGGAGGAAACATCATGAAGAAGCTCATGCGACGTACCGCGACCGTGAGCGTCTCTGCGGCACTCGCCGCAGGCGCCCTCCTCGCTGCCGCCGGCTCCGCGGCCGCGGCCACTGCGCAGGACGCCGGGCCCACCCCTGCCCGGGCCGTCCTGACCGCGCACGCGCAGACCATGGGCCTCCACGGCACACATCACCACCGCGACGGTCGGGCGAACGGTGACCGGCTCCATGACCGCGGTGACCAGGGCTACGGCAGCTTGTACGACGACAGCTACGGCCGCAGCGGCACGTACCGGACGGCGGGTGACCACCTCGTCCGTTGGGCCGAAGACCAGCTGCTGGCGTTCGACCCGTGGATCGAGGATCAGCTGGCGACGTTCGTCCACCCGGCGAACTGGGTCATCGGCACTTCGTGAACGACTGGCGCCGTAGCGTCCACCCGCACTCGGACCAGTCCCCTGACCGCATGCCTGTCCGCGCGGCCTCCTAATATCATTTCGCATTCTTCGACGGACGCTGATGCCTGCTCGGCCGTGCCCGCCGCCCAACGTCCAAGACGACACGACGACTCCCTCGTACGGCGATGGAGTCGTGCATCGAGGAGGAACGGTCATGCACGCTCGGAGGATCGGCGCGGCCGCCGCGACAGCAGTGGCGCTTCTGGCTGCCCGC
>NZ_JBHJYK010000071.1:0-4155 GCF_042269865.1 Streptomyces sp. NPDC055966
CGTTCGTCGAGGGTGTGGTCGTGCATGGCGATCGTGTGGTGCCGCATCCGGACCTGCCGACGTATCCCTTCCAGGGCGACCACCACTGGCTGACCAGCCTGCCGGCCGGCGGTGACCCGAAGACCGTGGGGCAGCGGGCGGTGACCCACCCGGTGCTCGGCGCGGCGGTCCACTCGGCGGACACCGACGCCCTGGTGCTCACCGGACGGGTGTCCGTGGCGACGCATCCGTGGCTCGCCGATCACGTGGTGCGCGGCTCCGTGATCTTTCCGGGCACGGCCTTCGTCGACGTGGCGATTCGTGCCGGAGACGAGACGGGCTGCTCCTTCCTGGAGGAACTGGTCCTGGAGGCCCCGCTCGATCTGGCCGCGCAGGAGAGCGTGAGCCTCCAGGTCACCGTAGGGGCGCCGGACTCGTCCGGGCGTCGTGCGGTGCGCGTCCACTCGGCACGGCAGGACCACGCGGACGGGGTCGTCGCTGTGGAACCGGTGTGGGTCCGGCACGCGAGCGGATTCCTCCGGCCGGCCCCGGCGGAGGAGCCGGACGCGGCGGACGTCCTCACCGACTGGCCGCCGCGGGGTGCCGAACCGGTGTCCGCGGAGGACGTCTACGAGCAACTCGCGGCCGTGGGATACGGATACGGGCCGCTCTTCCGCGGACTGCGGGCCATGTGGCGACTCGGTGACACGGTGTTCGCCGACGTCGTCCTCCCGGACCGGGACGCCGCGGACGGCTGGGGCATTCACCCGGGGCTGCTGGACGCGGCGCTGCATCCCGACGTCCTCAACGAGCTGGCCCGGCGCTCGGATTCCGAGCCGCTGCGCCTCCCCTTCTCCTGGCACGACGTGCACCTGCACGCATCGGGCGCCACCGCGCTGCGGGTACGTCTGACCTGGTCGGACACCGACGGTGTGGCCCTGCTGGCCGCCGATCCGACCGGTACCCCCGTGCTCTCCGTCGGCGCGCTGACCACCCGTCCCATGGCCGACGGGACGGCCGCGCCGACCACCGAAGCGGTCCGACACTCCCTGCTGAGGACGCGGTGGACACCGCTGTCCCCGCTCGGGCCGGCGGCTTCGGCGCCGGGCCACTGGTGCGTGGTGGGCTCCGACGCCGAGGACCTGGCCCGCGGGATACGGAAATCAGGTGCCGACGTACGCACGTACGGCCGTCTTCAGGACGTGGCGGCCGCGGCGGCCGAGGCTGCCGATGTGTCGCTGCCCGACGTGGTGCTCCTCTCCTGCCCGCCGTCGGCGCGCCCCGACGCGGCCCTGCCGGCGGCCGCTCGCGCGGCCGCGCAGGACCTGCTCACCGACCTTCAGACATGGCTGGCCGACGAGCGCTTCGAGTCGGCCCGGCTGGTGGTGGTCACCCGCGGTGCGGTCGCGGCGGGACCGGACGACGACGGTGTCACGGACCTGGCCGGCGCACCGCTGTGGGGACTGGTGCGGTCGGCCCAGACCGAGCATCCCGGACGCGTCGTCCTGCTGGACGTCGAGCGCCCCGCGACGTCCGTCGCCGGGGCCGCGCCCACGACCGTCCTGTCCGCCGAGCAAGCCGCCGCCCTCGTCGCGGCGGTCGGCTCCGGCGAGCCCCAACTGGCCGTCCGCGCCGGTTCCGTGCTCGTACCCCGTCTGACGCGCGCCTTCGACGTGGCCGTTCGCGACGCGGAGACCCTCGATCCCGACGGCGTCGTCGTGGTCACCGGTGGCACCGGCGGAATCGGCGCCCTGCTGGCCGAGCATCTGGTCACCGCGCACAGCGCGCGCCATCTGCTGCTGCTCAGCAGGAGCGGCCCCGAGGCACCCGGTGCCGCCGAACTGGAGGCGCGCCTAACCGAGTTGGGCGCGAGCACCTCGATCGTGGCCTGCGACGTCGCCGACCGGGAGGCGCTCGCCACCGTGCTCGGCGGGCTCGACCGTCCGCTGACCGCCGTGGTGCACTCGGCGGCCGTGCTGAACGACGCCACGACCTCGGCTCTCACCCCGGAGCAGCTGGAGACGGTGATGTGTCCCAAGGTGGACGCGGCGGTGCACCTGCACGAGCTGACCCGCGACGCGAATCTCGCACAGTTCGTGCTGTTCTCCTCGGTCGCCGCCGTCCTCGGCGGGCCGGGCCAGGCCAACTACGCGGCCGCCAACGCGTTCCTCGACGCCCTCGCCGAGCATCGCCGCGCCCTCGGCCTGCCGGCCACCACCGTGGCCTGGGGCCTTTGGGAGGACGGCGGCCTGACCGCACATCTCGGCGACACCGACCGGCGCCGGATCACCCGGGACGGCGTACAGCCCCTGTCCGCCGAGCACGGGCTGGCCCTGTTCGACGCCGCCGTCGCCCGTGACGGTGCCGCCTTCGTGGCCGCGCGCTTCGACTTCGCGGCCCTGCGCCGACGTCCCGGTGGCGTCCACGCCGTACTGCGCGGTCTTGTGCGCACCCCTGTCAGGCGTACCGCGGCCGGGGCTGACGCGTCTGACGCCGGCGCCGCCGGGGAATGGCTCGCGCGGCTGTCGGAGCCGGAGGCACGGCGGGCGCTGCTCGACCTGGTCCGGACGCATGCGGCGACCGCCCTCGGGCACGAGACAGCGGAGGCCGTCCCCGCGGACGGCGTCTTCAAGGACCTCGGTTTCGACTCACTGACCGCGGTGGAACTGCGCAACCGCCTCAACGAGGCCACCGGCCTGCGACTGTCCCCCACGACCATCTTCGACCATCCCACGGCGCAGGCCCTCGCCGAGCACCTGTGGCAGACCTGGAGCGGTACCGAGTCGTCCGCCGTCGCTGTCTCGCGGCCCGCCGCGCGCCCGGGGCCGGACGAGGACCTGATCGCGATCGTGGCGATGGGCTGCCGCTATCCCGGAGGCGTCGGCTCGCCGCAGGAACTGTGGGACCTGGTGGCCAACGGAACCGACGCGGTGACCGGATTCCCCTCCGACCGGGGCTGGGACCTGGACGGGCTCTACGATCCGGACCCCGACAAGCCCGGCACCTCCTACGTGCGTCAGGGGGCGTTCCTGGAGGACGTGAGCCGGTTCGACGCCGCGTTCTTCGGGATCTCGCCGCGTGAGGCGCTGGCGATGGATCCGCAGCAGCGGCTGCTGCTGGAGACCGCCTGGGAGACCTTCGAACGCGCGGGCATCGCGCCGCCTTCCCTCAAGGGCAGCGACACCGGAGTCTTCGTGGGCGCCCTCGCCCAGGAGTACGGCTCCACCCTGCTGCACGAAGCGCCGGAAGGCCTGGACGGCATGCTGCTGACGGGCAACGCGCTCAGCCTGGTGTCCGGCCGGCTCTCCTACGTCCTCGGGCTGCAGGGCCCCGCCGTCACCGTGGACACGGCGTGCTCGTCCTCCCTGGTCGCCCTGCACCAGGCCGCACAGTCGCTGCGCCAGGGCGAGTGCACGCTGGCCCTGGCCGGCGGAGTGACCGTGATCGCCACCCCCGGCACCTTCACCGCGTTCAGCCGGCAGCGCGCCATGTCCCCCGACGGCCGGTGCAAGGCGTTCGCCGCGGCCGCGGACGGCACCGGGTTCTCCGAGGGCGTGGGGCTGGTCCTGCTGGAGCGGCTGTCGGACGCGCGGCGCAACGGCCATCCCGTGCTTGCGGTGGTCCGCGGTTCGGCGGTGAACCAGGACGGCGCGTCCAACGGTCTGACGGCGCCGAACGGCCTGGCGCAGCAGCGCGTCATTCGCACGGCCCTCGGCAACGCGGGCCTGAGCCCCGACGACGTCGACGCCGTCGAAGGGCATGGCACGGGGACGGCGCTCGGCGATCCGATCGAGGCCCAGGCGCTGATCTCCGTCTACGGCCAGGAGCGTGATCCGGAACGGCCGTTGTGGCTGGGGTCGGTGAAGTCGAACATCGGTCACACACAGGCCGCCGCGGGTGTGGCCGGTGTGATCAAGATGGTGCAGGCGATGCGTCATGGCGTGCTGCCGCGCACCCTCCACGTCGACGCGCCGTCCCCGCACGTCGACTGGATGGACGGCAGCGTGCAGCTGCTCACCGAGGAAGAGCCCTGGCCCACGACCGACGGACGGCGTCGGGCGGGCGTGTCCTCCTTCGGTATCAGCGGGACGAATGCGCATGTGATCGTGGAGGAGGCGCCGGGGGGTTCGGTGTCGGGTGCCGAGGGTGCTGTGGGTGTGGTGGGTGGGGCTGGTG
>NZ_JBHJYK010000072.1:0-4029 GCF_042269865.1 Streptomyces sp. NPDC055966
CACTAAAACCCGTTCAAACTCCAATTCAGGTCAATGAAAGGTTGCTAAAAAGGTAATGGATGCTTTTGTGGGTTTTGACATAAAGAAAGAATATCAGGTATCTGTTGACGATCAGCATACTGGGCTAAGCAAGAAAAAAACGTATTTGGCTCAATACAGAACAAGAAATAAAGAGTGGAAAGTTACACAAACACAGTACGAGTTAGAAAACTGGACTGGGAAGAAACGAAAAGTAGGAACGAAAGTTATCACTGTGA
This sequence comes from Streptomyces sp. NPDC055966, assembly GCF_042269865.1. Taxonomy (NCBI): domain Bacteria; kingdom Bacillati; phylum Actinomycetota; class Actinomycetes; order Kitasatosporales; family Streptomycetaceae; genus Streptomyces; species Streptomyces sp. NPDC055966. The sequence continues at coordinate 258 of NZ_JBHJYK010000072.1, forward strand.
AAAAGCAGGACGGTTTTAATACTCGGGTAAAAGCAAAATAAAGAAAGAGAGCAGGCTTGAAGCCTGCTTTGTTATCGTTCCATTTCGTAATCACGGCGCCGTCTTTGAGGGCGCTGTTTTTCTTCTTGTTGCTGTTCTTGCTCTTTAGTCCGGCGGCGTTTCTTTTCTGTTAATGGGATAGATGGTTCAAGCTCGATCTCCTCTGCAAGCTCCTTCAAAAAATCGCGGCTTTTGCTTCTGCCTTTGGATCTCTCAAACTGTCGTTCTTTCTCCTGTTCAGCAAAGCTCTGCAGATCCTTCAAGTGTGACGGATACAGGCCGACTTGTTTGCCGTCCTGGTTGTATCCTCGGATGACAATGTGAGCGTGAGGGTGTCCTTTGTCATCGTGTACGGCAGCTATCCAGTCCAGTTTGACGTTGTGTTTACCCTCAAAGCGATTCATCGTATCTCGGACTAATTCTTTTAAATCGGTGGCGAACCGTCCCTGTTCATCTTCGCTTAATGAAATGACGAGTTTATGACCGACTACGCCACGCTTTGGCTGTTCATTCAGCTTTTTGAAAAACTCAATCCGTTGAATTTTATCTTGCGCAGCTGTAAACAGTTCCGGCGGTGTCCGGTGATGATCCCGGTCAAGTTCTATGTACTTGATATGCTCTTTGATATGGGTGATCGGCTTTCCGCCTTTGCTATGACTGGCGAATCCGAGGGATTTCACATGAGCGACCATTATCTTCGCCCCTGCTTATACTCTTCAAGTAGCTTTTCATTGCTTTTGAGTCGGTTGTAATTGGCAACAAGAAAGTCCACTTGATTCTTATATTCAGATGATTCTGCTTGCAGAGAGCGTACTTTTTGGACTAACTGGTCATTCTGTCGGTGTGCGTTACCGACCTGATTTAGTCTGCTGTTTGATTCTTCTTGGACGTCTTGATAGTCCCTCCGCAGTTCTTGATAGGCTTTTTTGTACTTCTCCAGTTCTTCTTTTTGTGCTCTGTTCATGTCGATTAACTTTTCCTGCATGACCTCTAGGTTTTTGTTTTCTTGCATAAGAGAGCTGATTTTTTCAGCTGATTCTTTATCTAGTCGAGTCCGCATTCTTTGGGCGGCAATGCTGCGCATCTGTTCCCGGAGTTGTTTTGGGTTGTGATCTTCGAAATAGTCATCAAATATGTGTTCCAAAACGATACTGCTGTATGTAGTTTCGTAACTGGATTTGGCAATGAGATTTCCGACTCGTTCAACGGTTTGCTTTCCCATGTCTTCAACTCGTTTTTCGATCCTGTCGATCAGAGCTTGCTCGGTTGCGGACAGCAATGAGCTTGCTTCGACAGGTTGGACTTGGTGAGCGTGATACGCCCGAATGGCGTGTTCGATCAGCAGTCCAAATTTGGTTTCCGATCCGAAATCTTGTTTCGCGAGCTTGCGACCGAGCGAAACAATTTCAGGGTCGAGTCGGACGGATTCTTTTTGCCGGGCGACCATGGTTTTTCGACCTCCTAAAATTGAGTGTTTAGCTCAATTTTAGAGTGTCGGACGGTGGGGGTCAAGGGGGAGGGCGTGCCATCCCAATTGCGGAGTGTGTCGGAAACATTGTGTCCGACACTTTTAACTCCGCCTCTCCCACCTAACAGGTGCGGGGAATGCCATTTTCCACAGATCGGGCAGGCTCCGAGCGAGGACAAAATGGCTTGCTGAAATGGAGGGCTGCGGGACGATCCGGCAGGGAGTCTCGCACCCGAAATGGAAGCAAAAAAGAGGGCTGAACAGGGAAGAGTAACGAGGCTCACCCTGTTCAGCCCTCTTGGGTTTTATGGCAGGCAATGGGCGAGTTCATTCGCCCGCCTGACATTGGCGGACTTGTCCGCCAACGGGTAGAATGGATAGAAAAAGGAAAGGTGGAGAATACATGACATATCGTATTGTGGGCGAGCTGGAAGGGACGGAAATTACGTTCACGAGCACACACCCAGACGGAGAGAAACGAGAGGATATATTTGAGACGCTTGAGGAAGCGGAGGATGCTTTGAATACCTTGAAAATGTCTCTGCCTGATGGAACAAAATTGACGATTGAACCTGCGGTATAGAGACAAATGATTGATTTTGAAACGGCTATGAGACAAGTGAGAGCAACCCTTTGCTTTGAGGGCTTAGTGCTGACTGAAGAAGAGGAAAAGCTTTTAGAAAGGCGGTTTCATGGAGAAATCACAGAAGAAGAATACATCCGAAAAGCGCTGGAGCTGTCTTATCTCTAAATGGGAAAGCGGGCGATTTTGGCGTGAGTCAACGGTAACCGGACCGTAGGGAGGATTAAGGAGTTGACTCATTCAGCGCCACCCGAACCCTTTCAGCACTCAAACAAACCCGTTTGTTTGACGCCAACCGGCGAGGGAGCCCCCCGAAGAATCGGGGGGTTGGGGGGATTGAAATATTGGCATCCAACGGCCGTCCGTTGGTGGGTTTGGGCAAAGCCCAATGAAGTCACTTTAATTCTTTGTGTAACTCGTTGTTTTGATCGAGCAAAATGATTCCTTTGAGGCTTCGTTCCGGATAATGCCGCGGTAAGTTGAGCTGCGGATCAGAGAGCAGTTCTTTCATTTTCTTTTTTGCTTCAGAGAGTGTTTCGATTTTCAATTTTGGTTCCTCCGGGTTTTTAATTAATACTAACATGAGGGATGAAATGAGAAATACCTCTGAGAATGCCCAGATTTGTTTCTGAGGGCTTTTAATTAAAAAAACGACCTTATGGAAGGGGATGTCCTTAAAATCGAATATAAGGGCATTTAAAGCATTTTAAAATAAAAAAGCAGACTTCTGAGAGTCTGCTTTTTTATTTTTAGCCCAGTGCACCATTTTCAGCAACTTGAAAATCCTTTGATATGCCTAAATATCCGTTTTCCTTGGTCCCGAAATGGTTGCTTGATACAAGAAGCAGTCCAAGGATGGCAGCGGTAATTAAGACAGTACGTCTTTTCATAATAACGCCTCCGATAGTGTGGGATTTAAACACTTTTAGATGAATTTGATTCATTGTACCAATCCCGATGTTCTGGGTTAGAACGGTCTAAAAGGATAACCCCGTCTTTATTTGATTTTAATTTGTCAGCTGAAGTCCAGACTTTTTGACGGTCTATTTTCAGCTGCGGGAACGCTTTTTCAAGAGTTTGCATGTTAGATGGCTACTGGTTGTTCTTGAATGGAGACTCCACCTTCAGCAATTTTGCTACTGCTCGTTAAGGCGGGAGAAGCCAGCAGTAATGCTGAAACAGTTAGCAGACTGAACAAAATCGTTTTTTTCTTCACAATAACACCCCCGTGTTAAATGGTTACTGCCCCTTCGGCAATTTTAATGGGGTTACTCAAAGAGGTTGTATTGTTTACTAAAGGAGTGGCCAGCAATAATGCTGAAACAGTTAGCAGACTGAACAGAGCGGTTTTTTTCATAGTAACGCCTCCGATATTTTGAGAATTTTGTTTTTGACAAAATGCCCGTGTTTAAAATAATATGCGGCTTTTTCAAAGTCATCCTTACTCTCATAGTATACAGCAATTTCCATTGAGAGATCGGCTGTTTCTGTCCAAAGCTCCATTTTTTCGAGGATATCGATATTTTTCCTCACCTCTGGGTCATTTTGTTCTGCATACAAAGCGTATGCAAGTTTTAATTTCGCCAAATACTCCTTTTCTCCTTCGTCTTCGGCCTTTTTCAGAGCCTTTTCATACCATGTCAGGGCAACATCGAAAGCCCCTAATTGAAACAGAACTTTGC
>NZ_JBHJYK010000073.1:0-3377 GCF_042269865.1 Streptomyces sp. NPDC055966
ATTTTGCAATCGTCATAAAAAACGTTTAAATGCCCATACAATAGTTTTTCACTACCACCTGGTAGTTTTGGTATATTTTCTTTCTAAAACGTCTCAGAAACGATTCTGAGCATTCTCAGGGGCATTTCTGTCCGTATTGTCCAGCGCACATAAAAAAAGACGGACTTTCCGTCCGCCAACCAAAAGGATTATGGATTAGAATGTTGAGACAATCGTTTAGACATCCAAAGTATACAAAAAGGCTCCTGCCAGGGGCAAGGCCGGCAGGAGCGCTCCCTCCATTTTCAGAGGAGGATGTACAGCTACGGGAAGAATCTCACGGTTGTAATGACAGGTAGTGATACACCCGCAGACAATCTATAGCATCCCCAACCAAAAATGATTTATAACCGAAACCTCCATGCACATGATTCGAAGTCTATTCAGCACCTCTCGGTGCATAGATGGCACTCACTCCATATCACTTTTTCTTCGTCTTATGGTCCATGTCGAATTGTGTCGAATAATGAATATCCTAAAAATCATTTTAATGGCCATATGAGCCGTTTTTAAACTCTCAGGTATCATTAGTCTATTTTTATCCCAGGAACGCTCAGAATTGATTTTGAGCGTTTATAGACACACAAAAAAAAGACGGAACACATGAGTCCGTCTAATAAAACATAATCCGCTGGTCATCACGTTGCATTTCGTATCGCAATCTGTGCATCGCTTTGAACTTCAGAAGAAAATCCAACCACACCCAGCGTTAACACTCCCAAAATGATGGCTGCTGACAAAAGGCTTTTACATTTCATACAGAAAATTCGCTCCTCACTTTGCTTTTTTCATCAAGTCGCATTTCTCGAAGCAACGTGCGTATCGCCGTGATCTACATAAGAAAAACCAGCTACGCCTAGCGTTAATACCCCTAAGATGATGGCTACGGAAAAAAGGCTCTTACATTTCATACAGGAAATCGCCCCTTTGAATTTGTTTTTGAGCATCCACCATCTGCTTGAAGAAAAAAACAGAATCATCCAGACGCCCATTTTTAGTATAAAATTCCGCAGCAACTAAAGCCAGCTCCTCCAGATAAGGATAACCCCGGCCATCTTTAAGTGGTTCAAAAGCCTCCAGAACTTTCGATCTGTCCGCTTGTTTGAGGAACAACGCTTCTAAAACGCCCAGCAAATACAAACATAAGTCATCCTGGAATTCATGAGCGTATTCTTTGGCCTTTTCAAAACATTCTTGTCCTTCTGGTTTTTCATCTTTGGTGAAATGAATTAAAGCTAAATCATAATAAGCGCTTGTGATTTCTTTAGCTTTTGCCTTTTTGGCTGCTTTAATGGCCTCATGATAAAAAGGCACTGCCTGAAAGCTTCCAATTCTGCTATAACAGTGACCCATGTTCAATAACGCTTTTGTGATCATCGTCCAATTATCAATCTCTTGAGAGAGAGCCAATGCCTTGTGCAGATGGGGCAAAGCGCGATCATGCGCCAATAAATCATCATAATTTCCCGAAATAACAAAGTGGCATTGTATCTGGCGGACTTTGTATGTAACCTCCTTTTGATAAATTTCATCAGCAAGAGAGATATAATACATCGACATATGGGTTTGTTTCATGTGATAGAAGACTTCAGCCATCTTAAAGTAAAATTCAGCTTTTTCTATTTTGTCAGAAACTTTTGTTAATTTCTTCTCCGCTGCTCTATAAGACTTAATGGCTTTTATGTATTTTCCCTGCGAAAAGTAGTACATTCCGGTAAAAAACGAGCGATAGTATTCCAACAACCCCGAGAATTTTCTTCCCTGTCCCTCGATTTCTCTAAGGTAATCAGCAAGGCTCATCCTTTCCTCGTTTGGAAAAAGGTAGTCCAACATCAGCTGATGCCTCAAATCCATCATCTGATAGTACAATAGGGTGTCTTGATCCTCTTCCATTCTGTCTAAATCCTGCTCAATTTCGGCTTTCAACCGTTCCGCTTCTATCACATTCAGCTTCTGGATTTCGTTGTACCACGCATTGATTTTCATTCCCACAGATGAAGATGGTATGGTTTCCAATGAGCCTCATTCCTTCCTTCCCAACAAAAACCCTTTTTATGTTAAAGATTAACATAAAGATGCCCGCCAATAATCGCAGAAAATCTCTTAGAAAAAATGTTGCGTGACGCCGCAAACAAAAAAAACGCTCCTGCCAAAAAGCAAGAGCGCTAAAACAAAACATGTGAGCAGCTAAAATTATACAACTTTATTCAGCGATCAAAAAGCCTCGGAATTAGCTCTCTATATCCGCCCCGATCTCCTTCGCAAATTCAATCATTTTTTTCCGCCTGCTCTCAAACACCTCATCCAGTCTATCAAAACGCTCATTCATATTTTTTTCAAACTCACTCAGTTCCCTCTTCAACGCCACAGTCTCTGCTTTGATACCCGATCGCGTATCTCCCAAATCCTCTTTTATCTCATCCAAACCCTCTTTAATCATCTGGCCCAAATCCTCTAGTGCCTTCAGTACCTTTTCCTCTTCTGTCTTCACTTACTTCCACCTTTCCAAAAACCGAACGACCAGGAACCAGGTTAGGGATCCAAATCGACAAAAAGACGAACGACTAAAATCGCCGGCAGCTGCCTTTACCTCCCGATTCCCGAACATCGGCCCCGCTTTTTATTCCACGGTTCGATTGACAACGAGCCTCCGCACCCTCAAACTCCCAAAGGCAACCCCGCAGGGCGAAAACCGCCCTCCGGGGCCACCTCCGGCAGTTTGCATGAGAGTGCCTCTCATTGTAAATCGACTTTCGCGGCATAAACGCTTGTTTTCTCCCTGCAGCAGCCAGTCCTCCTCAAGACCTTGCCAGTTCGAGCGCTTTTTGTATGTATTCCTCTTCTGTAATTTCTCCATGAAACCGCCTTTTCAAAAGCTCTTCCTCTTCTTTTGTAAGCACTAAGCCTTCAAAATCAAGGGTTGCTCGTACATGTCTCATGGCTTTTTCGAAGTCAATTTCCCTTGTCATGATCCTTACTCTCCTTTATCCAATTGTATCACTTCAAGAGCAGGGCAGGCGGGCGAATGAAGTCGCCCATTGCCTGCCCCCGATGCGCAATGAACAGGGTGAGCCTCGTTACTCCTCCCTGTTCAAAGCCGCATCTTTTGCCTCGTTCCAGGTGCGCGACTCCCTGCCGGATTGTCTCGCAGCCCTCCACTTCAGCAAGCCATTTGTCCTCAATCGGAGCCTGCCCGATTTGCGGTAAATGGCATCCCAGCACCCCTGTGGGGTGTGAGAGGCGGAGCTAAAAGTGTCGGACACAATGTTTCCGACACACTCCGCAAAGGGGATGACACGTCCTCCCCCTTGACCCCCACAGTGCGACACTCTAAACTC
>NZ_JBHJYK010000074.1:0-3352 GCF_042269865.1 Streptomyces sp. NPDC055966
CGGATGACCGGGAAACCGTCATGTCCGGTTCGGCGGGAGGCCGCGCGGAACAGGACCTGCCCCGGCGGGCACCTCACCGCGCGGCCGACCCAACCGCACTCCTGCACTGGTTCCGCCGGTTACGCATCCGCTGGGAGATCCGCGACGACATCCACGAAGCCTTCCTCAGCCTGGCCTGCAGCATCATCTGCTGGCGACGACTGAGGAACCTCCCACTTCGTTAGGAGTTCTTACGCCACTCGGCGTCTCGGCGGGACGCCATCAGCCGTTGGAACCGCCTCTGCGGGCGGATAACGGCTCTCTTCAGTAGCTTGAAACCCGATCACGCCGGAGTTCGTGCCGTCGGCCCGCCACAGCGGGACGGCTTTGTGTGGAAGGAACGCGCGTGCTGCCCATCGGATCGCTGGAGCACCTGCTGCGTGCTGTGGGGGAGCAGGCTGTTCGTGTCCTGCGTGTTCTCGATCCGCCCGGCGGGGCGGACCGTGCCCGGCGCAACGCCGCGCAGGCCGCCGCCGCGGCCTCGGCCGCGCGACGCGAGCGCGAGGCCGTGTCGTCTTGGCTGGCGCAGCGGGACAGAGCACCGCTTACCCGACCGGGATCGCAGCCCGTCGTGCGGCCGCTGGCACGCTCAGCGCCGTCCAACGGCCAGCTGTTGACACCGGCCTTCCACGCCGTCCAGGAGCAGGACATCACGCTCGACGAGGGGTGAGGGCCGGGCGGTTCAGGGGAGCGGAAACCGGCCACCGTTTCAAGGCCGCCGACCCGCGACGGGGGAGACACGGACCGGCGGGGTTCCAGTATCGGGGCTACGAGCGCGCCCGGCACGTCGCCGCGCTCAAGGCTCCGCTTCCGCTCGTTCATGCGGCGTTTCGGGGTGGTCTTGCGTTGGGCGGACGTTGCGGATGCCCGGCTGACGCGTTGGTGATGGGCGTGGACACGAACACCTATGCGCTCATCGCTCCGGACGGCAGCCTGGCCTTCAAGCGGGGGGTGCCCTCCGCCCGGATGTGGGCCGACGTCGACCCGCACTTCGGTGTCTTCTCAGGCTTCACCCTCACCATGCCCTCACGGCAGGGAGCACACGGGATGCGCGGCTACACCGCCGCCTGCTCCGCACGCCACCCGGAGAGCTACGCGCCGAACGAGACGCCAAGCGCGTCATGACGGCGCTCGGCGCGCCGGAACGGCCCTGGTTCGGCAACCTCGTGCTGTGCGGTGAGCTGGCCGGTGACACCGCTCACTCGACCTGTGCGGACTCACACAGGAACAGCAGGAGCGGATCCGGAACCTGCACGCCGGTGCCGGATCCGCGCAGTAGAACCGCCGTCGGCGCGGCGCGCGGGGTGGGATGGAGACCAGCGCATGCGCTCGACGTCGGCTTCTGGCTCGCGGGGGCCGGCGTGATGCCGCCAGCGCACGGTGCGCGTCAGGCAATCTCCCCGCATGGCCGCGTCCGCCGCATCGCGCCGGGGTGCCGAGGCAGGGGGTGCGTGCACAAGGAAGCGTGCCATGGCGGTGCACCAGGCCGAGACGAGCAGGACCTGTGCGCGTTCGGGCAGGCCGACCCAGCGGACTCCGGTGAGCACCATGGCGATCTCCAGCGCCCCGAGTGCGGCGGCGAGGATGCCTGCGACGAGACTCCACCGGGCCAGGCGGCGGTGGCCGGTGCGGTGAAGGACCGTGCTCAGAAGGAGCATGGCGAGGATCACGCCGGTGAACGCCGTCAGGCTCGACAGAGTGTGGACCTGGCGGAGCTGCTGGCCCAGGTCGGCGCTGTCCGCCGCACGGCAGACCGGGTCGACGGACGGGGCCAGGGCATGGGCCACACGCCATCGGTGATCGAGGCTGCCGCGGTGACAGCCAGAGCCAGGCATCCGCCGGCGCGCGGGCGCCTGGCCGGCAACCGCCGGGCCAGGGCCACAGCCAGGACCAGGAGGCCGCAGCCTGCGGCGATGTCGCCGGTGCGGAAGAGGAACGCGTACGGCCTGCCTGCGACGGACGACTCACTGACGTAGGAGTGCAGCGGGTTGAGGCCCGTGCGGAAGAAGCCTTCCAGCAGGAACGAGCTGTAGGCAAGCCCGCCGATCGTCCCGACGATGGCGCCGAGCCAGGAAGCGCGGACCCGTGTGTTCCCCACATGGACCCGCATCGTCACCCACTCCTCGCCCGGCGCCCTGCGATCACCGGTTCCTGTTCGGACCCCTCGTTCCGACGGTTCCCGACGTCTCTCCTTGATCGTGCGCCACGGACGGACTCGTGCAACTGGGCCGATCAGGGCACCCCTGGGGGCCATGAGGACCCCGCGCCGCCGTTCCGCCCCGCCGCCTATCGCGCCGCCCACAGCGGAGTCGACCGCATGCCGCCACCTGATGGCGTCGATCACCTGGCACGTACCCGCCGTGCAGGGTGTGGGGCATGGTGCGGGTGGCGTCCGCGATGGCCGCGGCGTCCTTCCCGTCGGTCATTGCCTCGCCGGGGTAGAGGTCGGCGATCCGGCGCATCGCCAGGCCCGGCAGATAGACCTTGCAGCTGCGTCTCGGAAACCACGCCTGGGTGGTCAGCACAGGCGAGGGAGACCCGTCGCGGGGCCGCTGTGGTCTCGTCCCCCTTGGGGTGACCGCTAAGTTATTCGCGGATTCTCGCCGAGGGTGTCGAAAACGTCGGGCGTGCTTCTACCTGCCCGTGAGAGCCCCGCCCGGGGCGGCACGACGAACGAGGAGCAGGACCGTGAAGTACATGCTGCTGATGCAGTTCAGCGAGAAGAACGTCGACTTCCCCAAGCTCGACGAGTGGAAGCCCGAGGAGATCCAGGCCCACATCCAGTTCATGAAGCAGACCAATGCCGGCCTCGCCGTAGCAGGCGGGCTGGTCGACGCCCAGGGCCTGGCCATGCCGGAGACCGCCCGGATCGTGCGCTCCCACAGCGGCGGCGCGCCGGTTGTCACCGAGTCCCCCCATCAGCCATGGTGAGCCCTTAGCGGGTCACTACCTCTGCGGCTGTGACCTGCCGTCAGGCCGTTGCACACCAGCACTTGACGCCCTCGAATGAGCACGGGTGGGCGCACGCTGTTCTGCGTGCGGTCCACCCGGGCCCGGGCTCGCAGGTTGTCGAGAGTCAGCGGACCGGCAGGACCTGGGTGTGGTCCTTCTGGACGGCCTGCAGGTCGTGGGGGTTCAGGCCCAGGAGGGACAGGATTGTCGGGGCGATCTGGGTGGTCTCGACCTGAGCAGGCTTGGTCACGCCCGCGGGGGTGCCTGCGCCGGAGATGACGAGCGGGACGTTCAGGTCGTCGGCGTGGGCGCCGCCGTGTTCGGCGATCTTCTTGGTGCCGCCTGTGTAGACCACGCCGTA
>NZ_JBHJYK010000075.1:0-2969 GCF_042269865.1 Streptomyces sp. NPDC055966
TTGGGTCAAAAGCTTAGAGTGATTTATAAAGAGTGGGAAACAGAAGCCAATTCAAATAAAAAATTAAGACAGGAAAATATGCAGTTGCTTCGAGAGAATAGCAAATTAAAAAGCCATATAAGCGATTTAAAGCGTGAAATTGGTTTGATATATAAAAGCACCAAAGAATTTTTAAAAGCCCGTACAAACGATTTAAAGACGTTTAAGAGCCTTTTTAATGATTTGGTAGGCAAAATTAAAGAAAAAGCCCCTGAGGGCGAATTTGAGCGTTTAAACAGGGTTGAAAAGCGTCGTGAAAGAGAAAATGGTCTTGAAAGATAAAAAGCACCTGAAAAAGGTGCTTTTTTTGGTTTTTTGAACTTGGATTTTTTGGGGTGAGAGAGGAAAAAGGGGGGGCTACTACGACCCCCCCTTTAAGTGCCGAGTGCCAAATTGAGAGAAAAAGCCATTCAAACCCTAGAGCCACAAGGGTTTGAAGCTTGCGACATTTGAGCGACATTTCGGCGACATTTTGAGCGACATTTTGCCTTTTACATATTTTTTGTGTATTTTATTGCAAAAATTACACCACTTTGTTATATTATTTTTAACATGCAAAAAGGAGAACGATATGACAAATAAAAAGAGATTTACAATCACTATGTCAGAAAGTGTTCACGCTTATTTAGAGGAGTTGTGCAAAGAGAAGGGTTTGAGTAAGTCTGCGATGATTACAGTAGTTTTGGAAGAATACAAGAAAGGGCAGAAATGAACACAAAAAAAGCGACCCCCTGGAAGAGTTCGCTTTTTGGAATTCCTTTGTTTCTGTTAGGGTGATTATAACATTATGGCTAAAGATAAGGCAAGATACTTTACGTTTCTGTTGTACCCTGAAAGCATACCCGAAGATTGGGAAACGAAATTGGAATCGCTCGGTGTTCCTATTGCGATTAGCCCACTTCATGATAAAGATTTAAGTAAAGTTGAGGGACAAAAATATAAAAAAGCCCATTATCATGTGATTTATGTGGCGAAAAATCCTGTTACTGCTGATAGTGTCCGTAAAAGAATACAACGAGCATTGGGTAATAAAAGTGTTTCCATGGTGCAAATTGTAGTTCAAAGCATGGAAAATATGTATTTATATTTAACGCACGAATCAAAAGACGCTATCGCTAAAAACAAGCATGTATATGACAAGAAAGATATTAAACTACTAAACAATTTTGATATTGATAGATACATAACGCTTGATGTTGAAGAAAAAGACGACATGCTGAATGATCTTTGTGATTTGATTGATGAACATGGACTGGCTAATATTCGTGAATTAAGAAGGTTTGTAAGGGTTCGTGGGGAAGAATATAACTTACCCAGCATGAAGATTATCAATTCTGTTTTACGTTCGCATACTGGATTGATTAGACTGTATTTTGATGCCGTTTATCAAGAACGGAAATATGGTCGGGGCGATATTGATAGAGAAACAGGAGAGTTAAAATAATCGACATAAAACGACAGAAAAGGATTGAGATACAAGAGATACAGAAGATTCTTCTGTATCTTTTTCTGTATCTTTTTTTATTTTGTTCTGGTGGGCGCTTGAAGGAGAAAGCGACACGTGGCGTCTGTCAATAGAATCGTGGAATACCGGAATGAGCGATAGCGAAATGAGGATATGCCGCGAAAGTCGATTGACAGACTCACCACACCCGAACCCTCTTGGCATTGAATCGAATCCCATTCGATTCCTGCCGACCGGCGAGGGAGTCCCCTCAAAATTGAGGGGGTTGGGGGAGTTTTTATTGGGGGGATCAAGGGGGAATCATTTCCCCTTGTGGGTTTGGGCAAAGCCCAAGGTTTTCCCATGCGTTAGCATGGTTCGGCGGGTAGCCGAAAAAGCCTCGCAGAGCACACACTTTACGAATGTAAAGTATAGTGTGTTATACTTTACATGGAAGTGTTGCCGAAAAACTGACCCCGAAACGGAGCTGATTTTATGAGTTATGCGGTCGTCCGAATGCAGAAAATGAAGGCGCATGATTTGAAAGGAATTCAGTTTCATAATCAGCGTGAAAGAGAAAGCAGGACGAATTCGGATATTGATAAAGAGCGTTCCCATGAAAATTATGATTTGGTCCATGATGGGAAAATTGATTATAACCAGCATGTCAAAGAAATCATTGAATCGCAAAAAACAGGTACGAGAAAAACTCGGAAAGATGCGGTGCTTGTAAACGAGTTGCTCGTGACATCTGACAAAAATTTTTTTGACCGTCTGGATCCTACAGAACAAAAACGATTTTTTGAGGAAAGTTATAAATTATTTTCCGAACGCTATGGCGAGCAAAATATTGCTTATGCAACGGTACATATGGACGAAAAAACGCCCCATATGCATGTTGGCGTTGTGCCAATGCGTGATGGAAAACTGCAAGGGAAAAATGTGTTCAATCGTCAAGAATTGCTTTGGTTGCAAGATAAGTTTCCCGAGCATATGCAAAAGCTTGGCTTTGATTTGGAGCGTGGAGAAAAAGGTTCTACTCGTGAGCATTTGGAAACGAGGGAATTCAAAAAGCAGACGCTGGAAAAAGAAATTGATTTTCTAGAAAAAAATCTCCAGGAGAAGAAAAATGAATTGCTCGCCCTCAATGAAAAAGTTCCAGATGAAATTAAAGTTCGGGCCAAAAGGGAATTTCAGCAAATCGAGGTTAAGAGCGAGGAAAAGAATCTTTTTGGGATTCCCAAAAAAGAGTTGAAAAAGACACCGACTGGAAATGTGATTGTTCCCGAACAAGACTTTAAAAATTTGGTTCATGCTGCCAAAGAAAATAAACAGCTAAAAGGCAAGATGGAAAAAATATTGAACACCGATTTAGCAAAGGAAAATAAAGCTTTGGGTCAAAAGCTTAGAGTGATTTATAAAGAGTGGGAAACAGAAGCCAATTCAAATAAAAAATTAAGACAGGAAAATATGCAGTTGCTTCGAG
>NZ_JBHJYK010000076.1:0-2307 GCF_042269865.1 Streptomyces sp. NPDC055966
CGTTCAAGACATGGGAAAGCAAACCGTTGAACGGATTGCTAACCTCACGGCAAAGTCATCATTCGAGACAGTCTACAGCTCCATCATTCTGGAACGAATATTTGACAGTCTCTTTAACAAAAGCAATCCAAAACAAAAGCGTGAAGAAATCCGCGGACTTGCCGCCAAGCGAATGCAGGGCCGTCTCGACAAGGAAGGCGCTGAAAAGATCAGCTCTCTCATTCAGGAAAACAAAGCACTAGAGTCTGAATGCAATCAGATCAGAGAGATGCTTGCCCAAATGGCAGCACAATACGAAGAGCTTCAGAAACTGCATGAGTCATTAAATCAAAAACACGAAAATCAAAAAGCCAACACCCAACATTATTACAACCGCGCAAGGCAGATCGATCAGGAAAAAGAGGAGTTAACCCGGCAGCTGCGCAATCAAGAAAAAGAAAACGCATCGCTGCAGAAGAAACTCCAGTTCCTTCTGGACAATTACAGCCGGTTTAAGTCAAACAGGAATTTGATTGAAGAATACGAGCAGGGGAGATACTGATGGTCGTTCATGTGAAATCGCTTGGTTTTGCCAGCCACCACAAAGGCGGCAAGCCGATCTCTCACATCAAAGAGCATATCAAGTACATAGAACTTGATCGTGATCATCACCGGACGCCGCCGGAACTGTTCACGGCTACCCAGGACAACATCAAACGAATTGAATTTTTCCAAAAGCTGAACGAACAGCCAAAGGTCGGCGTGGTCGGCCATAAGCTCGTGATCTCGCTCAGCGAGGATGAAAAAGAGCGCTACGGGACCGATCTGAAGGAATTGGTCCGAGACACCATGAATCGTTTTGAAACCAAGTACAACGTTAAACTAGATTGGGTTTCCGCCGTCCATGATGATAAAGGGCATCCTCACGCGCATGTCGTCATTCGAGGCTATAACGAGGATGGAAAACAGGTCGGCCTGTATCCTTCCCACCTGAAAGACTTGCATCAATTCGCTGATCAGGAAAAGCTACGGCAGTTTGAGAGATCAAAAGACAGCGCCCGCAGTCGTGATTTTTTGAAAGAGCTAGAGGAAGAAAGAAAGCATGAACCAACGCTTGATCTACCCCTTGCATTGGAGCCGGAACATGCCGTCAAAAACAAAGCACGATCAAGAGATCAAGAAATGGAACGTTGAGACAGGCCCCGCGGCCTGTTTTTTTGTTTTTCTGGCTTGTAGCGTTGACTTTTCGAAATAGGAAGGCATTTACGAGATTCATAGCGAATGTTGTAGCGCATAAGGAAAAATCGAGGTGATCCGCTATGAACACCGATACAACCGCTACAAAACTTACTTCAAAAGACGTGTCCTCCCGCCTTGGCATAGAGACCGTCACAGTCCGCAAATATTCAAAGCTGCTCGAGTCTCACGGCTATTTTTTCGAGCGCGACACCAAGGGCTGGCGACTCTACAACAAAGATGATTTATCCGCTATAGAGTATCTCTACAACATGAACAAATTGGACGGCCAATCCCTCCAAAAAGCAGCTGAACACATAGCGCATCTGTATCGGTCAAAATTGACCGTATCGCAACCCGATACACCGATACAAAACGATGAAAGGCGCGCCTTATTTCAATTTGTCAAACAACAGGAAGAGTTCAATAAAATGATGCTGGAACGCATTGAACTTTTTGAGAAACGGCAGAAAGAAAGAGACGAAATGCTGATGAAATCCCTTCGCGAATCCCAGGAAACTCAAAAAATGCTGGCTGCCGCCCGCGAAAAAAAGTGGTGGCAATTCTGGAAATAGAAAAGCCCCCGCTTGGGGGCTTAATCTATTGAATTCGTAAAAAAATCAGCATGCCAAATGGCTACCGATTTTTTAACCCATTCCGGAAATCAAAAAAAGAAGTCACCGCTTTTTTAATCAAGAAAAGCTAATCCTATTTTCTCTTATATACCTACCAACAGCGCTGATAAACAATACAAAAACAACAAAACGGTTATTAACTATAAAAAATAGAATAGTCTCTTACTTTTTTCGGTGACATCTTCATCCATTTTACTTTATAATTGGTTCTATAGATATATTTTTCTATTAAATGAGAGAAAAAGGAGAGAAAAAAATGAAAAAATTCTTCACCCTTATACTAAGCCTTTCCCTATGCTTCATGCTCATTGGCCCTGCAACTGCATCAGCAGCATCAAAACCAAAATTTGGTGACGTGAAAACCGTAACAATAAAAATGAGCAAAAGCCAAATACAGAGTAAAGTAAAAATGGCTACATTAATCGACAACTTAACGAATAACAAAGCTGTTGATGGC
>NZ_JBHJYK010000077.1:0-2203 GCF_042269865.1 Streptomyces sp. NPDC055966
CGCACCCTGGCCGGCGTCTACGGCTACAAGGACGGCTGGGGCGAGCTCGGCCCGCACCTCGCCGATGAGATCACGGCCCTGCTCACCACCAAGCCCACCGCCGTCCGGGAACCGGCCGTCTGACACACCGACAGTGACAGGCACCGCGCTCGGGCCTCTCGTGCGCGGAGCGACGCGAACAGGCAGCCGCTGACCGGGAGTTGCAGGCCGTCCGGCGTGAGGAGGCGGCGGCTGAGCGGGAGCGGTCGGCGCTGCGCCGCGGGGCACTGGTGGCGCTGTTTGCGTCGGGTGAGGACCTGACGGACGCGGAGCGTCTGCTGATCTCTGATGCGGACGCGGACGAGACGCAGATCCAGGCGGCGGCCGAGGCGCTGCGGGCCCGGCGCCCGGAGCTGTTCGGCGAGGTGCGTACTCCTCCGGTGCCGGCGGCTCCTGCCGGGGCCCTGGCAGGGCGCGCCCCAACGCGGACGGTGGCGCCGTCGAGGCCGGGCGCGGCCGGGCTGGAGATGGCCCGACGCCGCGGCCTGGTGACCGAATCCGGTGACGCTCGCTGACCTGCGGGCAACACACGCTGTGGGGACCACGCCCCCTCGACTTCGTGGACGGCATCGCCCAGTAGGACCGGTGCGCGGACTGCACCTCGTCGCCTGGGTACGCTCCCTCGACGACGCCCAGCGCTTCGAGACCCGCCTCGCCGACCGGGCCCCGGACCTCACCGTCACCGACCGCACGGTCGCCTTGTGGCCCATGAAACTGAGCGGCCATCTGCTGGACGAGAACGGCTACCGGACCGGTGCGACACCGCTCGCGCTGTGGGACGAGGGGTCGGGCTCGGACCCCGACTGACATCACCGTCCCCGCCCGGACCGCCGTGCGCCCGAACGGCACGTCCGCGCACACCTCGTCACCGCGCTCTGGCAGGACCTCTCCGCGTACGCCCCACCATCGACGACGACGTGGCCCTCCTCGCCCTGGCACCCACGCGGGTACCGGAATCACGCGAGCCGCGAGAGCACGTGCCGGGCACATGAGCCGAGGAAGCGGTGGCCACCGACTTCAAACGCCCGGGAGGTGTCTGTCCCGGATGGTCGGGGACAGACACCCCCGGTGTATAGCACACGCGGTATGCGGGTCGGATGGGCGTGGTGAGCTGCTGGCTGATTGAGTGCCCGCTGTCGGGGATCATCGCGGCACGCACAGGACGGCATGGAAGACCAGATCGGCGCCCTGGGCCTGGTCCTCAACGCCCTCGAGCTGTTCACCACGCGCTACATGGACGCCGCGGTGAACCAGCTGCGGGCGGACGGCTTCGACATCCGCGACACTGACCAGACCCTCCGGACGGACTGCGCCAAGGACCGGAATGGGGTACCCGCGATCCGGATGCCGGACGCTGCGGCGCACCACGGGTGTGGCGGTCAGCCGCGGCATCTGGCTGAGGCTGTCGTTGCGGTGCTCCGGCGTGATGCGCTCACCGGTCCGTCCGCGCGCCCGGGCACATCGCGGCTATCCCGTCGGCGTAGTGCATTGGTGACATTCCGGTTAGCGCATTAGCTTCAGCGCCATGGGCATATCTGCGAAGTCCCAGCGTTTGAGTCGGTCGCGGCGCCGCGTACCGGTGCTAATGATCCTGCTGGGCACCCTCTTGATCATGATCGGCAACATCCCGGTCGGCGCCACCACAGCACAGTTGCGCTTGTTCGTCCTGGGCGACAGCATTGCCGGCGGAAGCGCCCAGGGCGGGAACGGATCGCAAGGCTGGCCCGCGCTGGTCGCCAATCGGCTGGGGCTCACGCTACGTCTGGACGGGCAGGGCGGCTCGGGCTACACCACCGGCGGCACGCAACCGGGCGGACGGCCCTACGCGCAGCGGGTCAACGACGCCGTTGCGGCAGCGCCAGACTTGGTGGTTGTCGAGGGATCACGTAACGACGTCGGCCCGACACAAACCCAGACCGCCGCGGTAGACACATTGCGCCGTCTCCATGCCGGACTGCCCCACACGCGCATCCTTGTCATCGGGCCGATCTACTCAGACCCGCAGCCAATCGGCTCGCACCCGGTCGACGAAGCGGTCGCGGCCGCAGCAATGAAACTTGGCCTGCCTTAGGGCTCGTAAAGAATCAACGCGTTGCTTCACGGTCTCTGCGTCGTTGGTGTGGTATGCGCATACCGAGCGAGGTTCGCGATCAACTCGCCCTGA
>NZ_JBHJYK010000078.1:0-2160 GCF_042269865.1 Streptomyces sp. NPDC055966
AGCAGCGAAAACAGACCGAGCCACTCGCACGACAGTTCCTCCCGACATCGCAGCCAGCAAAAACATCAACAAACTCTGCGTACCAGCGCCGCCACAGCAAACGCTGGAATGAATATATGGTTTACGGACCACCCAACAAATAACGAACCACCAACCAGACAACCATCACTCACATAATTCACCCGAAGAGTCTCGCCCGCCCCCGCATCTCTCGGCCAGCAGCCACGTCGGCCACCGCCCAGAACACCCCGGCCTTCCCATGCGCCCAGTACTCCCCTACGCCCAGAGGAGTAGTCACAGAGGCTCCTCCCGCAGGATGACCGCGAGTGTGCCGTGGGCGATGCTTGCGCTGTGACAGCTGATCTTTGCCGAGCCGGAGACGGCGCCCCGGGTGGCAACGGAGACGGGGGCACCCAACCGTCATCCGCTCCAACGCCAGTCCCTGCCAGTCGCGCGCTCCGGCCACGCCGTGCCCGGCTGCGGCGGTGGCTGTGGCGCGCCGCGTTGGGCAGTGCCGTCGTACTCGTCGTCGTCACGGCGGCCTCGTTCGTCTACAACGGCGTCACGGCCGGACGCGACGCGCCGCCGCGGGGACTCAGGTACGTGCAGGCCGCCGACATCCGCACGCGCTACCAGACCTGGGGCACGGGGGGCCCACCCGTTGTCCTGGTGCACGGCGCCTTCGAATCCGTCGACACCTGGTCGCGCCTTGCCCCTCTGCTCGCCCGCAACCACCGGGTGTACGCGCTCGACCTGACCGGCGACGGATACAGCGAGCGCCGCGGCCCCTACACCGTCGACCACTTCACCCGGCAGCTCATGGGCTTCCTGGACGCCATGCACCTCGGCGGTCCGGGCGAGCGCCCGCTGTTGGTGGGGCACTCCAGCGGAGCCGCCGTGGTCACCGAGGCAGCGTTGCGGGCTCCTGGCCGGCTGGGCGGTGTGATGCTTCTCGACGGTGACGCCCTCGACACGGGTGCCGGGCCACCGCCGGCCTTCAAGTACGTGCTGATCGACCCGTACCGCACCAGCCTGCTGCGGATCGGGCTCGGCATCGACACGGTGATCCGTAGCGTGTACGACGCACAGTGCGGGCCCGCCTGTCCACGCTTGGACTCGGCCGGCCTCGATCAGTGGCGACGCCCGCTTCGCGTACCGGGCGCGGAGAACGCGCTGTGGAGCATGCTGGCCGCCGGTGTGCCCGGTCTGCCCGCGGATCAGGTGGCCCGGCTCGCCGACGTGCGCCTGCCCAAGTCGGTGGTGTTCGGCGCCCAGGACGACGTGTTCACCCGGCAGACGCCTCAGGAGACCGCCCGGCGCATCGGCGCACCGCCTGCAACGCTCATCCCGGGCGCCCGGCACCTGACGATGATCTCCAGTCCCGAGGAAGTCGCGACGGCCGTGGACAGACTCACGGCAGCATCAACTGCGGCCTCCCGATGACTCCGCCGCCCCCGTACACGACCAGAACCACGCATGCTCCAGCACGATCCACACGACGAAGAGCGTTGGCAGCACTTCGTGATCACGCGAGCCTCGCGGCGATGCAGCGATACAGCGATACAGCGATGGAACAGCAGTCAGGCTTTCTTTCCGTCGTAGCAAGCCCACGAGGCCCGGTCGGCCACAGTGGCGAGCCCGGAGAGCGACATAGCTCGCACGAACTGCTTGCCCCACTCTCCGCGACGGACGCACACCGCGAACGGACGCTCCGGAGGGGCCGGTAGCCGGGGCGAGTCCCATGGCGGGCGGCAGCCGGCTGGGAGGCGTAACCACCCCCGCCGGAACGGAGCGTGGGGCTCCGGCCACGTACTCAGCCGAAGCCCCACGCCCTTCCGTACCTGCCGTGACCGCCCTCACTTCCGGCATACAGTGCCGCGTGAAGGGCTACCACTGCCTTCCGTGCTGGTACCCGAGACCATCAAGTACCCGGAAGGAGTACAGCTGCTACGGCCGGGCGGGGTTGGATTCGGCCGCGACCCGGCGCAGCACTCAGTACTGCTCGGTCTCCATGAAACCCGTGCCCCCGTTGTCGTCCGCGCCGAACGCGTCCGCGGCGGCGGTCGGGTCGAATCCGGGCGGGCTGTCCTTGAGGGCCAGGCCCATGCCGGCCAGCTTCGCCTTGACCTCGTCGATCGACTTCGCACCGAAGTTGCGGAT
>NZ_JBHJYK010000079.1:0-2042 GCF_042269865.1 Streptomyces sp. NPDC055966
TCGCCGCCAGAACGGCCTCGATCCCCTCCGGTCTCCCCATACCACGACAACGATCCCCGGGACTGAAAGCCACGACTTGTTTCCCGGCAAGCCCTAAGAACTCCTAACGGAATGAGTACGTAGTGGGTTGCTCGAAGCTTGGCGGGACCCAAGCGGCCACTCTCATGCGCAACCAGTCGGTTGCGCATGGACTTCTGGATGTGCAACCTTTGGGTAGCGCATCCGGATGAGATGAGGTTGCAGTGATCCCCAACACGATCGAACGCGCCGTCCTGATCAATGCCTCCAGGGAACGGGTCTGGTCCGTGCTGAGCGAGCCCGCTTTCCTCGGCCGCTGGTTCGGCAATGGTGAGCCGGTCAAGATCGACCTGCGCCCCGGCGGTCTCCTGGTCTTCGACCACGGCATCCACGGCGTCATTCCCGCTCGTATCCAGACAGTCGAGCCTCCGCGCGTCCTGTCCTGGCGGTGGTCTCAAGGAGCGGCAGGCGAGGAACCGGACGACTCGAACGCCACTCTGGTCGAGTTCACCCTGACCGAAGACGACTCCACGGGAGGCACCCGACTCACCATGATCGAAAGCGGCTTCGCGCACCTCGGGCTGCTCACCGACGAGGCCGCCGACCGGCACCGCGCCAACAGCCAGAACTGGCCCGGCAAGCTCGACCAACTGCGAGCGGACTGCGAACAGACCGCGCCATGACCCGCACCAACGAGGGCGAACAGGCCCCTGATGACGTCCTGGTGGCCCTGGCCGACCCGATCCGCCGAGAGGTCCTGACCGTCCTTGCCCGCGAAGGCGGCGCGACCTCGACGTCCCTGGCGGCAAGCCTCCCCATCACCCGCCAGGCGGTGGCCAAACACCTGGCCGTCCTTGACCGCGCCGGACTGGTTCGCGCCCACCGGGCAGGACGCGAGGTCCGCTACGAAGCCGACCTGCAACCACTGAGGCGGACAACGCGGTGGATGGACACCCTCGCCGCCCAGTGGGAACACCGCCTCAACGCGATCAAGGATCTGGCGGAGGGGGCCGCTGAGCCCTGAACCCGCAGCGCCGCTTCAAAGGCCCATCGCAGTGCGGAGTCTTCTCCAGCAGATCAGCGCGCATCCGAGACTGAGGAAGGCTTCGTGGATGTCGTCGCGGATCTCCCAGCGGATCCGCAGCCGGCGGAACCAGTGCAGATGGGCGAACGCGCGCTCCACGACCCAGCGTTGGGTGCCCAGGCCGGATCCGTGCTCGGTGCCGCGGCGGGCGATCAGCGGCTTCACGCCGAGGTCCCAGACCAGACGACGGTACTTGTCATGGTCGTAGCCGCGGTCGCCCAGAACCACGTCCGGGCGGCGCCGGGGCCGGCCGCGCCTGCCCCGCACGGGCGGTGCGGCTTGGAGGAGCAGGATCAGCTGGGTGACGTCGTTGCGGTTGCCGTCGGTCAGGGTGGCGGCGAGCGGGATGCCGGTGGCGTCGGTGATCAGGTGATGTTTACTGCCCGTCCTGCCCCGGTCGACAGGGCTTCGTCCTGTCTTGGGGCCCCCTTTAACGCCCGGATGTGCGAGCCGTCGACGGCCGCCCGGGAGAAGTCCAGGGCGTTCGCGCCGCGAAGTTTGGCAAGGAGGGTCTCGTGGAGCCGGGGCCACACCCCGGCCTCGGTCCACTCGGCCAGGCGGCGCCAGCAGGTCATGCCGGAACCGAAGCCGAGTTCCTGCGGAAGATGTTCCCAGGAGATCCCGGTGTGCAGCACGAACAGGATGCCCTGGAACACCAGCCGGTCAGGATGCCGCTTGCGCCCGGGGTGCAGGGTTCGGCGCTCGACCCTGGGCAGCAGCGGCTCGATCACCGCCCACAGCTCATCGTCGACCTCCCACGGCTTCGGCCGCGCCACCCCGCACCCCCTGATCATCAGCCTGGGAGTGATCTAACCACGCCGAAGATCATTTCGTTAGGAGTTCTAAGGGCTTGCCGGGAAACAAGTCGTGGCTTTCAGTCCCGGGGATCGTTGTCGTGGTATGGGGAGACCGGAGGGGATCGAGGCCGTTCTGGCGGCGA
>NZ_JBHJYK010000080.1:0-2019 GCF_042269865.1 Streptomyces sp. NPDC055966
ACCACGAAGGCGGCTGGGACGAGGGCGGCCGGGGCGGGGACCGCGGCGGCGACCGCGGCGGCGAGGGCGGCGGCGAGGGCGGCTGGAACGACTGACCGCAATACGACAGCACACACGGGGCCCCGGCCCGCCGCAATCGAGCCGGGAAACCCCACCCCTCCAACCGCTGTCCGACAACCCACGCGCCACACGCGCGCCAACGGGCCCGGACACCAGGCATCACCCCCTGGTGCCCGGGCCCGCACCCTTCCCCCCACCACCAGCCAGCCCGCCCGCCCAGGCATCTTCCGACCCCGCCGCCCCGTTGCCCTCCGCGCCTCCACCGCACCCCCCGAACAGTGGGAACAGGCGCGAGCGCTTACGCCAGGAGCCCGCCCCTGAAACGGGGGCCACGCACCTCCTCGGAGCACCCGCCGACCACGTCAGCCGTTGCCGGCTGGCCGCGCACCGGAAGCCTGGACACCCGGTAAGGGCGATCCCGGGCACCACGACAATGCATCCGACGGACCCGTCACGATCGGGCGCCCTACCCTGAACTCCCCCAGCAGCCAGCCCAGCGAACCCACCCGCACCACACCCGAGCCTCCCGTCGGCACACACCGCCGGCCCGCTCCGTACGCCGACGCGGCCGACCCCTCCGGCGCCGCACAAGCAGCTCACACCACACACCGCGCCTGGCACGACGCATGCGCTCGCGCAGTAGCGGACGGAAAGTTCACTCGCGGAGACCGGCGCCGACGGCATCTGGACAGCCGCCGCCGTAAGCATCACAGCCCTGATCAGCGGAGGAACGCACTACCGCCGATTCCGCCAACCGACCACACGCTGAGAACAGCAGCACACGAACTTCGTTCTCTTCGGCGAGGTGCCGGTGGATCAGTACCCCCTTCTGACCCGGGACTCTGCAGCGAGTTGACCACTTCGACCCGGTTGTGCTTCGAGACCCAGGCCGAGGCACATGCGAACGTAGCGCGCGTTACCCGGACCAGGCCGATGATGTCCATCCCGCCTCCATCCGTGCCGGGTGTAGAAGGCCTGGGCTCGGCTGTTGCGTTCCCATACCTCCAGTACACCCGTGGCCAGTGACGCATCGCGAAGAAATTGCACGAATGCCGCGTGCAGGTGGCTGCCGATGCCCTGTCCCCAAAGGCCGGGGCGGACGTGAATCTGGTAGAGCTGGCCCGTAGACGCGGCATCGGCATCAGCTTCGTAGGGAGGGCCCATCGCCAAAACGCCCACCAACTCGCTCTCTCGCTCCGCGCGCACCACAGTCCGGTCGTTGGATTGGATCGCACGCATCCAGCTCTCCTGGCGGCTGGAGAGCGCATCGGGGGGAGCGAGCTCCATGGCTGACAGTCCACCTGCCTGGTAGTACGCCGTTCGAGCCAGAGTGTGCAGGTCAGTGATCCTCTCCGCGTCACTAGGGTTCGCAGTGCGCAAGCACGTCCGAGCAGTCGTCACGATCACGTGACGCACTCACCGCGATCCCTGGTTCCCCTTCAGACGCCTCGGTCCAAAGCAGGTACCCAGCCGCCGCCCACCTCGCTGAAGCAGCTCGGTCCGTGGCCTCGTCGACGTAGGAGCAGCGGAAGGCTGCCGCCAGGTCCGTCGGCGAGGAACGGGGACCAGGGAAGGGAGCCATCCACAACTCGTCGGGGCGGTCGGCCTCGAACCCCATGACGCTGGAGAAGGAGCACGCAGATCGCACGGCCGCGCAGGTCCGCCGAATCCTGGGGGCCCAGCTGGGGAGGGCGCCGGACGAGCGCATGGTGCAGCGCACCGGCCTGCCTGATTGCGCTCATGAACCACAAGCCCACCGGCGCCTTCGGTACGGCGCCGAGAGCTCGATCGCCCCGCCCCAAACGCCCTCGCCACCAGCCTCCGCCAGACGGGAGAAGACCGCCCGCGGTTCGGCTCCCCACGGGACTGCTGCGGTGGAGTGACAAGTAGTACGGCACCCGTGGACGTTAACGATATGACGAGCTGATTTCTCATAGTTTCTACCAGGATTCGGATATC
>NZ_JBHJYK010000081.1:0-2019 GCF_042269865.1 Streptomyces sp. NPDC055966
TGTAATCCAATTTCATCGCCTTTTTCCAAAGGCTTGTCCATTCCGTCTGCTTGATATAATTTTTGCCGAAATAACTTTTCTTTACAGGCAATAACACATGAAAATGCGGATGATATGTATCTTCTTCATGATTTTTAGTAATCTCTAAAGCTCTAAAATAGCCAAGTACCGCTGTATCGACCCTTTTGTATTTCATAAGTCGATTAAACCCTTTCATCATGTCCGAAATCGAAGGTTTCAGACTGTCACCTTTAACATTTCGAACGGTCAACGTGAGAAAAATCCATCCGCATCCATACTGACGATTAGCTTCTTCTACGATCAATTTATTGTGATAAGCAATTTTTAACGACCTGCGCCAGGCACACATCGGGCATAACCTCACTTTGCAAAACTGAGCTTGATACAACTTTAGTTTGCCCGTCTCCGGGTCTCTTTTAAACGAAAGACATTCCGCACAACTACACAATTTCTCAGCTTTTTTGCCATAGTAAGGTATACCTGTTTTGTTCTGTAAAGCTTCATAGTGCTCCGCCATAAGATTCGTCCGTCTTTTTTTCCCTTTCCAATCCCGCTTTTTACCTGTTGCGGTCTTATCCTCAAGGATGTTATAATTATGTTCAACTGAATTCAAACGAAAAAAACTCCTTTCTGTGCTAGTAATCTAGCGTTCTATTATTTGGCTTCGACAACCTAATAATAGCAGAAGGAGTTTTTATCTGTCAAAAACACTTTAAAGCCTTGACAGACAAGGGCTGAACCTGTTTTTTAAAAATCTTGTTGTTTCTATATAGTATCAAGATAAGAAAAGACCCGATTTCGACTCCGTCAAAATCGCAAAAAAGGCCGGCAGAATTGCCGGTCTTTTTTTAAAACCCAAAACCTAAGATCAAAACCATTCTTCCCCCGTAGGGGGAGATTTTTTTTCAAAAAATCGGTCCTGCAGCCGCGCATTATTTTAGATATTCAATATCTTTAACAAGCCGCACGTCTCCACCTGACCAACACATGAACCTCCACACAGTCAACACATGACCTTTTCTTTCAACACGCAGTCAACACATCCAGTCAGTGACATTTCTATCTCCGGTTAACTTTTCGGAAAATTCTTCACATTCATTTAACAGTCTGAGATAATTCGGAATACAAATGTTTACATTTCTTGCAGTTATAAAGAATTAAGAAAGGATTGGTGAAAGTTGAGTACAATAGCATTCGAAGAAGTCGGACAAGCCATAAACGATTGGTACAAAATCATCAAACAACATGACTTTTCTAAAGCCGCAGCCATGAGGGAAGAGATCGAAAACACGTTTCCAAACATGAAAGAGAATCAAACCGTATTACTGTACTTCAACCTGATTGACTCTCGTTATAAGCTCATGACAGAGGATTACAACAAATCCGGCGAATTACTGGACAATCTGAAAGCCAAAGCCTTAGAAGATAACACCGATGACATGATTCACTATTATTTTTATTTTTTCTCCGGCATGTATGAATTTCATCAAAAGCGCTATGTCAAAGCCATCATGTACTATAAAATCGCTGAAGAACGCTTGAAAAAGATACCTGATGAAATTGAAAAAGCTGAATTTCATTACTATCTGTGTAAGGCGTACTACAAAATAAAGCAAAATGTTTTCTCGATGACCCACGCTAAAATCGCATACGACACATTTAAAGCGCATGAGACCTATAAAGAAAAAACGATTAACTGTGAAATGATGTTAGGAGCAAATAAGCTTGACTTGATGCTTCCTGAACAAGCTCAGGAACACTATGAGAACGCGCAAACTGCAGCAAAAGCAAACAGCTTCCGATACACCGAAAGTTTGGCTCTTTTTAACCTTGGTGTCTGTTTTGAACGACAAAAAATGTTCATCGAATCTTCGAACTGCTTCAAACAGGCCTTGAAAATCCCTGAACATTTAGAGTCGTTTGTCGCCGTCCCCGCCACGTATATGTTAAGCAAAGTTGTGTTTGAAATAGGGGCGTTCGATGTTTGCCAGACATGGT
>NZ_JBHJYK010000082.1:0-1948 GCF_042269865.1 Streptomyces sp. NPDC055966
G
The DNA here is from genome assembly GCF_042269865.1 of Streptomyces sp. NPDC055966. NCBI lineage: Bacteria > Bacillati > Actinomycetota > Actinomycetes > Kitasatosporales > Streptomycetaceae > Streptomyces > Streptomyces sp. NPDC055966. Next base: position 2 of record NZ_JBHJYK010000082.1, read on the forward strand.
GTTCTGGTCATGAGGGGGTGGTTCTCCTGTCGTGCCCTCTCAGGCTAACCCGACGAAGCGGGACGTCTCACCCAAGGCTGACAGAGAGGGTCCACCGCCAGACTTGTCTTACCTGGCACATCGCGCGACAGGAAGCCACGTCTTCGTGGGGAACTCGGGCTACCGTAAAGGGCCTGACTACCTCGCGTACCTCACAGTCCTGTTGGGGCTGCCCACGGCGTTGCTGAGCGGATTCCTCGTGGCACTGATCGGCGCGCTCTTCGGCACGGCGGCTTCGTGGGTCGTCCCCCTCGTCTGGTTCGGTGCTGCACCCCTGGTTGCCCTCCGGCAAGCCGAGAGAGCGATCGCACGACGCTTCCTGGGCTACCGCGAGCCAACAGAGGACGAGCACCACAAGATCGGCCCCGTCTTCGCAGAGGTGTGCAGCCGGGCCGCCGTTGACCCCGCGCGCTACCAATTGTGGGTTGCGGCCGACGATGGTCTGTTCGCGCGCGCCTTCATGGGACACAGCGTTGTCATCAGCGCTGCTGCCGTCGAACGTCTTTCCGGCGCGCAGCTGGCGGCGGTGATCTCCCACGAGATCGGCCACGTAGCCGGCTATCACACTTTCGCCTCTTCTGTGGTGTGGTGGTGGGGCCTCCCAGCCCGTGTCCTGGGAACCTTCTGGTCAGGCTTCGCGTACGGGTTCACCCGATTGTCCTGTGCCCTGGGCGGACTCTTCGTCATCTTCTCCGGGACATTCGTGCTGGCCGCTGTGCTAGTCGTGCCCTGGTACGGGCCGGTGCTAGTCGCGGCCGCGGTTCTGGCCCGCATCGCTTCGCGAGGCAAGGAGTACCGTGCAGACGACTATGCGGCCCGCCTCGGGTTCGCCCCGGTGTTGGCGCAGCTGCTGCGGTCAGACAACGAGACGAGCTCACCCCAGAAGTCTTACGGCCGCCCCTCCCGGCTCCTGCACCTGCTTTTCAGACGATTCCCGTCACCGGAACAGAGGTTGCTCCGGATCAAGGAATATCTCGGGCCTGCGCAGGGGGCTCGGCCGACTCGCGCCCGATCGACTTACCCGGAACCGACTCTCGAAGAGTTGCGGGAGAACCCTAATCTTCCCGCAGCCACCGCCGACATTGTCAACGCGCTGCAGACAGTCTTTCTGACCGTCGGGCCGCCCCCTGACGCCATTCGGGCAGACAGCAGCACCGGAATGCCCGTCCCCAGCGGAGGACAACAGTGAACACGGATGACCCCCGCGTCGGGGCGTACGCACTGGCGGAACAGTGGGCCACCCTCCCGCCCGAGCACCTGAAGGCGGCGCTGAAATCCGCTGACGCAGAACTGGCCCGCCAGCATGAGCACCGGATGGCCAGGGTGAAGGCGTCGACGGACGCGGCACGGCGTGCACATGTCCTGCACCTGTCGGGCGTCATCGCGGCCTTCCTGATCTCGGGCGGGATGATCGCAGGGGCCATCATCAGTGCCCAACTCGGGCACGAGGCTCTCTCCTACGTCCTGGTCGGGCCGACCTGTTTGGCCCTGGCCTCCCTCTTCGTCCTGCGCAAGCAACCCCAAGGAGTCCAGGAAACCACCCGCCTATCGCTCTCGGCGTTGAACGCCTCACCGAACCAGCCGAGCGGACCTAGCGGTGCGGGCATCGTCTGATCCGGTCTCGACACCGGCAACGTCGAAACATCAGTCCTCTGACTTCGCGAAGGACGGTCTGGTGCGGTAGCCCCTCCCTCGTTCGACGGCTAAACAATCTCAAGGACCTCCGGTACGGGACGACGCGGCGTAGCGGGTCCCTGCGGTCTGTAGGGGAGATGCCGGCGGCGGCTGAACCGTGGTTCTGGATCACTTTCAGGGCTCTGTCGCTGATTTGGGGGTGGGTGACGATCAGGAGCAGGCGGGCATCAGCTGTGCGTGGGGGATGTGGTTCGCCTCGCTGACCTCCTTCTT
>NZ_JBHJYK010000083.1:0-1750 GCF_042269865.1 Streptomyces sp. NPDC055966
AGGGCTTGCCGGGAAACAAGTCGTGGCTTTCAGTCCCGGGGATCGTTGTCGTGGTATGGGGAGACCGGAGGGGATCGAGGCCGTTCTGGCGGCGAAGTTCGAGACGCTGTTACCGCATCTCGACGAGCGTCAGCGCCGGCTGGCCATAGGGGCGGAGGCGCGGTCGCTGGGACACGGCGGGATCAGGCTCGTGGCCCGGGCGGCCGGAGTGCGGGAAGGCACGGTCTCCCGCGGGGTTGCTGAACTGGAGTCCGGTCAGAGCCCGTTGGGTCGGGTCCGCCGTACGGGCGGAGGCCGGAAGAAGGCGAGTGAGCTGGACGCGGGGCTGCGGCCTGCGCTGCTGGCACTGGTCGAGCCCGACGAGCGGGGCGATCCGATGTCGCCGCTGCGCTGGACGACGAAGTCGACCCGGAACCTGGCAGCGGAACTGACCCGCCAGGGTCATCGCGTCTCCGCCGACACGGTCGCCGGCCTGTTGCGGGAGGAAGGCTTCAGCCTGCAGGCCAACGCCAAGACCGTCGAAGGTGCCCAGCACCCGGACCGGGACGCCCAGTTCCGCTACCTCAACGAGCAGGCACGAGATCACCGGGACGCCGGAGATGCGGTGATCAGCGTGGACACCAAGAAGAAGGAACTGATCGGCAACTACAAGAACGCCGGACACGAGTGGCGGCCCGCCCAGCAGCCCGTTCAGGTCAAGACACACGACTTTCCCGGCCAGGCACAGAAGGCGATCCCGTACGGGATCTACGACACGGCAGCGAACACCGGCTGGGTCTCTATCGGCACCGATCACGACACTGGGGCGTTCGCCGTCGCCTCGATCCGCCGCTGGTGGCAGGCCCGCGGACGACATGACTACCCCCACGCCCGCAGGCTGCTGATCACTGCCGACGCTGGCGGCTCCAACGGCTACCGCGCCCGCGGCTGGAAGACCCATCTGGCCGACCTCGCTGGCGAGACTGGTCTGGAGATCACCGTGTGTCACCTGCCGCCCGGCACATCGAAGTGGAACAAGATCGAGCACCGGCTGTTCTCCCACATCACATTGAACTGGCGCGGCAGGCCCCTGACCAGCCATGAAGTCATGCTCCAGACCATTGCCGCGACCACCAGCCGCACCGGCCTGACCGTGCACGCCGAACTCGACAGCGGTCAGTACCCCACCGGCATCCTGATCAGCGACGAGGCCATCGCTGCTTTGCCGATCATCCGGCATCGCTTCCACGGAGACTGGAACTACACCCTCCACCCCGCAGACCAGCGACCGCGTCCGGACCGCCTGCAGTGCAACCGGCCCCCAGCCGACGGCTCTCACTCGCTCATGCCCGATCAACTGCAGCACCCTGAGCTGACCGGCATGACACGCCAGCATTTCAGCGACCTGGTCAACACCTTGATCCCTGAACTGGAGGAGCACCGCGAACAAGCCCGCCACGCAGCCCGCGGCGGACCACGCCGCGTCGCCCGCGGCACAGGCCGCAAGCCCAGCCTCACCCCCGCCGACCAGATCCTGGTCACCATCCTCTACCTGCGAAAACACAGTCTGCAGGAGCTCCTCGGGCAACTCTTCGACACCACGGCCATGACCATCAGTCGAGCTGTCAAAGACGTCCGCCCACTCCTGGAAGCCCACGACGTCCACATCCCCGCCTCGACAGCCCGGTTCCGCACGCCAGCCGACATCACCAGGTTCCTCGACCCGGACAACCCCAAGATCAAATCAGCGTGTTGATTCCCGGCAAGCCCT
>NZ_JBHJYK010000084.1:0-1687 GCF_042269865.1 Streptomyces sp. NPDC055966
TTTTCCGCGGGCGAGATAGGGGACGCACTTGGCTTTGATCACGTCCCGTGGGACACGGAGTGCTATCTGGCCGTTGACTCGACGGTAACGGCCAGTTTTCTTCGTGTCGTTGTGCTGGGTCGTGATCTCATAGCCGAGAAACCTCGCTGCCCGGGTGCGGGCGTGAGTGATCAGCGTCTTTTCCTGGGACAGTTCCAGCTTGAGTTCATCACGCAAGAACTGGGCCAGGCGTTGTTTGATCTGCTCGGCCTCGGCTTTCGGGCCGGTGAAACCGAGGAGGTGATCGTCCGCGTAGCGTATGTAGCGCAGCCTGCGGTATGCCGGATCGTTGGGATCCGCGCTCGGCAGGCTGACCATCCGCTGACGCAACACACGGGCCTGCACCCGGTCGCCGCGCCGGCGGGCTTTCGCCAGCAGATTCTGTAACTCCAGGTAGGCCGGGTTTCTGGCCCGGCGGTCTCCCCGGGTGTACTCCGGAATCAGAACTGTCTCGACGAACTTATCCAGCTTGTGCAGGTAGATGTTGGACAGAATCGGGGAGGCCACTCCGCCCTGCGGCGCTCCGGAGAGTGTGGCGCCCCACCTCCAGTCCTCCAGGTATCCGGCTGTCAGCATGTTGCGCACCAGCCGCAGAAACCGCTGGTCATGGATCTTCTCGCCGAGGATCGACAGCAGGACCTGGTGGTCCAGGCTGCCGAAGCAGTCGGCGATGTCCCCTTCGATGAACCAGGACGTCCCGGTCCAGGTGTGGTCCACCTCCCGCAATGCGGTATGGCAGCCACGACGGGGACGGAACCCATGAGAGCGGTCGGAGAACGTCGGCTCGTAATACGCCTCAAGTAACAGGCGGACCACCTCACCAACGAGCTTGTCCGACCAGGTCGGCAGCCCCAGCGGACGCGTCTTCCCATTCTTCTTCGGGATATGGACGCGCCGGACCGGGCGGAAGCGGTAACGCTCGTGGCGCATCGCTTCAATGATCCGGTCGATCTTCCGCTGTGACATGCCGTCCGCGGTTTCCGACGTGACCCCGGGCGTCATCGCACCATGATTGGCGTAGATGCGACCGTAGGCCAGCAGATACAACTGCGGGTTGAACAGCTGCCGATACAGCTCATCACACGGCAAGCCACGCCTGCCGCGTTCACGCAGGACACCCAGCACCGTTTTGGCGTTCTGCATTCCGCATACCTCCCGGCTTCGAGTGTCCGAATCACCTGGCCCCCTTCGCCCGATGCAGACGGCTTTCCCGTCCTCCCTGGCCGGTCGTGACTCCGGCGACTACTACGGGGCCTCCGTCGCCATAGGATTCTCATCCCGTAGGCGATCCCACGTTCATCCCTGTCTGTACGTTCTAGCGCGACACAGGCGTCCCACTCATCTCCTTGAATGCCCTCGTTGGACATCGCCCCGCGCTCCGGAAGTTGCTCCGGCCACAGCATCGAAGCCAGAGCAGAGCGCGGCACCGGTTTCAGCTGTCCTTCCGGCGGATGGGAACTTGCATCATCTGGAGATTGGGCTTCAAACAATCCAGTCTTCGCCATATCGCGCGGGCCACCCAGCACACCGTCTCCGACAACTGAGCCCGGTCACTGGTTTTCTGACATGCTTTTGTCCCCTTCGCCTTTCGGATCCAGGTAAGTCATCGGGCCCAGGAACCTCCTTCCGAGTTCCTCCCGGCTGAACC
>NZ_JBHJYK010000085.1:0-1618 GCF_042269865.1 Streptomyces sp. NPDC055966
GAACCCCTTCCGGGGTCAGTCCGCCGAGGTAGACGAGGCGGCGGACGTGGGCCCGACGGGCCTGCTCGCCGAAGACGCGGGCCGCGTCACGGTCGGTCCGTTCGAAGTCGCGCCCGGTGCCGAGGGCGTGCACCAGGTAGTAGGCCACGTCCACGCCGTCCATCGCCCGTGCCACCGACGCGGCGTCGAGGACGTCGCCCCGGACGACCTCCACCCGGTCGGCCCACGGATGGTCGCGCAGCTTGCGCGGTGTGCGCGCCAGGCAGCGCACCCGGTACCCGGCGTGAAGCAGCTCGGGCACGAGCCGACCGCCGATGTAGCCGCTCGCGCCGGTCACCAGACAGGTCAGTGGCTCGTGAGTCGTCGCCCCGTCGCCGGTCGTCGTCGTGGTCGCCTCGTCCGCCACCGGTACCGTCCCTGCTCCTCGCTCGTGCGCCGCACCTTGCTTTCCCGGACTTCTACAGTGTTGACCGTCCAGCGGAACGCGCCTCGTACTCGCGCTGATCGGGTGACGTCAGCGGCTGCGGGCACCGCCGGGCGAGAGGACCGACCGGAACGACCGGGCCGGCCCAAGGCATCACCCCGCACCCAGCGGGCACGTTGATCACATGGTGCCCCGTCCTCAGTACACCGCACGCACGCTGCTCACCCTGCTCACGCGGCCGCCCGCTGCGCGGGGCAGGGCCGACTCCTTCCACGGGCCGCTCCGGACACTGCTGGCCCGTGCCGACCGCCGCGTCTTCGAGGAGGTCGCCGCCCGCCACTGGCCACTCGCCGAGAAGGTGCTGCCCCGGCTGAGCCGCAGCGCCGACCACGGGCTGCTGTGGTTCGGTGTCGCGGCCGGAATGGCCACACTAGGCGGGCGGCCTCGGCGACGGGCCGCCGTCCGCGCCGTCGCGTCACTGGCCGTGGCCTCGGCCACCGTGAACACCCTCGCCAAACGGTCGGCGCGGCGCCCCCGTCCGCCGCTGGACGGTGTACCGGCGGTGCGGCACCTCGCCCGTCTCCCCTTCACCACTTCGTTTCCCTCCGGTCATGCGGCCTCGGCCGCGGCCTTCGCCGTCGGCGCCGGCCTGGAGTCCCGCCGCTGGGGCGTTGCCCTGGCCCCACTGGCCTGGTCGGTGGCCTTCTCTCGCATCTACACCGGAGTGCACTACCCCGGCGACGTACTGGCGGGGGCGGCCCTCGGGGTGGGTGCGGCGTACGCCGTGCGCGGTATTGCCCCGACCAGGGAGCAGCTGGGCCCGCAGGCCCGACCGCGCGCCGAGGCACCGGCTCTGCCCGCCGGGCGCGGACTGGTGGTCGTGGCCAACAGCGCGGCAGGCACCGGGGGCGAGGCGCTGCGGCAGGCACGCGCCGCACTGCCGGAGGCGGAGTTCGTCACTGCGAGGCCGGACGCTTCGCTGGAGGAGCTGTTCGACCAGGCCGCCGGACGCGCCACCGCACTGGGGGTGATCGGCGGCGACGGCACGGTGAACGCGGCCGTCACCGCGGCCGTACGGCACAGGCTGCCGCTGGCGGTCCTGCCCGGCGGGACGCTGAACCACTTCGCCTACGACCTCGACCTGCACTCGGTCGAGGACGCGGCCGAGGCCGTCACCGGCGGACACGCGGTGAG
>NZ_JBHJYK010000086.1:0-1482 GCF_042269865.1 Streptomyces sp. NPDC055966
CTTAGGGCTCGTAAAGAATCAACACGGTGGTTTTGTCTCTGTCGTGAGGGCGATGCCGTGTGCGGTTGCGTAGACGTGGAGGCCGGTGAGGGTGGTCAGGTGTGCCGCGGCGGGGCCGGGGGTGTGTCCGTGCTGGTCCATGAGCTGTCTGATCTCGCCGGTGGCCTCGCGGATGGTGTCCTTGCTGACGGTGAACAGGCGGGCGAGCACGGTGGGCGACAGGCCAAGGCGCTGGTGCAGCACGGTGGCCAGGACGCGGTCGGCCAGGTCGAGTTTGGCTTTGCGGCCGCCGCCCGGGGCTCGGCGTCGGGTGCCGCCGTCGCGTCGGGTAGTGCGGTCCGGGGCGTGGAGCGCCTGCCAGGGCGAGGCCAGGGCTGTGGTCAGCTCAGTCAGTTCGGTGCTGGTCATACCGGTCAGGGCGGGGTGCGCCAGGGCCTCGCGGTCTAGGCGGGCGGTTGGTTTGCCGGGGTTCGTCGGCTCGGTGGGCCGGGGGTGCACGGTGTAGTTCCATTCCCCGTGGAAGGCATGGCCGGTCAGCGGTACCGCGTTCAGTTCGGCGTCGCTGACCTTCACTCCCGTGGGGTAGCTGCCGGGGTCCAGTTCGGCGTGGACGGTGAGCCCGGTGCGGTTGGTGGTCGCGGCGATGCTCTGCACGATGACCTCGTAGTTGGTCAGCGGCCGGCCGCGCCAGTTCATCGTGATCGCGGAGAACAGCCGGTGCTCGATCCGATTCCATTTCGATGTGCCCGGAGGCATATGGCAGACCGTGACGGCCAGGCCCGTCTCGGCGGCAAAGCCGGCGAGTTCGGTCTTCCAGGCCCGGGTGCGGTAGCCGTTGGAGCCACCCGCGTCGGCGGTGATCAGCAGACGGGTGGCGCCGGGGTAGTCGAGATGTCCCTGCCCGTTCCACCAGCGGCGGATCGATTCGACCGCGAAGGCCGCGGTGTCGTGATCGGTACCGACGCTCACCCAGCCGGTGTCCGCCGCCAGGTCGTAGATGCCGTAGGGCAGGGCCTTGCCCAGCGCGTCGCCGGGGAAGTCATGGACGTCGACCCGCACGGGTTCACCGGCCGGCCGCCATTGGCGTCCCGCGTTCTTGAACTCCCCGACGACCTCCTTCTTTTTCGTGTCCACGCTGACCACCGGCTCGCCGTCCGCCTGATGGTCCTTGGCCTGGTCGTTGATGTACCGGAACTGCGCGTCTCTCTCGGGGTGTTGAGCGCCCTCAAGGGTCTTGGCATTGGCCTGCAGACTGAAACCGTTCTCCCGCAGCAGTCTGCCCACGGTCGGCGCCGAAGCGGCGTGGCCCTGACGTGTCAGTTCCCCGGCCAGAGACCGCAGCGACTTGGTTGTCCACCGCAGCGGCGACATCGGATCGCCCCGTTCATCCGGCTCGACCAGTGCCAGTAACGCTGGAACGAGTAGCGGGTCAAGTTCCTCGGCGCTCTTGCGGCCGCCGCCGTCCCGGCGGACCCGGCCCTC
>NZ_JBHJYK010000087.1:0-1453 GCF_042269865.1 Streptomyces sp. NPDC055966
TAGAAGAACCATCTTAACAATATCTCTCAAACCCACAGACATTCCAGACCCTCCTTTATATCACTACTATACGTCTTTTTCATTAATTAACCTAGCATTTTTCCTACTTGATTATGTAATTCTTGATGCCTGGATGCCAATAAGCCATAACTTCAAATGCAGCGTTTGCCACCTCATCATCTTCTTCCTCAATCTTAACCAGATCACCGTCCTCTGCATCACCGAGATTCAATTCCTTATGTATTTCCTTCAGGATACCGCCGTACCCGATGAGCCGCCGAGAAGAAAGCGCGTCGTCCAGATAATAAACCGTATCCAAATTGGCCTCTGTCACTTTATTCCCGCGCAAAATGTCCGCATCCTTTACCGGGTATTTTGAAATTTCCAGAACAGCCTTTTGTTCCTCCATCGCCTCACGAACTTCACTTTCGATCTGCTCCGCGTCGATCTTAGCTTTCCCTTTGACTCTCTGGATATGAACGATCGGCGTGTAATCCAGCTTCATTGCCTTTTTCCAAAGACTTGTCCATTCCTTTTGGCTAATATAACTCTTTCCAAAATAATTCCTTTTCACAGGCAGCAAAACATGAAAATGTGGGTGATATGTATGTTCTTCATGATTTTTTGTAATTTCTAAAGCTCGAAAATAGCCAAGAACAGTCAGATCAACTCGCTTATACTTCATCAAACGATTAAAGCCCTTCATCATGTCCGAAATCGTCTGACGAAGCTCCCCGCCGTTGACATTCCGAACCGTCAGAGTTAGAAATAACCAAGCACAATGATATTGCCGATTCGCTTGTTCCACGATCAGTTTATTATGATATGCGATTTTTAAAGACCGCCGCCAGGCGCACATCGGGCACAACCTCCCCTTACAAAAATGGGCTTGATACAGCTTTAACTTGCCCGTTTCCGGATCTCTTTTAAACCACAACTGTTCAGCACATTCAAACATCCGCTTAGCCTTTTTGCTGTAGTAAGGCGCGCCAATCCGTTCTTTCAATCCCTCGTAATGCTTGGCCATGAGATCGGACCGGGATTTTTTTCCCTTCCAATCTCTTTTTTTTCCTGTTGCGGTCTCGTCCACAAGGATGCTATAATTTGATTCAGATGAATAAGACAAAATGAAACTCCTTTCTGAGCTAGTTCTCTAGCGTTCTATTATTTTTGGTGGTACTTAAATAATAGCAGAAGGAGTTTTTACCTGTCAAAAAAGGTCTAAAGCCTTGACAGACAAGGGACGAAGGCCATTTTTAAAAATCTTGGTGTTTCTATATAGTATCAAGATAAGAAAAAACCCGATTTTGGCCCCGCCAAAATCGCATAAAATCGCCTGTTCCAGGCGATTTTTTAAAACCCAAAACCTAAAACCAAACCTCAAACCAAAAATCCACCCCCTGAAGGGTGGATTTTATAATAAAAAGCCCCCGCCGGAAATCCCAGCAACGCA
>NZ_JBHJYK010000088.1:0-1427 GCF_042269865.1 Streptomyces sp. NPDC055966
TAAGGGCCCGCAGAGAATCAACATGCGGGTTTGATCCGGGTCGGGAGGTGGGTTCCGTATTGGTCGAGGTGGGCTGCGACGTCCGTCGGTGTGCGGAACCGGACGGTTGACGGTGGGATGGTGTAGCCGTGTTCAGTGAGCAGGGGCTGTACTTCTTGGACCGCTCGGCTGAGGGTGCTTCTGTCGATGCCGAAGAGTTCGGCCATGAGGCGGTGTGTGCCGAGTTTTCGCTGGTAGAGCACGGTGGCCAGGATTCGGTCCTGGGTGGGGAGTCGGTCTTTGGGGCCTGCGCCGGGAAGGCGGCGGCGCTCGCCGCCGCGTCGTGTGTGCCGGCCCTGCTCCCGGCGTGACATCAGTGCGGGAGTCACCGCGCTGATCAGCGCGTTCAGCTGCGGGATCGTCATGCCGGTGAGTTCTGGGTCACGGAGTCGGCCGAGGGGGAACAGCTCGTCGTCTTGCGGTGGACGAGGGGCCGCGGGGGCGGTGGGTACTGCCGTGCCGGGGGCCGAGCGGGCGTTCAGGGTGTAGTTCCAGTCGCCGTGGAAGCGGTGTCGGCTCATCGCCAGCGCGTCGATCTGGGCATCGGTGACCTTCACGCCGGTGTCGTAGCTGTCGGTGTCGAGGCGGGCCTCGACCCTCAGGCCGGTGCGGGTGGTGGTCGCCGCGATCGTCTCCACGATGACGTCATGGCTGCTCAGGGGCCTGCCGCGCCAGTTCATGGAGATATGGGAGAACAGCCGGTGCTCGATCCGATTCCACTTCGATGTGCCCGGAGGTAGGTGACACACTGTGATGTCCAGGCCGGTTTCGGTGGCCAGGGCGGCGAGTTCGGCCTTCCAGGCGCGGGTGCGGTAGCCGTTGGAACCGCCCGCGTCGGCGGTGATCAACAGCCGTGTGGCGTGCGGGTAGTCGTGTCGGCCGCGGGCCTGCCACCAGCGGCGGATGGATTCCACCGCGAACGCGGCGGTGTCGTGGTCGGTGCCGACGCTGACCCAGCCGGTGTTCGTCGCGATGTCGTAGATCCCGTACGGGATCGCCTTGCCCGGGCCCTGCCGGTCAAGGAAGTCGTGGGTCTTGACCTTGACCGGGTCGCCCGCCGGCTGCCACTCCCGCCCGGCGTTCTTGTACTGGCCGACCAGTTCCTTCTTCTTGCTGTCCACGCTGATCACCGGATCTCCGGCCCCGATGTGGTCCTTGGCCCGGTCGTTGATGTAGCGGAACTGGGCGTCCCGGTCCGGGTGCTGCTTGCCCTCGACGGTCTTGGAGTTGGCCTGCAGACTGAAGCCCGCCTCCCGCAGCAGGTCACCGACCGTGTCGGCACTGACCTTGTGTCCCTGGCGCGTCAGCTCGTCGGCCAGGTTCCGGGTCGACTTGGTCGTCCAGCGCAGCGGCGACATCGGGTCCCCGCGCATGTCCGGCTCGACCAG
>NZ_JBHJYK010000089.1:0-1417 GCF_042269865.1 Streptomyces sp. NPDC055966
CCTAGTAGTGCTTCGTTAGGTTCTGGCTGTGGTTCTGCTTGTGGTGAGGGGGCGGCCGCAGGTGGTGCAGGTGCCGGTCCAGCACCTCAACAGGTCTTGAAGGGCGTCGAGGACCTGGTAGAGGGTCAGGCCGGCGTGTGTGCTTTTGGGTCGAGCCGCCGCAGGGTGAGGAAGGCCTGGGCGGCGGTGACGAGGGTGACGTGGTGGTGCCATCCGTGCCAGGTGCGGCCTTCGAAGTGGTCCAGGCCCAGGCCGTGTTTGAGTTCGCGGTAGTCGTGTTCGATCCGCCAGCGCATCTTCGCCCACCGCACGAGTTCCACGATGGGTGTGGTGGCGGGAAGGTTCGAGATCCAGTAGCCGGTCGGAGCGTCCTGCCCGGCAGGCCATTCCACGAGCATCGTGTAGGCGGGCAGGACACCGTCCCACCGGTAATGCCCACCGCCTGCCTCCTGGGCGGCGGCCAGGGACTGCTTGCCCGCCGGACGCACGGTGAGCACGGCGAACCGTGAGGTCATCCGCCCTTTGCTGCCTTGCCGCCAGGTCACCTCGGCGAGCATGTCCGCGGTGACCTGGGCTGCGTGCTGGGACAGGGCCCGTGGCGGGGTCCGATAGCGCGGCAGGGTCGGCGGTCCCAGACCGCCGTAGTCGGGCCGGTGCGGCTCGGCGTGTTCGGGGTGAGCGACTTCCTTCCCGGTCAGCGCCAGCACATAAGCCAGGCCCCGTGCGTCCAGTGCGAGACGGAAGGGGGTACTGACGCCGTAGCCGGCATCCGCGACCACGACCGGGGCCTTCAGCCCCCACTCGGCGAGCACGTCGAGCAGGCCAAGTGCCAGGCGCCACTTCTCCCGGTGCTCCGTGCCCTGCGGGACTCCTGCTTTGCGGCAGCGGTCCGGCTCGTCCGTCCACTCCCGGGGCAGATACAACTGCCAGTCCAGCGGACACGATGCCGTGTCCGTGGCGGCATGAACGCTGACTGCGACCTGGCAGTTCGCCCGCTTGCCCAACGCTCCGCAGTACTGGCGGGCCACCCCGACCGAGGCGGTTCCGCACTTGGGAAACGACACGTCGTCGATCACCCACACCTCAGGCGTGATCGTCTCGCACAGCCGCTGGGCGATCCGCCGTCGCACCGGCAGCGGATCCCACGGCGACTGGTTCACGAACTGCTGCAGAGCCTGCATGTTGCCGTCCGGCAGCCGCTCGGCCATCGGCTGGATCGACTTGCGCCGGCCGTCCAGCATCAGACCCCGCAGGTAACACTCGCCCCACCGCCGCTGATCCCGCCGCGGCACCGAAGCGAACACATCGCCAACGAACTCCGATAACTCACCCCGGAGCCGTTCCACTTCCCCCAACCTCATACCGGGAAGCTGCCCACCACCAGCCGAGATCACTCGACGTAACGAAGCACTACTAG
>NZ_JBHJYK010000090.1:0-1168 GCF_042269865.1 Streptomyces sp. NPDC055966
AGTTCTGTATATTTGGGTGTTCCTTTTAAGCTTAGGAGATCTGAAAATTCCTGAATAGGCAGGGTGTAGGTTTTGAAATCTGAATCTGCAGGTGTAATATGGCTCGCCAGACAAAGGATGATTTTTTGTTCTACCACGCCTAATTTATAATTTGCTTCAATGAGCATATTCGACTTAGTCACCAAATGGTTGTTCTGTGTTTCGTTTTTTTCTAAAATTTTCATCACAATTTCCTCCCTTTCGAGCTTCTTCATTATGACAAAAATCCATCGATAACAAAAGGATTTTTTTGTTATAATTCGCACCAAAAATGTTATAGTTCGCACCAAAAATGTTATAGTTCGCACCAAAAATGTTATAGTTCAGGCACCAAAAATGTTATAGTTCGCACCAAAAATGTTATAGTTCGCACCAAAAATGTTATAGTTCGCACCAAAAATGTTATAGTTAGAGGTCTTGAGGCCAGTCATACCAATGGTTTGAGGCCTCCGAAAACAATTAAAACAATGTAAAACAATTAAAACAATATTAGTAAAACAAACACAACAGGGGGTTTTTTGTTGTGAAAATTCTGAAAACTTTAAGATAGAGTAAGTTCAAAACACTAATTTGTGTATCAAAGGTTAAAGACTATTATTTTTTTAAAAGGTTTTAATGATCTGTCTTTACACCTCTGATAGAGCGATAAAAAGAGAGAAATTATAAAGAATTCAATGTCTGGCTTTATTTCTGTCTTATTTCTAGCATGATCTTATACATATTCAGGATACCGGCCGGCTCATTCTTTTTCGTAAACGCCAGAAGACCTCACCCTGCCAACGTACCTTTTGGAATGCTGAGGTCTTCTGGCACTCTAAAGATATCGCCGGCCGGTAGGGAAAGTTTTCTGTCTTGATGTGAACAGTCAGGCAAGATGTGAGTTAAGAGAAAATAAATGCTTTAGAAAAAGAAAAAGAGAAAAATGAAAGTAGATAAAGCTACAGATGTAGGATTCGAGGGTTCCGAAAAGGAAAAATGAAAAACAGGCATAAAAGTGTATGATTCACCAAGAGGTTTTTAAAAAATACGCTGTTTAAGCTTTGTATTTGCCTTTCTAAGCTGTTTGATTTTTTTCCGAATAGGAAAATAAAGATAGGGAGTTCAAACCTCTAAAAACAGCCTTTATGGA